>NZ_LJTB01000007.1:0-183667 GCF_001306895.1 Pseudoalteromonas sp. UCD-33C | reverse complement strand
CGGTGTAGATGGTGACACTATCTTTTGCCAATACTACAGGTGCAAAGCTTAGGCATGCTAACAACAAATATTTTAAGATAATTAATACACTCTAATGACATAGCTGCATTAAATATAGAAATATTCACTAGCCCAGTCAATTTTTAGGCATAAAAAAAGCAAGCCGTAGCTTGCTTCTTCTTAATTTTTACTAAAAGTAAAAATTATAACGGAGTGATGTTATCCGCTTGAGGACCTTTTTGACCTTGTGAAAGAGTGAACTCTACACGTTGGCCTTCAGCTAAAGTTTTGAAACCTTCGCTTTTGATAGCGCTGAAGTGAGCGAAAACGTCTGGACCATTTTCTTGCTCGATGAAACCAAAACCTTTAGATTCGTTAAACCACTTAACTGTACCTGATACGATGTTAGACATAGTATTATTCCTGATATAAAAAATTAAACATGCCCTAGCGGGCGGGTGTAGCAAAAAATGAGATGGTACTTAAAAACTTCAGGACGGTACTACAAGTATTACTTATACAACAACGAAATAAAGATTTATTAATTACACGCTTTCTTTCTAGCTGGTGCCCACTATATAGAGTTAGTTTGATAAGTCAAACACTATCGACATTAAAATTCAAACTCTAAAGCCAAGCGAAAGCTATGATCTTTGCCTGATTGGCTAAGCTCACTAATAAAACCTGCTTCCCATTTTAGCTGGCGTTTAGGGCTAAATCTGTGTAAGCCAATAAAGCCTGGCCCCACACCAATAAAGTCCTCACCCGCGTAGACTTCTATTGATGGTTGAAAAGCCGAACGATAGCGATAACGATACTGTAAGCGAAACTCACTTTCCCACTCGTTTTCAATATCAGCCCCCCATTCATATACTAAAAAAGCGTTCATAGTCAGGCTTGTACGACCAAACTCTTTTTCCCATAAAAAGCCGGTCGTTGCTTCGTAAGCATCTAGGGTATGCTGTTTTTCAAGCTCAAATAACGCACCCCAATCGGCCCACAAACGGCCTTGCTCGACCAACTGCCAGCGTAACTCCACTTCATACGAAGATAAACCAAAGTCACCGTTATCATCGCGCTCGCCAACCAAGTAGCCTTCAAGGCTCATGGTGTCGTTAATTGCGCCGCCAAAGCCTGCACGCTGTGCAAGTACATTGCCGCTATCGGTTTGCCTAGACACCAAGCGCCACTCAACTTCACGTTCAAACGGCATCACATAAGGGTGATATACCTTATCAACCACCATGCCATCTGCCTGCGCAAATTGGCTGATACTTATTAAAAACAAGCAACTTAAACTAACTATTAAGAACCGCATACAGGCTCCTTGGTCTTTTTAATTTTTAACACGCGAACTAAGGTGATAAATGCCAATGCTGCAATGACATACACCCATAGCGCGGTTTTACTCGGCGTAGCTTCGTAGCCCACTAAGGCTTTTAATACGCGCCCAAGCTCTGAGTTTTCAACTAAAAACCCACGCCAATCTAAATAATTTGAGGTCACATCGAGTAAATCGATCTGACTTGCTAAATCAAGAAATATCAATAGCTTTGCTGTTGCATTTAAGGCAAGCAACACAACCAATGGCTGCTCGCCTACGCGCTTAGCAATACTCTCAAGCAAAAAGAACAACAACACGCCAAAGCTAATACAAATGCCCACACCTAAACATGTCCCCAGTAGCAATGGCTCAGCAGTATCTCTGCTATGCCAAAAACTGACTAAATAAATCATGTAATGGCTTAAATACAACGTCATGGTTGCAATCAAGGCCAGCGCAGCCGCTATTTTTCGTTGCTGACAGCTAATTAATGCAGCGATAAAAATGACAATACACAGCAGCATTTGAATGAACTCTAAGCCTCTGTGATCAAATAACTGGCTCAGCCAAGCAGCGCCTTGCACAAACACTAAGCTTAGTAGCGTACCAATCACTGCATAAACACTCAGTTGGCGCTGGCTTAAAGGCACAATTAAACTCAAAAGCACGGCTAAAATCACCACAGGCAAAAGCTGATTAATGCTCATTAATAAACTAGTTATCAGCATCATTCACCTCCGTAGCCACGACAGTTCCTCTGGCTGTATTAGGCGAAAATTCACCAAAAAAGTCATAACGCCCAGGGCTGAGCGGCCCAATATAAATGACGCTCGTGCGACCTGGGTAAAGCACTTTTTCACGATTTAAGTCAAAGCTATCGAACTCTTCTGGAGTGTCATCTTGGTTTTCGATCAAAAGCCGCAGCTTTTTATTGGCAGGCACTTTTATTTCTGCAGGATAAAACAAATGGTCTTTTAAGATCAGCTTGTACTCTTTGGCATAGACTAGCCAAGACGGCATGCATAGTAGCAACATAGAAAGCGCCAAAATCCATTTATTCACTGACATCTCCTTGCATAAAAGAGACACTCACCCGCAAGCCACCAAGGTGACTGTCAGCTAAAGCTATATCGGCGTTATAAATCGACACTATGTGCTCAACAATGGCCATACCAAGACCTGCTCCTTGCTCACCTGATGGATGTTTATCGCCACCCACACGGTAAAAACGGTTAAAAATGCGCTGTTTTTGAGCTTCATCAATACCGGGGCCCGAGTCATCTATCTGCCAGATAAAACGATTTTTTTCGGTTTTCAGAGTAATAGAAATCTCTCCCGCAGCTGGGGTATATTTTATGGCGTTACTCAGTAAATTGCCAAACAAAGTAACTAAGGTGAATTCGTCACCTGCAATGATAAAATCATCGCCATCGATGCTAATGGTATGATCTTTTTCGTCAATACGATCATAAAGTTGTGAGGCAACTTGTTGGCTAATTTCTAACACCGACACGGGGCTAAATTGCGCTTGCCATTGCTCTGGATAAGTACGCCCCAAAATCAGCATTTGTTCAACGATATTGCTTAGTTTATCAACGCCTTTTTCCATCGCATCAAGCTCAACACTCTCAACACCTTGAGCCACTAAATTATGCACATTAATTTTTAAACTACTGAGCGGCGTTCGCAGTTCGTGGGCCGCATCAGAGGCAAAAAAGCGCTCTCGTAAATAGGCACTTTCAACGCGTTTAAATAGGTCATTTAAGCGGCTAATTACGGGTTTTATTTCTTGCTCTGGGGTTTGCCAAGGGATTGCAGTAAAGTCATTTGCTTGACGGTGTTTTAGTTGATTAGATAACCGAGTTAGTGGTGCAAGCCCTTGTTTTACAAACACACTAATAAGGAGTGCAAGAATAGGCACACTCCATAACAGCGGCGTCATGGCCGACAAAATCACGGTTTCGGTTAGCGCCACACGTTTACTCAAAGGTTCTGCAATAAGCACGCGTTTATTACCTTCGCTTAAGCGATACACTTTGACTCGTTGCCCAGCTAAGTTCTCAACACTAAACCCGGTTTGCCACTGACTTTGATTGCTAGGGTTATGCTGCAATGATTTTGAGCTTGAGGCCAAGCTGTCATCGACCCAAACTTGAAACAATAGCTGTGGTAAATCACTGGTATAAGCTGGGGTTTCTTTACTGAGTGGCTGTTCGATTAACACATGTGCCAGCGTTACCAACTCATTATCGAGCAGTGCTTCAGCCTGATTCATGCTTTCACGGTAACCTTTAGTGAAAGCCAAAAAGCAGGTTAAGATCACCATAGACAAAATGAGTAAAGTCAGCCTTTTACGAATTGACACTAGCGTTTACCCACCACATAACCAATACCGCGTAAGGTTTTAATAAACTCTTTAGGGAATTTTTTACGCAAGTGATGAATGTGTACTTCGATGGTATTAGACCCCACCTCTTCACCCCATTCATACAGTTTACTTTCTAACTGCTGTTTTGATTGCACACGACCTTGGTTTTCTAGCAAGGCTTTAAGAAGCATAAACTCTTTGCGCGGCAAGTTTACTGGCTCACCTTGAAAGCTCACGGTAAAAGCGGCGGTGTCCATTTCAACATTGCCAACTTTTAAAGTGCTGGTTTGTGCTTGGGTCAAACGCCTACTGGCAACCCGTAGACGGGCAAATAATTCTGCGGGATCAAAGGGCTTTGCAAGGTAATCATCAGCGCCTAAATCTAGCCCCATGACTTTATCATCAATACTGCCCCTGGCTGTTAAAATCACCACAGGTATATTTTTACGATGCTTTTTGATGTGCTTTAGAATATCAATGCCGTCACCGTCTGGTAGCCCTAAATCAAGGACTACCAGCTCAATTTCATCATTTTGCAGCCATTGCATCGCTGACTTAACGGTTGCACTGTGTTCAACACTATAACCTTGTTGACGTAAAGAACGACAAAGGCCTTCTGCCACTAAATGGTCGTCTTCAACGAGCAATAAATGCATAGTTTATCTCTTTATTTTTTTCTCTACCTTAGCCAATAATTTAGTAATTTCTTGCTGGCGGTAAAGATCTGCTTTTGGTCTTTCAGGACGCGCTGGCGCTTGCTGTGCAACCAATAAAAACTCTTTAGCTGATTTATATTTACGCTCGTCATACAAGAATGACGCATATAAATAGTTGCTATCGATACCACGCGGGTTTAGTTCAAGCGCTTGCTTAAACAATTTTTTCGCTTCATCGTCATCACCAAAACCAATTGGCCAACCCGGTACTTTACCGTATAAGGTTGCAAGGCTGGTATATGCAGAGCCATCAAGCGCTTTTGGATCTAGGCTTAGCGCTTTTTCAAATTGCGCTTTAGCGTCTTTTGCAAGGCCTAGCGCGCCTAAGCCTCCTTTCGCCCCCGCATAGCTCGATAGCACAATACCGTACCAAATATGGCTGGCTGCTTGCTGGTCGTTCGCTTTGGTAAACTCTGCGGTTTCGCTTGCTAATTTTTCGAATGCATCTAACTGCGCATCGTCAACTAACTCGTAATTAACCACTGCCCACTGCTTTTGCACCGAACTTAAATCGCTATTAAAGTCGGCTTTTGCAGGCGCAGCCATGATAACACCTAACATCATTAGGGCTTTTAAATTTAGTTTAGTCATAATCATTCACCTTGATCAATTTAGTTGGCAAAAAAACTTTTAATTTTAGGAAGTTGTTTTGCTATTGCGTTATCAACGAGTGATGGAAATGCGCCGTTAATACGGGCAAATAATGTTTCTGGAAAACCAATAAAACGACGACGTTTTTTTGATTTAATTAAATCTATTAATGCATCAGCCACTTTTTCTGGCGGATCCATGGTGTTACCCAGCTCTTTATTCATCGCGCGCACTTGTGGCGAGTTAATTGCGGTGTCAGTTGCACGAGGCGCTAAATACAATACTTTCACATCGCTGTGGCTGAGCTCTCTGGCAAGGGCTTCGGTCATCCCTCTTAAGCCAAATTTGCTTGCGCAGTACAAGGTTTGATACGGATAACCAATGCTGCCAAACGATGAACCAATATTGACAATCGTGCCTTTATTGCGGGTCACTTGTGGTAAAAACAGCTGACACAATTTAATGGGCACATGCAGATTAATATTTAACAGGTGATCAATTTGCTGTTCGCTAATTTCACTAAACCCCTGCATTACATTAACGCCTGCGTTGTTGATTAGTAACGTTGCCCCGCCAATTTGCTGAGCAAACTTAGCAAGATCATCGCGAGATTCGCTGTTACTTAGGTCAGCCTGAAAATACTCAGCATCATTGCCACATTCCAATTGCAGTGCAGCAAGTTGCTTCACATTTCGACCAACAAGTAATAAACGCCAACCTTCTTTTGCAAGGCGAAGGGCAATTGCACGGCCAATGCCCCCTGTTGCACCGGTTAGCACACAAACTGGGCTACTCATGCGCTTTGCTCCAAGTCAGCCTCGCTAAAGAAAGGCTCGATATCGAGGTCACGAAAAATATTGCCGTACAATTTATAAAAACATTTTGCGGCGTGAATAATGGCTTGCTGGTCGTCTTCGTTATCTATTTTGTTCATGAGATTTTCGAAAAACTTCACATGTTCAATATCAAGTGCACCGTGCGAAGTAAGGTAGGTAAACGCCTTTTTAGGTAAACCTACAACCTCACGGATTTGCCCTGCTGCATTATCGGCTAATGCAATCGAAGTGCCTTCAAGCACATGAACCATGCCAAAGAATGCCAAAGGGTTACCGCGATTAATTGTATCGTAGGCGTACGACACCATTAATTCGGTCGAAAACTGTGGACGAGAATCGCGCACTAGCTCTTTATCAAAACCGCATGCTGCAATATCGTTTAGCACCCATTCTTGGTGGCCTAACTCTTCTTCGATGTATTCTGCAACGGCTTCGCGCAACCACTCTTGTTTATCGCTCAGCTTTGCACCGACTGCCATTAGCAGTGGCACTGTGTGTTTAACATGGTGATAAGCTTGCGTTAAGAACGATGCATACTCACTCAGGCTTACTTCACCTTTAAAAACGCGGCTAATAATTGGCGCAGCTAAAAGGTAGTCGCGCTCTTTCTGTGTTTCGGCTTGTAATGTATTGAAAAATTGACTCATGCTCGTCGCCTCTTGATAAAGTGCAGAAATCTCTGCAGCAAAAAATTGATTGATAACATCGCGTTTTGGGCGATTATTGCTGGTTAATAAACCTTGCGTGTGGCTCATAGGCTCTGCCATTCGATGCCACTTTCTGATCTGTGCGTATTCGGGTAATTGCGCGTTTTGTGCCCTAATATGGGCAGCAAGTTCAGCGTCACTCATCGCTTGGTTTGCATAGATAAGTGCGGCTAGAAATGCCTGACCTTCGCCAATCACCACCGCTTGTTGTACCTGGCTGTGGCTAAGCAATAACGACTCTGGCCACTCAGCACTGATATTGCGACCAAAGCTGGTGATAAGTTGGTTTTTCAAACGGCCTTGTATAACCAAGCGACCTGCTTGCTCAGTAACGAGATCGCCAGTTGCATACCAATCGTCAGCATTTTGTGCAGCTTGACCTAAATAGCCCAAAAACAATGAACCCTTGATATAAAGCTGACCATTTTCAATTTTGTATTGAATGTGCTTAAGCACTCGCCCTGCGGTGTCGATGTCATCATCATCGCGAGTGTTTAAACTCACTACCGATGACGATTCAGACAAACCATAGCCTTGATAAACGGGTAAACCGAGCTCACGGGCTTGCTTAATAAGCGCTTGGCTTACAACAGCACCACCTACTGCAATAAACTTTAAGCTTTTAGGTGCTTCCCAGCCTTGCTTTGCAAAAGCCACTAAACAAGTCAGTAGCTCAGGCACTAAAATAAGAGTATTTGGCTCAGTACGTTCAATTGCGGCTATTAATTTGTGTGGCTCAAGTAACTGTGCACCTGAAAAGCCAAGTTCAGCTAAAGGCACTAAATTAACCGTACCGCCCGCTAATAGCGGTGCATAAACACCGGCTAAATTCTCAAGCAAAACCGGTAGCGGCAACAAACACAAATGGTTTGGTTTTTCTAAACCAATGCTTTGATAAAGTGATGTTGCCACCTGCAATTGGCTTTCAAGCGATAAACACACGCCTTTTGGTGTGCCTGTTGAGCCCGACGTAAAGGTGATCTTTTGCGTGTTTGCAAAATATGGCACAGGCTGTGTATTACTCAATTGGTAAACATACAAAGGGTAATGCTTGCATACATCGACTAACGCCACTAACTTTGCATGCTCACCTTCATAAGCGCGGTCACATACAAATAGCCCTGCTCCGCTATTTTGCAAACCAAACGCAACTTGCTGAGCCGTAAAAAACGTTGGTAGCGGAATTGCCACTCTTTTAAGTTCGCTAAGCGCAGCTTCTAATACACACCAAGCAGGTGTGTTATCTAATTGATAAGCCACACCTTGGGCATCAAATTCTGCCAAAGTAGGTAGTAAACGAGTTACTTGCTCAGTAAATTCTTGTTTAGTTAGTGAGCGCACACCATCGCTTTTGTGGCAAACCATTAAGGTATCGCTATCTTTATGTGGTAATTGTGTCAACCAACTCATAGCACCTCCAAAAATACAGCAAGCTCACGCGATGACTGCAAACACTGCTGTTTGATATTGAATAAAACTGGGGTGTTTAGTACACGTTGATGTGCTTCGTTTAGATCAACCACACAAATGGTTGGTTGATTGTCGTAATAGCTACCCCAGCTTGCTGGGTCTTGTAGTGCTTGTGCATTGGCAACACCGATTTCTTTGCAATTCACACCCAGCATTTTTAATAGCGCTCTCACTTTGCGGGTTGCGCAAAACACTAAATATTTTGCTCCTACTTGATAGAGCGCTTCATTCATTAAAACAAAATGTGCCAAGGTGGCTTTTCGATGCGTTGAGCATAAATTACCGAGCTCAAAAATGTGCTCACGCTTGGCACCAACAAAGTGCTCAATAGACGCAGGGAGGTATTGTTCAATAAACAAAGGTTGTGATGCAGAGCGAAGGCCTAACGTACATAATTCATCATCAATATTAAGCTCACAAAGAAGCGGCATGAACTGCGAAATTTTCGCGTCATAGGCTGCAGCAAAACCTTGCTTAATATTACGCTCAAGGCGGTCACGTAATTGACCTCCTTCACGCGTGCAAACAAAGGCAGGCTCTTGAACTTTAGTTTGATGTGATTGTTGAACTGAAAGCATAATTGTTCGCTCCACTTAGGTTATGTGTAAAATTTATCGAGCGAAACTTAAATAAAACTTAAGAAAAATAAATTTTTATAAATATTTTTCAACCTTATGAAATTAAATGATTTTATTTTCATTAAAAACAAAAATGCCAGTCTGTTAGACTGGCATTTTAATACTTAAATTAACGTTAAACTTAGATTACTTAACGATAGTCATCTCTTTAAGTAGGTTTTGAGCATTATCAACTTTATCCATCACCCACAACATGTATCGTGAATCAACGTGAATTGAGCGATTTAAGTTTTCATCGTAATCCCAGTCACCAATAATGCTTTCGTACACACCATCAAACAACAAACCAACGAGCTCAGCATTGCCGTTTAACGTTGGAGAGCCTGAGTTACCACCTGTGGTATCTACATTAGATAAAAAGTTAACCGGAACCGTATTCATACCGCCTGTGTAATCGCCATAAAGCTTTTGCTTAATTAACTCGTTTTGTTTCTCTGGTGAGTTAAATGGTTCAACACCGGTGTTTTTAGCAAGTAGTCCTTCTAAAGATGTAAAGGGGGTTGCCACTAAGCCATCTTGCGGTGAATAGCCGCCTACCGTACCGTAAGTTACACGCAGGGTGCTGTTAGCATCAGCATAAACTGGCTTATTAAGTGCCTTGTTATAAGCGATAATTGCTTCCATTAATGCAGGGCGAGCAGCTTGCTGTTTACCAGCTAGTTCTTTTTTAGCATCTTCAATATCTTTTGTGACCGCAAAGATTGCATGCGCATACTGAATAAATGGATCGCTACTTTGCTTTAACTGAGCAAGGTCAAGGCCTGCCATCCATAAACGTTTGCTTTCATCTGCAAGAACCGATTTAGCATACATGTCATCAAGCAAGGCTTTCTGCTTTTGTTTATCAAAACCGTTAGTTAGACCAAGAGCTTTATCAACCTCTGCAACTCGTTCGTCTTTAGGTAATGCAGCATATTGCTCAATAAAGTACAGTAAAATAGCTTTATCAACGGCTTCATCATAACGACGGCTCATGCTTTTTAAACGAGACTCGATACGTGGCATATCACGCTCTTGATAACCGCTTTCACGCTCAGCATCTGGCTTTTGTTTTTCGTAAGCTAAACGGTATAAACGTCGAGCAGTTGCGATCATTTGTGAGCGGTGTACGTAACCTAACATGCGGTCGCGCTGGTTATGCTCTTGCGACTGAGCAACTAGCGCAGATAAATCAGCAAGTACATGTCCGTATTTAGCTTTGCGCTTACTATCTTCGTTGATCCACGCAGTCAGATCTTTTTCGAATTGTTGCTTACGGCTATACATTGACCCTTTATTGAAACTCTCAATCATTGAGCCATAGTTTTTAATGTAGTTGTTGTAGCCCGCAATCGTGCTTTCATAAGCGATACGTGCCTCTGAGCCTTCAGGCGCATTTTCTTCAATTAACGAGACATATTTAGAGTTATATTTACGCGCTAATGGGTAAGCTGTGTTAAACACGTAATCAACTTCAGGCGAAATACGGTAACGGTTTGTGCTGCCCGGATAACCAGTAACCATCACAAAATCGCCTTCTTGAACGCCTTTAGCGCTTACTTTTAAAAACGCATCACTTTGGTACGGCACGTTATCTTCTGAATATTCAGCTGGCTTGCCATCTTTGCCAACATACGCGCGATAGAATGAGAAATCACCTGTGTGGCGCGGCCACATCCAGTTATCGATATCACCGCCATATTTACCTACGCCCATAGCAGGTGCATACGCTAAACGTACATCTTTAATTTCTAGCGATTTAATAAGGTAATACTCAAGACCACCGTGGAAAGTATACACATTACAGCGGTAGCTCTTGTCTTGCTCACACTCACTAACAAGTGCTTTTTCATTTGCTTGAATAGCATCAAAACGTGCTTTACCGGTTAGCTGTTCAGTCCCTTTGTTTACTTTATCTGTAACGTCGGTTACTTGCTCTGTTACAAAAACACGAGAACCCGGCGCAGCAGGGACTTCTTCGCCGGTAGTTTTAGCTAAAAAGCCATTTTCTAAAATATTGTTTTCGGTGGTCGAGTTATATTGAATCGAACCATAGGCACAGTGATGATTTGTGACAACTAAGCCTTTTGGTGAAACAAACGAAGCAGTACAACCACCAAGGCTAATTACCGCGTTCATTGGGAACTCTGTTAATTTTGAAATTGACTCTACATCAATGCTCAAGCCTTTCGCTTTTAACACTGACTCAAGCTCTGGTAACTGGTGAGGTTGCCACATGCCTTCGTCGGCAACAGCAACATTTGCTACAGCGAGACCCACTGCAGCAGCAATAAATTTAAAACGCATAGTCGTCCTTTATATTTGTTATGTTTATCTTTTTAGCGCTCGTATCATTATCATTGTGCTAGCCAATAGCAATAATTTGCGACCGCTAATGTCAAAATTTGTAAACCATTTTAGGTTCATGGCCTAATACTTAGACTCATGAGCTTAATATTTAGATTCATGAACCACAGCATTGTGGCCATGTAAGCTTTCTTGGTGTTCAACCTTAAACTGGTAATCAGCAATACTCGGCATGGTTTCGAAGCACTGCTTCAATCGCCTTGCTGCATCTTCACAAAACAGTAAGTTTTTAGCGTTAAGGGCGGCAAATGCTTGCTCATCTTCACGTTTAACAGCGGTTTGGACTGGAGTGCCAATAGCTTGTTCACATTCTGTGATAAAGCCGCCAATATCTGGCAACTTCCCACTACTAAACGTGACATCAATATACGCATATGAACGCTGGCTATGAGGGGTTGCAATAGAACCTTGTTCACTTGCAAGCCAATTGAGTAAAGATGCTTTATCTATATTCACATCACTAAATTGCTTATCGACTGCTTCGCTCAAAAGCTGCCTCGACAATGCCGCTGAACACGGGCAGGTGCTACTGTAGGCAATATCGACTTTTAAGTTAATGGCAAGCGTTTGCTGCTTTGTAATAGTTAAAACGACAGGGTAAGCATTGTATCCGGCATGGTCGCTAAGTAACGCTGGTTTTAGCTCGGGTAAATCAAAATGCAGCACCAGTTTTGCGCCTTTACTTAAGCCTTTTTGTGATGCTAAAACAGCCTCCATAAACTCATTAACACGCTGAGTCGTTAAACTTTGTTTAGCCAGTAGCTGATTAAGTAGTAAATAAAGACGCGACATATGAATGCCTTTAGCATTGCTATCAAGGCTAACGAACACATCAGCTTTGGCGTTCAGGTGCACATCAACATGAGTTTGTGCAAGCTTCAAAGGCAATGCTATTTTTTCCATACCAACCCATTTTAAAGGCGACTGAAAATCTACATTAGAGTGCGAGGTAATATCGGGTAATTGCATATCGACTTCTTTTAACGATTGAATGTTAAGGCCATAGCGGCCTGTTTGTACGGGGTTACGTGCTGCCCATCAAAGACACACTCACCATTAACAAAGGTATGTGTGATTCGGTTTGAAAAAGTGGTGCCATTAAATGGCGTCCATTGGCATAAATAATGTGTGTTTGTATGCTCGACGTGCTTTTCTGCGTTTGGGTCAACCAGGACTAAATCAGCAAAATAACCTTCTCTGATAAACCCCCGCTCTTCGATAGCAAATCGCTTTGCCACGTTATGCGCTGTTTTTTCAACGACTTGCTCAAGGCTCAACGCACCACGTTTTACCTGCTCAAGTAACGATAGTAATGCATGTTCAACTAGAGGGAGGCCAGCTGGTGCAGCGCTGTATTGTTGCTGCTTTTCTTGCCAAGTATGAGGGGCATGATCGGTGGCAATAATATCAATGCGACCATCGCGTACTGCTGCGAGTAGCGCTTGGCGGTCTTGCTCTGATTTTATGGCGGGGTTACATTTAATTTGATTGCCATAGTTTGCGTAATCGTCTTGGTTAAACCACAAATGATGTACGCAAGCTTCGGCGGTTATGTGCTTTTGCTCTATGGGTGCGTTACTAAATAGTTCTAGCTCTTTTGCTGTTGTTAGGTGTAAAACATGCAGCTGTGAACCATAACGTTTTGCCAGCGACACGGCATACGATGATGATGCATAACACGCTAACTCATCACGAATTAACGGGTGATGTTCTATTTGTAACTCGCCATAACGTTTTTCTATACGGCGCTGATTTTGTTGAATAACCTCCCCTTGCTCGCAATGAGTGGCAATGAGTACTGGGCTTTCCCGAAAAATGGCTTCAAGGGCATGAGGGTGTTCAACTAGTAAATCGCCTGTTGATGCTCCCATAAACACTTTAACGCCACATACCTTTTTGGCATCAAGAGCCTTAATTTCATCGAGGTTGTCTGGGGTCGCGCCAAAGTAAAACGCATAATTCGCAGCGCTCGTTTGCGCTGCTATCGCGTATTTATCAGCAAGTGCTTTTGCCGTGGTAGTCGAAGGTGAAACATTGGGCATTTCCATAAAGCTTGTAATGCCACCGGCCACTGCTGCGGCAGATTCACTGGCAATCGTGCCTTTGTGGGTAAGGCCAGGCTCTCTAAAATGAACTTGATCGTCGATCATGCCTGGTAATAGCAACAAACCGCTTGCATCAATTACTTCATCATTGGCCTTAGCACTAATACCTTTGGCAATTTCAGCGATTCGATTGCCCACAATTCGTACATCGTTTATTTCGCGCTGCCCTTCATTAACGACGCAGGCGTGTTTAATTATGATAGCCATATGACTCCTTGCTTATTCAGCAACATTTGCAACTTATCGTAAAAAAATGCACTCCATGGCAAGATTGATTGCAGAATAAATTGTTACAATATAACATACCACAAAGTTTTTATTTGGACACTGTTATGAGTCAAAAAGATCAATTGGGTCGGGCTATTTAAGCTGTAAAGTTATAAGTGGCTTTCCGATCTTAGAGAATTTTAACGGCTTATCGCAGCCAATAATCACCTTATCGCAACGTATGAGGTCAATTGTAATAAGACACAGTATGCTGGGCTCATTGATCACATGGTGATACCTGCCTCATATAAGTGCTTTTTTAGCATCTTTTTGTAATCCGTTTTAACCGCTATGCAAATCAAGAGCTTATAAAACGTATGTGCAAGGTTATATCGACACAATTTAATTTTAAAAATGACAAGAGAAAAACTATGAAACACCTAATCGCAACCGCGATCTGTTCTGCGCTGTTACTCACAGCCTGTTCAGAACCGCAAACAACAACATCAACGCCTAAATCAGAGCAATCAGCACCTGTTGCTGCAAATGAGCAAGCTAACCCACTGTTTGTGAAAAGCGTATTACAATACGAAACGCCTGATTTCAGTGCGATTAAAGATGAACATTTCATGCCGGCATTTAATAAAGGCATGACTGAGCAAATGGCTGAAGTGCAAGCTATTATCAACAATCCAGCAAAGCCTGATTTTGCCAATACGATTGTTGCGCTTGAGAAAAGTGGTGAGCTATTAACACGCACACGCAGTATTTTTTATAACTTAGCGGGTACGGATTCAAACCCGGCACGTCGTGAATTACAAAAAGAATTAGCGCCAAAACTAGCTGCTCATAACGACAATATTTTCTTAAATAAAGCACTCTTTGAGAAAGTAGCGGCTATTCACAGCGAAGCTGACAGCCTTGCCTTAACTGCTGAAGAAAAGCGTTTATTAGACGTTTACTACAAACGTTTTGTGCGTGCTGGGGCAAAATTAAGTGCAGAGCAAAAACAACAAATTCGTGATATCAATACGAAGCACTCAAGCTTAACAACTCAGTTTTCACAAAACTTATTAGCGCTGACTAAAACAAATGTTGTTTTAGTGGATGACAAATCAGAGCTTGAGGGCTTACCAGCAGGTCAAATTGAGCAGCTTGCCAATGCCGCAGCAGAGGCTGGCCATCCAGGCAAATACCTAATTAAGATCACAAACACCACGCGTCAGCCTATTCTGGCAACACTGAAAAACCGTGATTTACGTGAAAAAGTATGGCGTGCATCGGCTGAGCGTGCATTATCGGGCGAAAATAGTAACCGTGATATCGTGGCAGAACTTGCTCAGTTACGTGCTCAAAAAGCGAAACTATTAGGTTACGACAGCTGGGCTGATTTTGGTTTAGAGTCACAAATGGCGAAAAAACCACAAGCTGTATTTGATATGTTTGCGAGTATGATCCCTGCATTAATGCAGAACGTCAACGCTGAAGCGGCGGCTATTCAAGCTAAAATTGATGAATCAGGTGAACAATTTAAATTGCAGCCATGGGATTGGTTATTCTACGCAGAGCAAGTGCGTAAAGATAAATACAACCTTGACGAAAATGCTGTGAAAGAATATTTCGAGTTCAACCGCGTTTTAGAAGACGGCGTATTCTTCACTATGAACCGTTTATACGGCATCACCTTTAAACCACGTAACGATATTCCGGTTTACCACCCTGATGTAAAAGCCTATGAGTTATTTGATGAAAATGGAAAGAGCTTAGCCATTTTCTTTGCTGACTACTTTGCTCGTGAAGGTAAGCGTGGCGGTGCATGGATGAGCTCATTCGTTAAACAATCTGGCCTTAAAGAACAAAAGCCAGTTGTCGTAAACGTTATGAACATTCAAAAAGGCGCGAATGGCGAACCTACGCTTATCAGCTATGATGAAGCGACAACGATTTTCCACGAGCTGGGTCATGGCTTACACGGCATGTTCTCAAACGTGAAGTACCCGACTCTATCTGGCACCTCAGTATCACGTGACTTCGTTGAGTTCCCATCAACTTTTGAAGAAGATTGGGCAATGTACCCTGAAGTTATCGCTAACTATGCAAAACACCATAAAACTGGCGAGCCAATTCCTGATGAGCTACTGAAAAAAGTAATTCAATCACGTAGCTTCAACCAAGGTTTTGATACTCTAGAATACGTTGCAGCTGCATTACTTGATATGGAGTGGCATTCACTTTCTGCTGATGCACCATTACAAGACATTGAAAAGTTTGAGCAACAAGCGCTTGCAAAACATGGTGTTGATGTACCGTTTGTACCTCCACGTTATAAGTCAGCCTTCTTCTCACACTCAATGGGCGGCGGTTACTCAGCGGGTTACTACGCTTACATGTGGAGTGAAATCTTAGCAGCAGACGCCTTTGCATATGTTCAAGAGCAAGGTGGTTTAACTCGCCAAATGGGTGATAAATACCGCAAAGAAATTTTAGAAGTGGGTAACTCGCGTGACCTAATGGAATCGTACAAAGCATTCCGTGGTCAAGAGCCAGACACCTCAGCGCTATTGAAACGCCGCGGCCTAAAAGCAACGGTTCAATAGCTTACCTTGAGCTTTAAGCTTTAAGCTCTAAGCTGTAAGTCAGAAATGTGGGGTTGTCGAGTGTTTATAACCCCACTACGATAGTAAAAGGAGCTGTCAGCTATCAGCGGTCAGACGCGCGAAACAAGTTTCACGCCTGCAAAAAGGCGCTAGGCTCTAGGTGTTAGGTTCTAGGCTCTAGGCGCTAGGACGCGATGTAAAATCGCTGTTACCTCGTATCTCGCATCTCGCATCTCGCATCTCGCATCTCGCATCTCGTACCTCGCATCTCGTACCTCGTACCTCGGAACTCGCTAACTTAAAAACAAAAAAGCCCTTACAGCGAACTGTAAGGGCTTTGTTATCACTATTTAAAAGTCTTATTTACGTTTACGGCGACGGCCGATAAGCGCTAGTGGTGCAAGTAGTAGTGTTAAGAAACCAAAGCTACCGTTGCTAGATTTAGTTACTTTCTTCTCTTCTACTGGCTCAGCTTCGTTAGTTACGGCAACAGTGAACTGCTCTGATACAGAGTCTGTACCATCGCTTACTGTTACTTCAAATACTAACTCGTCATCGCTTGAGATAGCACCTGGCGTGAAGCCTAGAGTTGCAGTGTCAGCACCTGTAAGTGTTGCTGTTGTGCCGCTTAGTTGCGTCCAGGTGTAGCTTAGCGTGTCATCACTGTTACGGTCTGACGCTGTTGCCGTTAATGTGCCTGAAGCAGACTCAGAAACAGACTCATCACCCGATACAGAAAGTAATGGTAGTGCGTTATCACATGCTAATGCATCACCAGCAATCACGTTTGAGAAGATTGGTGACGTTACATTGCTAACAGTTACGTTATCAATCCACCAGCCGAACTCACGTACTGCGCTGTCTGATGACATACGGAAACGTAATTTTGCACGGTTACCGTTTAGTTCAGTACCGAAACGAATTGTTTCGTAGTTACCATAAACACCGTTACCATCAACATTGTTACCTGTGAAGGTATCGCGATCTTGTAGCGCTTGTGCATCGTTTTCGATTAGTGGGCCATCGTAACCAACATCAAATGTGCCGCCCATTTCAGTAACATCTACCCAGTTACCACCGTTTACGCTGATCTCTACAACACCACCATCCCATTCGTTTTCGATTAGGTAGAAGTGCCAGAATGAAACTTCAAAATCACCAGCAAAACCGATATCAAACTCTCTTGATTCAACCGCAACATCTGACTGGAAGTCATTGTTGTTTAGGTACATGGTTTGCTCGCCAAGACCGAAGCCAAAGCTGTTGAAGAAGTTAACATTACCGCCAGTTGCCATGCTTTGTGTGCCAACAGCTAAGTCATCACCTGTCATTACGTTTTCTTTCCAGTCACGTAATGAAGCGCCTGCTACTTCCATATCGTCAGCAGTTTGTGAGCTAACTGGTGCTTTATCTTCAAAGTCCATGTTCACAAGGTAAGATACTGTATCGCTTGCTGCTTCAACAATCTCGTCATCTGCAGAAAGCTCTGGGAATGACACTTCGATTTCAAGTGTATCAGCAGTGCCTGCATCATTTAGTGTAAACGTGATAGGTGCGCTTGTTTGTGAAGCGTAAGGAGTTGTATCGTCAAAAGTGATTAAACCATCATTTTCGAACGTTACATCGTGACCACTAACAACCGTTAACTGTGCTTGAGTACCAGTTAGTACTTCACTACCTGTGTTCATGATGCTAACTGTTAACGTGCCTGTTTCACCTTTGTCTAGCACGTTATCGTTTGAACAATAACCTAGCTCTGCACCGTTGTAGTTTGGATCCATTGCCACATCTTTGAATGTGAAGCTAGCAAGTTTCATTTTGTCTGATTCAACAACACCTGTTAAATCTTCGCTGAAACGCTCTGGCGCTTTAGCACCTAAGCCCATACCACGCTTAGCAAATGCACCTAAGATTAGTTTGTAATCTTCTGGGTCAACTGCGTACGCAGCAGCCAAGATAGCATCACGTGCTTCTGTGTATAGCGGAGCAACTGGAGTTAGCTTGTAACCAGCAACTAAGTAGTTAGCCATACGGTTTTGAGCTTCTTCAAAGCCGTGCTCGTTGATAAGTGCTACATAGCTTTCCCAAAGCATAGTTGCCCAAATTTCACCTGCTGCGTGTGGTGAACCAACATTAGTTGGAGCAATACCTACATCAGCACCTTCATTTTCAGTAATGTGGCGGAAAGACAGCGGGTTTACTTCCATATTGGTTGAATATGGAACACGACGAATACCATAGTAGAAATCTTCTACGAATGTACCGCTACCGTAGGCTTTTTGGAACTTGTCGTTACCTGGGATGTTAATATCATCAGCTTTAGCAATGAACATCAATGAGTGGAAATCACCCCAACCTTCGCCCATCGCACGGCCTTGGAAGTTGATAAGACCTGATGAGTTACCCACTAAACGGTTACTGATATAGTGACCCCATTCGTGAGCAATAATACCGTTATCTAGCGTACCGTCTTTTAACGTTGCTTTGTTGAACATATTAACAGTAACAGTGTCGCCTGCAGCGATACCATCGTAAAGTGCGTGACCGTCAGCATAGTTCAGACCCATGTTAGGAATGATAACTGCATCATCTTCACCGCCCATTGGCGCTGGTTCATCTGTATCTGGGTTGTTGTTTACAACGATTGCACCAATTGCACCCGCTTCTTGAGCGTGTAGTACTTTTGCTGTGAAGTTACAAGAACCACGATCGACTAGCGCAATTTTACCAGCCAGTTCAGCTGCATTTGTTGCAGGTTCACAGCCGTCTGTTACGCTACCAGAATCTACGTCATTGCCGTCAACTAAACGAACAACTTCGCCTGCGATATCAGCAAATTGCATTTGACCAAAGCCAGATACTTTAGAAGACTCAAGTAGACCAATTGTTTCATCTGATGTTACAACCACACCGAAATCTACACCCACTTTCGCATCTTTCGAGTTGTATAAGTACATTTGCATACGTGGGCTTGCACCGTCAGCAGGTGTTGCCATATTAGCGTTATTTAAACCGCTATTATCTTGCGCTTGTGCTTCGATTGGGTCGCCTTCTACACCACCACGGCCGTAGTTTGATACTTGTGCAACATTTGATGTTTCGTCAAAACCATGGTCATAGAAGAAATCGTGTAAGAAGTTGTTCATGTAGAACAAGTTAACGATCGCCGCTTTACGGTTGTCGTAGCTGTTTGCTACTTGATCAACTTGGTAAGGGTAATCGAATGTGTAATCTGATGTAGTTTCAGCAGTGAAGTCACCTTCTGTGTAACCTTGAGGTGCAATTACATCAGCATAAGCAAATACGTTGTTACCTGATGTTGTTGTAGCGTCATCAGCAAGCCACGGATCCATCGTGCTTAGTTTTTTGTAGTAAGACAGGCTTACAAGTGGTGCATCTAGGATTTCAGTTTCATCAATTTGATCTGGACCATCAGCTGGGATCACGTCACCGTGTGGACCTTCCCACGGGTAACCATCTTCGTCAGCCCATACACGGTAGTTAAAGTCTGCCGCGTGTGCTTTTAAGTCTTTCTTGAAATAAACTTTGCTGTTTTGCGCGCCAATAACGTAGCTGAAGTAATCGCTTTCTAGGCTGTTTTTGTCAGCAACTTCTACTTCAACATAGTATGCAGACTGCAGCTCACCCGCTACTTCAAAGAATACTTTCTTAGCACGAGGCTGACCTAATACAACTTTGTCACCACTTTGGTTAGACACAGTGTACTTAACATAGTCACCTTGCTCAGTTGATTTAGTTAACGACACATTGATGTCAGCAAGTTCTTTAATCGCACGTTTAATGCTTTGCTCAGCACCAACAAACTCAGCAAGTGGCGCGAACGACTGCGTTGCATTTGAACTTGTGTTAGCGAAATAACCAGAACCAGCAACTAGGTTATATTCTTTATCCATGATCAGGTTGTATTCACGGTTGAATACTTCAATGTCATGAACTTTTTGCTTGTATTTAGCTGTAATTGAACCAAGCTTTTGCTCAGATAAATCTGCTAATACAGCGCTTGATACACCTTTTTTAGCTGTGCTAACACCTGTTAAGGCATTTAAATAAAAATCTGCAGCGTAAGCATTACGTTGCTCAGGAAGCACCATTGCCATATCAGGCTTAGCTTGACCTACTGCATTCCATAGGAAAGTAGCTTTACCTAATTGCGCATCGAAAATAGATTTGTGACCCGATACAGTGCGACGCTCAGCTAATGCACGTTGCTGAGATACTTGAGGATTAAATTGTACTTGAGAGCTAACGCTTGAAGCATTATAAAAGCGAGTTTGTTCACTTGCCTGTACTTGAGATGATGCCAAGATAGCCGTTACCATGGTAGCAACTGCTGTTACTTTAAATTGAGACATTCCTTACGTTCCCTATTGTTATATTTTTATTTTCGGTTAACAATCATAACCGCGGCCAATGTACCCAATATGGCAATTAAAAAACAGAATTAATTGTAAACAAAAGTAACAAATAAGCAGGAACATAATGAACCAAACAATTAAGATACAAGCACTTACACTAGCATTAGTACTAGTATCAGGCTGTCAAAAAAATGAAATAAGCGAGCAAAATACAACACAGCAGCCAACAACCAGTTCACAAAAAGAACAAGTTTCAGTTAAAGATGTTAAAAAAGCTGTCGAAATCAACAAGCAAAAATCGACGAACGCTTTTAGTAATAATGGCGAAAAAATTACCTTTGATGCACCGACTTTAACCAAGGGCACAGAAGTCTTTAATCACGCAATGCAAGAGCGCGGAATCGCAACGGGTGCAATTTACTTAACGCTAAAAGAAAACAGCTTACCAGTAGCGCTTAGCAGTCAATATACGCTGAAAAAAATGACCAACAAAAGCTATCGCTACCTTGCTGAAAAAGACACTGATTTATTAAAAGTGCAAAACGCTTTTAAACAAAATGCCAATGTCGATATTGTTGAAATTAAAGTTGATTATTCACCGATAAAAGATGTGATGTAGTAGAAAAGCTGTCAGCCTTCAGCTATCAGCCGTCAGACGCGCGAAACAAGTTTCACGCCTACTTGTAGCAGCGGGTTTATCCCGCGTCATCAGGTTCTGGGGGCTAGGCCCTAGGTTCTAGGACGCGATGTAAAATCGCTGCTACCTCGAACCTCGCTAACTTTACTCTTTCCCCTCGCTAACTTTACTCTTTCCCCTCGCTAACTTTACTCTTTCCCCTCGCTAACTTACTACTCCACCACAAAATCAAAATAGGTGGCGGGATATGCTTGCGGTTGGTAGGTAAAATGCCACCATTCCATTGAATAAGGAGCAAAACCGGCCTCTGTCATCAGGCTTTTTAATTTGTATCGATTGGCTTTTTGCTCTGCACTAATGCGCGGGTCCTCGGTATTAGAAAGAGTGTCGAACATATCAAACGGTGAGCCCATGTCGAGCTCTTTACCTTTCGCATCTACTAAGGTTAAATCAATCGTTGAACCACGGCTGTGACCCGATTTAGCGGCGATGTAATCACCAAGCAGCTTGTCTTTGCCTAAGTTTGGATAAAACTCAGCTTTAGTGCGGGTATCTTCTAAATCGTTAACCCAACGCACAAAGTGATCAACGGCGCGCTGCGGACGATAACAATCAAATATTTTTAAGCTCAGGCCTTGGGTTTGCGCTGCTATTTGCACATTTTTAAGAGCCTTAGCAGCACTGTTGTGCAATAAACATTTAGGTGCGTTGTAACCATCAACTGGTTTGCCAACAAAGTTATGATGACCAAAATAACGGATATCTAACACGGCATTAGGTAGCAAAGAACCTACATCCACAAATTCGCTACGTTTATCATCGCTAGGGTTTGCACAAGCAGCACTTGCACTCATAAGCGCAATACCTAACAGAGAAGTAGATTTAGTTAAACGAGCCAACAAAGTGAATGCCATTTTGATTTTCCATAAATAACTTAATAGCATCCACTATTGCACATTAAATAACTTATTCCAAGATTGAAAGCTCAGAAACTGGAGCAAGATCTTGGCTATATGTGGCATCGACAACTGAGCGGTTACGCCCTGTTTTTTTAGCTTGATATAAAGCTTGATCAGCAAGCTTAAATACTTCATCAATGTTTAATTGCTCAATTGGCCAGCCTGAAATACCAATCGATACATTAATGCAGCCAACGGGGTCTATGTAGCTTTCTGACACCCGCATACGCAAACGCTCAGCCAGTTGATACGCACGTTTTGCTTCAACTCTTGGCATGATCACAATGAATTCTTCACCACCTGTACGAGCAACCACATCACTATCGCGAGTGACATCTAACAAAATTTTAGCCAACGACTGCAGTACCACATCACCAATGTCATGACCAAACTCATCGTTTACCCGTTTAAAATGGTCGATGTCGATAGCCAATACAGCAAAAGGACAACGCTGAGCTATCAAATGGCTAATTTGCATATCAAGGCTTCGGCGATTATGAAGGCAAGTGAGGGGATCAGTTTGCGCTTCTTGACGCAATAGCCCTATTTTACTTTGTAATAGCCCGACCCCTTTTAACATGGCTTTTCTGAGTTCATTACTTTCAAAATACCATGAGCGAATTTGTGTCAGCTCAAGTGACGTTGAAGGGCGATCTAAAGTATTTGCAGTTTCGGCTAACTGCCTCAAAGGCTGAGCAATTAAACGTGCTAATACCCAAATGAATATAAAAGTCAGCAAACCAATTGGGGCAGTTTTTACAAACACTTGCCACATTAAATTATCAAGCGGAGCAAGTGTGTTTTCGAGTGGGCGCTGAGTGACGACCCCCCAAGAAGCGACCGTCATAGGTGCGTAGCCTGCAAGCATCTCAACGCCTTTGCTGTTGGTAACAAGCTGTGTGCCGGCGTTTCCTTTTAATACCTCTTCAATTACTTTGTTATCAAACACTTGCTCTCCAATACGGCTTTTATCTGGGTGATACAGTAAGCGATGATTTTCATCAACCACATACAAATAAGAGCCGTCTTGATAGTAATGAACTTGCAGCAGTTCATTTAAAATACTGGTACGTTTTAAGTATAAGGTGCCGCCTACATAACCAATAAAATTACTTTGTTTGTCGAATAAAGGGTGCGATATAAAGATCAGTAAATTGCCCGCCATCGAAATATACGGCTCGCTGATCATTGGGGTGCGATACGATAAAGCGGCTTTAGTGCCAAAGCTATCTACTTTACGGTTTTGTAGCTTCAATGACTTTGGAGAAACCCCTAGAATATCACCCTGCGCATTAACAATAATGGTCGAATTAAAACTATTAGTTTGTAGCCTTAGTCGGTCTGCCTCAGCATTAATTAAGCCTTGATTATTAAAATCGTCTTCAAGAATTTTTCCAACATAAGCAAGCTGTTGCTGAGCATTAAGTAAAAAATTATCGGTCGCTGACACCAACTTAGCGGCGTATGCTTTATGATTATTAAGGGTTTTATCTATTAGTTGTTGCTTTTGAACTTGGTAGCTCGAGTAATAACTATTTAGAAAGGTTATAAGCGTTGCTGAAAACGCTAACACTAAAATTAAGCGGCGTAGATTTAAACCACGACTAAGACTATTAAGCACGATACTTCTCACATACAGGCCCAAAGTCCATATTGGGAATATCTAATACCTTTATACTAGCAAGATGTTCTGTGTACCTCTATAAAACTTTTGTCATAATTTGATTTAGCGCAAACAAATGAGTGCAATTACTCTAATTAATTAAAGTAACTCTGTTTAATAACTTCAGCTACCAAGCACTCGTTAAACATGAACGGCATCAAAACCACTTACCAACAACCCTCGTTATTTAACATGTTGAATTTAATAAACTATAAAGCTTAGTTCTGTTAAAAGAACAGCTAACAAATAGGATTTCTATTGTTTAAAAAGCAGCTTGCTTTGATGTAATAATTTATTACACTGTAAAAACAAAAAAACAATAAAGTTTTCCTATGCGTCAACACTGTGCTGAAATCATCAACAAACTCCCTTCACATCGCCTCATGGCGTTAGATGTAATGCGGGGCTTGACTATTACTGCCATGATATTAGTGAATAACCCGGGTAGTTGGGGAGCGATGTATTGGCCTTTGAAACATGCACAGTGGCATGGTTGGACGCCTACCGATTTAATTTTTCCGTTTTTTATTTTTATTGTCGGCATGTCTATCACGCTTTCAGTAAATAGCTTGCGTGTTAAAGGAGTCAGTGATCAGAAAATACTAAAAGCGGGGGTTATTCGCACCATTAAACTCATTGCCCTCTGTTGGTTTTTAGCCTTGTTTTATTACAACTTTCGAGACCCTTCTTTTAGTTGGCTTAATGACAAGCTATTGCAGCTGCGCGTGTTGGGCGTGCTGCAACGTATCGGTTTGGTGTATATAATTGCTTTGTGTTGTTTTCTCTATTTATCGCCTAAGAAAATAGCCATTACTTGCATCGCTCTTTTATTGTTTTATGGCGCCGCCATGCTTTATATCCCGTATACCTTACCAAACGGCGAGGTAGTCAGTGGCTTGTGGTTACATGGCAATAACTTAAGTGCCTTCATAGACAATACCGTACTTGGTAGTCATCACCTGTATTATGCCAATGCTAAGCCACTGCCATTTGACCCTGAAGGGCTGTTCTCAACACTGCCAGCCATTGCAAGTGCGCTTAGCGGTATCTTGGCTGCGGTTTATTTAACTAAGCAAACCGACCTTAAAAAACAAGCCCGTACACTTATTTTTCTGGGCACTTTAGCTGTTCTTGTCGGCTATGCTATTTCGCCATTAACGCCTATCAATAAAGCCTTATGGACGCCGAGCTATGTGCTGCTCAGCTCAGGGCTGGCAGCGATTTTCTATGCACTGTGCAGTGCTATTTTAGATATTTATAAGCTGCGCAGCTGGGGCGCTCCGTTTATTGTATTTGGTGCGAATGCAATATTATTTTTTATATTCGCAGGCGTGTTTGCACGGCTATTAATTATGATCCCGCTCGGCGATAGCAGTTTAAAAGGCTATATTTATGGCCTAATACAATTAGTGTTCAGCAATGATTACCTCGCTTCTTTTAGCTTTTCACTGCTGTTTTTAGTGGTGTCTTATGGGGTGATGTACAGCTGCTACCGCAAAGGCATTTTTTGGAAAGTGTAAGCTTTAAAAATAGATGAGCCAGTCAGCAACTGGCTCATCAAATTAGCAATTAAGCCCTGTTATATTGCATGGCTTTGCTTATCGAGTAGATACAAAATTGACTGGTAGCTAATGCCACTGTGTTCAGTTAAACCAATTTCGCAACTACGGCTATTAGACACGCCACGACTACAGTTTTTTGGTACTTGTTGTTTAAGGGTTTTTAACGCGTTGCCATTGAGCGCTGGCAAGTTAAAACCCTTATCACCGGCAAAACCACAGCACTCAATATCAGCTGGAATAATCACCTCATTACTACATGCCTTGGCAAGTGATACTAGGCTTTGCTCTTTACCTAATCGCTTAGAACTACAAGTAACATGGAGCATTACCGGCTCATTCACTGGCGTTACTTGTAAATTAGGCAGTAAATGCTGGGCTGCAAAATCAGCACTTTCAAAAATTGTGAGTGCCGTATTTTGCGCGGCATTTAGAGTAGTAAGCGCACAAGGGCTGGCATCAAAAACAATGGGGTATTGGCCATTATTTGAAAGCCCCCAAAGCTCAGTAAGTAACTGCTCACTTTTGTTTTCAGACTCTTTATTAAAGCCTTTGCTAGCAAATGGCATACCGCAACAAAGTGAATCTGCTTGTGTCGGAAGTATCACTTCATAGCCTGCTTTGGCAGCGAGAGAATAGATAACATCAAGTAGTGGGCGCTTATCATCAGCAAGTTTATCGGCCGCAAAAATTCGGCTTGCGCAGCTTGGCATATACACCAATTTTTTCTCTTGTTGGGGCTGTTGAAGCTTTCTATTAATTGGCTGCTCAGCCCTTGGCCACGCCGAGTAATACAGCGGTGTACCAAGCAACTTATTCGCAGGTTTACTCAGGCTTTTAAGGTTATAACTACCAATTGCTTTTTCGAGCACCTGTATTACGGATAAGCCAAACCGTGCCCCTGTAGCAACAACCGCAAAATGCTTGCTAGCAAAGCGTGATAATGACCGCGAAACCTTGTTTGATGAGACTTGTTCTGCTCTGAGTGATTTTATAAATTCGCCCGTGTTTATCCCCACTGGGCATTTAAGACCACAAAGACCCGTTGCCGCGCACGAATCAATACCAAGGTATTTAAAGTCAGCCTCAATAACACTGAGCTTTTGATTTAACTTCTGTTTGCTTGCTACATCTTCGGTTGTAAGTAATTGATTGTGCAACTCTGTGCGGTGTCGCCATAAAGTAATACGCTGCCTCGGTGTTAAGGTAAGCCCTTTTGATGGGCAAACAACTTCGCAAAAGCCACATTCAATACAGGTATCGATAATATCATCACTTTTTGGCATGACTTTTAAATGCTGAGTGTGAGCATTTTTGTCGTGATTAATAATAACCCCAGGGTTAAGAATATTTTGTTTATCGAATAAGGCTTTAAGCGCAACCATCACCGCAAAGCCATCGTCTCCCCATTCGGTAGCAACAAACGGCGCCATGTTACGCCCAGTGCCATGCTCAGCTTTTAATGACCCTTTTAGTTCAACCGCCACTAAGTTCGCCACATCAGCCATAAATTGTTCGTATCGGCTTACTTGCTCTGGTGTATCAAAAGCTTGGGTGAATACAAAATGCAGATTTCCGGCAAGCGCATGCCCAAAAATAATGGCTTCATCATAACCATATTTAATAAATAATTGATGCAGCGCATTCACGCCCTCAGCTAATTTATCAAGAGCAAAGGCAACATCTTCAATAATTACAGTGGTGCCAGTTTCGCGCACTGCGCCAACCGCAGGAAAGGTGCCCTTACGGATATTCCAAAGTGCCGCATTACGGGCGCTGTCTGCTGAAAACTCAATCGCTGCCAGTTGACTTTGCTTAAACTCAGCAAGAAGTTGCTCGGTGACCTTTGTGAGCGCATCGAGAGCCTGAGCATTTTCAGCTCTTAACTCAATTAGCAGTGCCGCTGATTGCTCAGGGTAGCTGGCCACTTCTTTTGGCATTATAGCGTGCTCAGACACCGACATCAGAGCACGTTTATCGAGTAGTTCAACGGCCGCAACATCAAGCTCACTAAGCCTTTGTACCAGCTCACACACCTTGCTGATATCGTCAAAAATAAAGAAACCTGTGTGTTTGTACTTATGCTCAACCACGGTGTGGTAGGTGATATCGGCGATAAAAGCTAACGTACCCTCAGAGCCAATAATGAGGTGCTTAATGATTTCGATTGGATCAGAAAAATCCAGCAGTGCATTTAAACCATAGCCCGTGGTATTTTTTAAACGGTATTTATGGGCGATACGCTCACTCAAATCGAGGTTTTGCTTTACGCTATCAACCAGGTTCATTAGCTCATCAACCCAAGGGCTATGACTTTGCAAAAAGGCATTACAGCTTTGGCTATCAGCCGTATTAAGCACTGTGCCATCGGCAAAAATGAGGGTCATATCTTTTACTGTATGGTAGCTGTTTTGCGCTACCCCACAACACATGCCCGATGAATTATTTGCCGCCATTCCGGCTATTTTGCAGCTATTAATTGAAGCGGGATCAGGGCCAATTTTTTTACCAAACGGGGCTAATACTTGATTTACTCGAGCACCGATGATTGCCGGTTGTAAGCGTATTGCCTCAGCGTCATCAAGGATTTCAAACTTGCTCCAACTATCGCAAAGTAAAACCAATACCGAGTCGGTAATTGCTTGCCCAGATAAACTCGTTCCAGCGGCGCGAAATGTGATGGGTACGTGTTGTTCGTTGGCGGCAATGATCACTTGCCTTGCTTGATTTTGATTGCTAACTAATACAATTAATTCAGGGATTAATCGATAAAAGCTGGCGTCTGTTCCGTACGCATAGCGGCGCGAGTAATCTTCTATTAATGCTGACTCTGGTAAAAAAGGTTTAATTTGCTGTTTAAATGCGTGTAATCGAGTTAAAGCCATCTCGCCCCCAGGCTTGTCATATTTACGCTGATGATTATGGAATATATTATTACTTTAAATTGTACTAAAAAGCGACCCATTAAATTGATAAATTATCAACTTGCCACGCTTTTAATAAGCATAAAGGTTTGGTTATTTAAGCCTGTTAGCCCTATTTGGTGATCTAACTTAGCTTTTTGCAGTCGAACTCAAAAACCGCTAGGGTAGCAAAAAAATACTGTATTTATATTTAAAAACCCATTAACATCAAGAATAATTTATTCTAAAAACTAAATAAGCGTTTTGCTTTGGAGCTTGCTGTGTTAAATAAGTTTGCACTATCGTCACTGGTTATCGGATTAGGATGTTTCATGCCATTACAATCATCATTTGCTGAGTCTGCATTAACTTTAAAACAACAGTTAGGGCAAAAGCTCATGCTTGACCTACGTTATTACTGCGAGCAAGACCCGGGTGAACAAAAATGCCGTACACCGGTGACAGAGCTGCCAGCCGATTTAGCGAATATCATCACTAAACATAATATTGGTGGGGTGATTTTATTTGCAGAAAATATCGATACCGTGCCGCAAGTGATCAAACTTAATAATGACCTACAAAAAGCCGCTGCTAAGTCAGAGTTAGGCTTACCGCTGTTTATTTCGATAGACCAAGAAGGTGGCCGAGTTGCCCGAATTCCTCGTGATGTTGGTACGTCGTTTACCGGTAACATGTCGATTGGCGCAACCTATAAAGAACATGGTACCCACTTCGCGACTGAGTCTGCCCGCATCATTGCCGACGAGCTATTGGCACTGGGTGTTAATGTTAACTATGCCCCGACGGTCGATGTAAACATGAACCCGGATAACCCGGTTATTAACGTGCGTTCTTACGGTGAAGATCCGCAATTGGTTGCAAAACTGGGCGGTGCCCAAGTGGCAGGGTTTGAAAACAACGGCGTTATTTCGTCGTTAAAGCACTTTCCGGGGCATGGCGATACCAATGTAGATAGCCACACAGGCCTGCCAAAAGTAATGCATGATAAAGAAACCATTTGGCAGCAAGATCTCCCCCCTTTTAAAGAAATTATTAAAAACCAACAACCGGGTATGATCATGACGGCCCATATCCAATACCCTGCCCTCGACGACAGCACGTTTGTTAGTAAAGAAGGCAAAACCATGATCAAACCTGCAACGATGTCGCGCAAAATCATCACCGACTTATTACGTGATGAACTCGGTTATCAAGGTGTGGTGATCACAGATGCCCTCGATATGGCGGGGATCAGCCACTTTTTTGAACCAATTGAAGCGGTAGTAAATACCTTTGCAGCGGGTGTTGATATTGCCCTGATGCCAATCGAAATCAGAAGCCCTAAAGACTTAGCAGTACTTGAGGCTCTGATTGAGCGATTAGAGCAAGAAGTACAACGTGGCACGTTAAATGCCAACGAAATGAGTGCTTCTGCAACACGCATTTTAAAACTTAAAGAAAAGTTTAAACTTACCTCTTCACTTGATGACGAAGCAGCCATCAAAAAAGCGCAGCTTTTACTCGGTGATCAAAGCCATAGAAAAGTAGAAGCCGAATTAGCATTAGCTGCTATCACCGAGGTGAAAAACGAGAAAAACACCCTACCGCTTAACATTAAATCGGGCAGCAAAGTGCATATTATTATGCCTGATACCCGCAAGTGCTATGCTTTGCAGCAGGCGTTAATTGATAACACCGATAAGCTAATCAGCTTTAGCTGCACAAGTTTGCAAGGCTATGAGCCGCTTGCAACATTAAAAGAAATTAACGAAGCCGACATAATCATTGCCGCTAATGCGTCACCAAAACAAAGTGCTGTTGAAGTTGGCGGGATGGATGATTTAGCTGATAACCCTGAGTTTGCAATTGCTAAATCCGATCAATCAGCGGCATTAGAATCATTGCTAAAACAAGCAAAATTAGCTCATAAAAAGACCGTATTTGTAAGCTTGCGTGCCCCTTACGATATTGCCCAATTTGGAAAATTTGGCGATGCTGTACTTGCCACCTATGCTTACAATATAGATGTAGATACAGATGAAAAGATTGCTGGCCCTGCATTTACAGCGCTGGCAAACGTTTTACTAGGGAAAGCCCCTGCTAAAGGGCAGCTGCCCGTTACTATTAATGACCTGAACTGAGTGTTATTGTAGCAACAATGGGCAAGTGTTAATTTCAAGGAGAGTCACATGCAAAAAAATGCATCTTTAACCACTCCAGCGGCTATTCGTAAAATGGTACGCGAGGGTGACTACACTGGCAATACATCGGGCTTTGCACCGGGCTTTGTGCAAGCTAATTTAGTGATTTTACCTAAACAATACGCGTTTGATTTTTTGCAGTTTAGCCAAGCAAACCCGAAAGCTTGCCCAATCATTGCAACTAGCCGCATACCGGGCGTTACCGATATGCCAACGGTTGGTGAAGACATTGATATTCGTAGCGACTTACCTCGTTACCGCATCTTTAAACATGGCCAAATGGTTGAAGAAGTGACCGATATTTCGAGTCACTGGCGCGACGATTTAGTCACCTTTTTAATTGGTTGCTCGTTCTCATTTGAAGAAGCGCTGATTGCCGCGGGTCTTGAGATCAGAAATATCAGCGAGCAAAAAAATGTGCCTATGTATGTGACCAATATGGCTTGTCAGAGTGCGGGGATTTTCCACGCCAATATGGTTGTGAGTATGCGCCCAATGAAACCTGCCGATGCCATTCGTGCCATCCAAATTTGCAGCCGTTTTCCAAGTGTACATGGTGCACCAGTGCATTTTGGCGACCCTGCAGCAATTGGCATTAAAGATATCAACAAACCTGAGTTTGGTGATGCGGTGACCATTAAAGAAGGCGAAGTGCCCGTATTTTGGGCCTGTGGTGTGACTCCACAAGTTGCAATTGCCAACGCGGCACCTGATTTTTGCATCACGCATAGCCCAGGGCATATGCTGATCACCGATATTCCAAATAGTAAAATGGCAGCGTTATAAATGACGATGAAACTAAACTGTGACCTTGGCGAAAGCTTTGGCATGTGGAAAATGGGCTTAGACGAGCAAGTTATGCCACATATTGATATGGCAAATATTGCTTGTGGCTTTCATGCTGGCGATGCCGATGTGATGGCAAACACCCTAGCCCTCGCCAAGCAACACAAAGTAATGGTTGGCGCGCACCCAAGTTACCCGGATAAGCAAGGCTTTGGTCGCCGCTCAATGGCAATGAGCGAAAAAGAGCTGACCAATTGCCTGCATTATCAAATTGCTGCAATTGATGGTATGGCTGCAGTACATGGTTTAACGCTTGAATACGTTAAGCCACATGGCGCATTGTATAACGACATGATGAGTGACGAACAAACGCTGAATATTGTTATGCGCGCAGTGGCAAGTTATGCAAAGCCATTAAAGTTGATGATTTTAGCTACCAACCAAGCAGCCAAACACAAAGTACAAGCAAAAGAGCTTGAACTAGAACTCATTTTAGAAGCGTTTGCCGACCGCCAATACACAGACGAAGGTAAACTTGTTGCACGTTCTTTAGCGGGCAGCGTACACGACAAACCGGCGTTAATGGACCAGGTAAAACAGTTAATTGCACATGGCACAGTTACAACGCGAAGTGGTCAGCAACTGGCACTTAATGCTGACAGCCTGTGTGTACATGGCGATAATGAAGCGGGTATTGCGCTCATTCAAGAGATCAAAGCACTATGTCAGCAAGTCTAAGCGACGCAGCGCTAAGCCAACAAATTGAAACCATGATGGTTGAACAAAACCCGCGTGGTATGCAGCATTTATACGAAAAACAACTAACGGGGACGTATTTACGCGCAGCAAAATACCTTTATAAAGCACAAGGCACTGTGTTGATAGGTACTGGCTTTGCGGTCAACAATACCTTCGAAACCGATGGTCCGGTTGGTGCAATTGCACTTTACAAGGTGCTCGAAAAGCTTGGTAAACAGCCTATTTTGGTTACTGGCAACCCCCTTTACAGTGCCCTAAAAAATGACTTTAACTGTTTTGAGTTACCAATTAATAGCATTGATAATGCGCATACTTTTAGCATTAAAGCCCTTGCGCAGCTAAAGCCTGATTGTGTTTTATCAATAGAACGCCCGGGGCTTAACGAGCATCAGCGTTATTATAATATGCGCGGTATTGATATTTCGGAGCATTGCGGCTGCTTTGATTTTTTTGTGACAGAAGCACCTTGCCCCACCATAGCGATTGGTGATGGCGGTAACGAAATAGGCATGGGTAACCTTGCACAGCATATGCAAGCGCTAAACATCACTCCTTGTTTAACAACCTGTGATGAGCTGTTACTCGCCGATGTATCTAACTGGGCAGCATACGGACTCATTGCCTTTTTAAGTCGCTGGCATAACACCGATTTGCTGGCTGATATTGAGCCACTCAACATTTTGCATTACCTAAGTGAGCGCGGTAGTGTCGATGGCGTCACCCATAAAAATGAGCTCACGGAAGACGGCCTGCATGCTATGCATGGTCAACAATTAATAACTCGGCTTCGCCAACTTGGCGGCTTTACGACAGAGAATGAGGTTTAACTATGGGCACGGTATACCTAAACGGTGAATACCTTGGCGCTGATGAAGCAAAGATTTCACCAATGGATCGCGGCTTCTTATTTGGCGATGGCATCTATGAAGTGATCCCATCATACCAAGGTAAAATGCTAGGCTTTGGCGCACATATTGAACGTATGAATAACGGTTTAAACGAGCTTGAAATTAAGCTCGATTACAGTGCCGATACATGGCGTAAAATCTGTAATGATTTATGCGAGAAAAACCAAGGTGACAACTTGGGGATTTATTTGCACGTGAGCCGCGGCGCCGACACTAAACGTGCCCACGGTTACCCAACTAATATTACCCCGACCGTATTCGCGTTTGCTTTTGAAATTCCAGCAGAGCCAAAAGGCGATATCGACAATGCAACAACTTACACTGTATCGCTTGAGCAAGACCGTCGCTGGCAACGCTGCCATATTAAATCAACGGCACTGCTTGGCAACGTGATCCATTATCAACATGGCGCAGCAGCGGGTAATAAAGAAACCATTCTATTTAACCGCTTAGAAGAAATTACCGAAGCTAGTTCAAGTAACGTGTTTATTGTTAAAGATGGTGTGATCAGTACGCCACCACTTGATAACCAAATTTTACCGGGGATCACCCGCTGGTTAATCCTCAATATTCTTCACATTTACAGTGACTTTAAAGTGCAAGAGCGCATTATTAGTAAAGATGAGTTACTTGATGCCGACGAAGTATGGATCACCAGCGCCACTAAAGAAGTTGGCCCAGTTGTAAAAGTAAATGGCAAGTTAGTTGGCGATGGTAAGCCTGGTGCAGTTTGGCAACAAGTGCAACGCTTGTTTACCAAGCATAAGTTTGATTACTAATTTAATCGTACTCAAAACAAACGCCTACTCAGAGTAGGCGTTTTTGTTTTAGCTTTTATTTGCTTTATAAGGCCAAGCTTGCAATAGGCCGTCACTGGTTTCTGAATATAGTTGCTTACCATCGTAAGCCACACTTAGTACTGACGTACGTTGGCGCTGTTGTTTAGCTTCGTATTCAGCGATTAATTCACCATCTGCAACGCGATATAAACGCATCTTCATTTTTGGTGAGCCCGTTAATAGCCATTTATCTTGATTGATAAATTGCGATGCAGTGAATTCAATAAAGTTAGAGTATGAGGCCACTTCTGATAGCTCTTTTTGATTGGCTAAATCAAAAAATACACGATCATCAACCGAGTCAATTGCAAAGCCCAAGCTTGCTGTTTTATTTAAAGTAACGTGATTCACTCTAGTCGCTAAACGCTCTTCAAAGCGAGTGCTACCATCACTTGTTGACCAAAGCTTAACGTACTTGTCGCTTGAGCCGGTAAACGCCCACTGACCATCAGCCGATAACGCCACGCTATTAATATCTAAACGATGAATATCAAAACGCTTAGTATCACCTGTGCGGGTGTTTATCACCTCAGCCTTGCCGCTACGATAAGCAATAACCAACGTATCGCCTACGGCTGAAATAGCGATGTCTCTAGCGATTTCTTGCCCGGTAAGCCAAGTACCAATACTACGCCCAGTGCGAGTATCGTATAAAGTCACCGATAATCGATTTGAAATGAAAAAACGAGATTTGTTAGCGCTAAAGCCCACAAGCTCAACATGTTCAGCGCCCTGCCCTGTTATACAATCGTATAAACGCGCTTTTAACTGATTATCCCAAACGCACACCTCAGATTGGGTTGCCACTAACGCATGACTAGCATCCTCGGTTAGCGCCGTGGCACTTAGTAGCTCATTGCCATGGGCAAACTCACTACTAGCAGGGGCAGTAAACACCTCACCTCCACCACAGCCCACAAGGCTCAGTGCAAATACACAAGAAAGGGATTTAAGCAGTTTCGACGTCATGATAATTCTCAATTTTTATAATTATTTTGTATAGAAGCAGTGTAATGAAAATAAGCGGAAGTTGGTAGGGGAACTAGCTGTCAGCTTTCAGCCGTCAGCCATCAGTTTTTGTAGGCGTGAAATTTACTTCGCGCGACTTTTTGCGAGTTGTAGGTCGTGCTTTAGCGCGTTTTCTAAAAAGTTCGCTTTGCTTACCATGAGATCTATTGTTCTAGTTAGTGTTTGAAACAGATTCACAATTAACAGTCGATTTTTTTGATGTTTCTCTAATCAGGTGAAAACTCAAAAGCAATGACTACTTCGTTATATTTTAGCTGACTTAAAGTATTAGTAAAAAGTTCTAAATCATCCTCAGTCCCTTTAATTAACGTTACATCATTTTTACTTAAAAAGATCAGTGTTTTAGAAAATAAAAATGCCATACATTCAAAACGAATAGAATTTGAACCAGCCTCCTGGAATGGGCAAAATTGATTAAATATCTTAGCCCCATAAACACCATTTTCATTTTTAGCGTTTAGCCAATCAAAATTTGCACAAATGCACCAAAACTTAGCAACTTTCTTTATTTCAACTGATTCAGCCCCTAAAATTAATGCACCCTCTGCTATATTTGCAGAAATAACTTTTGGACAAGGTCCATTAGTACCAAAATACAAATTGCTTCTCTGAATAACATGCTCTTGCCAACTTAATGATTTGATATCACTCTGCTTATACATCAACCCACCTCTTTGTTAATAAACACATGATATATATCCCAGTGCTCTGCTATTTGTTTCTAGCCCATTATATACGGCCCCAGCTCTTCAGGTATCGAGTTTAAAATATCGAATAAAGGACTTGGCTTACTGAATGTAGAATAGAAGTTGCCAGATATTACACGATGTTACTGGCACGCCATGTAAGCATAGAGCCAAAGTAAAGTTAAGAGTTACTCGGCATAAAGCTACATAAGCTAGGCCCTGTTTCCTAGAGCCTAGCGCCTATTCACTTTACTCTTTCTAACTTTACTCTTTCTAACTTTACTCTTTCTAACTTTCCCCTTGCTAACTTTCTTTACCCATGCGTAAAACAAAACACATTAAGTTTATTACCGTCTAGGTCTCTAAAGTATCCCGCATAAAAGCCGGGCATTTCACGTGGGCCGGGAGCGCCTTCGTCTGTGCCACCTAGTTCTATGGCTTTTTTATAAAAAGCATCTACTTGGGCTGGAGTTTCGACTGCTAGAGCAATCATAGTGCCGTTACCCACTGTAGCTTTTTCATCGTTATAAGGTTTGGTAACCGCAAAACCGGGCTTATCTTGACCTGTGCTCCATGCCACAAAGCGGTCAGTTTCTAAAAAGCGCTCGGCGTTTAGAGTGGCGAACAATTCATCGTAATACTTTACTGCTTTAGCTAGGTTGTTAGTGCCTAACATGATGTAACCTATCATTGTGTGCTCCTTACGTTTAAAAGTGTCTGTACTCAACATAAAAGGGAAATGACCATCTGTCTATTGATTTCTCCATTCATCGCAATGGACTATATTTCTGATGGTTGTTACTTTATAACAGGTTAACACGCCCTAATTACTGCTCACTAACAAGGAAATAAAATGAAGTTTAAAACGTCTTTAGCACTGCTTGCAGCAGCTAGCTTTTACAGCCATGCAGGAGCTAGCAATACCTTTCAACTTGAAAATGTTTTTGATCTTGAATATGCCAACCAAATAGAAATGACAAAAAATGGCGATACAATTTACTTTGTGCGTAATCGCATGGATATCAAAAGCGACCGTAAAGTCAGCAATATTTGGTCAGTAAACCCAGATGGTAAAACCATGCTCCCGCTAACGTCTGGCGTGCATATGGATTACTCTCCTGTATTGTCACCAGATGAAACTCGTTTAGCGTTTATTTCTACCCGAGATGGTAGCAGCCAAATCTATGTAAAATGGTTAAAAACCGGTAACGTAGCAAAAATTAGTAACTTAACGCAAAGCCCTGGCGGATTAACTTGGACGCCAGATGGTAAACAATTGGTGTTTAGCCAGTTTGTGCCTGCAAAATCAGCAAGCCCAGTGTCTTTACCGGGTAAGCCTGAAGGCGCTAAGTGGGCAGAGCCAGCTAAATATATTGACGATACCTATTACCGTGCCGATGGCGGTGGCTACTCTGAAAAAGGTTATCGTCACTTTTTTATCATCAGTGCAACGGGCGGCAATGCACGTCAATTAAGCGCTGGTGATTTTGATCATGGTGGTGCTATTAGCTTTAACGAACAAGGCGATGCGTTTTATTTTTCGGCTAATCGTTATGAAGATAATGAATTACACCCAACTGAATCTGAAATCTATAAACTTAGCTTAGCGGATCGTTCAATTACCCAAATAACAGACCGTAAAGGCCCAGATTCACGTCCTAAAGTCTCTCCAAATGGTCGTTACCTGGCATACACAGGCTATGACGACAAAAAGACTAACTATGAAAACAGCGACATTTATTTACTTGATTTAAAATCAGGTAAAACCTCAGTACTCACTGCTGATTTAGACCGCAGTGTCGAAAGCATTAAATGGGATGATAGCGGCAGAGGTCTTTATTTTAGCTACGATAGCGAAGGCAAAACACACTTAGCTTACCAGCCACGTAGTGGTAAACATAAAGTGATTACCTCAGAGATTGGTAGTGTTGCCTTTGGGCGCCCATATTCAGGTGGTGACTTTGATGTGAGCGAAGATGGTGAAGTTGCATTCACACTCGCAGATACCCAGCGTCCAGCTGATGTAGCATTAATTAAGCGCGGTAAAACCGCACGTTTAACGCAATTAAACGAAGATGCGCTGGGTGACAAAGAGCTGGCTAAGGTTGAAGAAATTTGGGTTAAATCAAGCCACGACGGTTTGGCTATTCAAGGTTGGATTGCTTACCCACCGGGTTTTGATAAAAACAAAAAGTACCCACTTGTTTTAGAGATCCACGGCGGTCCTGTTGCAAACTACGGTCCTCACTTTAGCCCTGAAGTACAATTATACGCAGCCAAAGGTAATGTTGTACTTTATATGAACCCGCGCGGCAGTGACTCATACGGCAAAGAGTTTGCGCAAACAATTCATCATAACTACCCAAGTAATGACTTTGATGACTTGATGACAGGTGTTGATGCTGTCATCAATAAGGGCTTTATTGACGAGAGTAAGTTGTTTGTTACCGGCGGTTCAGGTGGCGGTGTTTTAACTGCATGGATTGTGGGTCATACAGACCGCTTTGCAGCAGCTGTTGTTGCTAAACCTGTTATCAATTGGATCAGCTTTGTACTAACTGCTGACTTCTACCCTTTCTTTGCTGACTATTGGTTCCCAGGTAAACCATGGGACAATATTGAACATTATATGAAGCGCTCACCTATTAGCTATGTGGGCAATGTAAAAACACCAACTATGCTGTTAACCGGTGAATCAGACTATCGTACGCCGATTTCTGAAACCGAGCAGTTTTACCAAGCGTTAAAGCTACAAGGTGTTGATACAGCGATGGTGCGTATTCCTAATGCCTCACATGGTATTACCGCGCGCCCATCAAACCTGATGACCAAAGTAGCCTATATTCAATGGTGGTTTGATAAACATAGTAAGTAGTTGCGAGTTGCGAGTTGCGAGTTGCGAGTTGCGAGTTGCGAGTTGCGAGTTGCGAGTTGCGAGCAATAGTTTAGGTGCGGCTTTATGCCGCGCCATACACAAAACATAAAATAGTTTCACGCTTACCTGTAGCAGCGGCTTTATGCCGCGTCATTTAGTAAAACTATAACGCGGGGTAAACCCGCTGCTACTTTCCCCTTTCTAACTTTCCCCTTTCTAACTTTCCCCTTTCTAACTTTCCCCTTTCTAACTTTCCCCTTTCTAACTTTCCCCTTTCTAACTTTCCCCTTTCTAACTTTCCCCTCGCTAACTTTACTCTTGCTAACTTCTTCCCCTGTAAACCCCCTTTACAGTCAAAATGTGAGTAACTCCTTACATACATTTTTCAAATATCGGACATTAATCCAAAAGCAGTTAGTAAAAAATCGGTTTATAGCCAAAATCAGTAACTTGAGTTAGTAAAAAATCGGTTTGTGCCGCTAAAAACCTAGCTTCAGTTAGTAAAATTTTGGTTTGTGAGGATGTTGAGTTGGTAAAAAATCGGTTTATAGCTTGGGTGAGTTAATAAAAAATCGGTTTGTAAATCACAATATTTTACAAAACAGCATTAAATTGCCGTTTATATGACCTAATTTTAGCCATTCTAGAGGCTGTGCTCTGCCAATAAGCCCTAAATTAAGGCTTATAACACGAAGGTAGTTAAATCCTGATCTAAAATCCTTAGGCTGGTAAATGCGTGATCTGTATTTTTATAAAGCTAGTAAATGGCTGATCCAAGACTTGGTTAAAGAGTGATCCGAGGTGCGAGATGCGAACTGCGAGATGCGAGATGCGAACTGCGAGGTGCGAGTTGCGAGTCTGACGGCTGATGGCTGATGGCTGATGGCTGATGGCTGATGGCTGATGGCTGATGGCTGATGGCTACAAATGAAAAAGGGCCCGAAGGCCCCTAACAACATTATTGAATAGCTATAAAGGAAATTACAACTTGGTTAGAACTGGTTCATGGTATTTGCTTCACCACCGGCTTTAAGCGCATTTTCACCAGAGAAGTACTCTTTATGAGTATCACCAATGTTAGAACCTGCTAGGTCTTGGTGTTTCACTGATGCTTGCTCACGGCGGATTTCTTGACGTTGTACGTCGCGAACATACGCTAGCATACCTAGGTCGCCGAAATAGCCTTCTGATAGAATATCAGTGCTTAGCGCCGCTGTATGGTAAGTTGGTAGCGTGATTAGGTGATGGAAGATACCCGCTTCACGTGCACCATCTTTTTGGAAGTTTTGTACAAGTACGTCTGCTGCCGCTGCAAGCTCTGTGTCATCCATTTCTGGCGCCATTAATGCTTTGTTGTCATCGATGCTTGGGTAAGCAGATAGGTCTTTACCTTGTTCTTGCCACTCAGCATATACTTGCTCACGGAATTTAAGTGTCCAGTTGAACGACGGTGAGTTGTTGTATACCAGCTTAGCATTGGGTACTTGCTCTTTAACGCGGTTTACAAGCTCAGCGATTTGTTTAACGTTTGGCTTTTCTGTTTCAATCCACAGTAAGTCTGCACCTGATTGTAAGCTAGTTACACAGTCTAGAACTACGCGGTCTTTCTCTGTGCCTTCACGGAACTGGTATAAACCATTATCTAAACGTGTTGGTTTGCAAAGCTGACCATTCAGCTTCATTGCTGTGTCGCCTTCATTTAAGTCATCTACACTGTTTACTGGTGTTGTTTCAAGGAACGATGTGTATTGGCTAGCAAGGTCGCCAGGTGTTTTAGATACAGGCACTTTTTGAGTAAGGCTTGCACCTAATGAATCAGTACGTGCAACGATAATACCGTTATCAATACCAAGCTCTAAGAATGCGTAACGAACTGCATTAATTTTTGCTAAGAAATCTTCATGCGGTACAGTTACTTTACCGGCTTGGTGACCACATTGTTTTGCGTCAGATACTTGGTTCTCGATTTGGATAGCACATGCACCCGCTTCAATCATCTTTTTAGCAAGTAGGTAAGTTGCTTCTTCGTTACCGAAACCCGCATCGATATCAGCAATAATTGGCACAACATGGCTTTCGAAGTTATCGATTTTATTTAGTACAGCTTGAACATCACCACCGTTTGCTTTCGCTTCGTCTAGGTCTTTGTAAAGGTGGTCAAGTTCACGTGCATCAGCTTGCTTTAAGAAAGTGTAGATTTCTTCGATTAGCGCTGGAACAGATGTTTTTTCATGCATACTTTGGTCTGGTAATGGACCAAACTCAGAGCGAAGTGCCGCAACCATCCAGCCACTTAGGTAAACATAGCTGCGTTTAGTTGTTTTGTTATGACGTTTAATTGCCATCATCATTTGCTGTGCAGTGAAACCATGCCAACAACCTAATGATTGTGTGTATTGGCTGTGGTCAGCATCATAGGCTGCCATGTCTGCACGCATAATGTCTGCAGTGTATTGAGCAATGTCTAGACCCGTACGAAAACGGTTTTGTAAGCGCATACGGCTTGCGTATTCAGGGTTGATTGACTGCCACGTTTTGCCTTGTGTTTGACATAAAGTAGCTAGGTTATCGGTTTCGCGTTGATATGTTGTCATAATAAAAATCCTTCGAACGGGTTATCTATTTTTTGTTAGTGAGAGTGGCTACTTGGCGTTTGCTTCGTAGCGCTTAATTCAACATTAGGCGGATTTTTTGGATTTAGTAAATTTATAGTTGTTATTGCCACTATATCTTTAGTGAATGGTAAATAGCCTGCTTATTAGCCTTTTTTACGATATGGTTGAACCATGAATGATCAAATTAAGCTCGTTTAAAGGACATTATTATGACCACTCTCTCACTTAACGGTTTAAGCGTTGATCAACAACTTGCACAGTTTGTTGAACAGCAACTTTTACCTGGAACAGGCATTAGCACAGACACCTTTTGGCAAGGTTTTGCTGATATCGTCAATGAACTAACGCCAATCAATCGTGCGCTTTTAGAAAAACGCGAACAACTACAAGCTAAGATTGATGACTACCATAAGCAGCAGCCGGTATGGGATGCAGCTAACTATCAAGCATTCCTTGAAGACATTGGCTACCTCGTTCCTGAGCCAGCTAGCTTCAGCATAGAAACAGACCAAGTAGAGCCTGAAATCGCAAGCACTGCAGGGCCGCAGCTTGTTGTGCCAGTAAGCAATGCACGCTTTGCCTTAAATGCAGCAAATGCTCGCTGGGGCTCTTTGTATGATGCGCTATACGGCACTGATGTGTTGAGTGAAGACGACGGCGCTGAGAAAGGCTCTACATACAACCCTGTACGTGGCTTTAAAGTGATGGCTTATGCCCGCCAGTTCCTCGATAAAGCATTGCCTTTAGCAAATGGCTCACACATCGAAAGCACCAGCTATTCGGTGGTAAATAATGAGCTCTTAATCACATTACGTGACAGCAGTCAGGTTCGTTTAGCAAACCCTGAACAACTTATTGGTTATCAAGGTGAAGCGCAAAACCCAAGCGCTATCTTATTGAAAAATAATGGCTTACATATAGAACTGCAAATTGACCATCATCACCCAATCGGCCAAGCAGATAAAGCAGGTCTTAAAGATGTACTACTTGAAGCAGCCCTCACTACAATTATGGACTGTGAAGATTCTGTTGCTGCCGTTGATGCCGAAGACAAAGTAAACGTATATCAAAACTGGCTTGGTTTAATGCAAGGAAATCTTGTAGAAGCATTTAACAAAGGCGGTAAAACCATTGAGCGCCGTTTAGCACAAGACCGCCAATACCAAGCTTTAAGTGGTGAAACAATCACGCTAAAAGGCCGTAGCATGATGTTTGTGCGTAATGTTGGCCACTTAATGACTAACCCAGCTATCCAAGATAGTGAAGGCAATGACGTGTTTGAGGGCATTATGGATGCCATTATCACCAGCACTGCAGCACTTCATGACTTAAAAGGTACAAGCAGCCTTAAAAATTCAACAGCTAATAGCATTAATATTGTTAAACCAAAAATGCATGGCCCAGAAGAAGTGGCATTTACAAATACTCTATTTACGCGTGTGGAGCAGCTGTTAGGCTTACCAGCAAACACCATTAAAATGGGTATTATGGATGAAGAACGCCGTACATCAGCTAACTTAAAAGCCTGTATTTTCGAAGCTAAAAAGCGTGTTGTATTCATCAATACCGGCTTCTTAGACCGCACTGGTGACGAAATTCATACTTCAATGCAAGCAGGTGTAGTACTGCCAAAAGGCGCTATTAAACTTGAGCCTTGGATCAGCGCATACGAAGACCGCAACGTAGATATTGGTCTTGCAACAGGCCTTAGTGGTAAAGCACAGATTGGTAAAGGCATGTGGCCAATGCCAGATAAAATGGCGTTAATGATGGAACAAAAAAGTGGTCACCCGAAAAGTGGTGCAAATACCGCGTGGGTGCCCTCTCCTACTGCTGCAACACTGCATGCTATGCATTATCACGATATTGATGTATTTGCTTGTCAAAAAGCGCTTATGGACCGCAAAGAAGCAAGCCTTACCAGCTTGCTCACTCCACCGCTTATGAAAGATGCCAGCAGCTTAAGCAAAGAAGATATTCAAGCCGAACTTGATAACAACGCACAGGGTATTTTAGGTTATGTTGTGCGTTGGATTGACCAAGGTATTGGTTGCTCAAAAGTACCAGACATCAACCATGTAGGCTTGATGGAAGACCGTGCCACACTGCGTATTTCAAGCCAGCACATGGCCAACTGGCTATATCATGGCGTTTGTTCTGAAGAGCAAATTAGAAAAACCATGGCACGCATGGCGAAAGTCGTTGATGGTCAAAATGAAGGTGATCCGGCCTACAATAATATGGCTGATTCAGCCGAAACTTTAGCACAAAGCGTTGCTTATCAAGCAGCTTTAGCCCTTGTATTAGAGGGAGTTAAACAACCTAGTGGCTATACTGAACCATTATTGCATGCGTTCCGTATAAAGTATAAGTCGTTAAATTAGCCACTACACAACTCCCCTTCGAGTTTCATGTGTCGTTCATAGCAGCCCTAGGGCTGCTTTTTTTATTAAACTCATAACGACAGTGAATAGCCACCATTCATGGCATAATAAAAATCTATTAAAAAAGGGGCATTTGTTACCAAATGCCCCTTTTTACGTACTAATTCTTTAAAAATTAGTTTTTTACAACCGCATTGTGATAAACGTTTTGCACGTCATCACAGTCATCAAGCATCGAAATAAACTTTTCAAAGTTTGCGATATCATCTGGATCAGTGATGTCAGTATGAACTTGTGGAACAAACGTGATTTCGTCTACTTCAAAGTTAATACCTTCAAATGCTTCTTCAAGAGCAGTTTTTGCTTTGTAGTACTCTGTATGTGGAGCGAAAACTGACACTTTGCCATCTTCTACTTCTACATCCGTTACGTCTACATCAGCCATCATTAGCGCTTCAAGTACAACTTCGTCGTCATCACCTTCAAAGCCTAAAACAGCTAAGTGATCGAACATATGCGCAACGCAACCCGGTGTGCCAATTTTTGAATCTGTTTTAGTGAACGGTAAACGTACATCTTTGATAGTACGGTTAGGGTTATCAGTTAAACAGTCTACAATTACCATACAGTTACCAGGGCCATAGCCTTCGTAACGTGCTGGAGAATAGTCTTCCCCTGCTCCACCGGCTGCTTTTTTGATTGCATTATCGATTACGTGTGCTGGAACTTGGTCTTTTTTTGCACGCTCAATAATACGTTTTAGCGCTTGGTTAACTTCTGGATCTGGTTCGCCATTTTTAGCAACAACGTAGATTTCTTTACCGTACTTAGAATTTACTTTAGTTTTTGCATTGGCTGTTTTAGCCATGGCGTTTTTGCGGACTTCAAATGCTCTGCCCATCTTATGCCTCTATGAATACATTTGATAATTGCCGATATTTTAGCAACTCATGACGGCTTGGGCTAGTACTAGGACATTTTGAAAAATAAAAAACTAACAATTACTCAGGAAAAATTAAAAACAAGGCTATTTAACATAACACCTTATTTTCTTGGAATGAGTCAACCAAAGTAGGTAGTTCTGAAAAATGATGCATTACATAATCGGCCTGATTCGCATACTCAGGAATTTCATCTGGCGCGTACAAGCAAGCACGCATATTGGCATTATGTGCAGCCTGAATATCAAATAAGTAATCGCCAACATAAAGTAACTCTGATTGATCAAGTTCCCATAATGTCGCAATAGCATTTAAAGCACTTGGATCAGGCTTAGCTGGCGCATCAGAGCGAGTCAGCACAGTTTCTATTGGTAAAGGGTTATTCTTTAATTTAATAGCAGCTGCACGGTCGTAGTTACGAGTTACAATCGCCATCGGGATGTTATTTTCTTTAAGCCTAGTAATTGCATCAGCAACACCTGGCAATAAATGAGCGTGTTGTGCATCTATGAGTTCATGCTGATGAACTATGTTCATCGCCTCTTCACGCATGTAAGGCGAAGGTAATGATGCAATATAAGCAAGTAAGTCATTCTCAACAGGACAGCCTACCTGCGCTTTGATAAGCGAAAAATCCAACTCTGATGAAACCAAAGTACCATCTAAGTCAAAGATTACACCACGGATATTGTTGTCATGGATAGTCATATAAATCCCTGTATATGAGAATTGGGAAAATTTTGAAGCCCATTAATAAGATAGTTTACGAAATGGGTTAATTAAAGGATCAAAGGATTAAAAAAGGAACTTTTTTAATCCTTTAGGATTGGAATTACTCTGGATTGATCGACTCAAACCTTGCCTCAAGCCAGGTATCATCTTGGCTAAAGGTCAGTGTTTTTACCTTTCCTTTGCCTTCAATATTTACCATATTCACTTGTGCTGGCCATAGATCACGAAGTGCTCCGTTGCTCATACGAATGCCATGAATTCCCTCAGGTATCGTGACTTCTTGATAAACCCAAAAGAATTTACCATCAACTTGCGCACCCACATCTTTAAGTTCAAGTGGTTTGCCACCTAAAGTTTGTAGAGCAATATGTGACTCAACATAATCAGCAAAACGCTTTTGATCTTCTTTATTACTTAAGATATCAGCATTGCCGTCAAACAAATGTTCAACGGCGTGTTCTGTATCATGTAAATAAAAACGATGCATCAGCTCTATGTTGTTAGTGCGTTTGTTAAATAACACGGTAGTCACAGACGCTTTTAACTGGTGCGCCATGCTTGGCGCACTCAGTAATAAAGCAAAAATAATGGCTGCAAAGCGCATTATTGTTGCTCCTGGGCATCTTTATCGTCGTCTTTTTTCAGCTCAGTTTTAATATCTTGCATGATATCGCGGCTAACTTTCGCTTTACTCTTCTCACGTTTGTACACTTCAATGCGTGATGGAATAATGCGACGCGGGTAGTTGTTGTTTTCTACATCAACATCCGCTGTTTCCCAGCGTGGATCGACTGTAACAGACACTAGGTTTTTACCTTTTTCTGTAACAATTAGCTTTTGTACATGCTTGTGGTTACGACGCCAGATTTCAGCCGGAATGTACTGCTCTTCTTTCGTACCATCTTCATAAGTAAGCTCAAGTAAGATAGGCATGACTAAGCCACCTAAGTTTGAGAACTCAAGTACGTAGTAGTTTTTATCTTCTTTGATTGCACGCTCAAACGTTTTACGTTCCCAAGGCTCTAAACCCTTAAGGAATTTGTTATACGCGTTGCGCTCTTTGTTAGTTACTGTGAAACGGTCGTTTTCGTCGTAGAAGTCAGTTACGTCGGGGTTTTCTTCAACCCACAATTTTTTGCCTTCTTCTTTATTCCGTTTTACGAATAACGGCATTGGCTTGTCAGCTTCGATATCACGTAAACGATTAAAGTCGATATCAGGGTTTTTGGTATCTAAACGAAGTTGGTAAACCTTGTCTAGAGAGATATCAACGTGATCTGTTGTGTAGAACCAACCACGCCAGAACCAATCAAGGTCAACACCTGATGCTTCTTCCATAGTGCGGAAGAAATCAGCAGGAGTAGGGCGCTTGTACTTCCAACGCTGTGCATATTCTTTAAATGCAAAGTCGAATAACTCACGGCCAAGGATCACTTCACGTAAAATGTTAAGTGCAGCAGCAGGCTTAGTATAAGCATTAGGGCCTAAACGTAATACGCTGTCTGACTGTGTCATAACCGGCACTTGGTTTTCAGACTTCATGTATGCAACAACATCGCGAGGCTCAACACCCCAAGGAATTGTGTGGTCCCATTCACGACCAGCAACACCATCTAAGAAGCTGTTAAGACCTTCATCCATCCACGTCCATTGACGTTCATCAGAGTTAACCACCATAGGGAAGTAAATGTGACCTACTTCGTGGATAACAACGCCGATTAAGAAACGCTTTTCTGCTTGTGAGTAAGTACGTGTACCGTCGTCTTGTAGGTCAGTACGCGGGCCATTGAAGGTGATCATTGGATATTCCATACCACCTACAGGACCATTTACAGACTGAGCCACAGGGTAAGGGTAGTCAAACGAGAAGCGCGAATACACTTCCATTGTATGAACAACAGCTTCAGTAGAGTACTTTTTCCACAGGTCGCCACCTTCTTTCGGGTAGAAAGACATCGCCATTACTAACGGCTGATCTTTACCGCCTTGATGATAGCCTTTTGCGTCCCACATAAACTTACGTGAAGAAGCCCATGCAAAGTCACGTACGTTTTCAGCTTTAAAGTGCCATGTTTTAGTTTTGTTTGTGCCTTCTTTCTCGTTTTCTAACGCTTCTTCTTCAGTCACGATGAAAACAGGGCGCTTAGCATCTTCAGCTTGTTCAAGACGCTTACGCTGTGTGCTAGTCAGAACGCTGCTTGGGTTATCAAGCTTACCTGTTGCCGATACGATGTGATCAGCAGGTACTGTAATTTCTACATCATAATCACCAAACTCAAGCGTAAACTCACCGCTGCCTAAGAAAGCTTTGTTAGTCCAGGCTTCATAGTCAGTGTATGCAGCAAGACGAGGGAACCACTGCGCTAATAAGAAGATATCGTTACCATCTTCTTCAAAGTGCTCATAACCTGAACGTGCACCAACGGCGTCTTCTTCAACAATGTTAAAGGCGAAGTCCATGCTGAACTCAACGTCTTTACCCGGTTTAAGCGGCTCGTTTAAGTCGATACGCATTAAGGTATCTACTACAGTAACTTTAAGCTCTTTTCCGTCTTCGTCTTTAACATTGGCGATTTGATAACCCAGCTCGTTGTCGGCCATGAATTGCTGACGACGTAACTGACCTAGACTCAATTTAGTTGATTTTGGCTGAGGGTCACCTTGCAATGTTTTACCATTGAAAGTAGATGTCATTTCAGCAATTGAGTCAGATTTAAAGATATTTTGGTCTAGTTGTAACCAAAGATATTTTAAGGTGTGCGGCGAGTTATTTTTGTATTCGATAGTTTGGCTTGCTGTTAAGCGGCGTTTCTTTTCATCAAGCTTTACATCGATGTCGTAGTTTACTTGCTGTTGCCAATAATTTTCAGCGGGTGCCCCTGCGGCACTGCGGTAAACATTTGGGGTTGGGAGTGCTTCATCTAGCTGACGGAACTTGTCAACGAATGAGCCTTTAGTTTGCTCAACAGATGACGCCATCACAGCTGAAGATACTGCTAAAGGCAATACCAAAGCACTCAATTTGAGAACTGCTTTTTTCATTGTTAATCCTGTAATTAATTTGCCAGCGTACCATCGCAAACTGCTAACAAAGTTGCAATAAAATAACGATAAAGTGCGGGATTTTTCGGGTAGTATTCGATGTTTTAATGAAGACCTATTTCTCACAAAAAAATTGCCTTGATTAACACCATGTAAACCCCCTTTACAAAACACTGGTTAATTTTAGTTCAGCACTAATTCATCCCAAAGTATTACAGTTGATAAGTAGATACTCTGCTTAAATTCTAGTTAATGATGAAAGGGTGATTAGATGAAGTTTTATATTGTAAAAAAAGACTCTCGTTTAGCAGCCATTCCTGCTCAAGAATCAATTCTAAACGAGTACAAAGAACGCGGATTTGAATTTGTCGAAGTGATTGCAGCTTGTGATGAGTCAGATGCATTATCTCGCACGAACCCTAGTGTAAATGGGTCTAAAAAGTGGCTAATTTACCCGACTGCACTGGTAATTTTATCCTTAATTGCCATTATTTTTGCAATAAATTAAATTTTGCGACATTTGCTATTGAAATTTACTGCCATTTGTATTTAAAATCGCCCACTTTTTTGATTTTGGGGTCTGCGAAGCATGCATTTTAAACCCCAAAATGTTTGGTAATCAGCATAGAATTCGGTGAGCGTATGGATTTCTATATCCTAAAAAAACAACAAGAACTAATTGCAATTCCAGCGGACGAACAAAATTGTAAACAGTACCTAGATTCAGGGTATTTTTATATCGACAAAGTAGCGGCATGTAATGAAACAAATGCCCTTAAGATTTTACAAGCTAAGCAAACCAAAGCGCTTAAAGTTCCTATGATAATGGCATTGTTAGCATTGCCTATGGTGGTTTTTGCTTGGTATAGCTTAAGTTAACAAACCAGGCTGGGCATCTTGGCTCAGCTTAGGTATATTGACGCTCTTAATAAATAATAAGAGCGTTTAATGAAAGTCCTTCATACATCTGATTGGCATTTAGGCCAACAATTCTACGAGCATTCCCGATTCGATGAGCATCAAGCATTTCTAGCTTGGTTAACCGATACGCTTGTGTCAGAACAGATCGACTTACTACTGGTTGCGGGTGACATTTATCATACGGCAACGCCACCTGCCAGCGCAGAAAACCAACTCTACCGATTTATTAAAACCACTAAGCAACATTGCCCCGACTTACACATAGTGATTATTGCTGGCAACCACGATTCAGCAAATCGTATTATGGCAGCAAAACCTTTATTGGCTCAGTTTGATACCCATGTTGTTGGCCGCTTTGATAGCAACGCTCCTCATGAAGTGGTCCTGCCAATCAGCACAAAAAATGGCGATGCGAATGTTGTTGCTATGCCATTTTTACGTAGCAGTGATTTAAGCAGTTATAACCGCCAACAAGAGCAACCGTTAAGTTACAACCAAGCAGTTGCCCTTGCCTACAAAGATGCATTGCAAGCAGCAAGCGAATTACCAAGCGCGCCATTAATTGCCATGGGCCACCTGCATGCAAAAGGTGGAGACATCTCATCTGATTCTGAACGCAATTTAGTCATTGGCGGTGAAGATGCGATATCGGCAAGCATATTTACTGATCAGCCTGATTATGTCGCGCTAGGGCATCTTCATAAAGCTCAGACTGTCGCGAAGAAAGAGACCATTCGCTACAGTGGCACGCCAATGCCGATGTCATTTTCTGAAAGACGCTATCAGCATCAAGTTGTGATAGTAGAGATTAGTGACTCAGGTACATCTGTAAACCCCCTTTACATTCCTAGCTTTTGTAAAGTCATGTTGCTACCAGAAAAAGACTGTGTGCCTCTGAACGAACTCTGTGAGCTTATAAAGCAACTCGATTTAACGGATGAAGATTTAGCGCCCTATCTGCGGGTTAAATTGAGCGCCCACGACACTGACACCACTTTCAGAGAACAAATAGAACAAGCCCTTGAAGGTAAGCAGGTTAAGTTTTGTGGCATTGAAAGAGTACGTCAGCAAAGCAACCAGCAAGACGATGAACAAACCCTATTTGAAGATGTATCGCAGATTGAAGCGCTAAACCCACATTCACTTTTAGAGCAAGCATTTGCAAACAATAAAGATATGGCAGGGCAGGCGGTGCCAAAAGAATTAGAAAGCTTACTAAGCCAAGTGATCGATGAGTTGAATGCAGAGGACCTACTATGAAAATTTTAGCGATTCGTGTTCATCAACTAGCCTCTATCTTAGACGCCGAAGTCGACTTTAGCGCTTCACCGTTAAAAGAAGCAGGGTTGTTTGCCATCACCGGTGATACTGGCGCCGGTAAAAGCACATTACTCGATGCCATTTGCTTAGCGCTTTATAATAAAACCGCAAGGTTACGCGGCGATACAGGCAATAAAATTGACTTTAACGGCGACAATATAAAACTCAATGACTCGCGAAACTTATTACGCCGCGGGGCAGGGCAGGGCTATGCCGAAGTCGACTTTATTGGCCAAGATAAACAACAGTACCGAGCAAGGTTAAGCTTTAGCCGAGCGCGTAATAAAGCCGATGGCAAGTTACAACCTGCACAACATAGCCTGCACTCTTTACCTGATGAAACCCTAATCGCTGATAGGAGTGCTGCAGGTAAAGAAATCGAGCGTATTATTGGTTTGAGCTTTGAGCAATTCTCAAGAGCAGTACTTCTTGCGCAACATGAATTCGCGGCATTTTTAAAAGCAACAGGGGATGAGCGTGCGCAACTACTTGAATGCTTAACAGGCACCGATAAATTCAGCCGTATTGGTCAGCGAATTTTTGAACGCCATCGTGATCAGCTGCAAACATTAGAGCAGTTAAAGTTAAGTTTAAGTAATTATCAGGTTTTAAGCCCTGAACAGGTCGAAACGAAACAAGCAGAACAAAAAGCGCTTGAGGCAAAACTTGCTGAGTTGCAAAAGCAAATAAAACAATTTGAACAGTACCAAGGGTGGTACAAGCAAGCATCTCAGCAGCAACAACTGCTAAACCAGGCAGAGCAAGCAAAGCAAGAGTTACAGCAACAAATGCACGCGCTTGCTGAAAAAGCCACCGAAGCGAAACAAGCCCAGCAATGCCTAGAAATAAAAGATAACCGCGAACGCGTCACTTCGATTGCTGCTCAACATGGGCAACTTATTAAAAACCGTGAGCAGCTTTTAAATGTTGACCATGAAACACTGATCAAAGACGCTGAGCAAACACTTGAGAAGCAAACCGCACAACTAAACCAAGCAAAGCAAGCACAAAAAGACGCACAGCCTATTATTAGCCAGGCCCGAGAGTTAGATAAGCAACTTGCTGTATTAAACCAGCAAACAGCGGCGCAAAAAGTACAAGCAGAGAAAGCTAAGCACCATCATCAAGAGCTGACTAATACACTAAATAGCCATAAAGCAGAGCAGCAAAAACAGCTCGATCAACAAGCACAAATAAATAGCTATTTAGAAACACATGCACAATGGCAACCATTAGCAAAAGACTGGTCATTCTTTAAAAGTGAGTTAACCCGCTTTAGCCAGCAACAGCACACAATTAGCCAATCACAGCAAAACATAAAAGCTCTTCAACCTAAGATTGATGAGCAGCAAACAGCCGCGCAGCAGTGTAAAACTCAATACCAAGCCCTTGAGCAAGAAATTAAGCGCCTAAATGAGCAAGATACTGCCTTTAAATCGAGTTTAAACACCCAATCAATGGCGGATATTGATGCGGGGCTTGAGGCGATTAAACACCTGATTGAAAAGCGCCAAGTATGGCAAACTAATCATCAGCAGTTAAAAAATTGGCAAACCCAGCTAAACACATTAAGCCAAACTGAGCAGCAACTACAAACAGGATTAAAAGATGCGCAGCAAGGGGCAGAGCAAGCGCAGCAGCAGGTTTCGCTTTGTGAGCAAAGCTTACAACAAGTGCAATTAAGAGCTAGTGAAGGGGTCAGCCAGTTACGTGCCACTTTAAAAGCAGGGGAGCCATGCGCGGTATGCGGCTCAAAAGAGCACCCCTTTATGCATGAAGAAATGGTAAACGAGCAATTTAGTCAACTTATTAACGACTTTACCAACCAACTAACTAACGCCAAACAGCACTTAAAAGTTCAGCAAGCATTACAGCAAGCTAAAAGTAATGAGCTGGCGGCATGCAGCCAACAGATAAGCTCGTTAACTGGGCAAATCTCAGAACTGAGCGCTCAACAACAGAGCCTCAAAGAAACCATGGCAGCTAATCGTACGGAGCTAAATGATTTAACCGAAGATCAGTTAAACGAGCGTCAGCAACAGCTCAGCTTGCAAAAACAGCAATACTACAAAACCCTCGAGCAGCAACAGCAGCTGCAAAACACGCTTGCGACTAAGCAAGCTGAGTATAATCAGCAAGGGCAAGCGCTACATAGCAAAGAGCAGCAGTTAAACGAATTACAGCAACAGCTGAATAATCAGCAAACACGTTTAAACGAGCTCAATGATGAGCATCAGCAGCTTTATACGACACTGAATCAACAGTTCACTAGTGCACCTTGGTGGCAGGCACTCAATACACAAAGCATTTCTTTAGAGAACATTGCAGAACACGTTGAAGCTTATCAAGCTTCGCTGCAAACGGCAGATGAGCTTAAAACTAGCTTAAAAGCCATTGAGCAGCACCTTGCACATGTAACGCCGCAGCTTAACGAAGCACATACCTCTTTAACTCAGTGCAACGAGCAACTAAGCCAAACTCAAAACGAATTAACGCAGATACAATCAAAGCGCGAGGGCTTATTTAGTGACGCAGCAATATCGGTAGATGAGTTTATTGCAGAGCTTGAAAAGTCGATAGATTCAGCGCAGCAGGCACTGCAACTTGCCCAGACAAACCATAGTAATGCAGTGAAGGCGCGTGACGAACAAGCCATTCAAATCGCCAATATTGAAGAACGTGAAAAAGAGCTCACCGCTGAGCAAGCAGCGCTTAATGAGCGATTTAGCCTGTGGTTTAACGATTTTAAAGCGCAGCACCCAAGCTTGGATGAGCAAGCAGTTAGTCAGCTATTAACGATAAACCACGCTGAAATAAAACAAACTCTGGCAGATTATCACACCGCCGAGAGTAGCTTAAAAGACGCAGAGGCGCTTTTAAAACAACGACAGCAGGCTTTGGCTCAGCATCAAAATGATAAGCCAGCTCTCGGTGAAGATGAGCTGCAATTACAGCTTAATCAAGCCACAGAGCAACAAGTACAAGCGAATAACGCATTATTGCAAGTTGCGACTGAGCTTAAAACCCATCAACAAAATAGCGAAGCGCTGGCTGATAAGCAAAAGCAATTGGTTGAACAGCAAAAAAGCTATGAGCACTGGCATTTACTCAATAAGGTGCTCGGGGATGCCAGCGGTAAAACCATGCGTAATTTAGCGCAAACACAAACTTTAAAAATACTGCTGCACTACGCGAATAGTCACTTACAGACACTAAATAAACGCTACAAATTAACAGCCATAGGGCAAACGCTCGATATCGCAATTATCGATAAAGACATGGCCGATGAGCAGCGCTCTGTTAATACGTTATCGGGCGGCGAGTCATTTTTAGTGTCGTTAGCACTGGCATTAGGGCTTGCTTCGTTGTCGTCGAATAAAGTGCAAATAAACTCTTTGTTTATCGACGAAGGGTTTGGTACGTTGGACAGTGAAACGTTAAGCATCGCGATGGATGCTCTTGATTCACTACAAGCACAAGGCCGCAAAGTAGGGGTTATTTCTCACGTATCAGAAATGACCGAACGTGTTGCCACGCAAGTGCATGTAGCGAAAAAACCAGGTGGTTATTCGACCATCTCAGTTATTTAAAGGATTAGCATGCCAACTTTTAATCACGAAGAAGCAAATCACTACGACGAACGCATTTTGCGCCTAGTTCCAGGTTATGAGCTATTACATCAAGCAACCGCAGCCCAATTAGCAACCACGCTGAGCGATGATGCGTGCATTTTAGTAGTTGGTGCCGGAACTGGTAAAGAAATCATCGAATTAGCGGCGCTAAAACCAAGCTGGCAATTTATTGCTCAAGATATTTCACAAGACATGCTCGATATTGCCGAGCAACAGTTTGGCCAGCATAACATTAGCGATCGCGTAACAGTACACTGCGGTGATATCAAGGACATCGACACTCAATGTGACGCCGCACTGTGTTTACTGGTAATGCACTTTGTTGAAGATAACGGCGATAAAAAAACGCTATTAAAAGCGATTCACAGCAAGCTTAAGAAATCGAGCGACTTATACATTGCCGATTTAATGCGCCCAGAAACCACTTTTGAGCGCGAATCTCAACTACAGCTGTGTACACAGTTAGGTTTAACCGAAGTCGGCGTAGAACGCATGCGCCACAACCTAGAGCACGAGTTTTACCCATTAGACCGAATTCGTTTTGCAGAGTTAATGAATGAAACCCGCTTCAGCACCCCAAAACAGTATTTTAAAGTGCTTGGTTTTGCAGGGTATGTGGTTGGGAGTTAGGGAATAACCAGAGCTGTCAGCTTTCAACCGTCAGCTCTCAGATTGAAACCAACAAGTTAGCGAGCTACAAGGGGAAAGAGTAAAGCTACAACACGTAGGAGTGAAATTTATTTCGAGCGATGGTTCTTACTCTACACTTTGGACTCGCTAACTTAACTTAATAGTTGAGCTTAATCTTGCCTTGAATATCAGCTTTGTGCCTTGAGTCAACAACATATCTGAACTTTAGGTCGTCGGCTGTAATAGTTGAATTTCAATAAATTCCTATTAGCTAAAACCTCAAGCCTAGGCGCAACTTTGCTGCGCCCCTTGCCTTGACTTGTTAAGTTGCTTTGCTTTCTTTTTATCTCGAATCCATAAAACAGAGCCATTAGTTTTCTTCATTTCAAAGAGGTCTATAGCTTGAAACAAATCGCTTAACTTCTTATATCCATAATTTCGTTGATCAAAAGAAGCATGATTAGAAATGTGAGTGCCAATAGGCCCCAGCATAGCCCAACCGTCGTCTTCTTCTACTGCCTCAATTGCCTGTCTCAGCAAATTGATTAGCTTGGTGTCACTTTTTATATTCTTTCCTTGCTTTTGGATAGGCAACTCTTTGCCAGTGTCTTCGTCTAAGTATAAGAAGCGAGAGCAACTATTAACGAAAGCTAATGGTGCTTTACGTTCACCAAAACCAATCACGAACTTGCCATCTGCTAATGAACGAGTTACCAGCGGAGTAAAGTCACAATCAGATGATACTAGACAAATAATATCAATATCTTTTGTGTATAAAACATCCATGACGTCAATGACTAATGCCATATCAGTAGCATTCTTGCCCTTAGTAAGGTCAAACTGTTGAATGGGTTGGATTGCGAACTCGTGGAGTACATCCTCCCACGGTTTCAGATTCTGATTTTTCCAGTTTCCATACGCCTTTCGAATATTGACTACACCATAACGAGCCAACTCGGAAAGTACCTTTTCTATTTTCTGGGCAGGCGCATTATCAGCATCAATGAATACTGCAATTTTTTCTTTATCCTTCATAGTGCCTCCTTGCAACTTAACAGCGTATTACCGAGAATTCCCGTTAACACTCATGTGTCAATTTCCAGAATTATCAATATACGGTTATTAATAATCTAATTTTTAATAACTTACACATAGCCAAAAGGAATTACAATTGTTTAGGCTACTCTATACCCGTAAATTTACTTACTCGATAATGGATAGAATTACATTACGAGAAATAATTATTTATACATTTACACTTTGAATACCAGCTTCTCTCAAAGCTTATTTTTTGAGCAGCCACGTTAACTAATCTTGGGGCAAAAAAGTTTTAGGTCGTCTGTATTAGGTGAATTTCGCATAAGAATTTCAATGGAGCAACGCCGTTCCAAACCACACAAACGCTTGGCTAAAATTATCGAGGAACGAACGTAAACCAAGCTTTAGCCCCCCGCTTAAACGGCTTGTTATTATGGCTACTTACTCTTTGTTTTTATTAAATAGACTATATATCGATAACTGAAAAGCAGAGCAAATACTATTAAACCAAATTTAAATGGAAGCCACTCCAAGCCTGTTTCTGCAAGACTGGCTAAAATACATAGTCTATAAAGAGGCTCCCAAACGATACAAACTAGAGAATAAGCAAAAGCATCTGGCGCAAGTAAAATAGCAAATTTTAGCTTCTCTTTTAGTAAATTAAACATCAACTCTCGATATACACGCCCCCATAAAGGGCTAAAATTGTTGGCCTAAATTAGCGATGAAGCAGCGCCGTGTTTTTGTCCGTATGGCCGAAGGTAACGAATTCATACGTTTGTTATATGGCATTTTGTAAAAGTGCTCGTTTAATTTTGGCATGTATTTCAACACCTTTTGTGCAGGTTATTGAATAGGCAGAAGCTAACTCCCTATTTACCAAGCTATAGAGGTGTTGAAACACAAGAATAGCTAATTCGTCTTGAGTTATAATGCCTTTTTCCATGCAAATATAGCTTTCCCGGTTAACCAGAATTTCCGTTAATTTATCTACTACGTCGTTTGGTTTTGGCTTTGGAACACCTAAGTCTTCCGCAATCAAATTGCAACATTCAATAAGTGCTTTTTCTGAGTAACTGATAGAGACTTCCTCATAGCAGACAAAAATTTTACAATGTATGCATCTCGCATATTTCTAGCGACGTCACGCTAATGTATTTAGTAAATCTACTATAAACAAATAACGTAATACATTGCTAACTTTACTCTAGTAATTCGCTACCAAAGCCTCAAGAGGGGCCACTTTAAAGCCTGGCTAAAATACGGAGCTAAAAGACTGAGCCCAGGTGTTTATGTTCTTGGGAACACAGTGAACGGCACATTTGTTTGTTATATTTCGTCTTCAAAAAAAGCTAAAACAAATGGCTCAACTGTTTCATCCAGTTTGGCTAATTCAGCTTTACATACATGGTTTGCGAAGCCTGATTGTGCTACACCTCCATTTAATGCCAGCTCACGTAATACTTCTTTTACCATGCGTCGTTTGGTTAGACCACGAGAAAGTACGTTTAACCTGCGACTTATTGAACTATGAATTACTGGTCGATCAAAGCGAGAGTTTTCGAACAACTCGGAGCTCAAAACAACCTGATCGATAGCCATTTTCCACTCTTCAGGAACCAAAGAAAAAATACGTTTTATATCTTTTTTATTAAGAGAGTGAAAAGGTTCAATATTTAATTTTGCAGAGATAACTTTCATACCCTACCTCCAAAAAATATAACGTCGCAATATGGGCCATATTAAGCTTGGCTATAATTAGTTAAGAATGAGCGCCAACCAAGCTTAAGACGTTCATTAATTAATGCGTTTTTTTAGGCATGCTTACTATTCGGCAATTGCTTTGCGCCCAAATGTTAAACACAATTCGGTTTCCCACATTACAGAAATTTCGACGGAATAGTTTTCTTGCTCCATGATTTGAATCTCTCCTTCGTACAAATTATTATTTGATAGCCAGTCAATTGCCTTTTTCCAAGTGCTATTTAGAGTTAATTCTTCACGATTTTCTTCTTGAGGAAGACATAACAGTTGAGTTCCATCACTAAGAATTTTTTCTTTACAATCTTTGTCTAAATCATGAGAAGTATAGATCAACGTTACAGTTGGCCAACCACTAGAGTTTTCAATAACTCGAGGAATCGAGATACGATAACTGTTTTCACTCTCTAACTTTTCAAGTTTAATTAACGAATCATACTCTTCACCTTGATTCGGTAACATACAAGCGCAAACCAATCGAGGAAGAAACAAAAATAATAAAAAACTCAAACGTTTAGCCATCCGCACCTAACCCCTGTTAATATGCAAATTTTTTGGTTATGAACTGGAGCGGAGCCAAATCAGCCAACTGAATTTTGTTCACTATTAAACAGTTAGTTATATGCTTTCACATCGGAGTGTGCCAAATACTGAGGCTGGAATAACTTCGCATTTTTGTCCGTTTCTATTAACTCTTAGTGCATCTCCACATTGAGTTTCCTTTTTTAATAACTGCGAATTTTTATAGTTTTTTGAGCCACATATCTCTTTAGCTTTCCGATGCCAATATGGAACTAATTGTTTAGGATCACTAGCCGTAGCTCTTACGCTAAGACCGTAACTTGACTTGCTATTTGCTACTTCTGTTATTCGATATTCTATATCAATTGTCGCATTGCAAGCCCAGCTTACACTCAACAGCAAAAGTAAAATTAGGATACTATTCTTCATGACATAACGCCGTGTTAAGCATCACAAAACCCTTGGCTAAAATTTGCGACGAAGGAGCTCAAGCCAAGCTTAAGACATCCTTTCATGCGCTTGTTATAGGTTTTTACTACCGATAATGATGTTGCAAGCTTTAACAACATTAGCCCGATAATATTCGATAGTTTCTTCTAATTCTTTGTCAGCTTTGGCCAAAAACTCATCTGAACACTTCGATCTAACATGATTTATAGGCAGATGGTCTGTTTCAGATTCAATTTCACCAAAGATGTGAAATTCAGAATCCCAGCACTGACCATATTTTTGATTTCCAATGCGCCAAAGTGCAATTACGTTATCTAAGTAATTTTCATCGCTTTTCAGTAATTTTTCCGCAAGCATAATTGCTTCTTCAGGCACTTAATTCACTCCTACTCTAGAAACTTATATCCCCGCATAACAGGCAACGAGTGTTTATAAGTTTGTTACGTGACGTTTTCACAAATGGGTGCTTGTCCAAGCTTGAGTATCATTTCCTTTTTATCAGTTAACACTACTAGAGTTTTATCAATTTCATTCCAAGCAATGTCTATAACACCATTTATTAGGTCGTCATCGTAGTCTTCATCCACTGTATTTTCAGAATATGAAAGAACGGATTTACAGACAAATTTCAACAATGGCTTGAAGTCATTCACGTTATTTACAAATTCAATCGTAAAAGTTCGGTTATCGATGTCATAGAGCATTCTCGATATGTAAGGAGAACAGTTTGGAATCCAATAGTCTAGGTTGTTCATATGACACTCTTAGCCACCTAACAATTTTATTGTGCGCTTCGCGCGTATTTCAGCTGATATCACGCTCATATACTTAATAAATCTATTATTAACAAATAACGGAATGCATTGCTAACTGTAAGTTTTTATTGATACTAAAGATGTTCAGAAAGAAAAATGGCTCAGCGCTGATTTTTATCATATTTGCAGGGTATGTGGTTGGAAGTTAGCGAGCTATGAAGCATCGCGCGAAATAAATTTCACGCCTACGCGATGTAAAATCGCTGCTACCTCAAAACTCGCTAGCTGATGTTTTTGAGTCTGAGAGCTGACGGCTGATAGCTGACAGCTCTTTTAACTCGCTAACTTTACTCTTGAAACTCGCTAGCTTGTTGGGTTTCGCTTCGCTCTATCCAACCTATGAGCTATTAACCATCGCGCGAAATAAATTTCACGTCTACGGTAACTAATCCATGTCAGCAGCGAGTAGGCATCAACGACTTAAAGCTTATGACTTACAGCTTAAAGCGCCTTTACTCTTTCCCCTTGTAACTCGCTAACTTTACCTAAGTTTGTTGGGTTTCGCTCCGCTCTACCCAACATACGGGCCATAAACCATCGCGCGAAATAAATTTCACGCCTACGCGATGTAACTTTACTCTTTACTCTTGAAACTCATTAGCTGATGGTTTTGAATCTGAGAGCTGACGGCTGATAGCTGACAGCTCTTTTAACTCGCTAACTTTACTCTTGAAACTCGCTAACTTCCGAGAGCCTAATACCCCGCGGCCTGTCCGTCTTTACGGGTTTCTGATGCGCCGTAATAAACGCCGGTTTTTGGGTCTTTCAATATAGCTTGATAACCACCGTATGGGCCAACGGCGTCTTGTAAGGTGTGACCTTTTTTCATTAACTCACGGCGGGTTTCCATTGAAAAACCTGACTCTAAGCTAACAAAACCGCCGTCTTCCATGATCTCACCGGTTGGCTGCGATGAACCTGTGTGCAGAATACGTGGTGCATCACCAGCTTCTTGCAGGTTCATGCCAAAATCAATCATGTTGATAAGTATTTGAGCGTGCATTTGTGGCTGTGTTGCGCCGCCCATTACGCCATAACTCATATATGGCTTACCATCTTTGGTAACAAACGCAGGAATGATTGTATGGAATGGTCGTTTGCCTGGCTCATATTGGTTCATGTGGCCTTTTTTAAGGGCGAACATTTCGCCACGGTTTTGCAATACAAAACCTAATTTTGCAGGTGTCATACCTGAGCCCATGCCACGGTAATTACTTTGAATAAGCGAAACCATGTTGCCGTCTTTGTCGGCGGTCGTCATATAAATGGTATCGCCTTCTACTGGGCCTGCGTGGTCACGTTTTGCAGCTTTGTTAGGGTCTATCAGTTTGCGTCTTTGGTCAGCATATTGCTGCGAAATAAGTGTTTGTACGGGAATGGTGTTAAACGCTGGATCGGCGTAATACTTTGCACGATCTGCAAACGCGAGTTTTTTCGCTTCAACAAAGGTGTGTACGTATTCTGGGCTATCAAAGCCCATAGCTTTGATATCGTAACCTTCAAGAATATTCAGAATTTGCTGTGCAGCAATACCTTGGCCATTTGGTGGCAATTCCCAAAGCGTATACCCTCTATAATCGGCGCTCACAGGCTTAACCCATTCACTATAGTGCGCAGCTAAATCTTCATACGATAAGTAGCCGCCGTTTTCTTTCATATAGCGACCAATTTCTTTAGCAATATCGCCTTTGTAAAAGGCATCGCGGCCGCCTTTGGCAATTTTGCGATAGGTGTTTGCAAGGGCAGGGTTCTTAAAGATTTCCCCTTTTTCTGGCATTGCCCCATCAGGCATATAAACATCTTTAAAGCCTGGGTATTTACCTCGTGCAGCCACACTTTTTTGCATGTAATAAGCAATCAGTTCAGACACAGGGAAGCCATTTTCAGCGTAGTCGATAGCAGGTTGGAGTAAGGCTTTCATTGGTGTTTTGCCAAACTTTTTATGTAACTCAAACCAACCATCTACTGCACCTGGTACCGACACAGGCAATGGCCCATAAGCAGGAATGTAGTCACCTTGTGCTTTTAAAGTATCAAAAGACAAGCTTTGTGGTGAACGACCAGAGGCATTTAAACCGTAAAGTTGCTTGCTTTTGTTATCCCAAACAATGGCAAATAAATCGCCACCAATTCCACACCCAGTCGGTTCAACCAGACCAAGCACTGCATTTGCCGCAATAGCTGCATCAATGGCATTACCACCGTCTTTTAATACTTGTAAGCCCACTTGCGTAGCCAACGGCTGTGATGTTGCAACCATACCTGATTGTGCGATTACTTCAGAACGACTAGCAAAGTTATGGCCTGTGATTCGATCGTAAGCTTGAGAGGCGCCTGTTGCGCCTAAGCATACTGCTAGCACTAAGCTTTTAAATAGTGGAGTTGGTTTCATAATTTTTTGCCCTTTTTGTTATTTTTATCACTATAAAAAGCAATTAAAGATGAGGCAATGGCTTTGCGTTCTAGCGCGAAAAATCACGATTGACTTCAAGTATAAGAAAAACAGCGGCTAACTTACCTAAAACCACTCCAATTTAGTAAATAGCAGAACCATTTAAGCACTGCTGTGCAACTGTCAATGTTTCGCCGTGAGAGTGCATATCCTCTGCTACAAACTGATCAACAAGAGAGTCAATCAGGTTTTCTTCCTTCATGGTATCGAGGGCGTGTTGCAGCTTAGTTACCACCTCTGGCGATGTGTTTTTGTTAAGTGCTAAGTAATTACCCACTAAGGCAGGATGCTTTAACTCAAATACCGGCGTGACTTGGTCTGGGTTCATACCTACATTCATCAACTGTGATGAAAGAGTGAGAGAGGAGCCAATCAGCAAGTCATGCTTACCTTGCTTAAACATTTTTAGCTCTTCAAACTTTTTTGAGTAAGTTAAAAATTGCTGGCCTTCAGCAAGGTTAAAATCAGCAAGAACTGTTTGATAAACATCACCACGAGATACGCCAATGGTGTAGTTTTGCAACGACTGTGTACTCGTTACTTTAATGTCGTTGCGATTATTTAAACGGTATAAACATGAATGCCCAGATACCAAAGGGCCAACCCAGTAAAATTGAGTTTCTCGCTTTGCGGTGCGTGAAGTAGAATAAATTCCAGCATTGGGTTGGGCGAGTGTTAGTGACATGGCGCGCTTCCAAGGCAATACACTAAACGTACAGCTCAACTTGGCTCTTTCACACAAGGATTCCATGATTTTGGTGTTAATACCGGTGAGTTGATTGTGCTGCACAAAGTTATAGGGAGGGAATACTTCGGTATATAAAGTCAATTGTTCAGCACTCGCCATGGCAATGCTGGCAGTGAATAAACTCACTATTGTTAAATGCTTAAACATCGCTCTTAACTCCAGTTGTTGCAGGTTATTCTGATTTAACAATTCGACTTAACTGCTTTTGCAGTGTATTTAAACAAAAAGGCTTAATAATAAAACCGTTCACTTTTGCTGTGATCATCTCGCTTACTGTTTGTTTACTGTCTTCGCAGGTTACCATCAATACAGGTAAATCACTTAGGACTGGGTTTTCGCGAATATGATTAAGCAAACATTTGCCATCCATTTTCGGCATATGCAAATCAGTAATCACCAGATCAAAGCAGTGTTTTTCGAGTAAATCAAACGCTTGAGCGCCATCTGTCGCCTCCGTTATATCCTTATATTCAAGCCTACGCAACATGTTTATCAACACGTGGCGCATAAGTGGCATATCGTCAACGACCAATATTTTCATCTAGAGTACTATTAAGTTTTACAGTATTTAAAGCTTAGTTTGCTAACTCAATAACGCAATAAACCAGAAACTAAGAAAAAATATCTGCAACTAGCTGGCTAAGTCGTGCAATTTTAATGTTGCTCAACTGGCGGTAATCAAAATAGGGGCAAACAATCACTTTATCAGATTTACTAATAGCAAATTCATCATCAAGCCATATTAATTGGCAATCCAAAAACCCGTCATTTATAAGCTGCTTAGCATGGGTTCGCCCTGCAATTATATGTAATTGCTCTGGTTTGCCTAATATCGGTGGGCTAAACAGTAATGCAGTTTGGCTATGTACTTGCAGTAGTTGTCCATCGCGAAAGCTCTGCCAATCAGCCGCTCTTTTAGCAAAATCATAATATTCACTTGGTAGTGCAAAAAGTACTTTGCCATACACATTAAAAACTTTGCGCCAACCATTGCCACATGCTTGGTTTATTTCGTTTATTTGGCCGGGTTGCATTGCATGTAAATGGTCAAGTTGTTGCCAAGCAGGCATCGGCGGGCGCTTTTCTAAATAAACAGCGACTTTAAACTCCTCATCACCAAAACCTTGCAGTGGCCCACTATTATCGATACTCATGACTTTTTAGCGAGGATTCTGTCTAAGTTATTTGCAAAGTTTTGGCGGTCAGCTTGGCTTAACGGCGGAGGGCCACCGGCCATTTCAACGCCACTTGAGCGCATTGTTTCCATAAAATCACGAACGTTTAAACGTGAGCGAATATTTTCGGTCGTATATAACTCACCGCGCGGATTAAGCGCTTGTGCGCCTTTTTCGATAACTTCAGCTGCTAAAGGAATATCACCGGTGATCACCAAATCATTTGGCTCGATACGTTTAACGATTTCGTTGTCGGCAATATCAAAACCAGAAGATACCTGTAAACGGCTAATATACTTTGAAGGGGGTACTCGCATCGCATGGTTCGCCACTAATGTGGTAAAGGTTTGCGTGCGCTCTGCGGCACGAAATAATATTTCTTTAATAACGACGGGGCAGGCGTCTGCATCAACCCAAATCTTCATGCTGTTCTCAATCTTTAATTTTAGACATTAATAGTTTACCGTAATTGAACTAAATTAGTGCTATTAACGTATTAATTTGTTTAATTTTTTAGAGGGAGTAAAAACGTGCAAACATCATTAAAGTTAATCGGGGTTTTATGCATCACAGCCATTTTATCTGCGTGTACAGGCGTGCCAGACAACATCAAACCTGTCGATAATTTTGAGTTAAACAAATACACAGGGACCTGGTACGAAATTGCACGTTTAGATCATTCATTTGAACGCGGCCTTGAAGGCATTACCGCTGAATACTCTATTAACCCTGATGGCAGTGTAAAAGTTATCAATAAAGGTTACAGCGCTGAAGATAAAGAATGGCAGCAAGCTGAAGGTAAAGCGAAGTTTGCAGAGCAACAAGACATAGGTCACCTAGAGGTATCATTCTTTGGGCCATTCTATAGCTCATATGTAGTGTTTGAATTAGATAAGCAAGACTATCAATACGCTTATATTACTGGCTATAACAAAGAGTATTTATGGTTTTTGTCGCGCACTCCTAACGTTACAGAACAGCAAATGCAGGACTTTATAAACACAGCAAAACAATATGGTTTTAAAACAGACGAGCTTATTTATGTTGACCATGAGAGCTTGTAAAGGGGCTTTACAACTGTCTTTAAACTATCACGAATGTGCAACACAACTGTAATGGATACTAGGCAAACTTAGCGTCGTTAATTTGAAACAACATGTGATCCCCCAATTTAATCCCCTGCTTGGGTAGGCATTGCCTACCCATTTTTTTACTATTTGCTCAATTAAGCATTATTGCAAATTGGTATCAGATCAGTTTTTTACTAACTACACTACAAAATCATCACCGAAAAGCCACTCAACAGCAAAACAGACATAGTTAATACACTGACATGCTTTACCCATGAAACAGTAAAACTGTATAAAATCATGAGCATAAGTACACTTAAAGCCATATAACCGCAAAATAGCAATGCGCCGTACCCAGCATCTGACAGCACGCAAAGCACCAAACTTAGTAAAATACTGATCCAGCCGCTGAATAAAAAGCTACTTCGCTGTTTTTCGGTTAATTTCTTTTTAAATACATCACGAAAGTGATTGAATTTTGCAAGAGCAAAACAATTAAACCCAAAAAAGCAGAGACTAAATTGCAGTAACTCCATCATCCTTGTTGCTCCTTTAACAGCTTGTTTTTATTTAATTTAGTCTTATTTGTAGCGGTTTTATGCCTAGGTATTTTTTTGCTTTGTAGTAAAAACAGCAGCCCAGCACAAATAAACGCACTATCAATACCGAATAAGTCCCACTGCTGAGTTAGTAAATATGTGATCCAATTGCCATCTGTTGTCAGCGCATTTACCACAGGTACTAATAAACAAGCAGCAGCGTTAAGCCATGCACAATAGCGCCAATGATGTTTTTCTATAATACTCACAGCCGGAAGCGCAACCGCAAGCCAAGTTAAGAAAAACACGAGTATTTCTTTATCGGCACGCCCAGCTAACTCTAAAGGCAATAAACGATTAGCAATGAAGAACGCTGAAGTTGCTAGCGGTAAGCCCATTAAAGTTATTAAATTAAGACTTTCAACAAGCTTTAAACCAAAGCTTGGTTTTTGCTCTGCTTTGAGCCTCTCGCGTAAGCGCCTTGCCCACATGATGCAGCCTGTAGCTATCATTGCACAGCCAGCTACGCCACAGAAAAAATACAACCAACGCAGCAACGGCTCGGCTAAACGACCGCTATGCAATGCCGTCATTGAGTCATAAAACTGCGCCGAAGCGCTCCAATCTTCCCCAGAACTCGCTTCAAGCTCACCTGTTACACCACTAAATAAGTAGCGTGGTCCGTTATCTACAACCTCTTTGCCAGTTGCCAAATAAACCACTATTTGTGAGGTCGCTGTATTGGCATTTCTAACAAACACGTAGCTAATGTCGGCATTCGGTGACTTAGTATAAATCTGATCTAACACATCTTTGATTGCCACCATAGGGCGCTGCTCTTCACTGGGCTTTGCACGTTTATTAATAGGCAATGCCTCATCAAACAATTGCCTTAAGCCATTTTCATATACAGTCTCGGCAGGATAGGGGAACAGCATAAATATCAGCGTGATAATCCCCGTGTAGGTGATCATGATATGAAATGGCAGTGCCAGCACTGACGAAACATTGTGTGCATCGAGCCAGCTTCGGCTGCCTTTGTTTGCTCTAAAGCTAAACATATCTTTAAAAATACGTTTGTGGATCACGATGCCTGTTATAAGCGCTACCAACATAAATAATGAGGCTAAACAAACAATTATCCGTGCAGTAAATACATCTATGTAATGTAAATCAAAGTGTAAGCGATAGAAAAAGTTACCCCCCTTAGTTTCCCGAGGTTCGGGTAATTGCTCTAAGGTATTAGGGTCTAGATGTGTATAGTTGAAAGGTGCTCGGCGCTGGCCTGGCTGTTTAGGCTCAGCATACCCATAGCTTAAAACAGGGTTACGTGGCTCAGGTAAGTTTATCCGCCAAGATAATGAATTAGGTGCCTGTTGCTGTAATTGCGCAAACACATAATTAATTTGCTCGGCTTGAGACTGAACCCGTTGTGCTTGATGCTGCACATAGTGCGTTTCAGGCTTGGCCCAAATAGTGATTTCATCTTTAAAAAAGCTGATGGTGCCAGCAAAAAAGATTAAGAACAGTAACCAGCATACCAGCAAGCCAACCCAGGTATGAAGCCAAGTCATTGAGCGGAAAAAGCTCTCTTTCATAACCAATCCTTAATCAATGAAAGGGCCAGCAATTGCCCACCAGTTGTTAGTAAAATAGTGATCCAAACAGTCTTTAAAGACTTAACTGCAAACACCCAAATAAATACACAACAGTAAAAAAATACCGATAGAGTCGTGGTTAACAGCACGCTGTCGAGTTTATTAAGTGGTAATAACACAGCTAGTAATGAAATAAGCACACTGGTAAAGGCGTAACCACCAATGATGGCTGCAACGAAACGCAAAAACACAGCAACACGATAAGATAGGCTTACAGAGCGCTTTTTAGCTGTATTTTTAGGGCGATTGGTAGTCACTGCATCTAATGATTGAGAATGCATGATAATCCCTTAAAAAATAACACGAGAAGAAAACCCCGTATTATATCGTCGACAAACAGAAAAGATAGTAGTTATCATTTGCATGCACGTATTAAATAATGAAACACAACCAACTAAATCGATCTGTTAGTAAAATAATGATCTGCTAGCTTTGTTCTGTGCAATATCATATGGTGTTAAGTAAATAAAAAGGGAGCTGCAATGAAAACAATAGGCTTAATCGGTGGCATGAGTTGGGAGTCTACACAAAGTTACTACCAGCTTTTAAATCAAGGTGTTAAAAACAAACTTGGGGGGCTGCATAGTGCCAAGATAGTACTCGTTAGCCTCGATTTTGCCGAAATAGCTGTGCTTCAACAGCAACAAGATTGGCCACAGATGGCCGAGATACTGATTAAAGCCGCTAAGCAAGTTGAAGCCGCTGGCGCTGATTATTTATTAATTTGTACCAACACAATGCATAAACTCGCTGAGCAAGTACAAGCAACTGTTACAATTCCTTTGTTACACATTGCAGATGCAGTTGGTGAAAACCTGATCCAACATAACTTTAAAAAAGTGGCTTTGTTGGGCACCCAGTTCACTATGGAACAAGACTTTTACAAGCAACGCCTAGCTGATAAATTCGCCATAGATGTGTTAATTCCTGATACACAGGGGCGTGAAACAGTGCATCGTGTGATTTATGATGAACTATGTAAAGGCATCATCAGCCCAGAATCTAAAGCTGAGTATTTAACCATTATTGATGATCTAACTCAGCAAGGTGCTGAAGCCATTATTCTTGGTTGCACCGAAATAGCGCTGTTAGTTCAACAATCAGATACATCTGTTCCATTACTTGATAGTACAACACTTCATTGCGCTATGGCGCTTGAGAATAGTTTAAATTAGGAGCACACCATGTCGAACCACCATAGCTTAAATTATGTTGAATTTGCTGCTAAAGATTTAGCCGCAACAAAGGCATTTTTTCATCAGGTTTTTAAGTGGCAATTTACCGACTATGGCCCTGAATACACGGCCTTTAGCGCTGAATCAGCGGGCCTTGATGGCGGTTTTTATCAAGCCCCATTAACTAGCTTAACCAATAATGGCGGCGCGCTACTGGTGCTTTATTCAAATAATATTAAAGAGACTCAAGCACAGGTAGAAAAACACGGCGGCACAATTATTAAGTCCTTGTTTGATTTTCCTGGAGGCTGTCGTTTTCACTTCACAGAGCCAAGTGGTAATGAGTTAGCAGTTTGGTCAAAGCAAGCATAGATCATCTTTTTACTAACTTATGAGTACTCAATCATTATTAGAACAAGTTAGTAAATGCGTGATCTGCGAACCTCATTTACCACTCGGAGCGCGGCCCGTTATTCAGTTTAATCCACAGGCTCGCATTTTAATTGCTGGTCAAGCACCGGGAATTAAAGTACATGAAAGTGGCAAACCTTTTAATGATGCAAGCGGGCAAAGGCTTCGTTCTTGGCTTGGTGTAACAAGCGATGAGTTTTACGATGAGCGCAATTTTGCTATCTTGCCGATGGGCTTTTGTTACCCGGGCAAAGGAAAATCAGGTGATTTACCGCCAAGAAAAGAGTGCGCGATTGCATGGCGTGAAAAGCTCTTAGCGCAACTAAATAATATTGAGCTCACCATTATCTTAGGTAAGTACGCGCAGGCATATCATTTACCCCACACTAAGCAGCTACCCTTAACTGAGTTAGTAAAATCGTGGCGTGAATATTGGCCAAATTACTTGCCACTTCCTCACCCAAGCCCTCGCAATAATATCTGGCTAAAGAAAAATCCGTGGTTTGAGCAACAAGTATTGCCTGAGCTTAGTAGTAAAATACGTGCAATTTTAGCAAGGTAAAAAATGGAAAATAACTTTTTTGCTGAAAACGGCTACTACCATGTAAAGGGCCTTTACACAGAGAGTGAGCTTAGCAAGGTAAGGGCAATTCTCAATAAATTTCATCATCACTGGTTGCAAGAAAACCAATCTTTTTACCAATCCAGAGGGATTAATAGCTCAGGTTTGACTGGTGCTGCATGTTTAAGTATTGAGGAAAAGTTTACTCTTTTTGAGTTTGTCAGCGCCAACACACTATTGAAACAGGTTAAGGGCATTGTTGCTGAGCCCCAGTTTATGAATACTCAACTATTCTTTAACCCTTACAACCCTAAACAGGCAAATTATTGGCATCGCGATATGCAGTATCACTTAGAGCTTGATGCGCAAAAGGCCGCTCTTAGCGGCCCTGAAGTGTTACATTGCCGCGTTGCTTTTGAAGATGAACCGGGAATAGAACTAATACCAGGCAGTCATAAAAACTGGGATTCTGATGAAGAGTTAACAGTTAGATTAGAACAGCAGGGCGCTCGAAATAGTGACTCACTAACTCGTGGTAAAAGTGTAGCACTCAAAAAAGGTGACTTACTCATATTTTCGGCAAATATGATCCATCGGGGCTTGTACGGTATGAATCGTTTTGCCCTAGATATTTTGTACTTTGAACGTCACCCAAGCCTTAATGAATTTGTACAAACTGGATTTTTACCAACTGCACAACAAAAGCAGCATCTAAAAAACGCTATGGTATTCAAGTAAGCATAAAAAAAGCGGCTCACTCGCCGCTTTCTTTATTTGATAGTGCTGTTACTGCAACATTGCGAACAGTTCTTTTAACTGCGGCATATACTGCTTAACTAAGTTAACGTTACTTTCGCTAACATCTGCTGTTGCAGTACTTGCTTTAACACCTTCTAAAGCACCTGCCATTGAGCGAGTACCCGCATCAGATGATGATGCCGTAAGGCTTTGTAAACCACTCATTGCTTGGTTTACACGTTGCTTGTTCTCTTCTGACATACCCGCTTTAAGGTTTTCTAAATACGCCATTGATACCTCTGAGCCAACAGTAACTAACTGCTCTGGCGTGAAACCATATTGTTTGGTAAGGGCTTCGAACTCAGTATAAAGCTCATGCTTTTTGATGTGACCCAGCGCATCCATAACTGACGAACTGTCAACACCATCAGAACTACCTAGCATACCACCAAGGTTTACAGTATCTAACTCAGATTGGCTTTGTGACCAATTAACGACTGCAGGAAGGGCTTTAATGTAACGCTGTAGCTGATTTTCAGAAATATCTTCTGCGAAGCTAGAAAAACTCATCGCAAGTAGGCTCATAGAAATAAATAGTGCTTTCATCGTGATCTCCTTTCTTTCAAAATGGTTAGCAACCGGCGCAAATAGTCGAGCTATTATGTTTAGCCAATTACAAATGTTACAATACCTTTTTTACCATAGCTAACTGAACCTGATGTTAATTATTTCTAATACCGTCACAATTGATGAATGGGAACTCGACTTTAGTGCGATCCGCTCGCAAGGCGCAGGCGGGCAGAACGTCAATAAAGTAGCTACAGCTATTCATCTTCGTTTTGATATTAATCGCTCAAAGTTACCTGACTTTTACAAACAACGTTTACTTAATTTAAATGATTCTCGAATTACAAAAGAGGGCGTTATTGTCATAAAGTCGCAAAGTCATCGCACGCAAGAAATGAACAAAGAAGATGCGCTTAATCGTTTGAAAGAATTAATCATTAATGCAACACAAATACAAAAGAAACGAAGAGCAACAAAACCAAGTAAAAGTTCTCAGAGAAAGCGCATGGACTCTAAAACAAAAAGAGGACAAACAAAAGCATTAAGAAAAAATGTAAAATTCTAACTTTCACATCAGAAGAACGTGTCAAAAATAAGCAGAACTGTAAAGAAGTGTAACTTGTTAACAAAGTTAATTGATGGTTAATCCTGCTGCGTCTATAATAGTAATACAATTTCACTGCTAATTAAGGAGCCGGGTATGGGCCAGAAATCACGCATTGTTGCCGCTGCAATGATAACGCTGTCAGCTTTGCCTATGTCGAGTTTTGCTGTAGATTCATGGCAAGCCGGAAGCGCGTATCCGCAAGGTAGTGAAACCTGTTATAACGAAATTCTTTATAAAGCCAGATGGTGGGCAACCCCAGGAGAAGAGCCGGGCAGTTCACAATGGGGCGCTTGGGTTGCAGATGTCGCCTCAAAAACGTGTGTACAGAGTGTCGTAAAAAAACAAGACGATTTACTTAAGTCTTTACCCACGATTTTCGAACCAAATAACAATAAAAAAGGGAGTTCTGATTAACTCCCTTTTTTAATCTTTAATCAAACGTGTGATGCCTAGTCATTGCAAAGCGATTTAAGATGTGATGCATTATATACACCGCACATAAGCTCAATAGTATGGCCACAGACACCGACGAAAAACGATAGAGCGCACTGTAAACCAGATCTTGCCCCGGCCCTAATGACTGGCCAAACAAAATACCAAATGTGGTGATAATACCAAAGCCAACACCCGGAATACCGCCACCAATTATGTGATAACGACTAAAGATAAAGGTCAAAATCCACAGAATTAACGCAGGAAATATCAAAATATCTGTATGGTTATACAAAAATAACTGTGCCACTAACGCTAAGTTACAACCAATTAAGGTGCCTATCGCGCGCTGCCATGCAGCCATACCTGCCGCTTTCCAGCACAATGAAAACAATATCAGTACCGAGGCCGCTTGAGCAGAGATAGAATCTTGTAAATCAAATACCTGAAATACAACAAATGATAAAGTCGCTACGGTTGAACAAAGTAAGACTTCATGGCGCACACTTTCTTTTGCTTTCTCTGGCATTACCCGACCTTGGCGTGGTGCAACATCAGGGAATAAACCATGCATTAGCATCGAAAACAGCACAGTAACCACAACGGCAACAGCGTTACTAATGATCAGCGGATAAATACTGACACCACCGCCGGTGTAGGTCGAAAAATGCAATTGAATCGACAAGCTCACCACGGTTGTGGCGCCAAATAGAAAGTTAGCACCACGGCTCATTTGATAAAACAAAAAGGCAAAGGCTATAAAGCTCATCATTGTCATTACAACAGGCAAGTGTGCAAACAATCCTTGTACAACCAATACAAATAGCGCACTGAACACCGCGCCTGCGTAAAACTGACGAATAATATGCATGTTAAGCACAGGCACTAAACCAAGCAGTAGCATAGGGTAAACAGTGAAAAAGATGCCATTCGGCCAGTTCATCAATTTTGCCAGTGAAAACCCTAATGCTGAGCCCGTAGCAATGCGTAGCGCTTGGCGTAAGCCATTACCATCGAGTTGCAATACAGACATAACTCACCCAGCCTTAGTAAATGAAGTGCAGAACACTAATGAAGCGAATTTGCATGCTTGCAAACCAGCTGCCAATACTAGAGTCAGGCAGAAGTTGGACAGTTGCACGCGCACCACTTGGAAATTTTGCCAGCATCTGGTGTTCATCTAGCTGAATATGGATACGTTGACGCTGTGCATCTCGTACCCAACGGTTACTGCTTTCAGTGGCACTGAGTAAACCGTTAGCATTAAGCTGGCCATCACTCACACCCGCTTCAAAACTAACAATTTTGCCTGTAAACACTTTGCCCGGTAGCGCATCAAAGCTGACTTTTGCAGTGCTACCAACTTGTACGTGAACTAAAGACTTTTCACGAAAATCAGCCACTAAATCAGCTTTATTAGCAACAATCGCCATTAACGGCTGGCCCTTATTAGCATAAGTACCCGGTGTTACTTGTAAGTTTGCAGTTTTACCGTCGGTATCGGCTTTCACAGTGGTGTACGACAGATTTAGTTTCGCTTGTTCAAGCTGGTTTTGAGCATGGCGAAGCGCTAAATTGTCATCCCCTATTTTACCGCGCGCTAATTTAGCCTCGCTGAGCTGTGCTTCAATTGCAGCCACATTCGCTTTGCTTGATTGATAGTTCGCATTGATTGTTTCGTACTCTTGCTCTGAAATAGAACGTTTTTTCAATAGCGACTCACCGCGTTCGAACAGTAATGTTTGCTCATGTAGCTTAGCTTGAGCAGCAGCAAGTTGTGCTTCTATTGCCTTCACACTGCTATCTAAACGTTGGTTTTGTAGTTTTGCATCATCATAAGCAAGTTCAGCTTGTTGAACGGCAAGCTCAAACGGCTCGTCGTTAATCTTAAACAAGGCTTGCTGTTTTTCGACAGCTTGATTGTTGGTCACTAATACGTCAGTCACGCGACCACTTACTTGCGGGGTCACTTGCACGACAGGGTGATAAACACGAGCCTGCGGTGTGACAGGCATATACAAATCGGCAATCACAAAATATAAAAATAAAACAATAAAACCCGCTAAAGAGATTTTAACGTAACGGGCAAACTTTTGATCTGGTGTCATAACGTTACTTATCTCCTGAATAATGACGGATACACTGACGGGCGTTTTGCTCCATCTGAATTAAACCATGCGCCATGGTATCGAGTTGCTCAGTGGTTAAATCAGCATAAAGATGCTGTTTCACATCGGCAATAATCACCTGCAATGTGTCTAACAATTGTAGACCTTGCTCAGTGAAGTACAGACGTTTACTGCGTTTATCTTCAGCATCAGCTTTACGAGCAATAATCTCTTGCTGCTCAAGCTGCTTAATAGTGCGAGTTAGTGAAGGCATTTCAATGCCTAAGCTATTTGCTAACTCTTGTTGCGTACAACCTTGGTTTAGATGAAACAGGTGCATCATCGCGGTCCAGCGAGATTGGGTAAGACCCAAAGGCTCAACCGCCAAAGTGACAGCATCGCGACATAAACGATGCACACGGCCCATACTGCCGCATAATGTTAAATCAAGAGTTTCGTGAAAAGGGGGAGTGGAAGACATGATGCGCTCCATTTACTTAGCATGCTAACTATTTTAATGTAGTTAGCATGCTAAGTAAATATTAGTGCAATTAATAAAATAGATAGCTGTGTTCGATAAAAGCGAACAACTGCAAAAGTTATCTACCTAACCACATTATTTAGCAATTAACTCTTTGATATGGCTTTCATAGAGGTCTAATTTATCAGCTACAAAGCCTGTGTGTTGGAACCTGACTACGCCTTCTTTATCGATTAAAAAGCTGCTCGGCATCCCTTTGAGTTGATATTGCTTGCCAATAACAGCGTCTGGGTCGTAAATAATATTAAAGTTCACTGCAAACTCAGTTAAAAAAGCATCGGCATCACTGCGCTCAACATCAATGTTTACAGCAATTACTTTAAGCCCTTGCTGTTGATACTTGCTCTGCATGGCTATAAACCAAGGAAACGAGCGTCGACACGGGCTGCACCAAGACGCCCAGAAATCGAGTAACACGACTTGCCCTTTGTATTGATTCAATAGTTTAGACAACTGCTGCTGACTTGCAGCTAAAGGTGGGGGGGAAGGGGGCTCTGCCATAGCAGCAGAGCTCGTAATTAAAAGAAATGCAATTAAGGCGTATTTGATCATTGGTAATTTAATAAATTCGCTGGTGAATATTGGTCAGTGAGCACCTTAGTATCCGCTGGCCAATCTTGATTACCCTTAGTATAAAACAAATGCTCGCTGAGTAACTGCAAATCAACATCGTAAGGGGTTAACTTATTTGCGAGTTTGTTGACGCGTTCGGCTAACTGTTGCTGGCTAGGCATAGTCTCGAAGCCAGCTAAAATAATGCGATTAGAGTTTTCATCGGTCACAACATTAACAAAGTCACCAAACACATCGAAGTAAGTTGCCGACTCATGCTGGTACAATTTACTCGATGAAAAAGTATTTGCCGCGACAATTCCGCCATCAGCTAAAACACTTTTTACTTCCGCAAAAAATTCCTTAGTGAGAAGGTGCTCAGGGATATAATCGCCGTTAAAGGCATCAAGAATAATCCAATCGTACTTTTGTTTTTTAAGTGCGGCACGTTTAATAAAAATACGGCCATCTTGCACCTTAGACGTTACGTTATCAGTTTCTACAAAGCTAAAATAATCACGGGCAACTTTTATTACCGCGGGATCAATTTCGACATTTTCGATATGAGCGCTAGGGTAAAGCTCATGAATGGTATTAGAGAGCGAACCTCCCCCTAAACCTATGATCAGTACATTTTGAGGGTTATCAATAAATAGTAAGCTTGCAAACGTCATTTTGGTGTAATTAAACACCAGCTTTTTAGGCTCACTCTTATACATACAACTTTGCGTGCTTTTACGGGTTTTTTCGTTAAATTTTAAACACAGTAAATCGCCAGACTTCTCCACTAAAATATTTCGATAAAGCGAACGCTCTTTATGTATTACTTCGGCTAAGCTGCTAAAAGGCAATGTCATGATCAAACAAAGTGTTAAGACTCTAAACATACAGTACGCTCCTTCGTTTTTATTTGACTAACAGCAATAGCAAGCAAACCAAGCGCGCCTAATACCGCTGCAAAGGTTTTAATGATGTCGTTAACATCAAACGCTAACACCATATAAAAAGAGGTAATAATCGTGCCAAGGGCGCTTCCTAGGGTGCTCACAAAATACAAACCACCGGCAACCTGACCACTTTTTTCATGATCGGTAACCAATAATCGCACTGAGTAAGGTGAGATCATGCCGAGTATTGTTGTAGGGATAAAAAACAACGCCGTTGATGCCAGCAACGAGCCGTAACGACTGTCTTCAATATGGGTGAAAATAAAGGTCATAATTGGCTCAGCAAACAATACTATTGGCACTACCATAATGCTTGCTACAAAGAAAATGAGACCATATTTAGTTAACGAAGGATTGCGGGTTGAGAGCTTACCGCCAAGTAAATAGCCGAAAGATAAGCTCAACATAAATACAGTGATAATACTGCCCCATATATGCACACTGCTACCAAAGTACGGCGCTAAAATTCGCCCGCCTAAAAGCTCAATTCCCATAATACAAAAGCCGCTACTAAAGGCTAAAAAGTAGATAAGCGCATTGATTTTATTCATTAAACACCCGCTGATTTTGTTGTTATTTTACCCATCTTAACCTGATGCAGATAAGGATGCCATGACTGTTTTTTAAGCTGTAAAGGCCGTTGACAAAATATAGTTTTTTTAAAATAAATAATTAAAAAGGCTAGGTTAAAGTACGCATGCTCTGGTATTTTACTGGGAACAAAATAAGCAAGGAAAAATGCAATGGATCAGCAAGTAACGAAGATCAATATAGACAACCCAACAACTTTATTTGGCCTCAAAGTTCGCACCAGCAATATGAAAGAAATGAGTGGGGAAGGTGCCAAAATCGCTGGCTTATGGCAGCAATTTTACACAGACATAGCGCCAAATTTAACGCCATCTAGCCAAGTTTATGGCGTGTATACTCATTATGAATCTGATGTCACAGGAGAGTTTGATGTATTTGCATGTACTGACATGCAAGTCACGTCATCAGAGGTAGAACAAACTACACTCGCTACAGGTAACTATCTTCGCTTTAGCGGCAAAGGTGCAATGCCACAAACCGTTATCGATGTTTGGGGCCAAGTTTGGCAGTACTTTAGTAATGAACAGTGCCCGCATATTCGAGCATATAAAACTGACTATGAGTTTTATAAAAGCAGTGAAGAAGTTGAAGTATTCATTTCAGTTGAATAACGCCAAACCCTATTTTTAGTGTAAAGCCCCATTACAGATAAAGCCGCTTATTGCGGCTTTATCTGTAATGGGGCTTATTGCGGCTTTTTCTTTGCTAAAAGGTATATTAATCTTTGTTGTTATCTTCAAGAATAAGATTCTTTAAAATGGGTCGTACAACGACCAAGATTAAAGTAATGAGTACTATCGCGGCCGTTATTATGCGAACTAATCGGAGAAACCATTCAGTTTGATGAATAGGCCTATTTTCCTTTGCTTCTTGTGATTCAAGTAAGGCACATGCTTGCGGTATTGAACTAAATGTATCTTTATTTGGATAATCAAAGACGAAACCTACTTTAGCAAGTGCTAGCCTTGCTTGGTCTGAATGAAGAACATCAACGTACAAAATATGATTTTTAATATCAGCCTTGTAAGGGATCTCTTCAACGTCCAGTACATCAACTATCTTGACGGCATTGACTAAGCGCATATCTTGTACCAAAGGCCGGTATTCAGGAGCTCGAGACCATATAATTACAAATATAGCGAATACCAAGGATAAGCATAATAACCCCCACAAGGTGTAACGCTTAGGCAGAAACTCTAATATATGCGGCGGTTTATTGCTCATTATGACTTCCAATTCAATAAGTTAACTTTCATAATATAAAAGTTTTGATACGTAAAAAAGTAGTTATATACAAATAACCATCATTTAAGTTACTGTGGTTTAGTAACTTTTAGTCACCAATAAGGATGTTGTTGTGTATAAATTACTACTCTTTGCCAGCCTATTTCTCGCTGTTTTTTCTACCAGCGCAGCGAAAATTATCGATGATGAACACGTCATAAAAGAAACAGACTGCTTTACAGGTATCTTTGCTGACTATGATTCGTGGCATCAATTTATTGCGCAAAAGAATAAACGCAAAGCTAAAAACGAAGAAGCATACTTAAAGCGCATTAAAGCCTTTGAAGAAACCTTTCCACAAGATATGTTCGATAACTTTAAAACAAATTTAACCTGCCATAATTTTAAATATCAGGTCGATGATGTTGAGGTGCTTGGTTATATCATCAAACCTAAAGTCATCAAGAATAAGCTACCTGTGTTAATTTATAACCGCGGCGGTAACGGTAATTTTGGCAGTGTTTATTTTGCTGCAATGATGCGCAATTTATTTCCTTTAGCAGAGCAAGGTTTTGTGGTTATCGGCAGCCAATACCACGGTACATCAGCTAAAAATGATGACTTAGATGAATTTGGTGGCAGAGATGTTAACGACGTACTTGCGCTTATTGATTTTATTCCGCACATAGCAAGTGCAGATGAAAACCGTATTGGTATGTTAGGAGTAAGTAGAGGCGGCATGCAAACCCACCTTGCCATGCAACACACAAACAAGGTTAAAGCCATTGCAACCATTGCGGGGGCGACCGATTTAGTCAAAGAGCTTAAGTTTAGACCTAACATGGAAAAAAACGTGTATGTGCGTCGTATTCCCAATTATAAAGAGAACAAACAAGCAGAGCTTGAAGCACGCTCCGTGATGAACTGGGTTGATAAGCTATCGCCTAAAGTGCCCATATTACTTATTCATGGCAGTGACGATAAACGAGTATCGGTCGATAACTCAATTCAATTTGCCAAAGCGCTAGATAAGTATCATATCCCCCATAAACTTGTGGTGTATGAAGGTGATAACCACTTTTTAATGAACCATAAAGAACAACTTGAATCAGAGCTAGTTAATTGGTTTAACACCTATTTGTAACTTTGTTTTGAAAGTAAAAAGGGCTAAATAAGGCCCTTTTCATTACACGCTTCGCTCGATAATCCAATAACTCGCAGCCGCCATAGCCAGCACTGATAATGTAATTCGAATAGCACTATAAAAATAAGTTCTGGCAAGCATTACTAGCACGGGTACAACGCAAATAACGATCAGTAACTGCACAGTTTCAATACCCAGATTAAATGCAACCAATGCGACGATGATGGCCTGCGTATCAAACCCCATATGGCTCATTTCAATTGCGAATGCTTGACCATGGATAAGCCCAAAAATAAATGCTATCCACATAGCTGACTGCGAAAAAATCGGCCTGATTGCATTCAATGCCGAAACTAAAATAGAGGTCGCTACCAAAATCTCAATTGGCTTTGCAGGAAATGAAATATACCCGAGCGTCGTCAGGGCTAGCGTTAATGAGTGTCCGAGTGTAAAAAAGGTGACAATTTTAGCTACCGACATAACACATTGGCGCACAGGTGCCACTGATTGCCAGCGCTTATTGGCACTAACAAGAGGGGCTGGCAAAATTAAGCACAGTAAAAACAGCAAGTGATCTATACCGGCTGTAATATGGCTCATACCATTTAAAAACATCAGCTTAAACTGAGACCATGCAGTGATTTTTTCAGGCTCTATAAATAGGGTTTCGCGCTGATAGCGGATCAGGCCTATGGTTGCTATGTCTTGGCTTGCTTTAAGTACTTCATGCATATCGTTGCGATACGAAACATAAATTTTGTGAGTAACAACTCGGTGTAAAATGGCATTGTAATGCAAAGAAAAACCGCTGTTATCAAAATTATCTGGTTTGATAAAGTGCATCTTCATTACCATGAACAGTACGTTATCAAATTCATGAATAGCAAAATCATCAACCTTTTGCGCTGTTAACGGCTGAGAATTTTGTGTTGTGATACTCACATGTGTTTGCATGTAGTCTTGTAAAGCCGAGAAATTAACCTGCTTTAGATCATCATTTTGTGAAGGAAATAGGCTTTCATCAGCTAAACGTAATTGATCGAGGGGTAAATAAATTTCGAGTTCAATCTGTGGTTTATGTGTATCAATAAACACAGCACTCGTTGAAGCAGAATGAGCAAAGGCTTTTGTACAAAAGAGGCTGACCAAAAAGGTCAGCCCAAATAGGAGATTAATTACTGTTTTCATGGCTTATAAATTATTACCATAATCCCAGCTCTTATCCCTGAACATTGTATGGTAATGAGTTTCATCACTGATAATCACCCCATTTTGACACGCCACCTCAATCCAAAGGTTAGGGCCATCAATACGCATATAAGTCCCGGCAACATCCACATCAACACCTGCCGATTCAGTGCCAGCCCAAGCAATATAGGTATCTGCATAAGCAGAACTCGTTACATAGCTAAGCGTTAAGTTTTCAACCACTTCTTCAGGGTAGTCGTTGATCCACTGCTCAATTGCCGCTGTAACCAATGCTTGTTGATCCTGCGTTAAACTTGAAACAAGCAACCCTTTGCGATTATCACCTGTAGGGTAATCAGTTGGTAACGTACCACTTCCATTATCTGGACCTACTAATACATCAGAATAGCTTTCACCGCTTAAGTAGGCTTCTTCAAGTTCTGATTCACTTAATGAATCAAACATAGCAACGAGGGCGTCACCTTCATCCGCAAGTGGAGCATAGCTTGCTGAGTCTATTTCAAAGCTGACTTTAGGTTCAGTACCAATATGGTTTGGCACAGGGTAACCGTCACCATTTAAATAAGTAATGTTATAAGCTAAGTGGTGACCACCTAATTGCAACATCCAGTCACCGCTCACATCTGGGTCGCCAAAAAACGCTAGATAATATTTACCAGATGAGTAAGCTGAACCGCCACCTAACTCATTTAAGTAATCATCCGCAGCAATAGTACCTAAGAAATCTTGGTAGCCATCATCACTCAGTGCCGCTCTTGCAACCATCATCGCCGCTTCGAGAGATTCATCATCTAATGCGCCAAGTTCAATACCATTACGACTTACATTGCCCGTCGGTAAGTTTGACCATACAGTTCTTGCTTCAGAGTCTGAGTAATCAAGCTGTAAATCAGCAAGTTCATCTTCATCTAATGTGTCGATTAATGCATTTGCAGCACATACCAGTGATTCAAGGCTGGTATCAAGCTCACAGTCGCCTAAACTGATATCGCTGAAATCACTGACACTAAGTGAGCCTGAACTGCTATCACTACCGCTGCTATCATCGCCACTATCGTCACTTCCGCTGTTATCAGAACCACTGCTATCACTGCTACTATCGCTTGTCGATGTATCTGTATCTGATGACGATGATGAGTCACTGTCACCACAGGCAGCTAAGTTTGCTAATAACGCAAGCACTACCAATGATTGAAAAAAGTTTTTTCCTAATTTCATAACCAAATTCCCTACATGAATTATTGATTAAAAAATTACCATATAGCCAAGATTGAAAAGTGTAGAAAATGTGTAGATCAACAAGCAGATTATGGGGTTTTATTCATGAATTAAGCCCATCTAATGAAGCCTAAGGTCTAGTTTCATACTTTTAAATTGGTGCGAGTTATTTTGTGTTGCTCAATGCGAGTAGCCCAAAAAGTATCGCTTTTTATCTGTAACGGGGGTTTACAGTTTGCATAAAAAAACCGCAGCTTAATGTCTAAGCTGCGGTATTTTTTAATAAAGCATATTTACTTGTTAAGTAAATGCTTTTCGAAGAAGTTAGCCATCATAGTGTGATAGTGCAGGGTAGTGCCTTTACCTTCTCGTAGGCTGTGAGAACGGTTCGGGTAAGAGAAAAACTCGAACTGTTTATTGTGCTTAACTAATTCGTTAATTAAACGCTCTGAGCCTTGGTAGTGCACGTTATCATCTCCGGTACCGTGGATCAGTAGCAACTTACCTTGCAGATCTTTTGCAAAGGTGATCGGAGACGTGTTGTCGTAACTTTCAGGATCGGTATTTGGGTTACCTGCATAGCGCTCTTGGTAGATAGTATCGTACAAGCGAATATCTGGCACTGGGGCTGAGGCAATACCCACTTTATATTTATCACCATGGCGGAATAACAAATTAAGCGTTGAACTACCACCACCTGAGTGACCCCATACACCAACACGGTCGGTATCAATGACATCCCAACGTTTTGCCATTGCATCAAGGGCGTCAACTTGGTCACGCACGGTAATAGAGCCTATTTTTTTATAGATAGATTTACGCCAATCTCTGCCCTTTGGTGCGCGCGTGCCGCGGTTATCAACTGAAGCAACAATAAAGCCTTGCTGAGTTAGATACGACTTGTATAAGTAACTGTTACCTTCCCAGCGATCTTGTACTGTTGAGCCCCACGGCTCACCGTAAACATAGAAAACGATTGGGTATTTTTTACTTTTGTCTATATTCGCTGGGAACATGATGTAGCCATCAAGCTCAACACCATCGCGCGCATTAACCGTAAAGAACTCGTGAGTCGGTAATTGCTCAGTCGCTAATTTCTCTTTTAATGCTTTGTTCTCAACTATGGTTTTCACATTACTGTGATCGCTTACTTTAATGATCTCTTTCATTGGTGGGGTGCCAAATTTAGAGAAAGTATGCATTGCCCAAGAGGTATCTTTAGACATGTAGTAGCTGTTTGAACCATCGAATGACTCAGGCGTTACGCGCATCGGTTTAGAGCTGCCATCAAGCGAGGTACGGAATAAATAACGCTGACCAGGATCATCCGGTGATGCAGTAAAGTACATAACGTTTTTATCTTCGTTGAGCGCTAACATATCAATGATGTCGTACTCGCCCGGTGTTAAATCAACAACCGTTTTGCCATCGCGAGATACACGGTACAAATGACGCCAGCCATCACGCTCACTGTGCCAAATAAAGAACTTACCGTCTTTTGACCAGTTTGCTTTATAAAACCACTCAATAAAGGCATCGTCTTTATCTTCAAGAATTTTAGTCAGTTGCTGTTTTTGCCAGTCGAATAACCAAACCTTGTTGTGGCTTTGCGGACGGTTAAGATCTTGGATCATCAAAGATTCACCAGTGCCTGCCCAGCTAATACGTGGAATATAACGATCGCGATTATCACCACCTAGTTCAGCCCAACGGGTTTTCTTGTCATTAAGACTAACCACTCCCACTTTAACCGCTGAGTTCATCTCGCCGGCTTTTGGATACGGGAATTCTTTAAGGGTAGGGTAGAGATCATCGGTGTTATTGATCATGGTGAAGTATTTCACGCCACTGGTATCAAGCTGCCAATAGGCAATTGATTTGTTGTCTGGACTCCAGCGGAAACCATCACGAATAGTAAATTCTTCTTCGTATACCCAGTCAAAATTACCATTAACAATGGTGTCGTTACCATCAGTGGTTAAGGCAGTCACAGCCTTGCTACCCACTTTTTCCATGTAGATATTGTTATCACGCACGTAAGCTACTTTTGAGCTATCAGGTGAGAACTTGGCAAACATCAGCTTTTTCGCTTCGATGTTTTCGCCACCTAACTGATATAGCGAATCAGTTTCGAGGTTTAAAAGCCAAAAATCACCACGGCTACGTGAGCGCCACACTTGCTCGCCATTGGTAAAAACCATCAGCCATTTACCATCTTTAGACCATTGATAGCTTTCAACGGTGAGTGGCTCTTTATCACCTTTGGGAATTAATTTTTCGTAACTAACAAGTACCTTACGACCCGTCCCATCGGCGTTATAAAACACAATATCATTGCCTTTTACGCCGTGCTCATCGTCTTTAGCTTTGTCGTCTTGAGTATTTTTATCGCTTTCGCGCTCTTCAAGTACTGTGTAGCCAGTACCATCATCGAGCCACGTAAAATAGGTGCTACGCTCAGCTTTAAAGTCTTTTTCTTTATAAATTTGTTCAAGCGAGAGCGGGTTAGCCGTTGCGTTCACTGTTGCTGATGGGGTGCTAACTTGCTCTGTAGTTGAGCATGCCTGCAAACCTAAACCCGCAACCACAGCAAACGCAAGGGTTGATGTTTTTATTAAGTTCATTTTGTTGTTCCTAGGTTTTAACTTACCTAGCGTACCAAATTAGATGAATAAAATCTGAGCCTTTATCGTGTTATCTGGGGGGTTGAACTTAAACTTAATCGTCCCACAAGAACATACTGGCTTGCTTGTTGGCAATACGTAGTTCGTAGATATCACTACAAGGGCGCATCGCCGCACCATAGCAAACATGTAACGGCAATAAGTGCTCCTCTCGAGGATGGCTAAAACGCGCCGCAGGGGCCATTTGCCATTCTAATAGTTTAGCTTGTCGCTGCTGTTCACTCAGCTCAGTATTGCCACATACATCAACTAGCCATTGCTCAAAAGCCATATTTTGCGCTTTAATTTCAGCGGTTTCTGGCGTGAAAAATGCGCGCATATTATGAAAAGTAAAGCCAGAGCCAATGATCAATAAATTATCGTAATCAAGCTGTTGTAAAGCCTCACCTATCGCTACGTGTAAGCTTGGCTCAAGGCTTGGATGTAACGACAATTGCACACAAGGTATATCTGCTTTTGGATACATAATCTTCAAAGGCACATACATACCGTGATCAAAGCCACGAGATGGGTTTAATGCGCTATCGATATTAGCTTTTGCCAATGCATGATGTACTTTTTCGGCAAGGGCAGGTTCACCTGGGCTTGGGTACTCAATGCTGTAAGCAGGCTCAGGAAAACCATAGTAATCATAAATTAGCCCAGGAGCAGAGCTCGAAGTGATACTAATTGGGTTCGCTTCCCAGTGTGCACTCACCATCAAAATAGCAGATGGCTTTTTAATTTTTGCGGCAATAGACTGTAAACAAGTGACCATATCGGCATGACTTGGATCGCCCAGTAAAGGCATAGGACCGCCGCCATGTGAAACAAAGAAAACGCGTGGCTTTTGCATAAATGTACTCCTTAAATACGCTAATCACTATAGTGCACGCACAGAGGTACAATAACTAGCCACAAAAACGCACAGCTAGGGTGTGAATTTACACACCACTAGTTTGTAAGTACTAACTTAAATGCCAAGCTACGTTCATGGCAGGGACTTGCCCTTTTAAGCCACCTTCGAGAGGTTCTTTGCACAGTAATGTTAGTTGATAAAAAGCATCGTAGTGCTGATGTAGTTCATCGGAGACCACACTAAACGGCGGACCCGAAAACTCACTTTGCTGATATTCAAATACCACCACTAACTGCGTTGCTCTATTGGTTAATTCAAGTAAATGCTGGGTATAGCGAATGCGCACTGGCTTTGGTAACGCAACTAAGGCGGCACGGTCATAAACCGCGTTGATAGTGCCAAGTTCATTCGCGGTAAGTGCAAAAATATCACCCACCCAAACGGTTAGATTTGCGCCTTGGTAACGTAATAGTTCACCGTGTTGGCTAACTTCGGGTTCTAGCTTTAACTCATCAAATAACTGCTTAATGGCAATCTCACTAAGTTCTGCCCCAACAACACGCATACCTTGCGCTAGCAAATAATGAATGTCGTGAGTTTTTCCGCACAGTGGTACAAAAACAGTATCGCCTTGCTGTAAATTCAAGTTAGTAAAATACTGATCTAGATAACGGTTTACGTCTCCTTCATGAAAACCAATTTCGTTATTTTCCCAACGTTGATGCCAATGCTTTGCGTCCATTACATACTCCTAAATAAATTGAATGAATTGAGCTGATAAATATATTCCGACACCAAAAAGTAGGTGAGTTACAGCACTTTTTAAACGGGCTTGGAGTGGTTTTGCGGTTTTCGTAGCCATTATCCCCATCCCTAAAGCGGGCTGCATAACAAAAAATGGCATACATACGCTAGCTAATCCAAATATACATGCAGCGATTAAGGTGGGCTGTTCAAGCCAAGCAATACCGACCAGTAATATAAATAGAAACGAAAATAAAACACCAATAAAGTAGTGTAAACACCAGCCAAACACGCACTCAAACTGCTTAACTGGACTAGTTGCTATATTCAGGTGCTGAAACTTTCCATCTAATAAACCCAAGCCCCAACGGCCAACTAAACAAAAGTCTAATGACGGTATCTTAAACACTTTAGCCAGCACAAAAGCATAAAGATCAATGAACAAAGTCGCCGCTATGCCTACAAAAGTTATCACATAAATATCATTAACACTCATAATTAGATGCTCTTAAATGATTTAATAAAAGACATGATATCTAATTGCAAAAATGCTAAAAATAGCAAGATAAACAAACTATGATTGCATAAATGAGAACATGATTGACGATATTGCCCTATTCATACAGATTGTTAAACAAGGCGGCCTACGTAATGCGGCTGAGAGCTTGTCGTTGCCTACCGCAACTGTATCGAGACGCTTGCAACGACTTGAGCAACGCCTAGGCGAGCAGCTTTTGAATCGCTCAGCAAGGCAATGCACGTTAACACAAGCAGGAGAGGTATACTTTCAAAGTTATGTTGAATTAATTGAGCAATTTGAACAAACTCACCGTCAGCTTAATGATCAAAAAGCACAATTATCAGGAAAGCTTAAAGTTTTAGCACCTCTGAATATTAGTCATGGTTTCTTAAAGCCGATGTGGCTCGCATTTACTAAACAGTACCCTGATATTCAACTTGAGCTATTGCTTAATAATAAACTTGAAGATCTGAGTAAAAGCCAAGCTGATATAGCAATAAGAGTCGGGCCGCAGGCTGACTCTATGCTCCATCAAAAAAAGTTAGGCAGTGTTGATACCTTATTTGTAAGCTCAAAAGCATACCTTGATTCGGCACCTGCCATAGAAGAGCCAACTGATTTAAAACAGCATAGGTTAATTGGTACCACGTTGCGAAATAAGTGGCAGCTAACCAATACGCAAACGAATGCAACTTATACTCACATGTGCCGATTTGCTTCTACTTTTAACGATACCGGATTTGTAAAATACTTAGTTTGTGATGAGCAAGGTATTGCTTTGTTACCTAGGTTTGAGGTTATAGATGAACTAAAATCTCAGCAGTTAGTTCAAGTACTGCCACACTGGCGAGGGGAAAACCGCGACATTTATGCTATCTGGCCAAGCGCACGTTTACTGAGTAAAAAGGCTGTCTGTTTAAAACAGTTTATAACCGACTATATTGCTGAACAATTATAAAGTCTGCCATTGATATTCCATCTGTTTAGCAGTTAGTAGGGCGTGCTCGTAACTAATAAACTCAGCGACTAACGCTAGGCTCATATCAATGCCAGCAGAAATTCCCCCAGAGCTGGTAAACTTACCATCGGTGACCCAACGAGTATCTGCAATCACATTGAGCTCAGAAAACAAAGCAGCCAACTCTGGTTGATCTTGCCAATGAGTCGTGACATTTTTACCGTTCAAAAGCCCTGTTTTAGCAATCAAAAATGCCCCCGTACAAACAGAGGCAACACGCTTGGTGTTAGTGGCTGTGTGTTTTAACCAAGTAATAACCTCTGCTTTTTCCAGCTCTCGTGTATGGTCGCCACCAACCACAACAAGGAGATCAAGCGAAGGGCAGTCAGCAAAGCTGTAATGGGGGTTTACACTATAACCGCCGCGGGCAAGTACAGGACTATCACTTTCGGCAATTAAACTCACTTGCCAATCATTATTCGCTAGGCGCTTAGCAGTACTAAACACCTCAAACGGACCTGAGAAATCGAGTACTTCGGCATCATCATAGATGTAAATTCCAATATTCATACAATTGTTCCTATTATGTGGATTTATTTCTCAAGTAAAAAAACGTACTATGCCATTTTTGCAGTTCGTTAATGACATATTATTAAATTGCGCACTGTATACAAACAAAACTTCAAGGCATTGTTAATGCGTTTTTTATTCTTATTGAGCGTGCTGCTGGTTGGTTGTAAAACAACACAGCAAAGCGTTGCTGAAATTAGTGAAGTATCGCCGGGCACTATTTATTTTCAGGGCGAAACATCAAAGCAAAATGTTGAAAAGTTCGAACAGTTATTAGTAAGTAGCGATCAACAAATCAACACCTTGGTTATTAATAGCCAAGGTGGTGATGTGATGGCGGGTTTACATTTAGGTGGCTTAGTTCATGAATATCAACTCGATGTTGTGGTACACGAGCTTTGTGCATCGTCTTGTGCCAACTATGTACTTACCGCAAGCCCACATGTCCTCGTTGAAGAGCAGGCCGTTATTGGCTGGCATGGGGGCTCATTACAGCCATTATACGTGCCCATGGAGCAACCACCTGAGGTCGCTAGCTATATAGCAAAATGGCAAGCCGCAGAGCGACAATTCTTCGATATCATTAATGTTGAACAGGCGGTTACTATCATAGGTATGATGCCTGGTATTACAGAGAAACGTGATTCTGCTATTTATAGTTACGACGCTCAAACCCTGAAGCGTTTAGGGTTGCATATTGAGTTTGCTGGTGCGCAAACAGGGATGTCAGCAAGTGGCGAAAAACTAGCGCAGGTTTTCGAACTTGAAGAGTCTGTACTTAACCACTTTTTGATGCTCAACGATATTGTTTCAGCAGAACTTATTAACTAATAAAAAGCCCACATGACGTTGGCTTTTTATTAGTTATGTTGGCTAAGCCAAGAGTGGATTTGTTTAGCACTTCTTGGTGACACTATTTCAGCACGACGTTTTAATTCTTTATGCCACGTCAGATCATTTAAAGCCGCATCACTTAATGGTGCATTTCTATCTGTGTTTTTTAGCACATAATAAGCATCTGCAACATCCGCAAGGCTTACATTGTTATTTGCCGCAAAGCGCTTAGACATTGACGCTAAGGGCATATTCAACGAACTATTAGCCGATAAAGGGATCAAGCTGTCCGCAGGGTATGATGATGCAATACCATCGTTTTTCATCGCTGGCCAAACAGTGTATGTGGAGCCCGGTTTTTGCTGCTCAAGTAATGCAATAACAGAACTAAAAGGTGAAGTTTGATTGCTTATAACTACCGGCTTTTTAAACGTGTGAAATGCACCAAAGAGTAAGATTGCACGGCGATGCTTAGCGACAACATGCTGATTTATTGCCTCTAAATAGCCAGTTTCACGGCTACTTTCTACCTTTTGCCAATCCTCTTTAGAGAGGGTTTGCCAGTTCATTGTAGGCTCAGCAAGGACAAGACGAACTTTATGTTCACGGGTACTATTAAGCAGTTTTAACTTTAAAACTAATTGCTCATAAACATCATATTGCCATGCCATAAAATACAAGGTGTCGCGCCAAATGTGCCTTACGTCATCAAAGCTTATATTCTGTTTGCTCAACAAATATTGATCAGCTAAATCTTGATACCGCGCATTACCAAACTCAACGACAAGATCATCAAGCTGCTGCCAGTTACTAGGCTCATCTAAGTATTTAATAAGCCTAGTAACAACATGCTCGCTGCCATGAACATCACCAATTGCAACGAGTTTATTAGCGTGTAACGCTTTATTAAGTTGGCTATCGTAATCATAATTTGCAGCTTTGACAGTACTTGCAAAACATACATATGCGAGGACAACAAACCCGATGCGATTTAAAGCCTGCATATTAATCTAACTCTAATTGGGCCTTTTCAACAGTTTCCGCGGGTAACTCTTTTTGAACAGAAACCCCCAACTCTTTGAACTCAGAGGCCTGCTTAATCAAGTTTCCTTTACCGCGGTACAGCTGAGAAAACGCTTTATCATAGCTTTCTTTGGCGCGGTCTAATTGCTTACCAACCCCTTCCATACTGGTTAGGAAACCATTGAGCTTGTTGTAAAAACGCTCAGCACGGGCGGCAAGCTCTTTTGAGTATTTAGTTTGCTCTTCAAAACGCCACAATTGTTTTACGATGTTCAAGCTAGTCAATAAGGTCGTTGGAGTTGCAACTAAGATATTTTTTTCGATTGCTTGCTGATAGATATCACTCTGGTACTTAAGCGCTTCAACAAATGCTGACTCTATTGGTACAAACATGATCACCACTTCAGGTGAGTTAATACCTGGTAGTCTGTCGTAGGCTTTGCTTGCTAACTCGTTTATACGTGATTGCACCGCAGTGACATGCTCTTTAAGCGCTTGCTCCGCCTCAAGCTCTGTATCGGCATTTACATAGCGCGTATACGCGTTTAAAGAAGTTTTAGCATCGATAACTAAATGACGTTGCTGAGGTAAATACACCACAACATCTGGGCGTAAACGGCCATCTTCGGTGTTAAACGACACTTCACGTTGATAATCCACTCCAGCACGCAGCCCTGCGCTGTCTAGTACATTTTCAAGCATTAACTCCCCCCAATTACCTTGGGTTTTCTTTTGCCCTTGTAATGCGGTGCTCAGCCTATCAGCTTGTTCGGTGATGGCTTGGCTTTTAGCCTGTAAATGCAATAACTCAGTTTTTAGTGCTGCACGCTGCTTTAGATCTTCCACGTGGATCAATTCCATCTTATCGCGAAAGCCTTTTAGCTCACCCTGAACCGGTTTTAAAAGTTGCTCAATACTCTCTTGGTTTAAGGTTTTGAAACGTTGTGATTTTTCTTCAAGGATTTGATTAGCGAGGTTTTCAAACTCTTTTTTGAGTTGCTCTTTGCTTTCTTTGATATGACTAAGCTGCTCTTTAAAATGCAGTTCTTTTTGCTCTATAGTGCTTCGTAAGGTACTTAAATCAACATCGCGCTGATTAAGTGCAGCTTTAGTATCAGCAAGCTCAGCTTCAACTTGACGCCAAAACTGGTTGTATTGTTGTGCTTGCTTTTCTTGTTCTACAAAGCGGGTTTTAAAGTGTTGAGACTCATCACGTTGCTCAGCGTAATCTTGCTGTAACTGCGCAAGCGTAAGTTGGCTTTGTTCAAGTTGCAGCTGCTTTTGTTCTAAATGATTTTGCTGGATTTGCTGACTATTTTGCAGTTCGGTTAACTGATTTTTTAAGCGACTTTTTTGTAAGGCAAAAATAACACCACTTGCAACAGCACCTACAGCAGCACCAAGCACGCCACTTTGCCAATTAATCTGTGCAATCAGCTCTGTAATCATAACGAAAACTCAATAACTTAAAGACACATCATCATAACGAATTAGTGCTCAGCAGAGTAGGGGGTTTAGGCATAAAAAAAGCCAGCTCAAAGTGAGCTGGCTCTAACATTACTAAAATTTAGTAACCAAATGGGAAATCAACATAATGCTTATGTAAACTGCAATTTAACAACAAGCATAATAATAGACGCCCCAAAATTTGATTAGTTCAAAAAAACTTTAAAAAAATTTAATTTTTTATCAGAGCAAGCATTTGCTCTTCATCAAATTGAGTAAAACTCATTGATTTTTCTGTAAATAATGCATCAACAAGAGCTTGCTTATGCTGCTGCATTTTAAATACTTTTTGTTCAATTGAGTTAGCCATAATCAATTTATAAACAAACACAGGGTTAGTTTGGCCAATACGGTAGGCACGATCTGTCGCTTGTTTCTCAACAGCAGGGTTCCACCAAGGATCAAAATGAATCACAGTATCGGCTTGAGTTAGGTTTAGCCCTGTACCACCGGCTTTAAGGCTAATTAAGAATACGGATGTATCACCTTGAGTAAACTCTTCGATAACACGGTCGCGGTGTCTTGTTTGCCCGGTAAGCATACTAAAACTGATACCTAATTCATTTAATCGCTCTGCTATGACATCAAGTGCCATGGTGAATTGACTGAATATAATCACCTTACGACCTTCGCTAAGCATGATAGGCAAATGCTTAGATAACCATTCAAGTTTGGCGCTGCCAGCCTGTGAACTAGGGTCGATCAATTTTGGATGACAACAGATTTGTCTGAGCTTTAATAATGCATCTAAAAAGGCTAGCTTACTTTTTTGTACACCTTGCTGTGCAAATAGGTCGACTAATTTCTGTTCTAAAGATTCAGTTATACCGGTGTAAATTTCCTTTTGTTTGCTCTCAAATTCAAACTCTTTAACTAGCTCAGTCTTCTCTGGGAGCTCTTGCGTTACCTGTGCTTTAGTACGACGCAAGATAAATGGCATGATCAACGACTTAAGTTCATCAGCTCGGGCAACGTCGTTATCACGCTCAATAGGCGTTTGAAAATAGCTCTTAAAATGTGCTTGCGAACCAAGTAAAGAAGGCATTGCAAAGTCGAGCAAAGATTTAAGCTCAAATAAGTTATTTTCTATAGGCGTGCCGCTTAAGCAGAGCTTAAAGTCTGCATTAAGGCGCTTAACCAAGCGTGAAACCTGCGCAGCGTCGTTTTTAATATATTGCGCTTCATCAAGAATGATGTTTTCAAAATACAGCGGCGAATAAAAGGCAATATCACGCTTCAATAGAGGATAAGTTGTTAAAATACAATCTGCTTGCGACAACTGTTGTAATTGGTCGCTGCGCGCAGCACCGAAGACGGTGGTAATTTTTAAGTTACTCGCAAATTTATTAATTTCACTTTGCCAGTTACCAACCAAGCTGGTTGGGCAAACAATTAACGTTGGGCCTGCTTGTGGTGATTGCTTGGCATTAGCTAAAAAGGCAATAACTTGTAGGGTTTTACCTAGCCCCATGTCATCAGCCAAAATACCACCAAGCTGGTGACGTTTTAAAAAGTTAAGCCAATCAACACCGTGTTGTTGATACTCACGCAATTGCACACCCTGGTTTAAGCCTTGAATATCGGACTTTTTAATAAGCTGTTGTGAGCTATTTAATTCCGATAGATAAGCATCTAGAGCATCGTCAACAATATTAACCTTAATTGCTTTTTGCTCGATGAGCTTAGGCAAAAACGACAAAGGCATTAAGATTTCGTCACGGGTTTTAATATGCTCAAAACGTTCACGATAATCATTAAGCTGCATCATCGCGGCCTTTTCAACCACAGCAAAGCGTTTTCCTACAGTAAAGTAATAAAAGCGCTCACTTTGTCGATTAAGCGATTGATAAGTATTGTTATCAGTAACAAACAATTGTTGAGTTTTAACACCAGAGATCACGATTTTACTAACTATCTGATGACCTTTACCACGCTCAATTTGCAGTGAAAGTTGTTTAAGGACTTTGCCGACAGCTAACTCATCATTAATTTTCCAACCACGTTTTAATAAGTTTGGAATTATTTCAAACTTTAACCAATGTTCATGAATAACTGATTGTTTATTAAAGATAAACTCTGTTTGTAAAGCCCCTTTACATAATTCAAAGCCAAGGTTAGTTAATTCATTTACAACGGTATTTTCTAATGATTGGTTTAGTATTTCAGCTGGCGCCTGGCTTAAATCATACAAAGAGTTTTGATAATTAAACTGCAATCCTAAGCGGATTGTGCCCTCGTCATTATTGATACTGATGACAGGGAATACAGTTCGAGCTAGGCTTTTTTTGCTTTCCTTAAATGCATGAGGGATCACACCTTCACCAAAATTATCATTCAGCTGTTGATAAACGCGGTCAAAGTTCTCTGTGTGAATAGCAGGCATATTGGTAAGTAACGCTATTTCATCAGCCGTTAACGGAGTACGAATTCGGCCTACTTTTAGCTTCTCAGGGTCAAGGTAAGTAGGGGGTGTTGTTTTTAACAATAACCAATTATCTTGCCCAGCAAGCGTCATGCTCAATGACGTTAAGTCTTTGTTTTGTTTCCAATCAAACTCTAACGCTTGCATACTGTCAGCTTTAATTGCTTGGCGCGAACGGCCTAAAAACAAACGCTGGGTGGCAATTAATTGCTGTAGTGCTGCAAAGCCCCATTGACCTTTAAGCTCTAGTTTACCAAGGGCATTCTGAGAACGGATCCAGCTATATAACCGAAAGTCAGATTCTAATAAATCAGTAGGGGTTACAAAACTATTTAATTGCTGCTCGGTAAGGTTACGACCAAGAGTATAGTTATGCTCAGCGTCATAATTAGCTATTTTAGGGGTAAGGGTTACAACAGATTTCTCTACATCAAGAACAAATAATAGAACCTGTTTGGCATTGTCATTAGTAACTTGCTTAAGGGTTTTTAGCTCACTAAACCAATCGTTAATGATGTAGTCTTCGCCGTAGTCACCTGAATGTTCAATTTTGAGTTTTAGGAGCACAGCTGCAATATGGCGGCATTTAGTTTTAGAACCACAAGTACAATGCGAATCGACCGAAAAACCACTTGGTAATTTACTGATCTCAATATGCTGAGTAAAGGTATTTCCTTCGTTACCAAACATAGATGCATCAATAACGCTAAAATCACTGTTATGTTCTAACCAGTTGATTTGGCCGTTCTGGTGATACTCTTTTGCTTTACTTAACACATGCGGCTTAAATAGCTGTTTGATGAAGCGCTCAGACAGAGGAAACTGAGTTTCTTGCTCTTGTTTGATTTCTTCAAAGATAGCTAATAAGTCATTTTTGGATAAGTTAGCAGACATAACGCTTTTGGCAGTAAAAACAAAAAATAATTCTGCCAGTATATGATCTATCGGCCCAGAGCTAAAGCACTATTGAGCAATATTGGACTGGTTGGAGCTGATAACTTGGTAAAAATCTGCTTTAAAATAAAATCAAAGCTGAAAACTGACATACTGAGCATTTAACAAACAACAATCGCACAAGATATAAACAGGTTAATAACAAGGTAGGGGCTTTACAGATCAATTTTTTACTAAGCAATCTAATTATGAAACGAAAAACCCTGTAAAGGGGTTATTAGTTGGTAAAAAACTGATCTGAGAGTGTAATAAGTACCAATTTTACTGGTAATAGATCACTATTTTACTAACGAAAGGGAAGGGGAGATCACGCTTTTACTAACAGTAAAAGCGTGAGAGATCATTCTTTTACTAACTAATTAAAGCTATTTAATAGCTTAGTTAGCTGCTCTAAGCGTTTGTCTGTCATCACTTTATTATCGATTTTCACAGATAAATCACCGCTTTTGATGTTACGTTGTACGCTCACAAATTCACTATCAATAAGGGCTTCACGACGGCTTGGCGCTGCTGGCTCAGCAGTTAATAGCTTGGTAATTGCAAGAGCACGTTTATCATCGCTGCTGATTTGCGCTATTTCGCTATCACTACTTACGTCATTTACAAGCTTGGTAAACAGCTGCTCGTCACGCTCTTTGGCACTGATAAGCTTTTTAGCTACTTCACGGCCAACATGATTCGCAGTAGGGTAAAGACTTAAAACCTCAGAAGGTAGATTCTCATAAGCTTTGATAGCGTCAGCAATCGCAGTGTGTGATACACCTTCAATTGCCGCAATCTCACGATAAGAGCCTTTTTTACCATCAGCAATAAGCTCATCACGGGTCTGTTGATATGCTTGACCTAGCTCCCATAGACTTGGGGCAATGTATTGATCAGATGATACAGCAAGAATTTTAGCATCTTGATCTGTGAAATCTTCAGAGCTTAAAACTAAGTAATCAGAGTTACTTAAGATACATGCTTTTCGACGACGAGAGCCTGCTAATACAAGCATTTCATCACCTTTATCCCAACATAGGGCAGGGTGCTGGTTACGGCCGTCTTCGGCAATTGCAGGAAGGATATCGGCAACTGACTTTTCATTTAGTAATGATTGTACACGGCGGTTTTTACCATAGACCTTTGTTTTAGCTTCAATTTCTGAGCTTGGAATAACCTTACACACCAAAGTAATTTGACGTGTAGGATCGCTTGGAGCAGGCATACTGATAACATCACCAGCTGAAGCTTGCTCTAGCAAAGCATCTAAACTGCTACTTTCGATAGACGTTGAAAAAGGGTCTAAGCTGGTATCATTTTTACGTTTTTTAGCCATTTTTATTAATTACCTTACTTAGCTGTATTTAGAGACGATTGAGTTGACTGCCAATTAGAACGGATCAGCATTTCAAGTTCATCAACAACATCTTTGATATTTTCTTGCGCACGAAGTAGTGACTCACGACTAGCTAAGCTATCTGACGTTTTTTGATCAAAAATGGTATTAAAAGAAGATGAGCTGGCGGTAATTGCCGAGCTATGATTGATTGGGTAACTCATTACTTGACGACCAAATGCACTACGAACATCTTTAACGATGTCGCGCTGTGAATGATTCCCTTTAACATAGTTAGTTACTAAGAATTGCATGAAGTCCCAACCTTGGTGGCCAAGGGCAGCAACTGTATGGTAAATCTCGCCTAATCGCTTTAAGTATTTATTATTTGCATCAAAGTCTACAGCTTCAGGATGAACTGGAATAAGCATCGACGTAGAGGCCATTAATGCATTATAAAACATAAAGTTAAGTGATGGAGCTGTATCAATTAGAATAATATCAAATTGATCTTTTACCGGTTCAATAACTTTTTCGAGCAATTTATGATAGTGACGAGTTTTATCATAACTAGAGCTATCTTTTAATAAAGTTGCAGTTTCATGCTCGAAGTAAAAATCATCCATACCTGAAGGCAAAATACGAATATTAGGTATATGGGTAGGTAAGAAAGAGTTCGATACTAACTCATCCCAGGTTTCGTTTTCATCGAGTTCGATACAGTCACGCATTAAGTCACCCACAGTAATTGGGTCTGGCTCACTAGGTGGGAAAAAGCTTGATGAAGAACCTTGTGGATCAAGGTCAATAATACCAATTCTGTATCGTTTAATATTGGTAGTAGCAAGTGCAGCGGCAATGTTTACCATGCTGGTAGTTTTACCACAACCACCTTTTAACGAGTTAATAACGATAACTTGTAATTTATCATGAACTGTACGGTGATCAGGCTTAATATCCATGATATCAGCCATAGCAAAGATATTTACCAAGGTATAAGCGTAGTGGCCATTTGCACCACGTTTGATATCAAGTGCATCAAAGTCACCATTATCATGACGTCGTTTTAAGGTACGATTATTACAGCCTAATAAGTCAGCGGCTGCTTTTTGCGTATAAGTACGAAGTTCTTTTTCTTCAGACTTTAAATGGGCACGATAATGTTGAATACGTCCTTCTAGCGATTTTTCAGCAACTTCTGCTGTCGCTTTTAGTAACCTATAAGTGGCTAGCGCATTATTATTGATAGACATACTTTCTTCCTCAAAGTTATGCTTTAAGTATAATGTCCATTCAAATTGCTGTAAACAAGTATTTAAGGCGACATACCTTTTATTTATAAGACATTTAATAAAAATTTGTAACTTTACTGATGCTAAGTATAAATAAGAAAGTTTAATATCGGTTAAGTATATAGGTATATAAGGTTAAGATGCTAAAATAGTGAAATATATGTCTGATTTCGTTGAATATTTAGTAAAAAGCCAGATCGTGTTTTTACTTGGTAAAGATCAGATCTTTAATGACTCGCAGATCAGCCAATTACTAAGCAAAAAATGAGCTTTCGACTTATGCACAGTTTAACCACTGCTTTACTCACAAAAATAGTGGTGTAGATCAACTTTTTACTAACTAAATTATAAAGTTATGCACCGAGAGCATGACTAAAATGCACAATAAGTTAGTATGGATCTGATCTATAGTTGGTACAGATCAGATCTATGCTAACTTAAGAGCTGTTTATCCACATGGAGTTTTAAAAAAGCGATTTATGTCGTGTTAAATCGCTTTAAAAAGGTGATTAACACGACATAATTTGAACTGAGTTAGTAAAATCGCGACCTATCAACTATAACTTAGTAAAAATCTGATCTGAAAATCAGCAATTACGAAACAGTTAGTATAAAACTGATCCGAAGAAATAAATTATGATCGGATCAAGTTTATACTAACTTAAACATTTAACTTTTGAAGTTTTATGTGTTGTTATTAACTGTCGAAGAAAAATTGGAAATAAGAACAATGAGCCGAAAGGTCAACATCTCGGTAGATAACTTACCCGATACATTACGCGGGCAGATCCACGGGGTGGAAAGTGCAATAGATAATGAAAGTCTTGCACTATTTACAGACAACAAAGATGTGCGTGTTTCAATTGAAAATGCTGCACATGGTTTGAGAGCTTACTCAAATACATTTAATCATTATGATCTATGGGGACGATTTGTCCGTTCTGGTCATAAGAAGCTTCCGGTTGAAGAAGCACCAAAGAAAACCATCGTTACACGAAAAATCTCTGAAAAAGTAGACGGCATTCTATATGATGGTGAAATCAAAATTACACCTGCGGTAGTAAGCACAAGAAAAGATGGTGAAGATGTTGAATATCTTGTTTGGCCATCTGATCGTGAAGAAAAAGTCGAACGTGCCTTAATTCGTTTAGCCTCTAAAGGGAAAATTGTAAAAATCAATTTTAAGTCTGGTATTCAATACGCAGTTGTTTTTTCAATGAATGAATTAGCACAAGAGCTGAAAGCTGTTGGCCAGTCGATGCCTTATCCGCAAATCAAAGAATCATTAGAAGCATTACAAGGTTCTAAGCTTTCTTTTAAATATTCAGCAACAGATACTCGTAACTCTGATATTGATGACTCATTTTACGAATCGAACATGAACTTTTTATCGTCACTTCATTTTAGTGGCAAAAAAGGTCAGGGTGGTAACGTAAAATGTGTAGCTTGTTTAAATGCCTTCGTTCATAACATGATCGATAATCTTGAATACAAAGGTTACTACTTTAATAGTGCTCAAGAATTAAAACGTGGTTTATCTCGTTGGATGATGCTTCGTTTATATCATTTATGGCGTTATGCGGCACCGGGTAAGACCTACCATTTCCGACTATTATCGATTATGGAAAAATATGGCTCTATTTATTCAACAGACGAAATTACCGAGAATAAATTAAAAGCTTTGCGTCGTGATATGACAACGACAATGAAAGACTTAATTGAGAAAGGTGCAATCTCTGAATATAACATTACCAATGTCAAAGATGACAAAACGGGTAATATTATTGATTACACATATGAGATGCATCCATCTGATCAATTTTGTGATGAGATTCTTACGCTTAATAAGCATAACAAACGAATCGAAATTCAAGGTGGTAAGCGCATTGTTGAAAATGCTGTTTTAATCGATGAAGATAAAATTGAAGAAATAGTAGAAGACTAAATTTTTAAATACTGCTAACTATAAAGAAAAGGCCACATATGTGGCCTTTTTAACATAATCAATCTGTTACTTGTTCTAAGTAAAGTCTATCAACTAAGAAATCATATTCTCTTTTTCGAGGATGACTTTCTGGTTTTTGATAATCAGATAATGTACCAAGTTTTACATCTGGTTCTGGGTTTATCAAAATAAAAGGTAAAGCAGCACTAACATGATATCGGTTTTGAGCTGTATACCTTACATTAACTTGTGGACTAACTCTTGTTGGTCTACGAATTCGTAATTTTTCTTTATCACCTAAACTTGCAACACGACTTTGCTCTTGTGCAACTAGTGCTTGCCAAGAGTGTTGGTCTATCATTCTTGGATTAGAATAACTAGCCGATTTATCGAGCATTGCTAAGGCCATTTTTTTAGTTAGCGTTTTAGTTGCGTGTTTGTGCATCCAAGTAAAACGAACAGAGTAGGGCGATTCAGTTTCAAAATGGATCTTACGATATGCAGCAAGTGTAATGAGATTAGGCACAGCATTATGAACCGCTTCAAATCGCGCATCATTATTATCGATAGCTATTACACTATTTTTAAAATCAGCTTTTGCTTTATTTAACTGATTTATCCTTGCAATGAAATGTTGCTTATCGACATCTTTTAAAACTAATAAACCAGGATGTCTTTTTAATACTCGACTACTTAATCCTGTCTTTTTATAAAAATCACCAAATGAATTTAGAATTAACTTATGAGCATCATCACCTTCAATTTTTTGTACACTAATTGAAGAAGGGACTTTCTTTTCGTCGTTTATATCGATATCTGGCAATTGATAATATGATGCCTTATGAAAACCCACTTCCTTTAATTCTTCACAAAACAAATGAGTTAACTCACTTACTAAATCAAACTGACTGCGTATTTCTAACTTCGTACTCATAGGAACACATCTTACTTATTGTTAGTTCAATTGTAACCTTATCTTCTGATCTTTTGTAGTTTAATTTTCTTAAATTGCCGACCTTACTATTTAGTTAAATCAAGTATGATGTGTTCCTTACCTCTATTAGTACAAGTTTTAAATTTGATCAATGTAGGAACTTAAAAAGTAAATTTTAAGGATGTAAAGCTGAGGTTACAGTAAGGCTTTAACTAGGTAAGATGTGTTCTTAAACTGTACGGTAACGAATTAGGTGGTCAAAAAAGTGTAACTGACTGGTTTGAAACAATAAAATATTGGAACCCTAATTGTTAATATCGAAACTATTTATCAAATAACGAAATAATCGTAAATAGCTGAATATTGTCCTTGAACTTAGTACGTGCAATAAGTTAGTTTTCGTTAACGGTCTATGTTAGGAATGAGGAAAGAACATGCAATCGTGGAACCCAGACAGCTGGAGAAAACTGCCGATACTTCAGCAGCCAGAGTACCCAGATCAAGAAGCCCTTAAATCTGTTGAAGGGCAATTAAAAAGCGCACCACCTTTGGTATTTGCCGAAGAGACGCGTAGCTTATACAAACAACTAGAAGCTGTATGTGAAGGTAGAGCCTTCTTATTACAGGGTGGTGATTGTGCAGAGTCATTTAGTGACTTTAATGCCGCAAATATCCGCGATACATTTAAAACACTTTTACAAATGGCCGTTGTTTTAACTTATGGTGGTAAATGCCCTGTAGTTAAAATTGCGCGTATGGCAGGTCAGTACGCTAAGCCTCGCTCATCAGATTACGAAACAATCGATGGTGTTTCATTACCTTCGTACCGTGGCGATATCATCAATAATTTTGAATTCACAGAGCAAGCCCGTGTACCTGATCCACAGCGATTGATGACTGCATATCATCATAGTGCTGCAACGCTAAATTTATTACGCGCATTCGCGCAAGGTGGTTTAGCCGATTTACATCAAGTAAATCGCTGGAACATGGGCTTCGTTGCTGCAAATCCACTTAAAGAGAAATACCAACAGCTAGCTGACAGAATTCAAGATGCGCTTGAATTTATGGAAGTGTGTGGTATCGACTCAACCGTTGCGCCGAGCTTAAAAGAAACAGACTTATTTACATCACACGAAGCGTTGTTATTAGGCTATGAAGAAGCTCTAACACGCCGTGACCACTTATCAGGTGATTGGTACGATTGTTCTGCACACTTTGTCTGGATTGGTGAACGTACACGTCAACTTGATCATGCACACATCGAATTCTTTAAAGGCATTAAAAATCCAATTGGTGTGAAAGTTGGCCCAGGTATGGACCCAGATGAGCTAATCAAACTTATTGATGCAGTTAACCCAGATAACATTCCAGGTCGCTTAACGTTAATTACACGAATGGGCGCTGATGTTCTTCCAGAGAAACTACCGGCACTTGTACGTAAAGTACAACAAGAAGGCCGTAAAGTTATTTGGAGCTCAGATCCAATGCATGGTAATACTGAGAAAGCGAGCTCAGGTTATAAAACACGTAGCTTTAATAATATTCTTCGTGAAATTAGCCAGTTCTTCGCAGTACACAAAGCTGAAGGTTCATACCCAGGTGGTGTTCACCTTGAAATGACTGGCCAGCACGTTACTGAATGTACTGGTGGTGCGTATGGCTTGTCTGATGAAGATTTAGCACAACGCTACCGCACACAGTGCGACCCACGCTTAAATGCGGATCAAGTATTAGAACTAGGTTTCTTAGTTGCTGACTTATTAAAAGACGCTCGTAAGTAACACTAAGTTATCCAAAAAAAGGCTGCACATTGCAGCCTTTTTTAATGTCCGATACTAAAATAAGTTAGTACTTACGTCTTTCAAGTCCAGTATCAGATATAATCTTTGCAGAAATTTCTTCTACTGAATGATGAGTTGAATTTAAAAATTGAATCTTCTGCTTTTTATAAAGCATTTCTACTTCACGCACTTCAATACGACACTGTTTTAAAGACGCATATTTTGAATTTGCCATTCGACGCTGGCGAATATCGGCAAGGCGAACAGGGTCAATCGTTAAACCAAATAGTTTATGTTTGTAAGCTTTTAAACACTCAGGCAGGGAGCCTCTTTCTAAATCATCTTCTGTTAGCGGGTAATTCGCCGCTTTAATACCATATTGTAATGCAAGGTATAAACTAGTCGGTGTTTTACCGCTTCGGCTAACACCCACTAAAATAATGTCGGCTTCAGAGTAGTTTTTAATGTTAGCGCCATCATCATTGGTCAACGCATAGTTAACCGCATCAATACGAAAATCATAACTTTTCTCGTGCATTGAATGCGTTCTATGAACCTTAGGTACCGGCGCAACTTTTAACTCTTGAGAAATTTTATCACTGTATTGAGATAAAAAGTCATAACACACCGCGCAAGACGATTTAATAATTTCACTTAGCTCGTGGTTTACAAAAGTGAAGAACACGAGTGGCTGTTCACCATCACGTTGAGCTGTTGAATTAATCAAGTTTTTAACTTCAGTTGCTTTTTTTTCTGTTTCAACAAAAGGAATTGTTTTGTGATTAAAATCAACAGGAAACATAGATAAGGTCGCATGACCAAAGACTTCAGAGGTGATTGCTGTTCCATCAGAAATATAAAATGCAGTTCTCATATTTAACCTTTTTATTACCTTTATCTGCAAAATAGGGGCTTCACGGTTTACGTGAGGTCTGTTGCCAGTGTAGAATGACTATGACCTTTTTAGAAGGTTTTCTTTCTTAACTCTCACAGTTAGTACTACAATTTGTTTATGGAGAAAGATCCGTGCAAGAATACGTTCTCTGGTATCAAGAGCTTGGTATGCAAGATGTTCCTCGTGTTGGCGGTAAAAACGCTTCACTAGGTGAAATGATCTCTAACCTAGCTAACGCTGGTGTTCAAGTGCCAGGTGGTTTCGCTACAACCGCTGATGCATTCAATGAGTTTCTAGAGCAATCTGGTTTAAACTCAAAAATCCACGATATTTTAGACACATTGGATGTGGATGATGTAAATACACTCGCTAAAGTCGGTGCCGAAATCCGCCAATGGATTATCGATACACCATTCCAACCAAACCTAGACCAAGCCATCCGCGACGCATATAGCCAACTACACGGCGACGCATCACAAGATGTTTCATTTGCAGTTCGCTCATCTGCTACAGCAGAAGACATGCCAGACGCTTCATTCGCAGGACAACAAGAAACGTTTTTAAACGTACGTGGTATTGATTCAGTAATGACTGCAATCAAACACGTGTTTGCCTCACTATTTAATGACCGCGCTATTTCTTACCGTGTTCACCAAGGTTATGACCACCGTGGTGTTGCACTTTCAGCTGGTATCCAACGCATGGTTCGTTCAGATAAAGCAGCTTCAGGTGTTATGTTCAGTATTGATACTGAATCTGGCTTTGAAGATGTTGTATTTGTCACTTCAAGCTATGGCCTAGGTGAAATGGTTGTACAGGGTGCTGTAAACCCAGATGAATTTTATGTTCATAAACCAACTCTTGCTAACGGTAAACCAGCGGTAGTTCGCCGTAACATTGGTTCAAAAGCAATCCAAATGATTTACTCAGCGGATGAATCACATGGTAAGCAAGTTGAAATTGTTGACGTAGATTCGTCACTTTCAAACAAATTCTCAATCACAGATGCTGAAGTTCAAGAACTTGCAAAGCAAGCTGTTATTATTGAAAAGCACTACGGTCGTCCAATGGACATCGAGTGGGCAAAAGACGGCAACGACGGTAAACTTTACATCGTTCAAGCACGTCCAGAAACAGTTCGTTCAAACGAAGACGCTAACGTTATGGAGCGTTTCCAATTAAATGGTACAAGCACAGTTGTTGCTGAAGGCCGTGCAATTGGTCACAAGATTGGTTCAGGTACTGTACGCGTACTAGATTCAATCGATGAAATGGACAAAGTACAACAAGGCGACATTCTAGTTACTGACATGACTGACCCTGACTGGGAGCCAATCATGAAACGTGCCGCTGCGATTGTTACAAACCGTGGTGGTCGTACATGTCACGCGGCAATCATTGCTCGTGAATTAGGTATTCCTGCAGTTGTTGGTTGTGGTAATGCAACTGATTTAATTAAAGCAGGCCAAGATGTAACTGTATCGTGTGCCGAAGGTGACACAGGTTATATCTACGAAGGTATTTTAGATTACGAAGTACTTACTTCACGTGTTGATGAAATGCCAGAGTTACCAATGAAAGTTATGATGAACGTAGGTAACCCTGATCGTGCATTTGACTTTGCACGCTTACCTCATGCAGGTGTTGGCCTTGCGCGTGTTGAATTCGTAATCAACCGTATGATTGGTGTTCACCCTAAAGCACTTCTTAACTTTGATGCTCAATCTGACGAGCTAAAAGCTGAAATCTCAGAAATGATGGCAGGTTATGAATCACCTGTAGAATTCTATATTTCTAAGCTTGTTGAAGGTATTGCAACACTAGGTTGTGCGTTTGCACCTGAGCGTGTCATTGTTCGTATGTCTGACTTTAAGTCAAACGAATATGCAAACCTTGTTGGCGGCCAGCAATATGAGCCGGAAGAAGAAAACCCAATGATTGGTTTCCGTGGTGCAGCACGTTATATCTCTGAAGATTTCCGTGACTGTTTCGCGTTAGAGTGTGAAGCGATTAAACGTGTTCGCAACGAAATGGGTATGACTAATATTGAAATCATGATCCCATTTGTTCGTACGCTTGAAGAAGGTAAGCGCGTTATTGAATTACTTGAAGAACATGGCCTTAAACGTGGCGAAAATGGTCTGAAAGTAATCATGATGTGTGAATTACCATCAAACGCGTTACTTGCAGATGAGTTCTTAGAATATTTTGATGGTTTCTCTATCGGTTCAAACGACTTAACTCAGTTAACATTAGGTCTTGACCGTGACTCAGGTTTAATTGCGCATCTATTTGATGAGCGTAACCCTGCAATCAAGAAACTATTATCAATGGCTATTCAAACTGCTAAAGCAAAAGGCAAATATGTAGGTATTTGTGGTCAAGGTCCTTCAGATCATGAAGACTTTGCAGCTTGGTTAGTTGAGCAGGGCATTGATTCTGTTTCTCTAAACCCTGATACAGTATTAGAAACTTGGTTATATCTTGCTAAGAAATTAGCCGACTAAGTACTTTATTTAATTAAAATAAAGATTCTGATATAAAAAATGCCAGCACTTAGCTGGCATTTTTGTAACTCAATTAGAAATCAGCGAGCAAGTTTTTTATCGATATAAGCACATGACTTAGTCAGAGCCTTTTGGCACAAGCTTAAATAATCACGCGCTTTAGGATAGTAAAAAGATAAACAGAAAAGTCCTGCAATAAAGAAGATCAGCGACGGTCCGGGAATAATGACAAAAACTAAACCCAATAACATGCACAAGGCACCTAAACTGATTAATGCAATTTTTTTCATCTGACTATCTCATTTGCTGCTTTAATACACAGTATAAAAGTATTGCCCCCGAAATCGATAAAAAGAGTGTTACAAACTGTAAAATCTTCAATTTATCTTAGCTATTAGCATGATATAATTTGCAAAATGCCTTAATTTATCACCGTCATGATAGCAACAATAAGCCAACAACAAGCCACCACAGAACTCGTTTCTAATTACTTAGATACAATACAAAAACAAGGTTTTAGTGGTGATACCGATGCAAGCTTTTCTACACGTTTAAGTTTATCGACCGATAACAGCGTTTACCAACAGGTACCTCAAGGTGTCATCTTTCCAAAGTCAGCAAAAGACATACAACTTGCTATGCAAATTGCTTCTCGTGATCCGTTTTTATCACTGACTTTTGGTCCACGCGGAGGCGGTACAGGTACTAATGGACAATCGCTAACCCCGGGTATAGTTGTTGATTTATCTCGCTACATGCGTGAAATCTTAGAAATCAATGTCGAAGAAAACTGGGTGCGCGTACAAACGGGTGTAATAAAAGACCAATTAAACGACTTTTTGCGTCCTTACGGTTTTTTCTTTGCGCCAGATTTATCAACAAGTAACCGTGCAACAATCGGTGGAATGATAAATACAGATGCATCAGGTCAAGGCTCTTTGGTTTATGGCAAAACAAGTGATCACGTTTTAGGCCTAACAACTTATCTTGTTGATGGCACTGAAATGTCAACAACCCCTATGCCTGTTGAAAAAGCAAAAGTAATTGCTGAACAAAACACAACAGTAGGAAAGTTATATAAAACAGTTCTTGATATTGGCCTTGAGAATCGAGACGCTATTTTAGAAAAATTCCCACGTTTAAACCGTTTTCTGACCGGCTACGATTTAGAACATATTCTTTCTGATGATTTACAAACCTTTGATATGAGCCGATTAATTACTGGTTCTGAAGGTTCATTAGGTATTGTAACTGAAGCAAAACTAAATATTACGCCCATTGCTGAATTTAAAACATTAATAAATATTAAATACGATAGCTTTGATTCTGCACTTCGTCATTCACCATTTCTAGTTTCAGCAAATGCAACTTCTGTAGAAACAGTCGATAGCAAAGTACTTAACCTTGCTCGAGAAGATATCATTTGGCATTCAGTATCGGACTTAATAACCGATGTTGAGAATAAAGATATGCAAGGGCTCAACATGGTTGAGTTTAATGCGGTTTCACCTGAAGACATTAAAGATAAAGTAGACACTCTTTGTAAGCTACTCGATGAATGTGTTGAAAAACAAACTAATGGGGTGATCGGTTATCAGTTAACGAATGACAAAGCTGATATTTTAAAAATTTATGCAATGCGAAAAAAGTCAGTAGGCCTTTTAGGTAATGTAAAAGGCAGTCAAAAACCCTTAGCTTTTGCTGAAGATACTGCAGTACCACCAGAAAACTTAGCAGATTTTATAGTCGAGTTTCGTGAACTTCTCGATAACCACAACCTTCAATATGGTATGTTTGGCCATGTTGATGCTGGTGTTTTACACGTACGACCTGCACTCGATATGTGTGACCCTGAACAAGAAAAATTGCTTCGCCATATTTCAGATGAAGTCGTTAAACTGACTGCAAAATATGGCGGATTGATGTGGGGAGAGCATGGCAAAGGTTATCGAAGTGAATATGGCCCTGAGTTTTTCGGCGAGCATTTATTTACACAACTTCGAAAAATCAAAGCAGCATTTGATCCAAATAACAGAGTAAACCCAGGTAAAATCTGTACGCCAATTGAAAGTAAAGACTCTCTCGTTTCTGTGGACGATCAAAAGCGTGCCTGGTTCGACAAACAAATTTCTATCGATGTTAAAACAGAATTTAATAACGCGATGACCTGTAATGGTAATGGTCTGTGTTTTAACTACGATGAAAAATCACCAATGTGCCCATCTTATAAAGTAACAGGTGACCGCCGTTATTCACCTAAAGGTCGCGCAAGTTTAATGCGTGAATGGTTGCGACTTCAAGAGTCTGAAAATATTGATTTACTTAATGTCGAAAAAGAATTAGTTAATGGTGAAGTAATCACTTGGTGGGAGCGCTATCAACATAGTCGCGATAAGAAAAAAGGTGTTTATGACTTCTCTCACGAAGTGAAAGAATCAATGGATGAATGTTTAGCTTGTAAAGCATGTACAACTGCATGCCCAATTAAAGTTGATGTACCAACATTCCGTTCACGCTTTTTAAATTTCTACCACAGTTATTATGCTCGTCCCGCTAAAGATTACTTAGTTGCAGGCATCGAACAAACTGCGCCGGTGATGGCAAAGTTTGCTAAAGTGGTAAATCCAATTGTAAATACAAAGCTTGTTTCAGGTCTAATTAAAAATACCATTGGTTATGTGGATACGCCAAGCTTAAGCGTCCCCCAACTTTCTAAACGTATTTCTAAAGATCAGCAATTTAATTTTGAATTACTTAATTCGCTTTCAAAAGAACAACAAGCCGAGTATGTACTAATAGTTCAAGATCCATTCACTAGTTTTTACGAAGCTGAATTAGTAGAAAGCTTTATTAAAGTGATTAAAGCGCTAGGCAAAAAACCAATGCTATTACCGTTCAAACCAAATGGTAAAGCTCAGCATGTAAAAGGTTTTTTAAATGAATTTAAAACAACAGCAAAAAATGCAGCTGAGTTTTTAAATTCACTGAGTGAAATTAACGCTCCTTTAGTTGGGCTCGATGCATCTTTGGTTATGTGTTACAGAGATGAGTATGTCTCAATATTAAAAGATGAGCGTGGTGACTTTAAAGTTGAATTAGCTCATGAATGGCTTCAAACGCAAAACTTTAAACAAGTTACTCTTACCACTAAAACGAGTTCGCCATTTAAATTGTTAAGTCATTGTACTGAAACAACAGCCATGCCGAATGCTTCTAAAGTTTGGCAAACCATTTTTGCTGATCTAAATTTACAGCTTGAAACTACCAGTACGGGTTGTTGTGGTATGGCAGGAACGTACGGCCACGAAAAGCAAAACCAAGAAAATTCACGGGCTCTTTATGAAATGAGTTGGCAACCAATTATTTCTGATAATGAACCTGAAACTGTTTTAGCAACTGGCTTTTCTTGTCGTAGCCAAGTGAAACGCTATGAAAAATTTAAACCAAAGCACCCACTGCAATTAATTGCAGAGTTACTTTAATTTTTTTGAAAATTATAAAGGCGCTTAACGCGCCTTTATTTTTGGTAACTTTTTGCGATGGGTTTGGTACTCATGCCATGAATGAAAACACTAAATAAAATGGTTGTTAATGTTACCGTGGCAATTTGTTCTTTGTTTGCAATTGCTGTATCCATCACCATTAAAGTGAAAACAATAGACGCCAAACCTCTTGGACCAAACCAGGCAAATGTAAATTTGTCTTTGAAATTTAGATTAGTAAACATAAGTGAAAGTAGTACTGGCACAATTCTAAAAATCGTCACACTTAATAACGCATAAAAAACAATTGGCCAAGTGATATCATTCACAATCAAGTGACCACATACAAAACCAAATAAACACCAAATTAGTAGCGCAACAAATTCGGCGATATGCTCAGAGTCTTTAACTAATGTTGAACGTATTTTTTTAGGTGCTAAATAATCAAATAAAAGTCCCGCAACAAAAACAGCAATAAAACCACTGCCATGAAAATTTTGTGTTAAAGAGAAAATAGCCATGACTAATCCAATCAATAAAAATGGACTGCTATTATTTGCAAAGTAATGCCGTGCTAATGCTATTTTTAAAAGTGGAATAAACACGGCCATCGACACGCCTGCAATAACAAGTGCAACACCTAACTCTCTTGCAAAAACAAGTAAAGTATCAATTGTCGTTACAGCACTTTCTGGATTTTGAGCTAATAAAAGTAAAATTAAAAAGATGGGTACGCAAAGGCCATCGTTCAACCCGCTTTCCGTATTTATTCCTTCGCGAACTTTCTCTGGAACCGATGTGCATTCTAAAATTCCTTTGCTAAGCGCAGCATCCGTTGGTGTTAAAATAATCGCGATCAAGGCAGATTGAAAAAGTGATAACTCAGAAAAGAAAAACAACCCACCAGCTACACCTAACACTAATGTCATCGGCAAAGCCACAAAAAGTAACAGGCTAGGGTACTGATAACTATGTTTTAATACGGGAAGTTTTGATTTGGCGGCATCGGTAAATAAAAAAATACTTAAGGTTAATTCAACCAAAGGTAAAATGTCACTGAGTCCGGCTTCGCCTAACTTAAACTCACTCGGCAAAAAGTAAGACATTGCAATTCCGACCAACACAAAAAACATTGGCCCGGTAATTTCTGTTCGCTCTAATTGCCGAATCGTCAGTGAGTAAAATAATAAAGCTAAACCGACTAACGCCAGTATTGTATATTCCATTAAACTTTCCTTTTTATTCCAGACTTTGCACGTTCTTTGATATTTGTTTGAATATAAATTTGATCTGTCGTAGCAATTTTTGCATGACCTAAATCTTCAGATAAATGTTTTAGCGGTCTTGTTTGAGCATCGTGTGTTGCACCAGTATGCCTTAACCAGTGAGCAGTAGCTGCTTCAAGTTGTTCTGCATCATCTTTAAAGCCGTCTTGTAAAAGAGATTGTTTTGCTAAGTCAAAACTTTGTTGTACCAAACGACGAATTTGACGAACAGTCATTCCCCCTTTGCCACGAATTTTGTGAACTAGCGGCTCAGCTTCATCAACACGGGGCAGGGCAGGTAAACCTCGGTAAAGCCTATAACGTTTTAGATAAGATATAAAATCTTCACTTAAGGTAACATCACGTAATTTGTTACCTTTACCCATAATTCTTAAAAACCAAAAACCATCATTATCTTGCCAAAAATGTGACATAACCGGCGACCACTGAGGGCGCTCGGATAACTCAGAAATTCGTAGATACAATCCTTTTAAGCAAGCGAGAGTGAATAAATTTCTTTCTAAATCAGGTTGTTGCTCACATAAATCTCGAGTAACGCCAAATACATACTCCCATTGAATATCACTGAGTGTATCGGGGATTTTAATTTGCGATTGCACAACTAAGTAAGGGCTATTCTTTTTAACAACCGGTACAAAGTTAGCAAAGGTTTTTTCTTCTAAAATTGCAAACTTATAAAAAACATTGAGCGCCGTAAACATAGCGGCGAGTGTTTGTTGGCTAGCTATATTTTCTTTATTGATGAAAGGGCGCCAATTTGTATTAAGCCGTCTTATGCCTTGTTCATCTTTATAACGCCATTGCACTGAACTTGATAACCAGGCCGAATCTGGTTCAACCATAAAATCAACATAGGCTTCAATATCTTCACGTTTTAGATCAAAAACTGATTTTTCAGCAACTAACCATGACCATAAACAGAACCGCTCAAGCTCATTTCGAAATCGATTAAATGTAGATTCTGATTTTCGGCCATACACATATAAAAACTGATAAAGAAAACCTAAGTCATTTTTTGATTCAGCAACAGTCAATCCAACATGATGTATAAAGTTATCAAGTTCTGGATATTCTGTTGCAAGAGTATCATCTTCAAGATGGGCAATTTGGTAACGCAGTTGTTTAAGTGTATCAACGAGAGCAACGAGCATAATGATGTAATATCTTGTAAAATAACTAGTTATAAGGTTACCATAAAGTCCGATACTGTCTAGTATTGGACTTAATATATCTTTAGTATTTGCAACATTAACTAGATTGCCATACTAATATTCAAGGAATATGTATGAAAAAGTTTATCGCTATTAGTTTAGTTTTAATCACTACAATTTTAACCGGTTGTGCTACAACAGGCAGTGCATCTCCCGATGAAAAACGTGCTTTAGTACAAAGCATGAAAAACAATACATTAAGTGAGCTTTACACTCAAAAACCTGATGTTAAACAACAAATTGCTAACTCTGCTGGTTATGCGGTTTTTGATAATGCCAATGTAAATGTTGTTTTAGCCAGTTTTGGCGGTGGTTATGGTGTTGTTAAAAACAACCTAACCGGTAAATCAACTTACATGAATATGGGTGAAGCGGGTTTAGGTCTAGGTTTAGGTGTTAAAGACTTTAATGTTGTGATGGTTTTTCATAACCAAGCAGCAGTAAATCGCTTTATTGAACATGGTTGGGCATTCGGTGGAAATGCAGATGCAGCAGCAAAATATGAAGATAAAGGTGGCGCTTTAGTTGCCGAAGCAATTGCAGACCAAGTAACTGTTTACTCTTTAACCGAAAATGGCCTTGCGTTACAAGCGGTACTGAAAGGCACTAAGTTTTGGGTAGATTCTGAGCTAAATTAAGCTATTTAAAACCCTTCTAAAAGTGGGCTAGTTAGCAACCTAACTCCCGCTTTTAATTATTTTACCTAATTTAACATAACGTAATTTATGGGTGGTTGTTATATTTTTATCTTTAAGTATAGACTATTAAATTGTCTAGTTTTCTAAATCCACATTTCTAATGATTTAATACTTAAAACTTCTGTTCATTTAAAACTTTTGATTCATCTTCGCTATCAGAAATTTCGTATTTCATTCATAAGCCACTAATTTTACTTAATATTATTTCTTCACCTTATTATAGTAAGACTTTCGGGTTGGGCCATAAGGCTTAGGGCTCAATACCGCTCACGATTCACATTAGTCTAAACAATAATAACAAGGATTCATCATGAGGAAGTTTTTTCTAATCATCATAATTGGCTACTTCGCATGGGATTATTATGCAGTTAATTATGGGGGTATCTCACCAACACAAACGCTTCAAACAAAAATTATTGATCCCGTAAAATCAAATTATAGCCATAATCGAGATATCACAATATCTGATTATGAAAAGCCAGAGTATGAATGTGATGGCCGTCAATATTGCAGCCAAATGAACTCTCTAGAAGAAGCGTTATTTTTTACTAAAAATTGCCCTAACACAAAATTAGATCAAAGCCCTGGTGAAGCCCCCTGCCAGAGTGATTTCATATTACGTGATTAGATTGTATAAATCCTTATGTGAAATAGTAGTTTTTTATATACACTAATTTGTTGATTTAACACATGAATCAGCCTAATAAATAAGATGGAAGATAGGTAAGTTTTGACTATACTAAATTAGTAGTAGCTATATGTAGCTTGTTTCTTTTTAGTAAGGAGTTCTCTTGCCGGTTCCAGGATATAGTTTAGTTGATTTTATCGACAATAGTGGTTACTTCTTACTTCATAGTGCTAAGTCACTAAAAAACGGTGACTTAGTTCTTATAAAATCACTAAAAGAAGTAAGTAGAGACAAAGATACAATAAACAAGCTCTTACTTGAGCATGCATTTTCAGATAAATTAGACCATCCTAATATTTTAAAACCTATTAATTTCATTAACGAAGATGACTGTACAGCCATCATTTATGAATATTTTCCTGCCAAGCTTCTTTCTAAACTTTTACAAAAAGCCCCTATTTCAGTAAATGAGTTTCTGCCATTAGCTGTTAAGCTGGCAGAAACAGTCAAATATTTGCACTCTAAAAAATTAATTCATAAAGATATTAACCCCCATCACATTTTGATTAGTGATGATTTATGTAGCTTTAAATTATTTGGTTTACATATTGCGACCTCACTTTCGAAGTCTTCACAAAACTTAACTAGCCCAGCAGTTTTAGAGGGTACCCTCGCTTATTTATCACCAGAACAAACCGGGCGTATTAATCGAAAAATAGATTGCCGCAGTGATCTTTATTCTTTAGGCGCCAGTTTTTATGAAATGCTAACTAGTAAACCTCCTTTTAGTGAACAGGATCAACTAGCACTTGTGCACTGTCATATTGCTAAAAAAGTTGTGCCAGTTAATAAAATTAATACAAACATTCCCGATGTTATTGCTGATGTTATTAGTAAGCTACTTCAAAAAAATGCAGAAGATCGTTATCAATCAGCTTGGGGGTTAGCTAAAGATTTGCAACTAATTTCAGCTCAGTTTGAGAATGCTCCATCTCTCACTAACTTTGAATTACCAAATGTAAACTTCTCAGCATCAGAGCAATTTAATATTCCGCAGAAGTTATATGGTCGTGACAAAGAAATAGATGATTTATTGCAGTCTTTCGAGCGAGTCGCCCAAGGTAGTTGTGAAATCTTTTTAGTATCTGGTTATTCTGGTGTCGGAAAGTCTGCTCTGGTGAAAGAAGTCTATAAACCAATGACTGGAGAATATGGATATTTTAGTTCTGGTAAGTACGATCAGTATCAGAGAAATATCCCTTATTCTGCCATCACTGATGCCTTAAATAAATTTTGTCGTTACATTTTAACAGAACCTAATGATGAATTAATTCTTTGGCGCGATATTTTTAACAACCACCTCACTGATAAAGCAGTATATTTGTGTAATATAATTTCTGACTTAAACCTAATTCTGAAAATTAAAGATGTAGATATACCGAAAAAAAACATAGATAAAAGTCTATTACACAGTTTATTTTTAAGCCTTATGACTGCAATTTGCAGTAGAAACCGCCCTTTAATTTTATTTTTAGATGATATGCAATGGGCTGACTTAGCATCTTTAGAGTTATTAGCATCTTTATTTGATAATGTACAATTACATCATTTATTAATAATACAAGCATTTCGAGATAATGAGGTTGACACCCAACACCCATTCACTAAATTTATCACCGAAATTAAAGATAAAAACGTACCTGTAAACCAGGCTTTTTTGAATAACTTACCACAAGATGTAATAAATACTCTAATCAGTGACACAATAAACACCCCTGAAATAGAATGTACCCCTTTAAGTGAACTAATATTTAAGAAGACATTAGGAAACCCCTTTTTTGTTTTACAATTTACGACAGAGTTATATGAAAAAGGTCTTCTATATCACAACCTAGAAAAAGATTGTTGGTGCTGGGATAAAGAAACTATTTTGGCAGAAAAAATCACCGATAATGTTGTTGATTTTATGGCAGAAAAAATTAATGAGCTACCAAATCAAGCCTGTGATTTACTTAAGTATGCTGCAAGTGTTAGTAATACATTCGACACTAATATGTTAGTAGCGCTTTCTGATAATCAATACACAGCCAAGCAGATAATTAATAATTTGATCCCTGCTATCGATAGAGAACTTATTTTAACTCCGCAATCCATTTCACATGTCATTCCTTCACAAGTGGCCGTTGATGAAAATGTGCAATTAAAATTTTTACATGACCGTGTGCAGCAAGCCGCATACTCACTTATCCCTGAAAATGAGCGTCAGCAAGTTCATATTAATATTGCCAGACTGCTTTATCAGTATGCACTTAACAATAACATTCTAGATAAAAGTTTATTTGATCTAGCAAACCAATTTAATAAAGCAATAGAGCTTATATGTAACCCTCTTGAAATAAAGCAAGTTATTGAAGTCAACTATTTAGCTGCAAGAAAAGCGTTTGACTCGGCGGCATATAGCTCCGCTTATAATTATCTTATCTTTGCTAAGAGATTATTAAAAATAGAACATTTTAACGTTAACTATAGTGTAACGTTTGAGACCTTAATGTTGTTATGTAAAGTAAATTGTATTTTAAATAAATATAATGAATCCGATGAATTTTATACTCTATTACTAAAATATAAACATACAGCTTTAGATCATGCGCGGGTACTGCTGGTGAAAATGGATGATTTCCACCAACAAGGTCTCTATCAAGAAGCGCTAGATACACAATATCTAGCGTTAAAAGTATTAAATCTAACGCCGCCTTCTGAGTTAGAGAACTTAGATGCTCAAATTGTTAACGAGATTACGCTCATAGATACATACCTTGCACAGCATTCTATTGATAGTCTCTATGATTCTAATAACTTAGAAGATGAACAGATTTTATTATTACTCGATATTCTGACCAGCCTTTGGATCACAGCATATTTATTATCTGATGAGGATGTTGTGCAATGGGCATCAGTAAAAATGTGTAGCCTTTGCCTTGAACATGGTAGGTGCGAACAATCTTCCTTTGCTTATATTCTTTATGGTTTTGTTTGTGTTAATCGGCTGAATGAATTCAAAAAAGCGGATGAATTTGGCAAAGTTGCACTAAAAATTGCTGATAACTATCCAAACCTAGCGTTACGCGGCAAAGTGTACTTTATGTATGGCTTAACAATTTGCCATTGGAGTAATCACCTTTCCTTCTCTACTAAAAGCTTTCGGCAAAGCTATCAATTCAGTTGTCAAGCTGGAGATTGGACATACGCAAGCTACGCAGCAGTTAATATTATTTCAAACTTAATAATAGAAGGCCTGCCCTGTGATGACGTTTTAACGGAAGCCAATAAGTACTTAAGTTTTTTAAAAGAAAAAAATGAAGAATCAACTAAAAGCTTTTTCATACCTGGTGCATATGTCCCATTACTGCACTTAATGGGTAAATGTGATAGCCATAATAGCTTTGACTGTGATGTTTTTGATGAACAGGAACACCAACTTTATGCCAAAGACTCACCGATTATTCAAGCTTGGTATTATTATGCAAAAATTAGAGCGCTCTATTTAATTGGCCTATATGACGAAGCTCTAGCAATTATTGACCATATTCATATCATCCCAATGGGTGTGCCAGGACAAATAAAAACACCTGAAGCTTATTTTTATTCGTGTTTAGTTCTGCTCGCTAAACCAGAAACTTATTTAGATTCGAGTAAATATCAGGGCATGTTTAAGCACATGTTTGAACGCTTGAAAACGTGGAGTTACTCGTGTGAAGGTAACTTTCTTCATAAGGTAAAATTGATAGAGGCTGAATTAGCAAGTTTGAATAATCTACCTTTCTATGAGGTATTTGCTCTTTACCATCAAGCAATCGAGCTTGCTAAAGCTACCGATTACAAACTGATTGAGGCATTAGCAAATGAGTTACTCGCAAATTACCTAATGAAGCAAAGTAAACTTGAATATGTCATGCACCACCAGCAAAATTCTCAGACTATATATAATCATTTATCAGTCAATGTAAAAACAGCAAACTCATCTTCAATAAACGATGGAATTTCTATGCTACCCACTAATGCATCTTTAGAAGTGTCGACTAGTTCAATTGCGCTTCATTCTATGATGCAGGCAGCTAATGTACTTTCAGAAGAAATGGTTATAGATAAATTACTGAATAAATTAATTGCCATTGTTATGGAGTTTTCTGGCGCCTCAAAAGTTGCTTTATTACTTAAGAAAAATTCAAAATGGTGGGTAGAAAATATTGGTATTTTGAATAATCAAAATTACCAATTTGAGCCTTCACCTTACGTTAAATCCACTGATATACCTGCTAGTGTTATACGATATGTGATTCGCACACAAAGTATGGCTTTAATTGGTAATGTGTCTGTCGATTCGGTTTTCACCAACGACCCTTACATTGAGAAGCATCAACCAAAATCTATTTTATGCTTACCACTTATCTACAAGAATCGAATCAACAGCATTGTCTATTTAGAGAATGAACTCACTACTGATGCCTTTGGCCAAAACCATTTAGACATGCTCAATTTATTGATTGGTCAAATGGCAATCTCAATCGAAAATTCAGTCCTGTATAGCCAAATGGAAGAAAAGGTCATTGCACGAACTAATGATTTAGAAGAATCACTAAAACAATTAAAACAAACGCAAAATCATTTAGTCGAATCAGAAAAAATGGCTTCATTAGGTCGATTAGTTGCAGGTGTTGCCCATGAACTTAATACCCCTTTAGGTGTGAGTGTCACAGCCTCTTCAAATCTACTTGAATTAATCGAACAACTCCGTATCGCTTTCGAAGCACAAACTCTGACTCGAAAAGATTTTGTCTCTAGTATTACGAATATCAATGAGGCAGGTTCTATTGTTTACCGTAACTTAAATAGAGCAGCCGAACTGGTTGCCAACTTTAAATTAGTCGCTGTTGATACCAGTAACGATGAAGAGCGTGAAATTAATCTAAAAGAATACTTAACAGATTTAGTCAGCAGTTTATCTCCTGCTCTTAAAAAGAGTCATCATACTATCCAAATTGATTGTAGCGATGACTTAGTGATCAAGGTTGACCCTGGTGTTATCGCACATATATTCACCAATCTTATTTTAAACTCTTTAATACATGCTTTTGAAGATACACAAGAAGGTCAGATAACGATTACTGCAGACCTTGAAGGCTCAAAACTTAGAGTTGATTTTCAAGATAATGGTAAAGGCATGACGAAAGAAGTACAGAGTAAGATATTTGAACCCTTCTACACGACTAAACGTGGGGCTGGCGGTAGTGGTCTTGGAATGAATATTGTTTATAACCTTATCGTTCAGAAGCTAAAAGGTACAATCAGTTGTCACTCTGAGGTTGGAAATGGCACTAAATTTACAATTTTTTCTAACCTTTAACCCGCCATCTAGCTTATTTCAGTTAAAAGGTATTAACTTTTTTAACATAAAACCTGAATTTTCCTAGTTCTTTTTCACGAATTTATCGCTAAATTATTTATAAACATTAGTGATCAAATTAACACTACCTCTTTCTGGTTCAGACTGTTTTTACTCCGCTAATTTACTTTCTGAATTTAAAGCTGTACTTGGGTGATTTTAACGTGAAACATAGAATTAATACCGATACCGAAGTTAAATTTTCTGAATCTGATATCCTCCTATCGACTACTGATTTGCAAAGCCATATTACCTATGCCAATGATGAATTTTGCAAAATAGCTGGTTTCACGCTAGACGAAATGGTAGGTAAGCCTCATAACCTTGTTCGCCACTCTGATATGCCGAAACTGGCTTTTGCAGATTTATGGCAACATCTCAAAAATGGTCAATCTTGGATGGGGCCTGTTAAAAATCGCTGTAAAAATGGTGATTATTATTGGGTGAATGCCTTTGTAACACCGATTAAAGATAAAAGTGGTCGTACTTTTGAGTTCCAATCAGTTAGAACTAAACAAAGTGATGAGGTCGTACAAAGAGCGACCGCTGAGTATGCAAAAATAAACAATAATCAAAAATCTCATGCTACAGCAGCTAAGTTCGATGCCACTCTGTACATAAGTGCCCTATTATTCATAAGTTTTTTAGGTTCGCTGGCTTCCGCTTTTAGTTCTGGGTTTGATATTTTTAATTGTCTACTAGTCCTATTTTTAGCATCAGCTAATGGGCTTATGTATTTTTGGCGTCAAAAATATTTAGCGCTTATAAGCAAAGCAAAACAAGTTTTTGATAACCCTTTAATGGCTTATCTGTATTCTGGTACTAATGACCAATCTGGCTTTTTACATCTTGCCCTTGAGATGCAACAAGCTAAATTAAAAGCCGTTGTTGGCCGTGTTAATGATGTGACTATGGGCGTTAATCACAACGCGCAACAATGTGCTGAGTCTGGTCATAACGTGACTGAACTTTTAAATAAACAAACAGATGAAGTCTCTCAAATTGTTGTTGCCACAGAGCAAATGACGGCCTCAATCAATGAGCTTTCATCTAGCACAATGCAATCTAATCAAGCTGCTGAAGAGTCAAACCAAGCAACCGAAGAAGGCTCACTTGCGGTCAAGCAAACGATAACTTCAATCAGTGAGCTTGATGAAAAACTCAAAGCAGCGAGTAGCCAAGTAGAAAACTTAATTGAAGGCAATCAACACATTGTGGCAATTTTATCTGAGATAAATGCGATTGCTGATCAAACTAATTTACTTGCTTTAAATGCGGCCATCGAAGCTGCCCGTGCGGGTGATCATGGCCGTGGCTTTGCCGTTGTTGCTGGTGAAGTACGTGCATTAGCCTCACGAACTCAGCAATCTACAGAAGAAATAAACAATGTATTAAATCAGCTCACTCACGCTTCGAAACAAGCACAACTTGCCATGAAAGATGGACTTAATTTGTCGGCTAAAAGTGTTGAGCTTGCACATCAAAGTGGTGATAGTTTAGACCATATTAAAGCTCAGTCTATCAAACTAAGTGAACTCAATAGCATCATAGCGCATGCAATGAACGAACAACTAACAGCAAGCCAAGTTATTGCTACCAACTTAACGTCAGCACAAGACTTTGCTCATGAGTGTACAAAGCTTGGCCATACTTCGCAGCAACTTTGCGAAGCGCTCCTCAGTAAAGTGACAGAGCAAACTTCCTTGATTAATCAGTTTAAGTAGCGAAAGCAATACTATTTAATAAGGTTTATTTTCGGTGTGTGCTTATTAGTACACACCGCATCGAATGCTTCTGCTAGCCGTTCTGTTTCTTTGAATACCTGCTGCCAATATTTAATGCGTGTATCAGCATCAAGTTCTGTAAAGTCTTTACGATCAGGGATTTTGCCATAAGGTAATGAAGCAACAAAGTCAGCTGATGGAGTGATCATCACTACGTTATCATAGTTACTCGGGGTAATTCCACGCTTTAGGCTCTTATCAAACCAACCTGCTTTAGGGCTGTTATTAAAATGCGGATATAAAATAAGCCCGTCATTATGAATACTTAAGTCAAAGTGATAATCGATAATACCGCCATCGCGATACATACCAGGCGGTGTTCCTGTTATATTTTTAATACCCTGCATGACTAATGGAATAGAACCTGAAGCAAGTAACGCATCCGCTAAATTATCTTCGCTTAGCTCAATAGTATGGGTATTAAAGGTATTATTATCGGAAAAAGATAACTGACTATCCGCAGGCTGAAATACATAACGTTCATATTGCTTACTTAACAAGCGTCTATTCATTCGATTGACTAAGTAGCTTTTAGATAACCCCATTAGCTGCATCACTTTATTTTCTGATGCTGTAAAGCCATTCGATTTTGCAACTATAAAGTGGGCTTTAAAAATAGGGTTGTTAATGATTTCTTGAATACCATTTTCAGCAAAAACTGTGCTTAATAACTCTCGCGCTTTTGTTGTTATTTCTTCTGGTTTTGCTTTATTCGATGAATAGCGTGTTTCAGAGTAAGACTTTGCTAATCGAGATATCGCAGCAACAGGGTCATTTTGTGCAAAACAGGCAGATCTAAATGCCCCAGCACTTGACCCTAATAAGTTTAAAGGTGTGGTACGGTCTTTAAAAAATTCACCAAATAGATATTTATCCAAACCAAATAATGTAAACCACTTGGGCCCGCCGCTTGCTCCTAAAAAGGTATTAAACAAATCGGCAGACAGGCCTTGCTCTTGAATTACTTTTGCAGCACTAGGCCCTGCGTAAATATCTATCATGGTCACTTTTCTCGTTATTGTTTTTGATTATTTGCGCCAAATTCCTTGTTCTGTTTGACCTTGAACCTGCACTTTTTCAGAATCAAAACTTGGTTCTTGCCCAGCTTCACGTTGACTATGGTAGTCTTTTGTCACAGATAAGATGGTTGGCGTTAAGCGTATAATAGCGATAACGTTCACCACTGTCATTAAACCTAAAGCAATGTCTGCAAGATCCCACACTTGTTTAATGGTGGCCGATGCACCCCAAATCATCATTGATAAATATAAACAGGTGTAAATTCCACGGCCGAGTTTATTATCTAGTTTGAATAAATGTAGGTTACTTTCTGCGTAGGCATAGTTTGCAACCACAGAAGTAAACGCGAATAAACAAATTGCTGCCGCTACAAAGTAAATGCCACCAGCAGCCATATGCGCTGTCATCGCAGATTGAGTTAAGCGGATCCCTTCCATTTCGCCGCTAATATCAATATCAGCCAATAAAATAATCACCGCCGTACAACTACACAGCACAATGGTATCGAAAAACACCCCTAGCATTTGAATATAGCCTTGAGTGACTGGGTGATTTGGTACGGGTGATGCACAGCCAGATGCATGTGGCACACTCCCCGCTCCGGCTTCATTCGAATATAGCCCTCGCTGAATACCATTTTTAATTGCGGCGCCCATTGCCCCTGCGCCTGCTTCTTGTAAGCCAAAGGCAGAAAGTAAAATATCTTCAATCATCGCAGGCACTTTACCGATATTCAATAAAGTAATAATAATGGCGGCGAGTACAAATAAAATGCCCATAACTGGCACAATGCGTTCAGCAAAGCGGGCAATAGCTTTAAAGCCACCTAAAATAATAGAGCCTGCCAGTATCGTGATCACAATACCTGAATACAGTGTTGGAATTTCAAATGCGTAATTGAGGGCATCGGTAATGGTATTCGTTTGCATGGCACTAAACGTAAAGCCATAACCAAGGAACAAGCAAAAGGCAAAACATACCGCTAGCGCTCTGCTTTCCAAGCCTTGCTGAATATAATAAGCAGGCCCGCCCCTAAACTCGCCATTAGCATCCCTAACTTTATAGACTTGACCAAGTACGCTTTCGGCAAAACCTGTGGCCATGCCCAAAATGGCAATCACCCACATCCAAAATATTGCACCGCTGCCCCCTAACGAAATAGCAACTGCAACCCCTGCAAGGTTACCGGTACCTACACGGGCTGAAAGACCAGTACATAAAGCTTGAAATGAACTAATTGAGTTTTTATCGGTGCTGCTACTCGACTTTAATAAGCTAAACATATGGCGAAACTTAACCAATTGAATCGCTTTTAACCTGACCGAAAACCAGATCCCAGCAAACAGAAGAATATAGATAAGAATTTGGCCTTCTCCCCAAAGAAGACCATTGATTGTCGATACAGCACTGTTAAACATGGCAAGCCTTTATTGTTCTTGTAGATAAAAAATCACAAAAAGTGAATAGCTAACCACTTTAACTCTATTTACAAATATCTCAAGTGGGCAATGGGATTAATTGCCCGAGCCTGCTCCCAACTAATTTAGCAGTTGTTGCTGTAAAAAGGCACGACCTGCCGCTAAACCTAATTTGTGATCATAGCGCAGATCTGAATCTGTACTACCCAGTAGCTTACTGCGTAATTTACCACCTGCAAAAATTTGTGTGATACGGGCATCACTTGGCGGGTTGGCAATGAAATCGAGTTCTTCTTGATAAGCTTGTTCGTGTTGAACCAAGTAATCAATGGTTTTAGGGCAATAACCTGATACACAAACTAGTGACTTTAACTTATTTACCCATTCAGATTGTACTTGGAAGTTTTCATCAACAGTTCTAATAACCACAATATCACGAGCACCACGGTTATAAGCTTCTTTCACAGGTAAAGGTGCAGCTAAGCCACCATCTAAATACATATCATGCACTAAATCAGTATTAGAGCTTTGAATAATGGCATCGTTTGCGGCCTTTGTTGTTAACCAAGGTGTTAAGTTAACGCCGTCTTTATATAAAAAGGGTAATGCGCTTGATGCTTTTAACAAGGCCAACCATTGTGTATCTTCACCATTTGGGCTCAAATAATACGGTTTACGGTCAGCCGCGTTTGTGGTTGTGATCAACAGTTCGCGTTTACCTAGGCTTTGTGTTGCTGTTTTAAAATCAAGGGCACGGTTTACCTCTTTGGTTTTATCAAAATACCAATCAAGGTCAACAATGCTTTTACCAAACAGCCCGCGGCCAAGTTGGAAAAAACGTTTATGACGAGAAAGGCCTCTGATCAAACGTTTTGCATAGCCTTTTTGACGCGCTAAATAACTTGTTAAGTTTTGTGAGCCTGCCGATGTGCCAATGAATAAATCGAATGGATCGTAATTATTTTCTAACCACGCATCGAGTACACCTGCGGTAAAAATCCCTCGTTGCCCACCACCCTCAGCGATTAATGCTGTTTTTGTTTGTGGTTCTACTGCGGCAATTGATTGAGATTTCACGGTGCACCTTCCTAGGGTAATGGTTAATAAATGTATTGTATAAAGTTAAATTCAATCCTTAAAACGGATTATATAAATTGATTTAATCTATAAAACCGTTTAATAAATGAGTGTCAGGGCTTAAGCAATGCGCATAAAAACTCATTACACGCATTCACTATTTGCTAAACCGTATTAGTGCATGATGCTTGCTAATATTTCCAGCGCATGTTGTCTGTCACTCAATTCATACAGGTCATTTGTAAAAATAAACTCATCAACCTGTAGCGTTTGTTTAATCATACTCAGCTTATGCTTAACGCTCGCTTGACCGCCAACAACAGAAAGCCCTAAAAAGCTTTCAACTTGCATTTTTTCTTGCGCTGTCCACAATCCTTCCATTGTTGCAACAGGCTCTTTAAGCCAAAGTGGCTTGCCGCGCATAAGTGCTAAGATACGTTGTTTCGCTGTGGTTGCTAAAAACTGTGCTTGTTCGTCGGTGTCAGCTGCAACAACAGGTAAGCCAAGCATGACGTATGGCTTATCTAATACCTCAGATGGTTGAAATTCTCTGCGATACAATGCAATGGCATCTTCAACAAAGCGCGGCGCAAAATGACCCGCAAATGCGTATGGCAAACCTTTTTTAGCAGCAAGCCCAGCACTATAAAGGCTTGAGCCCAGTAACCAGATTGGTACATTTGTATCTTCACCTGGGATTGCGCGTACTGGAGAGTCACCTTTATATGGGCCAAGTAAAGCTTGCAGCTCCGTTACCTCATCATTGAAGTGTTCAGCGCGTTGTTCGTCACGGCGTAAAGCACGGCTGGTAATTGGGTCACTACCTGGAGCTCGGCCTAAACCTAAATCAATGCGACCGGGGTATAAACTCTCTAGGGTGCCAAATTGCTCAGCAACCACCAGCGGTGGATGGTTAGGTAACATCACCCCACCTGCACCTACGCGGATATTCTGAGTTTTACCTGCGATATGACCTATCAGTACTGAAGTTGCGGCACACACGATACCGCGCATATTATGATGCTCTGCCATCCAAAACCGATTAAAACCCAGTTTGTCGGCTGTTTGTGCATAGGTAACAGTGTTAGCTAGTGTTTGCGAAACGGTTTCGTGCTCTTTCATTGGGCTCAATTCAAGCAATGAAAAAGGTGTGTTGCTAAGATCTGACATTCGCTCTCCAAAATTTAATTCTTTATAATTAGTTAATGAGAGCGAATGGCTATTTTTCAAATGCTAATTAGGCACGGCTTTGTTGCTGTTTTTCCACCTTTAGGCCATCGGCATCAATACCACGCTTCCAATAAGCTGATGCAACAATGTGTTCACGATCAATTTCAAAACTGCTTGTTATTAAACGGCGAATTGCCTTCACCAAGTTTGCTTCTAATGCCATAAACACCATAGGTTGCGTGTTATAGCCAGCACATAAGCGTGTTACTTGGTCGAGTAAATCTGTTTCTGGCTCATCTGTAACTAACCATTCAACACTGTGTTGGGTATGTGTTTTAATTTGCTCAAGTTCAATGATGTCGGCTTTATCAGCAACATGAATAATAACATCGACACTGGCATCTTGTGGCAGGGCTTGTAAGTAGCCATTGATTGCATTTACAGAGGTTAAATCTGCCAGCATTAAATAATGTGTTTGCGTAAAATCAGTGAGTTTTTTAGGGCCTGGGCCTGCTATACCTACCTCGTCGCCTACACATGCATTTTGTGCCCAGTTGGTTGCCACACCTTGATGTTGGTTAACCACAAAATCGAGGGTAATTGCACCGCTAATGGGGTTGATATCACGAATAGTGTAAGAGCGCATTAATGCTGGGTGCTCAGCGTGTAAATTAAGTTCAACCTTAGATTCACCGGCATGCGGGAGTAATACCTTTACGTACGCACCTTTTGCATCTTGTGGGAAATCGGCAAACTCTTCTGAGCCAACAACAATTCTTTGTAGATGCGGGGAAATACGTGTAGTACTTAATACGTTTGCACGACGAACTTTTCTAGCCATCTTGGTCTCCTAGCTGGTTAAATTGCACAACGCCCCAATAGTTGATATAGTCAACTATACGCCTTTAATTGACTTTGTCAACTAATGCAAACTTGCTTAACTTAGGTGAACCATGCCACAAACCTCTCTTTCTTCAGCTTTATTTACATTGGCACAAAGTTACCGTGTCACTGTACGCGAAGCCATTAACGCCAACGAGCTTGGTCTTAACGCTCTGCATGTACGCTGTTTACATATTATTGCCGAAACACAGCACTGTACTGCCAATGATATTGTTGCCAAAACCGGTCGTGATAAAGCACAAATAGCACGCTTAGTAAAAGAGCTTATAAAGCTTGAACTGGTTTCTAAATGTGCCGACGAAAACGATAAGCGCTGTTTAATTTTATCCTTTACTGATCAAGGTAACGCCCTGTTCTCGCGTTTAGAAGTTGCAGAGCAAGAGGTTGATGCCAAACTTTGCCACGGTTTAACTGATCAGCAAGTACGTGATTTTATCGCTATTGCCACAACCATGATCGAAAATATCAATCACAACACCCCGTGATCTTATTGGCAAGATAACCACAAACCACTATACTGTATAAATGTACAGTATAGTGGTTTTGTTATGCGTGTTATTCCTATTTATATCGAAGCTGGCGTATGTGGTTTTGAATCACCGGCAGCACAATACAAAGAGCTAGGTTTATCATTAGATCAGCTATTGATTAAACACCCTGATGCAACATTTATTGGTATTGCCTCTGGCGAATCAATGCAAGGTGTGGGGATTTTTGATGGTGACTTGTTACTGGTTGATCGCGCCGAAGACGTTAAAAATGGCGATGTCATTGTCGCGAATCTAAATGGTTTATTTGTTTGTAAGCTATTAGATAAACACAATGCACAGTTATTATCAGCCTCACCTAAATACCCCGCAGTGCAACTACGCCAATCTGATGAATTTCAATTAGAAGGCGTGGTCACTCGCTCAATTCGCTTACATCGCAGTAGTAAAGAGCTATTAGCATGTACGCCTTAGTCGATGCGGTGGCCTTTTATGCCAGCGCCGAAAAAGTATTTGATCCGGCTATTCGTAGTAAACCGGTTGTGGTTCTTACTAACAACGATGGCTGTATTTGTGCTGTGTGCCCTATTGCACGAAAGCTGGCTATTCCAAAATTTCAGCCCTATTTTCAAGTAAAGAAAATACTCGAAGATAACCAAGTGGTGATCCGCTCATCTAACTATGAGCTGTATGCGGATTTAAGCGAGCGGATGATGAACGTGATTGGCCGCTTTTGCGATAATCAGCACATATACTCTATTGATGAATCATTTTTAAACTTTACTGGTTTCAAAAAACTTATTCATGATTGGCATCGCTATGGCCATGATATTCGCCGTACCGTATGGCGCGAAACAAAGCTACCTGTTGGGGTTGGATTTGGCCCAACAGCAACCCTAGCCAAAGCCGCCAATCATGCAGCGAAAAAACTCCCCGGCTTTGATGGCGTTGCAGTGATTGACTCTGAAACTTCACGGGTAGCCATTCTAAAAGCCATGGACGTACAAGATGTTTGGGGCGTTGGTCGGCGTTTAGCTAAAAAACTCAAAGCAATGAATATCAATACGGCCTTTGATTTAGCCGAACAAGAACCACGAAAAATAAAGCGCCTTTTTAGTATTGTATTAGAGCGCACAGTGAACGAGTTACGCGGTAAAAGCTGTTTAGCCTGGGATGAAGTGCGCCAAGACAAAAAAGAGATTTTTTCGACCCGTAGTTTTGGAGAGCGTATCACTGACGCCACCGCGCTGAAAACGGCACTGATCAATCATTGTGTGATTGTAGCAAGAAAACTACGTGCGCAAGGCTCACAGACTCAACGTTTATTAATGTTTGTGGCCAGCTCTCCTCATCAAGATGGCTATTATAAAAAGTCCTATATTTATGAGTTTAGTGTCGCCACCGCCGATAGTTGTGTGTTCGCCAATGCTATTAGTGAGGTATTTGATCATCTCTATAAACCTGGGGTACGATTTTATAAATGTGGTGTAGGTGCTCTTGAGTTATCAAGCCACATATTTCAGCAACCTGATCTATTTCAAGCGCCTATCGATAACCCTAAACTGATGAAGTGTCTTGATAACATTAACACCCGTTATGGCGTGGGTACCCTTGCCATAGCCAGCGAAACTCCTACGACCCGCTGGCATATGAAACGCGCGTACTTATCGCCTCATTACACAACCCGCTGGCATAACCTACCAAAAATACATTGCTAAAAGTCTGCCTGCTTAGCATTTAGTAAACTGCATAAATCCTTAGGGGCCAATGCAATCTCAAGGCCTCGCTTACCAGCTGAAACATACATCACGTCAAAGCTATCTGCAGATTGATGCACATAGGTATTAAGGCGCTTTTTCTGACCTAGCGGACTTACTCCACCTAAAATATAACCTGTGGTATTTTCGACTTTTTGTTGTGGAGCCATTTGTACTTTTTTAACCTTTGCCGCCTTTGCCAGCATTTTCAGGTTAACTTGTTGACTAACTGGCACAATAGCAACCAAAAGCTGGTGGTCAGCATCTTCAAGTACTAAGGTTTTAAATACTTGCTCAGCGGGCAGCTTTAGCTTTTCAACCGCTTCAAGGCCAAACTGTTGTTGCGAAGGCTCATGCTGATAACTAAGCACATCAAAACTAATACCTTTCTTCTTCAGTAAGTTTATAGCCGGCGTCATTGATTTTCCTATAACTAATTAATTAGCAGTCACTTTATAAAACATACCGTGAACAAGGAATATAAGGCAATAGAAAAACCGCTACAAAACACACTAAATAGGCCTAATTCGACTACACTAAAGTAATGAATCCTGGGCAGGGTAACCAGCATGTCTAGACACACAGGGCTCTATCTAGCCAAACAATTATTTATCATACTCACCCTATTGTATGCAGTGAATTTTGTGTGCAACGAATACCTAGCATGGAATGCCTACATGGATTGTCAAAGCAAATGCCATACGCTTGGCTTAGAAAAAGGCCGAATACAAAACACTACATTTTCAGAGGATGTGACTTTATGTCGTTGTCTTGCTGATACCGACTACTACGTTGTGCTGAACTAAATCTGAAAATACCGACTAGGAATTAGGTAAATTTCACGTATTATTAAATTGATTATAAGTTAAACAAAGGAAAGTACATGTTTTTAGACTACTTTGCGCTGGTCATGCTAGTGTTTGTAACGGTAGTAATATTTTATGGTGTTATTGCCATTCACGATATTCCCTACGAAATTGCAAAGAAACGAAATCACCCTCATCAAGATGCCATCCATTATGCAGGCTGGGTTAGCCTATTCACCCTACACGTGCTGTGGCCGTTTTTATGGGTTTGGGCGACATTATGGCGTGATGACCGCGGTTGGGGTTTTAACCAGATCCAAAAGGAACAGGAAGACTTAGCAGAGAAAGTAGCTAGCCTGACAGCCACAGTGGCAGCGCTACAAGCACAAATAAATGCTCAATCGAATAATAAAGAGAAATAAACTATGGATTTGTTATTAATACTCACTTATACCGCATTGTGCATTGGTATCTTTAAAGTTTTTAAAATCCCACTTAATAAATGGACGGTACCCACCGCGGTACTTGGTGGTGTGGTGCTGATCGGCGCTTTGATCCTGTTAATGAACTATAACCACCCACATTCAAATATGGCCAGCAGTGCCTATGTCACAACACCTATTGTGCCAAATGTACGCGGTACCGTTGAAGAAGTTGCAGTAAAACCAAATCAGCCTGTTAAAAAAGGTGACTTACTGTTTCGCCTAGACGATACCTTATATCGAGCCAAACTAAATCAAGCGATTGCCGCTTTGCAAGATGCAAAACAGTCAGTCCTCGGTTTAGAAGCGGCCTATAAATCAGCACAAGCCAGTGCCCTAATGGCTAAAGCTGAATATGATCGTAGTAAGAAAGAATACGAACGTTATGAAAAAGGCGCAAAAAGCGGTGCTTACTCAAAAGGCCAAGTTGATAATAAATTAGGTGTATACTTAGCAGCGAAGGCAAGTTACGAAGCAGCACAGGCCGAAGAGTTACGTCAAAAACTTGCATTTGAGTCTGAAATAAACGGCGAACAAACTAAAATTGCCGCAGCTCGCGCTAATTTAGAGCAAGCTCAATTTAACTTAGACAGCACAAGCGTTTATGCACCTACCGATGGCTATGTTACACAACTAACATTACGCCCTGGGATGATTGCAGTACCAATGCCACTACGCCCAGTAATGACCTTTGTGCACAAAGAAGATACCGTTTACGTCGCTGCATTTAGACAAAATTCACTATTAAGACTTGAACCAGGCTACAAAGCAGACTTTATCTTTAAAGCTATTCCTGGCAAAACCTTTGCGGGTGAAGTAATCGATGTATTACCAGCTATTGGTGAAGGGCAAGTACAAGCACAAGGTACACTGATGGGCACTGAGTTTTTTGCTCGCCAAGGCCGCGCAATTGTCACCTTAAAAATCACAGACGACATGAGTGAATATCACCTACCACAGGGGACAAGCACAGAAGTCGCTGTTTATTCAGAACACTTCGAGCACGTATCAGTAATGCGTAAAGTATTGATCAGAATGAAAAGTTGGCAAAACTACTTATTCTTAGATCATTAAAGCAGACAATTACCAATAAAAAAGGCGCTTATCAGCGCCTTTTTTACTCTCTAACTAAAGTTACTTAACTAGAGTTACTTAGTTAGGTCATCGAAAAACTTCTTAACACCGTCAAAGAAACCTTTTTCTTTTGGACGGTTTTTAGAGCCATCTTTACCCATGCTTTGCTCAAGTTCTTCAAGCAATTCACGTTGGCGATCATTAAGATTAACCGGCGTTTCAATAACCACTTTACAGATCAAGTCACCTTGAGCGCCACTACGTACAGACTTAACGCCTTTACCACGCATACGGAACATCTTACCCGTTTGGCTTTCTGATGGGATCTTCAGTTTTGCACGGCCATCCAGTGTCGGAACTTCAATTTCACCGCCCAGGGCTGCTGTTGTAAAGCCAATAGGCACTTCACAATACAGGTTATTACCATCACGTTGGAAAATCGGATGTTCACGTACAGAAACCTGAACGTATAAATCACCTGCTGGTGCTCCATGCATGCCCGCTTCACCTTCGCCCGATAGACGAATACGGTCACCTGTATCAACACCTGCTGGGATCTTAACTGATAAGGTCTTAGTTTTTTCTACGCGACCTTGACCATGACAGCTGTCACATGGATCAGAAATAATTTGACCTGTGCCCTGACACGTAGGACACGTTTGCTGAACCGCGAAGAAACCTTGGCGCATTTGTACTTGGCCTGCACCATGACAGGTAGTACATGTTTTTGGTTTAGAACCAGCTTTTGCACCGCTACCGTCACATGGCTTACAGCTAACCCAGGTTGGTACTTTAATTTCGACATCTTTACCACGAACAGCCTCTTCAAGGCTTAAGTCCATGTTGTAACGTAAGTCCGAACCACGTTGTTGACGCGATTGACGACGACCACCGCCACCACCAAAGATATCTCCAAACACATCACCGAAAATATCACCAAAATCACCATGACCGCCGCCGAAGCCACCGCCATGACCGCCACCACCTTGTTCAAAGGCTGCATGGCCGTACTGATCATACATTTGACGCTTTTGCGGATCAGTTAGTACTTCGTAGGCATCTTTTACTTCCTTAAATTTAGCTTCAAGGTCTTTATCGCCTGCGGTACGGTCTGGATGATATTTCATCGCTAAGCGCTTATACGCTTTTTTTATGTCTCGTTCGCTGGCATCTTTGCTCACGCCGAGAACTTCATAATAATCGCTTTTTGACATATCTATCACACTACTCTTTTTACTGCAGCTACACTGCGTAAGGTAAATCGACTGATACAAATCGTATTATGGTCATAACCATTTAAGATGATTAGCAACTTATCAATTTACCGTTTATATACATGCAAAAGGCGCGTCAAGCGAAATCGCTGGCGCGCCTCAATCATTTCATCCTAACTTAATTGGCTAAACAAAGCAGCCATTATTGCGTTAGGCAGAAGCGAAACAAGCAATTACTTGTCGTCTTTCACTTCTTCGAACTCTGCATCAACAACATCGTCGTCTTGTTTTGCAGAAGATTGCTCAGCACCTGCATCCGCACCGCCTTGTTGCTGCTGTGCTTTAGCTTGTGCAATTTCCATTAGCTTTTGTGACTTCTCAGCAAGAGCTTGCGTTTTCGCTTCAATCTCTTCTTTGTTGTCACCTTTAATCGCCGCTTCTAGCTCTGTAAGTGCAGCTTCGATTGCTTCTTTATCTTCTGCAGGTAATGCATCACCCGCTTCTTCGATTTGCTTACGTGTACCGTGAACCATTGCATCAGCTTGGTTACGAGTTGATACTAGCTCTTCGAATTTCTTATCTTCTTCAGCGTGCGCTTCAGCATCACGAACCATTTTTTCTACTTCATCGTCGCTTAGACCTGAAGAAGCTTGGATTGTGATCTTCTGCTCTTTACCTGTATCTTTATCTTTAGCAGATACATGTAAGATACCGTCCGCATCTACGTCGAATGTTACTTCGATTTGTGGAGTACCACGTTGTGCTGGGCGAATACCTTCTAGGTTAAATTGACCTAGTGATTTGTTATCGCTTGCACGCTTACGCTCACCTTGTAGTACGTGAATCGTTACCGCTGATTGGTTGTCTTCAGCTGTTGAGAAAACTTGTGATTTCTTAGTAGGAATCGTCGTGTTTTTCTCGATTAGAGCTGTCATTACTTGACCCATAGTCTCGATACCTAGTGATAACGGAGATACGTCAAGTAGTAGTACGTCTTTAACGTCACCAGCTAGTACACCACCTTGAATCGCTGCACCTACTGCAACTGCTTCATCTGGGTTAACATCTTTACGAGGCTCTTTACCAAAGAACTCAGCAACTGTTTTTTGTACTAGAGGCATACGTGTTTGACCACCAACAAGGATGATGTCATTTACGTCGCTTACTGATAAGTCAGCATCAGCCAGTGCACGCTTAAGTGGCTCGATTGACTTAGTTACTAAGTCTTCAACAAGTGACTCAAGTTTTGCACGAGTAACTTTAACGTTCATGTGCTTAGGACCAGTTGCGTCGGCAGTCACGTACGGTAAGTTAACTTCTGTTTGCTGTGCAGAAGAAAGTTCAATCTTCGCTTTTTCAGCAGCTTCTTTAACACGTTGCATTGCAAGTGGATCAGTTTTAAGGTCGATACCTTGATCTTTCTTAAACTCTTCAACTAAGTAGTTGATAACACGGTTATCGAAGTCTTCACCACCTAAGTGAGTGTCACCGTTAGTTGCTAGAACTTCAAACGTGTGCTCGCCTTCAACTTCGTCGATTTCGATGATAGAGATATCGAAAGTACCACCACCTAAGTCATATACTGCAACAACGTTTTCACCTTTATTTTTGTCCATGCCGTATGCAAGTGCAGCGGCAGTTGGCTCATTGATGATACGTTTAACTTCAAGACCAGCAATACGACCAGCATCTTTAGTTGCTTGACGTTGTGAATCATTGAAGTATGCAGGTACTGTGATTACTGCTTCAGTAACCGCTTCACCTAGGAAGTCTTCTGCTGTTTTCTTCATTTTTTTCAGCACTTCTGCTGAAATTTGTGGTGCAGCACGTTTCTCGCCACGTGCTTCAACCCATGCATCACCGTTATCAGCTTTTACAATTTTAAAAGGCATGATACCGATATCGCGTTGTACTTCTTCGTCTTCAAAACGACGACCAATTAGACGCTTGATTGCAAATAATGTGTTAGTTGGGTTAGTTACTGCTTGGCGTTTTGCAGGTTGACCAACTAATGTTTCACCGTCTTGCGTATATGCAATGATCGATGGTGTTGTGCGATCGCCTTCCGCGTTTTCGATAACGCGTGCTTTATCACCGTCTAGTACTGCTACACAAGAGTTAGTAGTACCTAAATCGATTCCAATAATTCTACCCATGAATCTTCTCCAACTTCAAAATTCGTTAAAACGTTCGATGACTAGTAGATAGGGGTGCAGGAAACTGAATTCAACTGTAAAAATGAAAAAAAATTACTTTTTTTTGAAATATTTTCGAAATGGACGTTTTTTCCACAAAAAGCGCTGTTTTCTCAGCCTGCTTGCAGGATAAACAAACTGGTCTGATGACTTTGGCTATGCTATAACAAACACCATAACAATAAATGTTAAGGAAAATTATGCATTTTGAACAATTACTCGCCATGGCAACTGAACTAGGCAAAGACAAAACAAAAGTAATGCAGTTTCCAGAAAACTGGTGCCAAGGCCGCACAGCGTTTGGTGGATTATCTGCAGCTTTATTATATCAAGCTATACGTCAGCATATCGATAGCTCTCGCCGCTTACTATCTTTAAGCACTAACTTTGTTGGCCCGTTAATCGCTGACAATGATTTTTCAATCGACGTTGAAGTCTTACGTGAAGGCAAAAACAGTGCGCAGGTACTAGCAAAAGTGATTCAAAATGGCGATGTTTGTGTTATTACACAAGCCTGTTTTGGGGCTGAGCGTCAGTCCAATGTTCGTGTAGATGTAACTAAAACTATGCAGCTAAAACCGGTTGATGAGCGTTTCATCCTACCTTATAAAGAAGGCGTGATGCCGGCATTTTTCCAACATGTGGCACTGTGTTTACAAGACGGTAATATGCCATTCTCTGGAGCAGACACCTCACATTTAGGTGGCTGGATGAAATTCAAACATGTGCCAGAGCAAATGACTGAAGCCCATATCATCGCCCTAACAGATGCATGGCCACCAACCTTATTACAGATGTATAAGCAACCTGCACCAGCAAGTAGCATGTCGTGGTACATAGAATTTGTTGAAGAGCCTGCAATTGCCCATGATGCTTGGATTGGCTACGAAGCAGTTACACATCATAGTAAGGATGGCTATGGGCTAGAAGATGGTTGTATTTGGAGTGAAAGCGGAAAGCTAATTGCACTGAGCCGCCAAACCGTCGCGTTATTCGCGTAACTCAGGCTCTGAAAGTTGCGCGTACTCAGTACCATCAAGGCGAATAATTGCTTGGTACTGGCCTGACTCAATGATCTCACCAAGACCCAAATTAAAGATGTTTTTTAAGGTTTTACTGTAAAAGAACGCAGGTCTTGGTGCTTCTTTAAAAATTGCATGCACAATAAAAGGTTTAACCTCAGCGCTTTGTTTGTATTTTTCTAGATAGTATAAAAACACTCGGCGCTCTAGGATAATTACATCGACCCAGCCTTTCATAAGGTGATCAACTTGCGCTTCTTGGTTAACTACTTCTTCGTAAGAACGCAAAATGTTAGTAACCGATTTAAAAGGCGCTTCAATGAAATTAGTCGCATTTTGAAAGGCAAGCACGCTTTTACCTGCTAAATCGTAGATACTACTAATCTTAAGATCTTTATCAGCAAGGCTAACCGCCACATTTTGATAGCGGAGAAGTTCATCGCTCTTATATACATGTGAAGTAAGTACAGGTGGAAAGTTCAGCGCAATATCAACCTTGCCCTGCATAAGTTGCTGCTCAGCACGCTTATTAGACATGTAATGGATATCGATATTAGAAATGCCTTGCGATTTGAAAGCAGCTTTCAATATTTCGAGTTGAATGCCACTGTTAGTGTCTTCTATAACATAAGGAGGTAAAGAGGCGCTTGCAGCAACAACAATGGTTTTTTGCGTATTTGGCTCAGATAAACACTCACCTTTAACACTAACAAACAACATTAAAAGGATAAATAATTGCTTCACTGCTCACCTTAAAGAATTAAATGTATTAAAAAGCGTAATCGCTTTGTACAAATATTAGCTTATATTAAACAAAGGTGCATTTGAATTTATACACTATTTGATGCAAACTTAACTAAGTTCTTGTTTAAGAGACCCAAAGTTTGCAAACAGCCTGTCCTAGCTGCGATCTTGTCATTGAGATCCCACACTTAAGTGCAAAACAAGTGGCAATATGCCCTCATTGCAATACAAAGCTTTCGGCATCGCAAGCTAACCAAGATAGTATGGTGGTCGCACTAAGTTTAAGTGCTATTGTTATGCTACTGAGTAGTATGTTTTATCCATTCCTGTCTTTTACCAGTAGTGGTATTACCCAAACAATCACCTTACCCGATGCCGCTCGTATTCTCTTTAATTACGACAACGACTTTTTAGGTTTGTTCATCGACACCAGTATTATTGGTCTGCCCCTTCTTTTATTAGTACTCATAATTCCACTACATCTAGGCTTACTAAAAGCGTTACCATATCAATGGGGAAAAAGACTGTTAAAAACCACCTTTGCGTTAGAACCTTGGATCATGTCAGAGATTTTTTTAATTGGCGTGATGGTCAGTATGGTAAAAATCATGTCGATGGCCGATATTGAATTTGGTGTAAGCTTTTGGGCCTATAGCGCTTTTGTTATTTGTTATGTGGCAGCCACAGCAAAATTAAATAAGCACACCTTATGGCAACAATTAAAAGAACCTGAATACATAGAGCAAACAAAGCCAAACACGCGTGCTATTGATCAAGGATTAAGAGCATGTCATGTTTGTGGGCAACTGTGTGCGACCGAAATCTGTTCACGCTGCGACTCTAAAACTTACAGTCGTAATCCTTTTAGTGTGCAAAAAGCCGCAGCGTGGTTATTAACCTCAGTGGCCTGTTATATTCCAGCCAATGTCTATCCTATTATGTACACCACAAGCCTTGGCGATGAAACTCCATCAACTATTATTGGTGGCGTAATGATTTTATGGAATAGTGGTTCGTACCCTATCGCAATGATCATCTTTTTAGCGAGTGTGGTTGTTCCCCTTGCCAAAGCGCTAATATTAAGTTTTTTATGTTTTATGGTGATGAGGCCAGCAAACAGACAAACTAAAAGCTATACACGTATCTATCAATTGACTGAATTTATTGGTAAATGGTCAATGATCGATGTATTTGTTGTGGCGATTCTAGTAGCCTTAGTGCAACTCGGAAACTTAATGTCAGTAACACCTGGCATTGGCACAATATTTTTTACAACCATGGTTATTTGCCAGATGTTGGCAGCCCATGCGTTTGATCCACGTTTATTGTGGGATAACCCAGATAACTTAAGTACTGCGAAACAAGAGACCTTGGCATGAGCGAAACCGCTAAAATAAAAACAGCGCCAAATATATCAGCAATCTGGATCATTCCAGTTATTGCCTTATTAATCGGCGCATGGATGTTGTACCAGTATCAAGCAAATAAAGGCACCACCATTTTTATCAAAATGCCTCATGCAGAAGGTATTGTGGCCGGTAAAACGGAAATAAAAGTACGTAGCGTGAAGATTGGCCAAATCGACCATGTTCGTTTATCAGATAAACAAAATAGCGTTATCGCACGGGCGCAAATCGATAAACATTACGACGATTTACTCACAGATGATGCGAAAATTTGGGTGGTAAAACCACGGATTGACGATACCGGCATAAGCGGCATGAGTACCTTACTCTCTGGTGTGTATTTAGAATTTGCACCGGGAGAGAGTAAAAAGCTGGCCGAAAGATTTGAGCTACAAGATGAACCGGCTCTAATTGGTAAAGATGTAAAAGGTGGGCGCTTCACCCTATTAAGTTATAACGCAGAAGTGCTTGATGTGAGTACCGGTATTTACTTTAAAGATTACAAAATTGGCCAAATAGAAACCGCCACCTTTGATTGGAAGAATCAAGCGATGAAATATGGCATTTTTATCAATGAGCCATATCAAAACTTGATCACCTTAAACTCTATTTTCTGGGTAAACTCAGGCATCGAAATAGACCTCTCTGCAGATGGTATTAATGTTAATACAGGCTCGTTAAGTAAATTGCTCAAAGGCGGTATTTCTGTTGGTATTCCTGAGCAACAAGCGCCCGGTGAAGTTGCCAGTAACGGCCATAGCTTTTCATTAAGTAATAGTTACAAAGCCGCCTTAGAAGAACGCTTTTACGATTTTGACTACTACTTAATCGACTTTGAGCAATCAATTCGCGGCTTACGCGCTGGCGCTCCTGTCGAATACCGAGGTATGCGCATCGGTAGTGTAGTTGAAGCACCTGCAAGTGTGATAATAGATGGTAAGCCTGCACACTTTAGAACCGATAACACCGCAGTACCTGCCCTAATAAAAATTGAGTATGGGCGTCTCTACCACGACAGTACAGCAGCACGCGAGTTTTGGTATTCGAGTTTAGATGGCTGGATCAAAAATGGTCTTCGAGCCTCTTTAAAGCCAGGTAACTTACTCACTGGTGCGGTGTATGTTGACTTAGATATTTACGATAACGCAGAACCCGCCGAGTTAAAGACGATAGCTGAATATACCGTATTCCCGAGTGTATCAAGCGGTATTACAGTCATAGCCGACCAAGTCTCTGATGTATTGAATAAAGTAAATAACCTTAAAATTGAAGATAGCTTGGCACAAATGCAGACCACCTTTGCCGAGTACCAAGCGCTTGCTCATGACATGAGAGAGCTACTAAATAAGCAAGATACACAAGACTTACCGGGTGATATTAATCGCAACTTTGCAGAAATGACTAAGAGCATGCAACAGTTCGATAAAACAATGAAACAATTTGAAAAAACTATGGCAAGTTATGAGCAAGGCTCAACATTCCACCAGCAGTTGCAAACAACTTTATCTGAATTTAAACGTTTAAGTGAAGAGCTGCAGCCACTCACAAGAGGTTTAAACCAGCAACCTAATATGTTGATCTTTGATAAAGAGCTACCAGCAGACCCAACGCCGAGGAAACAATAATGAACTATAAACTCTGTGCTTCAGTTGCATCAGCGCTATTACTTTCGGCCTGCAGTCAAACGTCATTCTCGACTATTGAGTATTATCAATTTTCGCAGCCAATTATTGCAATGCAGCGCTTAGCTGAGAATACACAAGCTCAGCTCAGAATTAATACCGTACAGCTACGTGGTGCGCTTAATAATCGTGGTATTGCTATGGTTCTCGACAACAACCGAGTCAATGCTGCTAACTACCATTTATGGAGCGAATCACCTGATTTAATGTTAACCGCCAGTGCCCATCAACAGCTTTACACTGAGCTTGATAATTGGATGGTAATAAAAGGTTTACCGGTGATCACCGATTTAGATCAGCAAAGTTTCTATGAATTAGAATATGAGCTACATCACTTCAACGGCGATGAGCAAGGCAATGCCAACATTGCTGGGCTTTGGCGTTTGTACTATACAAACCCTGAATCTGGCCGAAAGTTAAAGGCAGTCAATTACTTTAATGAGCTTACACCACTACAAGACAGTGATTACGAAGGGCTTGTCGCAACACTTGAGTCAACGTGGCTAAAGGTCAACAAACAGGTTGCAAACGAAGTATCAAAGCTTGCTCTTTAATAAGAGTTTTAGAGGCTGATTGTCATCGTTAATGATGACATCGCCTATAAATTCAAAACCAAGTTTCTGTAACACCTTCTGTGAACCAATATTTGTTTGCGAGGTTATTGCAGCAAGCACACCAAGCTCTAATACGTGTTTTTTTGCCATCAATAACCGAGCAGCAGATGTAATAATACCCTTGCCTTCATAGTTAGCTAACAAGGCAAATCCTAAATCGGGAATAGCTAGCGCATCGCGCTGAAAGAGCCCTACCATTCCAACCGGTGTATCATCAGCTAAACATACAATATAACTGCCAAAGCCCAATTGCTGGTGGCTATTTATAAATGTTTGTTGAATATAATGTTCAGCTTGTGCGGGCGTATTAATATTTTTATTACCTATGTGCTCTAAAAATGTTGCTTGGTTCAAAAGCTCAACGATAAAAGTCGCATCATCAGGCTGCCCGGCACGTAAGTATATATCTAACATATATTAAAACACCTTACTAACGACATCATTGGTAAAATTAAGGCAGTCTAGAACACGCTCTTTTTGTACTTTAGATAACTCGTCAATATCGAAATAGCCATACTCAGTGTGCTCATTACTCAACATTATCTCAGCGTCATCAGCTATATAAGCACGAAAAATAAACGCATGAGAGTTAAATGCTGTGTGATAATAAACGCCACTTAAATAAGCGATATCTACGTCACAATTAAGTTCTTCTTGGCATTCACGTAGTAATGCTTGATGAATGGTTTCACCTTTATCTAAAGCTCCGCCAGGTAACCCCCAACTTTTTTGACCGTAATCAGCTTTTAGTAATAACACCTGACCTTGGTTATTGGTGATAACCGCATGGCTACTGAGTCTATAAGTGTCTGAAAATGCCATAACCCCTTTGCTCAATTAATAAAAAGTGACGTTATTGATGAGTGTAAAGTAATTATCACTCCAATAAAAATTGTTATTGACTAAATTAATATTCAGGATTATTTTTCTTGCGATGTTTTGGGCAAAACAAAAGCAGTATACCCTCTATACTGTCTGGCGCCAGCCAACGCAGGCACTTTCCCTAATGGGTCCATAAAAGTGTGTTCGCGTAAAGCAGTTACTTGAGTCTATAGACTTTTGATTTCTGTAAGCAATCTCGCATTGCTTAACTGTGTGAAAAATATAATGCAAGAACCTTCTGCGTTAAGTTTACTGCCGCCAGTATTGGTGGTGGTTTTGGCCGTATTTTTACGCCGCCCTATTTTATCTTTACTAATTGGTGCTTTGTTTGGTTTAGCCATGCTAGGTCCAACCGCTGTGTTAGCCAATTTTGCTGATATTTCATTAAAAGTAATGCAAGACGAAACCATTGCCTGGCTAATTTTAGTCTGTGGTGGATTTGGTGCATTAATCGCTTTATTAGTAAGAACCGGGGGGGCAAGTGCCTTCGCAGAATTAGCCTTAAAGTTTGCCAAAGGCCAGCGCTCATCGTTAGTGATGACCTTTGTGCTAGGTGTGATTATTTTTATTGATGATTACCTAAATGCATTAACCGTCGGTGAAACCATGAAGCGTATCACCGATAAGTTTAAAATTAGCCGCGAAATGCTCGCTTATGTTGTTGACTCAACGGCTGCGCCTATCTGTGTGCTTGTACCGTTATCGACATGGGCTGTATTTTTTGGAGGCTTGTTAGTTGATAATAATGTTGCATCAGAAGGCCAAGGTATTGCTGTATATATCCAAGCAATACCTTACATGTTATATGCTTGGTTTACAGTCATTGTGGTATTACTAGTTAGCTTAAATGTCATTCCTGCTTTTGGTCCGATGAAAAAAGCACAACTACGTGCCATGAATAATCAAATCGAAATATCAAATAGCCAGTACACAGATGTTCAAACAGCGGATGAATACGCAGTAAAAGCAGCAGAAGAAAACTTTGAAACAGCAGCTTCAAACGGCAAACTCTATAACTTTTTAGTACCGATAGTTTTACTTGTTGCGTTTACTGTTTACTTTGACATTGACGTCTATAAAGGGCTGCTGGCAACCTTTGCCGTTGTTTTACCTTTTTATATGTTACAAAAGTTGATGACATTGTCAGAACTCGTTGAGCGTATGCTAGATGGTTTTAAAAGCATGATCCCCGCTATTGGGACTGTGGTTGCTGCATTTATATTTAAAGATGTGTGTGACCAATTAATGCTACCGCAATATGTCATTAATACCTTGAGCCCTTATATGACAGCACAATACCTACCTGCCGTGGTCTTTTTAGCAATGGCAGTCCTTGCTTTTGCAACAGGTTCAAGCTGGGGAATTTTCGCAGTAACTATTCCTATTGTAATGCCACTGGCTTACGCAATTGATGCCAATATTCCTTTAGTGATTGGCGCTTTATTGTCAGCGTCGTCATTTGGTAGTCAAGCGTGCTTCTATTCAGATTCCACCGTACTTGCTGCACAAGGCTCAGGGTGTGATTTAGTCAGCCATGCTATCACGCAACTGCCTTATACCTTAGTTGCCGCAACTGCTGCATTTATAGGATTTTTGCTTATCGCATAAATTAAAAAGCCCAAGCAATACCTTGGGCTTTTGTTTATCAACTATTAAATTAGTTTTGGAATTTAATGCCTTTATAAAAACTTTCTAAGTTTTCGACTTTTGTTTGGCTTTTCAGATCTGCAAATGGCTTGTCTGCAAACTTACTACCACGCATTTGAATGTTTAAACGCGCAGCTTCACTATTGAGCATCGTTTTCTTGTAATAATCTTTCAGATCAGCCAAGGTTACTTTTTCAACTTCAGCGATAAGCTTTTCTTTAGAGTCAAACTTAAAGTTCTCACGATACCAGTCTGTAATAAGTGGCGACATTTCATCACTTAAATTCTTAGGTTGCTCTTTTAAAGACACAAGCGTTGCATTTTTAAGTTGTGCAAATGTTTCTTCTGTCATGTTATCAAGCTCAACTGCGTATTGCTTTTTAAACTCATCAAAGCGCGCCTGCATCTCTTTAGGGCCTTTAACCGGTGTTTGAATGTAAAGACCTAATGCAGAATAATCTTCGATTGGACGCGCTAACGCACCAACCGCATAAGCAAGTTGCTCTTCAGTACGTAACTTATCAAACGCTACGGTTCTAAAGTGGCTTTGTAAAATTTGTGCCTGTGCTTTTTGTTTATAGCCAGGGGTTGGGTGAACAACCATGTCAATGATTGCTACATCAGCTACATCAATATCTTTTTGTAAAACGATACGCTCACCAGGTTGAGGTAACCAGGCTTTACTTCTGGCAAACTCCGTCGCTTTATGACCTTTTGGTAAAATAGCGGTTAGTTTACTCGCAATAGATTCAACATCGTTTTGGTTATAGTTACCAAACGTGAATACACGTAAATCATTTTCAGCAAGTGTTGATAGTTTAATAGCCGCAAAATCTGCAAGGGTTAGTGCATCTGCCGCTGCAATCAAGGTTTCTGTATCAAATTTACCACTGCGAGTAAGCTTAGAGTACTCACCGAATGCTTGATAGAATGGGAACTGCTTTTGCTGATTTAGTAAGTCACGCTTAAAACGATCGATTGCTTGGGCAAAACCTTCTTCAGACACATCTAACGTTAGATTTTCAAGGGCCTGAGCTAAAAGTACATCTTGTTTATCAGTGAAACCACTAAGCGATAACACAAGGCCATTACTTGGCTGTAACCCTAAACTCATACCTGCAACAGCGGCTTCTGTGCTTAATTTACTTTGTTGTAAGTTATAAAGATCAGCCCAAATTGAGTAAAGAACCTGTGATTTTACATTCTCAAGGGCATCTGGCGTATTAATGTAAACTTCAACAAGACCTTTAGGCTGCTCAGCAAACTGCTGACTTGCTTGACGCCAAACTTTAACGCCCTGCTTATCAAATACCAGTTCAGGATGCGCTTGTTGTTTAAACTCAGCTGTTTTAATTGCAAAGCTTTCAGGTAATAAGCGGTTTACTGTTGGTAATGCTAACGCGTATTCACTTGGTTTATTCCAGCTTGCAACTTCTGACTCACTGATATCTTCAATACGATATTTACCATCGTAAAAATGCAGCTGTGAATCTGTCTCTTCTTGTTTTGAAATATACCAAATACGTAAAGTATCTTCGTTTAATTGCGAAAGGACATTTTGCACCGCATCTGCATCAAACTTTGCATAATAATAAGGTGCGTTAATTGCGTTGTTCACAGGGAACTTTTGCATGCTATCAGTTAAGTTACTTACATAACCAAACTCATCTCCTTTTTCGAGGAATTGAAACGAATTGTTTAACGATGTACGAATTTCATTAAAGTATTTGCTATCAACACCCTGATCTTTGATAAGTGCAATATATTGCATAACCATAGCAACAATTTCTTCGCGGTTTTGCATGCCGGCATCAGTCAATTCAATATCAACTGTTAAGCTTCCGTAGTTCCCATATTGCGTTGGTGAAGCAGAAGACGATAAACCTGATACCCAACCTTTATCACGTAGTATTTGTGCTGGGCTGCCTTGCATTTCGTTACTTAAAAGGTATGAAACAAAACGATTTGGTTTAACCGCAAACTGTGAACTGTTATCAGCAATTGTGAACTCTAACTGTAGTTGTTTTACATCTTCATTTGGTGAGTAGTAAACACGCTTTCCGCCAGCAACAGAAAAGTCTAACTTATCAGTCACCGTTGGTTTTTCGATTTTTTTGTTTTCAATATCAGCAAAATACTGTTTAGCTTTTGCTTCCATTTCAGCCAGTGGACGATTTGAGATCATCGCCACTTTCATAATGTTCGATGAATAATATTTGTTATAGAAAGCAACGGTTTCTTTATGCAGATTGCTGCCTTCTTTGTCACCTAAAGTTTCTAGGTTACCAATTAAGAAACGGTTTGCAGGGTGTGAGCCCATCATTTGACGTGCCAATTTAAATTGGCCAAAAAAGTCCATTTCACGACGCATTGACCACTCTGCGTTTACCGCATTTTTTTCTTTGTCTGTGTATTCAGGGTAAAGCTTTGGTGATTTAAAGAAATCAGCAAAGCGGTCAAGTGCTTCGTCGTAGGCATCATTGTTTACTTTGAACATGTAGTTTGTGATATCTAACCAGGTGTAAGCGTTATGTGCGCCACCATTTTTGGTCATGAAATCACTGTAACCTTTAGTGTCTGGGTAGCGGTCTGTACCAAGGAACAGCATATGCTCTAGGTAGTGCGCCATGCCTTGTTGCGACATAGGGTCGTGCAATAAACCAACGCCTACACTCAAAGCAGCAGCTGATTTTTCAGCACTAGGATCTGAAATCAAAATTACATCAATTTCGTTATCTAGTTTTAATGTTTTGTACTCACGGGTGTCGTTTGGGCTGATAACTAACGAGTCAGGAATAAGGTTAGTATTAGCTGCAGGAGGCGTTGTGGTAGAAGTAGAAGAACAACCAGCTAACACTGCAAAAGCGATTGCACTGAGTCCCATTATTTTTTTCATTATTTTGTATCCATTAGAAATTGAATAAATTTTTATTTATCATGTGTTTTCGAGCGCCGCAATTCAATGCTTTTCAGCTAAGTTACAGCAAAACTTTGTAACACATTGTGAAAATGCAATACTTACGGTTAAGATTAATAGCAATAACTATAACAAAGGATGAGCTATGGAAAAGTGGCTAATTGTAGCAATGTTCACTCAGGTCTTTCTGACTTTTGCAGTCATGTACATTATGGGTAAGCGTCGTTTTCGTGCTGCAAAACAAAAAACCATCGAGATGAAAGACTTCTTAACAATGGAGCTTGAAAAGGCTGGGGATAATGTTCGCGTGGCAGATCGTAACTTTATCAATCAATTCGAAATGCCTGTGCTGTTTTTTATTGCGTGTTTAACAGCTCTGCAAGTCAATGCTGTTGGTACTGTATTTGTTGCCCTTGCTTGGGTTTATGTTGCATTAAGAATTATTCATAGCGTAATACACTTAACTTCAAACACCTTGAAGGCGCGCTATTATAGTTTCGTTATCAGTAGCTTTATAATGCTAATAATGTGGGTGCTGATTTTAGTTAGAATTTTCTAATAATCATCAATACAAAGAAATAAGGCGCTTTTTAGCGCCTTATATATATACCCAAGCCACCTCAAGATGCAGAATTCAGCGTTTCACAGGAGCTTAATATCAAGGCGTTACTTTGCAAGAATGGCATCCCCTTTTAAGAAGTAACAACGATGAGAGTAAGTGCCTGTGAAGCGCCCAAAGGGTTGGTTTAAAAGCGATTTATACTGCGTTATTGATTTTAACAATAGAACCACTATTACATGCAATCAATGCCTTGCCTAAATCGCTTTTAATTCCAACTGAAACTCGCATCTTGAGGTGGTTTGGGTATACGGAATCATTTACGACGAGCAAAGCCTGCTAGGGCTAATAAATATAGCATCCACGCAAGACTCCCGCCTGAGCTACTTCCATCATTGTCTGAAGAGTTATCTTCATCAATTAGCGTGTTCTCTTTTGGTGATAAAGAAGCAGACGAATTCGGATCATCATCAATCACAGTCACACTGTTGATGTAAAATAAGTTTTCACCACTGAAACCTGATGTTGTATCTGGGCACTGCTCTTCATTAAGATTTACTACTGGGATTTCTCCACAATGAACTAAAGAGGTGATTTGTTCTAAAACATCCATACTCTGTACAGTTACTTCACCAAAAACAGTAAAGCCACCATTTTGTAAGTCGAGGTTAGCGCTGTTATCTTTTAAATTGAAAAACCACTGACTTGTCGCACTATTAGCATTACCACCAAGCTTGGCCATTGCAATGGTACCTTTAACATTCGACAGCTCTGGCTCATTGGTAATAGCGTCAGCAGTTTCTATCGCCTCAAAATCAGTATCAAACTTAAAACCACCACCTTGCAATACAAAGTTATCAACTGAGCGATGGATAACCGTACCGTCGTAGCTGCCATCTGCAACATAGTTTAAAAAGTTTTCAACGGTAATAGGTGTGTGTTGATCATAAAGGTGAACAGTAATACTGCCCAGATCTGTCTGCATTTCAACAATAGTAGCATTGGCTGTAAAACAGCTAGCCAATAAAGCAGTTGCAAGTAGATGTTTTTTCATTGTTTATCTTTCCTGATAATTTTTATTATATAACTGCAAGAAGCTTAAACAAAATAGACAGACGCTTAAATAGCAAACAAAACAGTTACACAAAACGCGCCAAAGCAATTACATCTCAGTTACATTAATTTACACCATGTATTCATTATGGTTATAAAAAATTTAAAGAATAAATCAAAATCGTCTTATCAAATAGGCTCAGTTTGTTAGTATCTGCACGACAACAATGAACACACAGGAATGAACCATGGCGAATGAAGAGAACGCAATATGCGATTTTGGCCTACACCAAGGTGAGCCTTATAGTAAGTTACCCGCTAGTTTTTTAAATTGGATGGTCGGCAATAATCATCAAAAGTCTCATTACGCAGAACAAGAACTACAACGCAGACAACTTGCCGCAACAGGACAACTAAATACAGAAAATAGCGACAAAAGTTTATAAAAGACATTTAATTTAAACTTAAGTCGTTTAAACTAAGCGCATAATTAACCTACTGCTCTATTCAGGCAAACAATTATGCGCTTTTTTTTACTAACATCGCTACTGGTTACCCTAACCGCATGTAGCTCCTCTTCTAATAATACTGATTCAGCCCAATATTTAACTCTGCTTCATACTAATGATAACCATGGTCGTTTTTGGCATAACGAACAAGGTGAATATGGCATGGCTGCTCGTAAGACTTTAATTGATCGACTAAAAGCCGAAGCCAAAGCACAAGGTCATGCTGTTTTACTGCTTTCTGGTGGTGATATCAATACGGGTATTCCAGAGTCTGACTTACAACACGCGGAACCAGATTTTAAAGGTATGTCGTTAATTGGTTATGATGCCATGGCAATTGGTAACCATGAGTTTGATAATCCACTGGCAGTACTTGATCAACAACAAAATTGGTCAAACTTCCCTTTTTTATCAGCCAATATCATCGATAAAACAACTGGTGAAACTCGTTACCAAGGCTATAAAATCTTTGAAAAGAATGGGCTTAAAATTGCTGTAATAGGCTTAACTACCACAGATACCGCTAAAATCGGTAACCCGCAATATATCGGTGGCCTAGAATTTAAAGACCCTACAGACGTTACTGCAAAGTTAGCTCCAGAAATTGATAAACAGTACAACCCAGATATTACCATCGCTGTTACTCACATGGGTCACTATGTTGATGCTAACTTTGGTATTAACGCACCCGGTGATGTGACTATGGCGCGCAATTTACCAAAAGGGATGCTTGATATTATTGTTGGCGGTCATTCACAAGAGCCTGTGTGTATGAAAGAAGCCAATGTTGCTGACAAAAGCTTTATGCCAGGTAAAGAGTGTAAGCCTGACCAACAAAATGGTACTTGGATCATGCAAGCCCATGAGTGGGGTAAATATGTTGGTAAAGCTGAATTCAAATTAGAAAACGATGAATTAACTTTGCTCAATTACTCACTTATTCCTGTAAATCTTTATATCGATGATGAAAACGGTAATAAAAAGCTAGCGGCTGAGTACATTGAACCAAACAAAAACTTACAAGACATCCTTGCGGTTTATCAGCAAAAAGGCGCAGCACAAATTGCTGGTAAAATAGGTAACGTGGATGCAAAACTTGAAGGTGATCGCAATAAAGTACGCTATGAGCAAGTAAACTTAGCACGCGTTATTATTGCTGCACAAATGCAGTCAGTGGGTGCTGATTTTGGTTTGATAAGCGGTGGCGGTATTCGCGATAGCATTCAAGCAGGCGATGTAAGTTATAAAGATATTTTAAAAGTTCATCCTTTTAAAAACCGTATCACCTATATTGATATGACAGGCCAAGAGCTATTTGACTACTTACAAGTTGTTACTTCTTTCCCACCTGATTCAGGTGCCTACTTACAATATTATAAGCTAAGCTTTAAACGCATTAACGACACTTTATCTGATGTTAAAATTGCTGGAAAGCCACTTGATATGGCTAAAACTTATCGCATGAGCATTAACAGCTATAATGCCTCTGGTGGTGATGGCTATCCTACTCTTACCAATAAAAAAGGCTTTGTGAGTACAGATGATACAGATGCACAGGCATTAAAACGTTTCTTTGAGCAAAATAGTCCTGTTAAAGCGGCTGATTACGCCCCTAAATAAAGACTACTTAAATAGAAAAAGGGAAGTCAGTGACTTCCCTTTTTACTTTTAAACTAGATTACTTCCCAATGACTTCAATATCGGCAATCTCGATCGCTTTCAATCCGTAATGATGTAATCGAGAACGGGAGCCTTCACCATGGGCCTTAGGTGGATAATAGGTTTCTTTTATCTCAGGCTGCTCTTGCCAAACTTCATCAAGTGCAGCCCGAATTTCACTTAATGTTTTTTCTAAACTATTGGTAAAGTTTGGGCGCTTACGTATCGTGTGACCAAGCTCTACTAACCGGTAAAAATACTTGTTCGCTAAAGTCAGTAATTCTTCTGGTACATCTTTATTTTGATTAAGCACTACATCCGGATGTTCAATACAAAACTCAACCAATGCAAGGTAAAAGCAGAGCGGTTTATTAGCAAGCGCCACTGTTTTATCAACAGCACAGCTAGCGGCCAAGGTTTTATTTTGAAGATCGACTATCAATTTAGGCTTTTCTTCTGCCTGAACAGCAACTTCTGGTTCGTGTTTAGCTATTTGGATTTTAGTGCGTTCACTTATAAATAATAAATAAGTAAATGCAGCTGCAAATAAACACACCAAAATAAACACTGCGATATCATCTTTAGCAAATAAAGACGATGCCACAACAAAGCTAACCGTTAATGATTTTTGTGGTGCATGCAATTGCTTAGTGATTAAATCTGCACGAGCAGGATAATCAGAGATCCCCTCAATGGAGTAAACCATCACGCCTGAGTCAGCTAATTGTGCATTAAGACGCGCGATATAATTGAGTACCATATCTTTACTACCTGAATGCTTTAAAAAATCATCAGGTAAATTTAAATGGTTTAAATCAAGGGCAATGCGGTTTTCAACTTTTGCTAGAGTCAGGGCATCATTAGTTGTTGTCTTATAAGCTTTTGCTGTAATAAAGCTAGCAAATAAAACCAAGCAACAGCTAATAAATACTGCCCCATAAGCAAGTTTTACTCTAATTGGCAGCATTGCTATCCCCTACTTTCATTGTTTGCTGAGTCGACTCACATTCCCAAAAAGACTCAACATGATTAAAGTAATGAGAATTTTGATTGTGTGCCAATTGGGTTAACTGCGCTTGAACTGCACATAAAAGGTCGGTGTTTTCATCCTGCATTTTTAAATACCAACGACTACCACTTATATTGTCGCGTATAGGAGTAATGTAGTTTTTAGAAAAACGTTGCTGGTCGCTGTCTTGCCAATAAGAAGAAATTAAATCGACCTTACCACTTGCAAGAAGCTCTCTTAATTCAGTATGGGAACTTGCGTAAGTGATGTTTAGATTTTCTAGGTTGATATCTAATTTTTTAAATAATTGTTTAGGGAGAATGTGTCCAGAGCGGCTCGTTGGGTAATCAAGCAAACCAATACGTTTATCTAAAAAGTAGCTTTTTTCAATGCGTGGCTTTTCTTTACTAGAAATTAAATAAGCAGTGTAGTCAGGAAAGCCAACAACTGCTTGGTAGTTATAGGTTGACTCGGCCATAAAGGCATTAATCAAGTTTTCTTTAGCCAGGATCAAATCTGCAATCCCTTTACCTAAAAACTCAATTGTGTCTGAAGTTTTATAACCCCAATAAGAGGTGACCTTGCCGTATTGTTTACTAATGATGTCATCAGCGCACAAAGTTTTAGCTACATCCTCAGCCAATACTTTGCCTGATGAATACACCACCAACTCGTTAAGGTTAACCTCTGACTTAGTATCACATTGAAAAGACGTTTCAATAAATGCATCTATATCAGATACAGCCGGTTTGCCCTGCAAAATTCCGATATAAAAAAACAAAATAACTGCTAGAAACAAAAATGTAACAATCGACGATTTTTTTATTAGTATTGTTCTTAAATTCAATTTTAATAGCCAACAACGCTCCGTTGTCTCTATTTGAACAATTATTCTTACTTATTACAACAAGTAATTTTACCTGAATATTTTAAGTTATTGATAAATAACATATATGAACAAGAAATTATGAATCTTATTGAGTCCTTTCTATTTGCTTTTAAATTCAGGAAAATATGCATCAAGAAATCGTGCTTCAGGGCACATTCATTTTTGGACACTGAGTCAATGTTACAAAAAACAATAAAAATGTTGCTGTTATCAACACCAGTTATTTCTGCGGTGTTAAGTAACCCTGCTAATGCATGGGGTCAGAATGGTCACCGTATTATTGGTGAAATTGCATCTAAGCATATTACAGACACCACCAAGCAAGCATTAGTTCCTTTACTTGATGGTGATTCTTTACCACAGGTAGCAACGTGGGCTGATGAAATGCGTTCTGCTCCAGAAAAATTCTGGCAAAAGAAATCTTCGCGCTGGCATTACATTAACTTTAAAGAAGGTGAAGCCAAACCTCATTACGACTCAAATACCCACCATAATAAAGAAACCGTGTCAGATATCCTCGAAGGCATGGAATATTCAATCTCAGTATTACAAAACCAAAAAGCTTCTTTAGGTGAAAAACAGTTCGCTCTGCGCTTTTTAGTTCACCTCGTTGGCGATAGCCATCAACCTTTTCATGCCGGTCGCGGTGAAGATCGTGGCGGCAACAATATTTCTGTCACATTCTTCGGTCAAGATACCAATTTACATAGCTTGTGGGACACGAAACTCATTGAAAATGAAAATTTGTCCTATACTGAGTTTGCGCAATTTATAAATACAACAAATCAAGCGTTAATAACGGACTATCTTTCCGGTTCTCCTAGCGATTGGTTAATCGAATCTAATAACATTGCAAACTCTCTGTATAAAGAAAATGAAACAAACGTAAGTTATAGTTATATCTATAAAAACTTACCGATTGTTAAAACTCGCCTACAACAAGGCGGGATAAGATTGGCAGGTTTATTAAATAACTTATTTGATAAATCAGCAAAACCGTTAGTAAAGGCACTTAAGATGCCAACTGACAGCAAACTATAAATGAAACATAACCTCTAACACGGGAAATAACATAATGAAAATCCAACTCCGCAAAACAGCTCTATCACTTGCTATTGCAGCATGTGTTGGTGTGAGTGGTGCAGCGTTAGCAAATGAAACAACATCTGCTATCAAGGGTCAAATCAAAGGTCCTAGCGGCAACCCTGCTGCAGGCACTAAGATTACTATCGTTCACTTACCTTCAGGTTCAACTAAAGAAACTGAAACGAACGATGCGGGTTACTTCACAGCAAAAGGCCTACGTGTAGGTGGTCCTTACCGCGTTGTTGTAGATTCTGACGTATTCGCAGATCAAACATTCAACAACATCAACCTACAAGTTGGTGCTGACTACCCAGTTAATGTTACGTTAGAGAGACAATCTGATGTAGAACAAATCGTAGTTACTGGTCGTCCAATCAGCCGTATGTCTGGTGGTACAGGCCCAGCTGCAACGTTCACACTTGAAGATTTAGAAAACCAACCAGCTATCAACCGTGATTTAAAAGATATCGTTCGTATCGACCCACGTGTAACAATTGATGATAGCCGTGGTTCAATCAACTGTGGTGGTGGTAACCCACGCTTTAACAGCTTAACGCTAGACGGCGTTCGTATGAACGATAACTTCGGTCTAAGCTCTAATGGTTACCCGACAATTCGTACTCCTTTCTCTTTTGATTCAATCGAACAGGTTGCAGTTGAGCTAGCACCTTTTGATGTTCAATACGGTGGTTTCACATCGTGTAACATCAATGCGGTTTCTAAATCAGGTGGTAACGAAGTGCACGGTGGTGTGTTCTTTGATTACACAAATGATTCAATGAAAGGCGACAAAATTGAAGGAAAAGATGCGGATCCTGGTGATTACACCGAAAAGCGTTATGGCTTCAATGTTGGGTTACCACTAATCAAAGATAACCTTTTCTTATTTACCTCGTATGAGAAACTTGAAGGCGTAGAACAATATAATTATGGCGCATTAGATACAGGTAGTGTATCTGCTTCAGATTTAGCAAGAATCCAACAGATTTCTCAAGATGTATACGGTTATAATGCTGGTACTACACCATCAAGCCAACCAGTTGAAGATGAAAAAATCTTAATTAAGTTAGACTGGAACATCAACGATGATCACCGTGCCAACCTAATTTATAACTATAACGACGGTAATAGTTTTAAGCAATCAGACACGGGTAGTACACGCTTATCCTTAGATAGTCACTTCTTTGAAGAAAGCGCTGAGTACACATCAATCATCGGTTCACTTTACTCAGATTGGACCGATAACTTATCAACTGAAATTCGTTTAGGTAAATCAGAAGTTGATAAAACTGTACAATCACTTGATGCAGCAAGTAGCTTTGGTGAAATGCAAATTGATGCAACAGATGGTGGTACAGTATATATCGGTCCAGATGACTCTCGTCAATCAAACGACCTAGATTACGAAACGACGACAGCTAAATTTGCTGCAACATACTACCTTGATCAGCACACGATCACAGGTGGTTACGAGTATGAAGAAATCGAAGTTTTCAACCAATTCGTACAACACACCCAAGGTGAGTGGCGTTTTGATTCTATTGATGATTTTGAAAATGGTTTAGCTTCAGCTATTTTCTACAACAACGCAGCAGGCACAAATGATCCTACTGATGCAGCTGCAAACTTCGCCTATGCTCAACATACATTCTATGTGCAAGATGAGTACAGTTTCACTGATTTAGATGCAACATTAACGTTTGGTCTTCGTTACGACAAATACACAAGTGACGACAAACCTAACTACAATGAAAACTTTACAAACCGTTACAAGTTCAGCAACCAAGCAACATTTGATGGCATTGACCTACTACAACCACGTGTTGGCTTTGAATGGTACGCAACAGATGCATTAGAAGTACGTGCAGGTGTAGGCCTATTCTCTGGTGGTAACCCGAATGTTTGGCTATCTAACTCATACTCAAACGACGGTATTACAAATATTGGAACTAGACGTTTTGGTGTAGATTTATTTAATACACCAAACGTTAACGGTGGTACACCAGGTTTTGAAGTACCACAAGAAATGTATGATGAAGTTGCACAAACAACCATTGGTGCAGGTGACTCTTCAGTAAATGCTGTTGATCCTAACTTTGAAATGCCATCTGAGTGGAAATACTCAATTGGTGCAACATACACAACTGAAGATGAGTATGTATTCTCTTTAGATTACTTACTAAGCAAGCGTAAAGACGCAGCAATTGTTCAAGACATCGCACTTCGCGATTCTGGTAATACTACATTTGATGGGCGTCCAATTCTTGAGTCTATCGAAGGTCGTGATGGTGATTTACTACTTACCAACGTTGATGGTAGCAACGGTGAATCTCATGTTATCTCTGCTGCGATGAGCAAACGCTTTGATAATGGTATTAGCGTACAACTTGCTTATGCTTACACTGACTCAACAGATGTTAACCCTATGACTAGCTCGGTAGCGAGCTCAAACTACGGTAACATGGCGACCTACGATCCGACAAACCCAGGTGCACACACATCTGATTACGAGATCCCTCATCGCTTTACTATGACATTAGGTTACACAACTGAATTGTTTGATGGTTATAACACACGTTTCAACCTATTTAGCGAAACATACAAAGGCCTACCTTACAGCTATACATATAACGGTAGCGACAGTGTTTGGGGAGATAGCAATTCAAACCGTAGCCGTCAGTTAATGTATATCCCTGAGGTGAATGACCCTAACGTTGTTTACGACATGACTCCTGAGGAAGTAACTGAGTTCAATGAGTGGATTTCTGCTCAAGGCCTTGAACGCGGCGAAATCGTTGGCCGTAACAGCGAAAATGCAGATTGGTTCACTAAAGTTAACTTCAAGATGACTCAAGAGTTACCTGGTTTCATGCCTGGTCACAAAGGTGAAGTATTCTTCGTTATCGATAACCTAACAAATATGTTAAACGATGACTGGGGCGTACTTAAGAAAGGTAGCTTTGTTGGTAACCGTATGATTAAAACATCAATCGATGACCAAGGTCGTTATGTATACTCAGACTTCAACCCTAACAATGGTAAAACTGCTACACAAAGCGGTGCATCAGTTTGGGAAATGCGTGTAGGTGTACGTTACACATTCTAATAACGAGTTAACCTTGTTATAAAACAAAAGCCCGCCCCTACTGGCGGGCTTTTTACGTTTTAGAGAAGTTAACGAGTTGCTAGTTGCGAGAGTAAAGCTACTAGGGGAAAGTTAGCAAGAGTAAAGCTTCAAGAGTAAAGTTAGAAAGTTGCAAGGTAGCAGCGGTTTTACATCGCGTTCTAGTGCCTAGAGCCTAGAGCCTAGAGCCTAAAGCCTAATACCTGATAAATCTTTTCGTAGGACTGGCTTTAGCAGGGAATGGTTGTAGTAACGAGATACGAGGTAAGAGTTACGAGAGTAAAGCTTCAAGAGGAAAGTTAGCAAGTTGCTAGGTAGCAGATTTTACTCGTGTCTGATGGCTGACAGCTGAGGGCTGAAAGCTTTCTAAAAAATGCAGGCCATTTAGACCTGCACAGATATTTTTATTTAAGCTGCGTAAACCGCAAGTGGGTGTGTAGTATTGATAGATACATGCACTGCATCACCTGGGCGTACCATCACTTCATGGCTTACACGGCTTGTCACCACGGTATCGCATGCCAGTTTAACAGCACATAAACGACTGCCACCTTCGTAGCGCACCCATGTCACTTTACCATTGCTAGTAGCTGCATTTTGAATAAGGTGAATATCATCAGGGCGAAGTAATACATCAACTTTTGCAGTATCATGATCAACCCTAATAGCTGGTGCATTACCTAAATCAGTGGTGGCAATATCACCTTCACAATTACCGGCAATGAAACTTGCTTCACCTAAAAAACGCGCAACAAAGCGATTGCTTGGTAAGCTAAAACAGCGTTCAGGGGTATCGATTTGCTGAATAATGCCTTCTTTAAGTACACCAACACGGTCACCTACAGATAAGGCTTCTTCTTGGTCATGGGTTACCCAAATAGCAGGTACACCAGCATCTTTTAATGCATTACGAATATCCCAACGAAGGGTATCTTTTAAAGCTGCATCTAAGTTTGATAAAGGCTCGTCAAGTAATACGAAGTCAGGTTCGTGAGCCAGTGTACGCGCAAGTGCTACACGCTGCTTTTGACCACCTGATAAGGTAGCGGGCTTTTTATCACGAAATGCTTCAAGACCCAGCAACTTAATCCAATGATCAGCTTTTGAGGTATCGGTTAATCTAAAGCAAATATTTTGCTGCACTGTTAAGTGCGGGAATAACGCAAAATCTTGAAAGACCATACCCACTTTTCGTTTTTCTGGTGGTACTTTTAATTTGGGTGTTGCACGCCATGAGCCTAAATTAATTTCGCCTTCGCTGATAGGAATAAGCCCAGCTAACGCTTGTAAAATAGTACTTTTACCACAGCCAGTTGGACCAACTAGCATGAGGATCTCACTTTCCCCAAGTGATAAGTTAAGTTCACTTACCACACGATTGCTACCATAATCGATAGACAGCTTACTAACTGATAGCATTAAACTGATCCTTAATGTTCTAATTGACTGCGCTTTTCGCCTGAGAGCATTATAGCTAAGCCACATGCTGATATCACTACTAACAAGAGCCCAGGAATGGCAGCACGACCGAAATAACCGGCTTCATAAACACGCCATAAATAAGTTGATAGGGTTTCAAACCCTGTTGGACCAAGTAATAAGGTCGCTTCAAGCTCTCGCATTGATTCTAAAAATACCAAGGCTGCACCAGCAATGATACCGCGTAGTGTTAAAGGCAAGGTAATACGCATAAATGCTTCACGAGGGCTGGCACCTAATACGCGTGCTGATTTGATTAAACTCGAATCTAAGTGTTCAGTGCTGGTACGTACAGAGCCAACTGCCAGCGGTAAAAAGCGTAGCACGTAGGCAATCACTAATAATGCCAGAGTTTGGTATAAAAGCGGTAATTGCAGGCCACCATAAACAAGTGCAGTACCCATCACTATACCTGGAATACCAAATCCGAAATAAGTGACTCGTTCCATAATGCGCCCTACTTTACCGCTTAAGGCAGCATGTGCTACGGGCACAGCAACCACAACAGCGACAATAGCCGCAATGCCAGATGCATAAGCAGAATTCCAAGCAATGCTGAAATCAAAATCAGCAATTCCATCACGGGCAAGCCACAGGGTAAAAATGGCTAACGGCAAACAAATAGCCAATAATAAAACTGGTAGAAAAGTCACCAGCATGGCTAACTTTTGACCGTTTGATGGAAATAACATTAGCGGTCTACCGTGGCGCTCAGAAGCTGTTTTAATTTGTGATTCGATGAACAGTAAAAAGCCTACTATCACCATTAATTGTAACGATAACATCGCTGCACGACTTAACCCAAAGGCGTTGTATTCAACATAGATCACGCGAGTAAAGGTATCTAAGCGCATCATCGCCGGTGTACCAAAATCTGATAAGGTATAAAGCGCAACCAGTAATGAGCCCGCCGCAATACCGTTTATTACACGCGGTAATATGACTTTAAACACACTCATTGGCATCGACATACCTAAAGTGCGAGCCGCGTTTACCATGCTGGCATCAAGGCTCAGTAAAGACGAACGCGTTGTAAGCATTACAAACGGAAACGTATAAAGCGTCATTACAATGGCAGCACCCGTTAAGCCATACATAGGCGGTGTTTCAAAGCCTAGCAGCTGATTTATCTCACCGCCGGGGCCAAATGCTGCATATAAAGTAAACGCGCCAATATAACTTGGAATAGCAAGTGGAGCTGCAAACAAAACAAGCCAAAGCTTTTTAAAAGGAAGTTGAACATAGGCACTAATAAACGCCAGAGGCACGCCAATTAAAATAGAGCCTAAAACAGTTAACACCATAAGTGATAAAGTGTTACCAAGAATTTTTAAATTGTGACTATCAAAAACAGCCGTCGCATCACTCGCTAAAGTGATCAGAATATAAACTGGCACTAACGCCAAAAGCGCTGCAAGCAGCGCCATGGGATAAGAAGCAGGTATGCGCATTATAAAACACCGCTACTGCGCATAAGGTCGAGTGTTGGCCTTAAATCTGCCAATTGAGTTAAATCGATTTTCGGCGGTGACACATCCGTTAAGGCTGGTAATCCAGCTGGCTGGTCAATACCTTGGATCAATGGAATTTCGTAGGCTTCACGTGCTAAGTAGCTTTGTACTTCTGAACTTAGTAAGTAGCGCATAAAGTTCATTGCGTTCGGGTTGTCTGTTAGCGATAACACACCTGATGCATTAACTAAACAACCGGCATCTTGATTGGTAAAAGCAAGATCAAGGTTTGCATCTGGTTTACCTGATTTAAGACGTAAGGTGTAATAATGGTTTGCAAAACCAATATCCACTTCCCCACGCTCAACGGCCATCACTACACCAAGCTCGCCGGCATAGGTTTTCGAGCGTTTTTGAACTTTCTTAAGCCATTTAGCCGTTTTATCTTCACCTTCAAGAATACGCATTGCTGTGACAAATGATTGGAAAGAAGCATAAGCAGGTGCCCAACCAATTGATAAATCGCTATCAGCAATTGCCATTATGCTATCTGGGATCTGATCTTTTGATAAACGCTTAGTGTTGTAAGGTAATGTACGAATACGACCTGTCACTGGTGCCCAGCCCGGATAGCGGAACTGCGGTTGTAATTGCGCTTCTAAGTCACTTGGTAGCGGTTTAGCTAAACCTGCGTCTGTTACTAAGCCAATCGCACCTGAGTCAACGGCCCAAAATAAATCAGCACGTTTAACACCCGCTTTCGCTTCAGCCACAATCATGTTGGCAAGCGCAGCAGTTGGGCCACGGCGAATTGATAAATTAAGTTTTGGGTTTTTCTTTTGGATTGATTGCAGTACGTTTTCGTACAAACCACCTTCACCACGGCCTAAATATAAGGTTAAGTCACCCTCTAGGGCGGGTAAGTCTTTCACTGAAATTGGGCTTGCAGCAGAGGCTGCAAAGGCACGAGAAAGAGGTAGCGGCATTGCGCCCACCACCCCAAACGCAGCCAGGCCTTGAATAAAGGTCCTACGCTTCACTAAAATACATCCTTACGTGCTTTTTCGGCTTCTTCTAGTAACACCTTAGCGCGATCTAGTTTTTCTTGCATATCAACAACCACTGCACGTACTTGGTCAACAGACCCTTTGTCAGAAATAGCTTTAGGCAGGGTTACGTTAAAATCTTTTTCGAGAACTTCTACTAACTTCGCATCTTTTTCGATAAGTGTACCTTCAACACCTTCGAATAAGTGAAGGTAAGTATCGTGTACAATTTGGGTTGCTTCATCGCTTAAACGTTCTGCGTATTTTGCAACAACACGGTCTAATTTATGTTTGATCTCATCGATAGTAGCGCTTTGCGTCATTGTTTCAGAAGCAGTTGCTTTTACAGCTTTTAATAAGCCTTTTTGCTGGAAGTCGGCAGCAAGTTTAACAGCTCCAAGACCCTGCCACAAGGCAGCATTTAAGGCCTTTTGGTGCTTACGTACTTCGCTTGCTGGTTTTTTGTCATCAATGGCCATTTTGATACCATAAATGCCTTGCCAGATTGATGCATAAACCGGCACATAATTCGTTTCAATCGCACTGTGAAACTTTACCGATTCCCAGTATTCAATTAAGTCATCGCTGTTAACTGCTTTTGCGCCTTTTGTTTCATAATCGGTAACCATGGTGTCAACTTTACTGATCATCCACTCAACGTCTTCTGAGTAATCTTTTAAATTTTCTTTTAGATGATTAACGTGCTCACCAATTGGGCCATTTGCCAATACAGGTTGGGCAATAAAAGTAGATGCTAATACTAGGCTAAGACCTAGTGTTTTAACGGTGTTTAACGCTAATTTCATAGGGGGGACATCCAAGTTTCTAATTGTAAATGATAGCCATTATCATATACGTATCGATTGTCTAAATCAATTGCTATAAAGCCTTGATTACAGAATTACACATTTTTATTTAAGTGATTGGAAAGCTTACTAAGAGTGTTCATAAATTGTTTAAGTTCTTGGCTATCTAAGTCACTCACTAAACCTGCTTGCCACTCATTTGCTAATGGCACAATTTGCTCATGCAAACGGTTCCCCTCAACTGATAGTGATAACAAACTTGCGCGTTTATCCTTAGGGTTTTCTTTGGCTATTATAAGGTTTCTGGTCAATAGCGACTTTACTGCACGAGACACCGTTGATTTATCCATTTGTGCCATATCACATAATTCTTTGGCAGTGCGCTCGCCATATTGGGCCAAATTCGCAATTATCCGCCATTGTGGCACGGTTAAATCGAACTGCTGTTGATATAGCTCACTAAACTGCTCACTCATTTGCATTGCAATATTGGTTAATGAATAAGGTAAGAACTGTTTTAAATCGAGCGTTGTTTGCTTATCTGTCGTCATGGCTGCACTACTGTCAAATAATATTTACACATGTAAATTCAATGTAGTTTGAATTTAGTCTCACATGAGAGTATCTTACCTAAAACCTTTCAGGAGTCTAGTGATGAATAACGAATTACAATATATGACAGGCTTTGGTAATGAATTTGAAACCGAAGCATTACCCGGTGCATTACCTATCGGTCAATTCAGCCCGCAAAAAGTTAAATACGATTTATATGCTGAGCAGTTCAGCACAACGGCATTTACAGCGCCCCGTGCTGATAACCGTCGTACTTGGTTTTACCGCATTCGCCCGTCAGTAATACAAGGTGATTACACGCCAATTGATAATGGCCTTATTCGCACTGCTCCTATTACAGAAGTGCCAACACCCCCGACAATGCTACGTTGGGATCCAATCGAAATTCCAGCACAGCCAACTGATTTTATAGATGGTTTAGTCACTATGGCTGCCAACGGCAGTGCCAATGCACAAACAGGTATTGGTATTCATATTTATGTCGCTAATAAATCAATGCTACAGCGTTACTTTTATAATGCTGATGGTGAAATGTTATTTGTGCCGCAACAAGGTGAGCTATTACTTAGAACTGAGTGCGGGCAACTAACCGTTCGTGCAGGAGAAATTGCCGTAATTCCTCGTGGCATTAAGTTCGCAGTTGATTTGCTCACTGATACAGCCCGTGGCTACATCTGTGAAAACTATGGCCATGCCTATATTTTACCAGAGCGTGGCCCAGTGGGTGCCAATGGTTATGCCAATGACCGTGACTTCCACTACCCTGTAGCGGCTTTTGAAGATGTAGAAGGTGATTTCGAACTCGTAGCTAAATTCAATGGCAATATGTTCCGTTGTGATATTGGCCACTCGCCATTAGATGTGGTTGCTTGGACGGGTAACAGTGCACCTTACAAGTATGACCTTGCTCGATTCAATGTTATGAATACAGTAAGTTACGATCACCCAGATCCTTCAATCTTTACTGTATTAACATCACCATCGGGTACTGAAGGTGTCGCTAATATCGATTTTGCTATCTTCCCTCCACGTTGGATGGTGGCTGAGAACACATTCCGCCCACCTTATTACCACCGTAATATTATGAGTGAGTTTATGGGCTTAATCGAAGGTGTGTACGATGCCAAAGAGCATGGCTTTGTACCAGGTGGTTCTAGCTTACATAACTGTATGTCGCCACATGGTCCAGAAGCAGATGTATTCGAAAAAGCATCAAATGCTGAGCTTGAACCACAACGCTACGAAAACACTTTGGCATTTATGTTCGAATCGCGTTACGTTATATCACCAACTAAATATGCCCTTGAAGGTAAAGAGCGTCAGCCTAATTACACTGACTGTTGGCGCACTATTAAAAAACATTTCACAGGTAACCAGGACATATAATGAAACTTTATAGCTATTTTCGTTCATCAGCTGCATACAGAGTTCGCATTGCGCTTAATTTAAAGAACATTGATCACGAGTTAGTAACGGTTAATTTATTAAAATCAGAGCAACAAAGTGACGAGTACCTAGCTAAAAACCCACAAGGGTTATTGCCAGCACTTGAAACTGATCAAGGTGTACTTGCGCAATCGCTGGCTATTTTAGAGTGGTTAGAAGAAACTCATCCAGAAACGCCTCTTTTAACGGGTGATGCATGGCAAAAAGCTCAGATCCGTAATTTATGTTATGCCGTAGCGTGCGATATCCACCCTATCGATAATTTGCGTGTATTAAAGTACTTGGCTAACGATCTTGGTGTTGATGAAGAAGCAAAAACGACCTGGTATAAGCATTGGGTAGAAGTTGGCTTTGAGAGTATTGAAAAGCTACTTAATGAAGCGAATACTTTTTGTGTGGGCAACAAACCAACGCTTGCTGATGTGTGCTTAGTGCCGCAAGTATTTAATGCCTTGCGCTTTAAAGTTGATATGACCAAGTACCCTAAAATTGCTGCGGTATATGAGCAATGTAATAAGCTTGATGCCTTTATTGATGCTGCACCACAAAATCAGCCAGATGCAATTTAAGCTTTAAGATTTGTAGTTAAAAAGGCCCGAACACTTCGGGCCTTTTTTATTTGTTATCTAAGCGCTGAGTTAATCACACTCACATGGTTTATTAAATCGAGCCCTAAGTCGGTTAAGTAGCCCCCATCAGGACTATCTGTAATACCTTTATCATAAAGACGTTTTGCTGCATCTTTAATTGAGCTTTCGGCATCGGAATGAATTTTAATTCCCTGCATTTGAGAGTTGCGAGGAAATTTTGCAAGCAGGGTTAGTTCGTCGATCATATTTTTATCAAATTGCATGTGTTCACCTTTTTATTATTTATTCCTTGTCATAAGCTTAGTGTAGTTATACAGATCTGCCCAACGGGAGGCGTATTTTGTTAAAGAAAATTTTACTGTTAAGTACTTTGTTTACTTTAGGGTTTCTAAACCAAGCACTAGCAAAGGAAAAACCACTAATCGTACTTGATGGTCAAGAGGCATTAAACAATCAAAAAGTGTGTTGGTATGAAAATAAACGCTATACCGAAGGTGCCTATATTGCCGTTGGCGATATTACGTTAATTTGCACTGCTAAACAGCCTAATTTTTCAAACAGTGATTTGGCTTGGCTCAGACTAAATGCTAATGGCGAGATTATTTACCCTAAACAAGCGAAAACGATTCACGTCAATTAGCTTAAAACGCACAGATAGGGTACTATTGCGCGGTTGCAAATAACCTAAGATTTATCATGGACAATCAACCAAATAATCCGTTACATGGCGTTAAACTAGCCGACATCGTTACTAAACTTGAAGAAAAACTTGGTTGGCAAGGTATGGCAGCGCACGTAGACGTACGCTGCTTTCAAAATGACCCAAGTGTGAAGTCGAGTCTTAAATTTTTACGAAAGACCCCTTGGGCACGAGAAAAAGTAGAGCAGTTATATATTGATACCTTTATCGATAATGACCAAGCTGATGATGGCACTTTCCAATGGAAAAGCATCAAAAGGTAACCACTTAATCTTCAGCTGCTACAATCACCGAAAGCGATTTCGGTGATATCTCCACCTCTAGTTTATCTGCAGTTTTAACTTCACCATCAATAACATAGGTCAACCCTTTTTCTGCGCTTACTGTCACTCGTTTAGCATTTGTGTGGTGACTGTTAATAGCAAAACTAGTTTGCGTAATACTCGAGAACACTAACTCCGCAATACTTAAAGTACTCGCTTTAGAATCGGCACTAGGTGTTAGCCAGTTAACATCAAGTAAACCATCTTGGTGATCTGGCTGACCTGCAGATTGAGCAAGTAAAGTAGTAAATGGCGCTGCGTTGGCGATGATTAAACTGGTGGTATTGATTGTTTGCTCATCGTTATTATCAAGAGTAACAACATAGTCTTGCGCTTCATGCTCACCTAATGCTTGCCAAAATCCTTGTAAATAAGCTAATTGCCCAGACTCATTTTTAGCATCACGATGGGCTTTTTCAATCATCTTTTGTTCAAAACCAATTCCTGCAAGTAATAACATACGCTCGCCATTACACACAGCGGTATCTATCCGACTCGCCTGCCCTTCAATTATCAGCTCACAAGCCTGCTCAACCGGAATAAGCTTCGATTGTATACCCATCAACACATGAGCGAGCGCATTGGCAGTACCTAAAGGAATGATACCCAGTTTACACTCTGTATTTACAAGTACACTTGCCACCTCTGTTACTGTGCCATCGCCACCACAGGCGATGACTACATCAGGGTTCAATTCAAGTGCTTCTTTGGCCAACTCAGTACCATTTACCTGTTCTGACGTGGTGTAAACAGTTAAATCGTAATACTCAGACAAACGAGAGGTAATTTGCTTACGTTTAGCTTCCCACAGTTTTGTACCAGAAACAGGATTAGCGATGAGCACAGCTTTATTTTTGATTAACAAGTCACCTCTACGATGGCGACGCACAAGATGACGCAGCTGGCGCTTGTTTAAATTTGCAGTTTCTCTAGTTTCTTTAATTTGTGCGAGTACTTGGTGTACATCGGCATCTTTGTTTTGGCTAAGTAAGTAAGCTGCCATCACAAAAACTGAACGGCCACGCCCTAAGGCGCAATGTACTACGACACGTCTATCTGCTTTTACTTGATGGTCAATCCAATTAATCGCTTGGTGTAGTTGCGCGCGTGTTGGCACGCTATGATCAAGTACAGGGATATTTAAATAACGAATATTCTCTTGCGTAGAAGACCATTCAAGGCCATCAAACTCACAAGTTACATCTAAAATAGCTGTAATACCCATTTCTTTCATGGTGTCTATATCTGAAGGAAATAAACGACAGGCTAAAAATAAATGCTCATTAATTTGTTGTAATGGTGGCACTTTATCGTGTTTTCTCGACCAAGCATTGTAAAGTTGTGCACCCAATAAAAATGGAATAAAAGCCCAACGAATATAGATAGGAATAACGCCATTTTCACGTTTTCTAAAAATACGTGCAATATTAAAAAAATATGCGCCACTAACCAAAAGTAACGACAAAGCCGTCCAATAAAAAAACAGCGCAAAGTAAACAGTTTCTACCCGAATAGCCGCAATTATAAATACAATCGCTAAAGCTAAGTAACTAAATGCTGCCCACATAATCACTCCTTGTTATTCTAATTGCATACCACGTTGCAAGTTTCACTCCAGTAAAAGCCGTTCAATTACCCCTACTGGCTATTTAAAATCAGTAACTTAGCATTTATAAAAAAGCTTACCATTTTAGTTTAGGACATTTTTTCACAATTTTATGAATAACTTACAATAATTTACATAGAACCAATTTGATAGATTTGCCAAGTACTCTTTCCCTGCTAGTCTAAGTTAAAAGCCATGCCTAATAATGACAGGTTTTTAGTAGAGCTTTCGTTAAAAATTTAAATCAACCCGAGCCTAATTCGTTATGAAATACGATGACCAAACGCTACTTAATTTACTTGCAGCAGAATATGTTTTAGGCACTTTACATGGCCATGCCCGAGATAGATTTAGCCGCCTAATGCGTACCTCTCCTCGAGCCCGATACGCAACCTCCTTATGGCAAAGACATATAAAAAACTTAGAAAACGCGATTGAATCTAACCCACCTGATCAGCAAGTTTGGGATAAAATAACAAAACGGATTGACCCATTACTTCTACCAACACAGAAGAAAGTAAAAGACCCTAACTTTGGAATATTTAATTCTTGGGCAGCTATTGCAACAGCGGTTTGTATTGTGTTGGTATTAATTACTTGGCAACCGCAAGAGTCGTTTAGTGATAAAATAAATCACTCGGTAACGTTTTATGACTCAGCAAATAAGCCAGTTTGGAATTTAGATATAAGCGATCACAGTATTTTACTTAAAGCAGCTAGCGGCATGAGTATACAAACTGATTATGATTACCAGTTGTGGATCCGTTTAAAAGGCTACCCGAGCGCCATCCCTATTGCTTTACTACCAAAATCAGATAGTAAAGAAATTGCCCGAAATGCATTATTTAAACCACAAAATATCACTTTACTTGCAATAAGCCGTGAGCCAATTGGCGGCTCACAATCAGGTAGCCCAAGCGAAATTATTTTTACAGCCGTACTCGATGCGAACTAATCATACACAGACTAGAAACAATATAAATACGAGCAAAGCCATTATTTCTAAGATAAACGACCTATTCGATAAACCTTTGTACTTGCTATAGTTACAGCCTCTTTTTATATCCGCTTTAAAAAATAGGCGGTAATTCGAGTATTAGACTCATCTCCTTGTATTATCTTAGGAATAAAAATGAAAAAGTCGTTGTTGTTTACGCTATTTCTATTAATTTTTAGCTCTATCTGTCACGCCCACCAGCAAAGCACCGCTTATCTTAATTTAGAACAACAAACGAGCAATAAGCTATTGCTAGTAGGCTCTTGGCAAGCCTCGGTGAATGATCTCGATAAAGCGCTCAACTTCGATAATAATCAGGATAATGTAATTACATGGCATGAAATTACATCACAGCAGCAAGCAGTATTAGACTATCTAAATAGCCATTTTAATGTGTTACAACAAAATCAAAGCTGCAAGGTCACGATTGATGGTGCAATCAGTATAGATAACCACTTTAATCAGTCGTATATCCATGTGCCACTACAAGTTGATTGTCCATCTGATAGTTCTATAACAGTTAATTACACAGCCCTATTTGATATAGATGAGCATCATCAAGCAATTGCTGCCATTGCTAAATCAAGCCGCGTATTTGAACAAAATACGCCAAAACAAGTTATAAACTTTAAAGAGCAAAGCTTCACCACAACGTTTATTGAATATGTACATCAAGGCATATTACATATTTGGATGGGCACAGATCATATCTTGTTTTTAATCGCGCTATTACTGGGCTGTGTGTTAGTTCGTAAGCAAGGCGAGTGGCAACGTGTCGAGTCTAAAAAACAAATTCTAATTGATACAGCTTGGATCATCACCGCTTTTACACTTGCTCACTCAATTACCCTAACAGCGACTGCTATGAATATCATATCGCCAAACACCCGATGGGTAGAATTAGGTATCGCGCTTTCTGTATTATTTGCTGCAATAAATAATGTTTGGCCAATGATTGTGCGCTTAGGCTGGATCACATTCTGTTTTGGTCTATTACACGGTATGGGGTTTGCGAGTGTTTTAGGTGAGCTTGGTTTATCAAATGAATACCAGCTAATGAGTATTTTAGCCTTTAATTTAGGGGTTGAGATTGGTCAACTGGTTATTTTAGCAATTTGTTTACCACTACTAATGCTACTTAGAAATAGTCCCTGGTACAAAAAAGCCATTATGCCAGCAGGTTCAGTGCTCATTGCCATTATGGCAATCCAATGGTCTATAGAGCGCTTTTAATAAGCGCTTTATTCAAAGGGTAACAATAAGGTTTTCATTGTTGGACGTAGCGCTTTAAGTAACTCATGAATATCTAAATCAGGGTTGAGCATTTTGCGCAGTAACAAGCCACCCATTACTGAAAACATCACTTCAATACGGGCATTCACTTCTTCAAGTGCAGTACCTTGTAATGGCCCTCTTTCACCCACTAATAATTCACGCATAGAATCACGAGCGTGGCTATCTGACTCACGTAATAAGTTAGCCACTTTTTCATTGCGTGCAGCTTCGGCGAGCATTTCTAAATCAAGCGCACCTTGATTCAAATCGGTATGGCGCTCAACGCCTCTACCTAGACCATCTAGTAATACATTGACACGATCGCCAGGTTTATCAGCAAACTCTTTAAAGATTGAGAACATTTCTTCCATATCACGCTCAACAATCGATTCTATAATCGCTTCTTTACTGGCGAAGTAATTGTAGATGTGGCCAGCACTCATACCCGCGGTTTTAGAAATTTCGGCCATTCCCGCGCCATGATAACCTTTACGTCGAAAACAATCCGCTGCGGCACAAAGCACTTGATTACGTCTTGCCTCAGCAAGCGCAGGGTCATTGTGTCTTTTCGTTTTTTGCGTCATGGTTTCTCCAAGCTTTACTGACTAGGGTTAACTTTAATTTAAACAAGGTTTACAGGATCTTAATCTTTGAGGAGAGTCAAAACAACTAAGAACCTGCAAAACCTTAAATAAATTATGCTTTCGCTGATTTATTGCACAGTTTTTTGTGCGTTCCAGCCGCCACCTAGTGCTTTATACAAATTAATTTGGCTCGCCAGATACGCTTGCTTACCCAAAATTAACCGTTGTCCTGCACTGTACCAATTTCGTTGTGCATCCAATACTTGCAAGTAGCTGTCGGCGCCTTTTTGAAAACGTGCATCCGATAAAGTAAAAGATAGCTCATTACTTTGATACAAGTCATTCAGGGCATCTAGCTGATGCATATAACCTTCACGGTCAGCAAGGGCATCAGATACTTCTTTAAATGCCTGTTGAATGGTTTGCTCGTAACTGGTTATAGCTATTTCTTGCTGAGCTTTTGCAACATCGAGATTAGCTTGATTACGACCCATGTTAAAAATAGGCAAGTTTACCGAAGGCACAAAGCTCCAAGTCCCAGAACCTGAATCAAAAAGATTACTCAAGTCAGCTGAAGCTGTCCCCGCATTCGCGGTTAAACTGATGCTTGGATAAAATGCCGCTTTTGCCACACCAATATTTGCATTGGCAGCCAATAAATCATGCTCTGCAGCTTTGATATCAGGTCGCTGAGTCAAGAGCTCAGACGGTAACCCTACTGGCACATCAGGCAAACTAAGTACATCATCTATACTTTCACTTGGTAATAAATCTGCAGTTACGGTTTTACCCACTAGAAAATCGAGGGCATTTTTATCGCGCTTAAGTAAACGCTGATAGTTTGCAATATCGACCTTAGCGGTTGCTACTGTACTTTCAAGTTGCGATAGCGTTAACTGAGAAGCAGCACCTAGTGCAAATGTTTTACGGGTTAGCTCTAAAGACTGCTGCTGAGACTTCAACGTCTCGTTTGCTAAAGCCAATAGCTCTTTATCCGTCGCATAGTTAAGCCATGCATTCACTAATTCGGAGATCAAACTAATGCGCACACTAGTCAAACTGTATTCAGCCGAATATAGGTTTTGTAATGCTTGCTCTGATTGGTTACGTACTTTGCCCCAAAGATCAATCTCGTAAGCGGTTAGGCCTACAGTTGCTGAATAGTTTTCAGAGATAGTTGCTTGACCAGTACCAGATAAATCTGCCGGAAGACGCTGACGAGTACCCGATGCATTGAAATCAATGCTTGGGTAAAGCGCTGAATCTTCAATCTGGTACATTGCTCTAACCTGCTGCACATTCAGTGCAGCAGTTTTAATATCTTTGTTGTTTTCCAGCGTTAGCGCAATCAACTGTTGAAGTTGCGCATTACTGAAAAATGACTGCCAATTGAGCGCATTGATATCGCCCGCTGTACCTTGGATATCATAGTTTTGAGCAACGGGTAATTCACGTTGCTCCATATCTGGCGCCATATTACAGGCAGATAACATAAGTGCAGCAACAGACACTGAGATAAGTTTAGCTTTCATTATGCCTGCTCCTCATTAGTTGATTTTGTTTTGCCTGGGAATACTCTGCGCACCAGTACAAAGAACAGCGGCACAAAGATTACTACAATGGTCGATGACGCAAGAGTACCGCCAATAACAGCAATACCTAGTGCGTTTTGTGCACCTGAGCCTGCACTTGATGCAATTGCTAGTGGTAGTACACCACACACAAATGCCATTGATGTCATAAAGATTGGACGTAAACGTAGACGAATAGCTGCTACCGCGGCATCGACAAGTTTCATACCTTCATCCATTTTATGAATAGCAAACTCTACAATTAAGATGGCATTTTTTGATGCCAGACCTATGGTGGTTAATAGACCCACTTGGAGATAAATATCGTTTGATAAATTAAATACAAATGACGCAATCGACGCACCAAATACACCAAGCGGTACAATTAGCATAACTGCAGCAGGAACTGACCAGCTTTCATATAACGCCGCTAAACATAGGAATACCACCAACAATGAAAGTGCATAAAGTAATGGCGCTTGACCACCACTTAAACGTTCTTCATATGAAATTCCTGTCCATTCGAACGATACGCCCGGTGGTAATTTCTTAACCATTTTCTCAACTTCAGCCATCGCTTGACCAGTACTGTAGCCCGGTGCAGCCGCACCTTGGATTTCCATCGCTGAAAAGCCGTTATAACGCTCAAGACGTGGTGAGCCATATGTCCAATAAGAATGAGCAAAGGCAGTAAATGGCACCATGTCACCATTGGCGTTACGGACATACCACTCATCTAAGTCTTCTGGCACCATGCGTGATTCAGGCGTACCTTGTAAGTACACTTTTTTCACACGACCACGGTCAATAAAGTCATTTACATAGCTACTACCCCAAGCCGTTGATAACGTATTATTGATATCTGCTTGAGTAAGACCTAATGCTTCGGCTTTTGCCAAATCAATATCAAGCTCTAGCTCAGGTTTATCTTCTTGACCATTCGGACGCACACCTGATAACACAGGGTTTTGTGCAGCCATACCTAAAAACATGTTACGTGCTTCAAGTAGTTTTTCGTGACCTAGACCAACCCTATCTTGTAAGAACAAGGTGAAACCGTTTGCAGTACCAAGCTCAACAACCGCAGGAGGTGGGAAAGCAAATACGAACGCTTCTTTAATCGTTGAGAAGTATCCCATGGCTTTACCCGCAACCGCACCGACGGTTAGATCAGGACGCTGACGTTCATCCCAGTGTTTTAAACCCACAAAGCCGATTGCCGCGTTTTGACCAGAACCTGCAAAGCTGAATCCTGTTACCGTAAAGATAGACTTAACCGCTTCTGATTGTTCTTCTAAGAAGTGATGTTCCATCTTTTCAACAACTTTTAAAGTTTGCTCTGTTGTTGCACCTGCAGGTAAGCTTACTTGGTTAAACAAAATACCTTGGTCTTCATCTGGTAAGAATGCCGATGGTAATTGTGAGAAAATAAACACCATGCCACCCACGATTAAACCGTAAATAAGTAAATAGCGTTTACTGTGCTTGATCATGCGAGAAACAAAACCTTGTGTACCCGAGTTCGTTCTGTCAAAACCACGGTTAAAGCCAAGGAAGAAACGACCAAATAAAGACTTATCGTTATGTACATGACTTGGTTTTAGCATTGTCGCACATAAAGCTGGCGTTAAAATCAATGCAACAAGCACTGATAAACTCATCGCAGTTACCAAGGTAATTGAGAACTGGCGATAAATAACCCCTGTTGAGCCTGGGAAGAACGCCATAGGCACAAATACTGCCGAAAGCACCATCGCAATACCAACAAGGGCACCTTTGATTTCATCCATTGATTTACGTGTTGCCTCAAGAGGAGATAAGTTCTCTTCGGTCATTACACGTTCAACGTTTTCAACCACGACGATTGCATCATCTACAAGTAGACCGATGGCAAGTACCATCGCAAACATGGTTAAGGTATTAATTGAGAAGCCAAACACTTGCAAGATAGCAAACGTACCTAGCAATACAACAGGTACTGCAATAGTCGGAATAAGTGTTGCTCTGAAGTTCTGTAAGAATAAGTACATTACCAAGAACACCAGCACAACAGCTTCGATTAGAGTGCTGACAACTTTTTCAATCGAAAGTGATACGAATGGTGTCGTATCGTAAGGAACAACCGTTGTTAAACCTTCAGGGAAGAAAGGCTCAAGTTCAGCAAGGGCCGCTTTTACGCCATCAGCTGTATCAAGTGCATTAGCACCACTGGCAAGCTTAACACCTAAACCTGATGCCGGTTTGCCGTTAAAACGCGCAACAACACCGTAGTTTTCACCACCTAATTCAACATCAGCAACATCACTTAAACGAACAACTGAACCATCAGCATTGGTTTTTACAAAGATATTTCTAAATTGCTCAGGTGTTTGTAAGCGGCTTTGTGCAGTTACCGTTGCATTTAATTGTTGGCCACTTACTGCTGGCAACGCACCTAATTGACCTGCTGAAACTTGCGCATTTTGAGCACTGATTGCAGCACTAATATCAGCAGGAGTTAATGAGTACTTCAGTAATTTAGCTGGGTCTAACCAAATACGCATTGCATATTGAGAGCCAAACAGCTGCACTTCACCTACACCGTTTACACGAGAAATAATATCAAGCACGTTTGATGAAACATAATCACCGATATCGATGTTGTTCATACTGCCGTCTTCAGATACAAAGCCTACAACCATTAAGAAGTTACGAGCAGATTTTGCAACCGACACACCTTGACGTTGTACTTCTTCTGGTAATAACGGTGTTGCAAGCGACAATTTGTTTTGTACTTGAACCTGTGCAATATCAGGGTCTGTATCTGCACTAAAGGTTAAGGTTAACGTCGCTGAGCCGTTAGACTCTGAGGTTGACGACATGTAGAGCAAGCCATCTAGCCCTTTCATTTTTTGTTCAATAACCTGTGTAACCGTATCTTCTAGAGTACGGGCCGACGCACCAGGGTATGTGGCTTGAATACTAATTGCAGGTGGTGCAATTGATGGATACTGCGCAACCGGCAAACTTCTAATTGCTAAGATACCTGCCAGCATAACAACGATAGCAAGCACCCAAGCAAATATGGGCCGATCAATAAAAAATCGTGACATTAAGTTTCTCCGTTACTGGCTGTGAGCTGCTGATTCTGCAGGCATTGCATTGACTGGTGCACCTGGGCGGATTTTCTGTAAACCTTCAACAATTAACTTATCGCCACTGTTAAGGCCGTCTGTCACTAACCAGTTTGAACCAACAGTACGATCAGTTTTAAGCACACGTGCTTCTACGGTATTGTCTTTGCTTACTACCATGGCAGTAGGCTCACCTTTTGTGTTTCTGCTTACGCCACGTTGCGGTGCTAAAATCGCATCACTTTTCACACCTTCAACAATCACTGCACGAACATACATACCTGGTAGTAGTAATTTTTCTGGGTTAGGAAATTCAGCACGTAAGGTTACTGAACCTGTGCTTGGATCAACAGTCACTTCAGAGAATTGCAATGTACCTTTATGTTGATAAGTACTGCCGTCTTCCATCTTTAATTCAACTTTTGAATGTAAAGCGGCATCTTTATCAAGATCACCCGCAGCAATGGCTTTTTTCAAACGTGTTAGTTCACTGCTTGACTGGGTTAAATCAACATAGATTGGGTCTAATTGAGTAATGGTTGCTAATGCTGTTGCTTGATTAGCACTCACAAGGGCACCGGCAGTGACATCTGATTTACCAATTTGACCACTAATTGGCGCTAACACTTTGCTGTAGTTTAAATTGATTTCAGCGGTTTTAAGCTGTGCTTGAGCCGTTAGTAAGTCTGCTTTTGCACCTTTGTATGCTGCATCAGCTTCGTCGTAATCTTGTTGGCTTACTGCTTTGATACTTAATAGCTCTTTATAGCGTTCTGCTTTTGCTTTGGCATTTGCAATACTTGCTTGAGCTTTAGTAATAGCGGCTTTACTAGTCGCTACTTCAGCTTCAAATGTAGATGGGTCAATCTGATATAAAGCTTGGCCTTTTTCAACCTCAGCACCTTCAACAAACATACGAGATTGAATAATACCGTTAACCTGCGGACGAATTTGCGCGATACGTGAAGCAGCCACACGACCCGGTAATTCTTTAGTTAGCGTAAGTGGTTTGCTTTGCATCTCAATAACGCCAACAGGAACAGCTTGAGCTGCCTGCGTTTGCCCTTGAGCCGATTCTGATTGGCCGCAGCCTGATAATAAAACAGCACCAGCCAAAGCTGACACTGCAAAAAATGGAATGCGAGAGCGCTGCATGTGTAGTTCCTTAGTTTAGAGTGAACGATCATTCTAAACTAAAAAAGGCACAGATCAACCATCTTTAAAGAACTTTACATTAAATAAAATGCTTGCTTTAACGCATGAATTTTGTGCAATAAATAAATTGCTAATTGAATTATTACGAATGTAACTGAGAAAGTTGTTTTAAAACTATTAGTTATGCGAATTGAAGTTATATCAATTCGCAGATTATTCGCCTAAACACATGCCCATTGCGCGGGCACTTGCTATTAAAGAATGTTCTAGAGGGATGACGCGATATTCAGAAGTAGCTTCTTTTAAACTGATTGGTTTAATTTCACCGTCTTTACTGACAGGAATAAAACCAAACTGGCCTTTCTTTACTAGCTCGAATGCTTGCACCCCAAACTCTGCTGCAAGCACCCTATCAAACGCATTAGGTGTGCCTCCACGTTGAATATGCCCTAATACGGTTACTCTTACATCAAGATCAAGCGCCACACGTATTTGTGAAGCAAGCTGCTCAGCAATGCCACCAAGCATTGGGTTTTCGTAACCAAGTTCATTTGATTGTTTACTAACAACACCACCAGCAACAGGTTTTGCTCCTTCTGAAATGACAATGTTGGCAAATCCGTGACCTTTATCAAAACGTGATGTTAGTTTGGCTTTAATCGCTTCAATATCGTAAGGAATTTCTGGAATAAGTGCGACTTCTGCGCCAGCTGCAATGGCTGAATGCAAACAAATCCAACCGGCATCGCGCCCCATTACTTCAGTCACAATCACTCGGTTATGACTTTGCGCTGTTGGTATTAAACGATCAATGGCTTCGGTGGCGGTGTCGACAGCAGTCTGAAAACCAATTGTGTAATCAGTGCCATATAAATCATTATCAATAGTTTTTGGTACCCCAACGATATTTAAGCCATGCTCAAATAAATGCTGAGATACCCTATGTGAACCATCACCACCAATATTTATAACGGCATCAAAACCAAGTTGCTTAATAATACTGATTAACTCATCAGAGCGGTCAATAAACACTTGTTCACCCGCTATTTCAGCAGGAAATGCGGTAGGATTCCCTTTATTAACAGTTTCGAGAATTGTTCCACCACGAACATGAATACCCGCCACAACTTCACTGGTTAAGTGTATAATATCATTTGGCTTTTCAAGCACACCACAATATGCTCTTCGGCTACCATACACCTGCCAATTGCCATCATGTTCGGCTGCTTTAACCACCGCTCTGATCACCCCATTGAGCCCAGGGCAATCACCCCCACTTGTTAATAGCAGTAATTTTTTCATTGTGTTACCAACTTCGTTCACTGATTAATTACAGATTAGCTTATAAGTTGAAGTTTCGCGTATGACTTACATCAACTAAAACTTGGTTTTTTATGCGTAGAAAAAAGCGCAACAAATAGCACTAGTAATACATACTTAGGCAGACTAGTCAGTAAAGTGGTGTTATCAATATTTGCAGAAAAGGTGTTAACAGCAAAATATAAATGCAGCGCTAAAAATGGTGTCAGCAATATAAAGTATGAATACGCTTTATCTTTAAGGTACAGAGACTTACTAATGAGTAAAAATACTAAAAGTAACGCTAACAAAGGAAGGCCTAAAGTCACGATATCAACCATTGATAAAGCAAAGTTAGGTGACAAGTCATAAAGGGCTGAAAGTACTTCGGTTGGAATCGCAATAGCCGAACCATAACCTATGACTGGTATAGATAAATAGGCAAATAAACAGCCAAAAATAAATAAAAGTAGTACGTTATATTTCATAACCCCATTCCATGGTTTGTTCATTATTAGCCTTACGCTAACTAATAATGAACAAATAATCCACTACTTTTTCAGTACCTTACATCGTTAAAATGTCTTAACTTTAAAGGCTAGGTTTTCTACCGCACAGCCTGTACTACTCGTATTTACACGGTAATAATGAGTATTGTCTGTGGCATTTAAATCTAATAAAAACTCATCATGCTGAGCGACTGCTTGTTGCTCTTGTGTTAAGCACATAGCTTGTACAAGCGAACGTAATTTAGCATCTGAAAAAATAGTGCCAAAACGCTGCATCGGCAGTGGCGGAATTTTAATACTAGGGAGTGCATTATCAACAGTTCGTTTAGCTAGAGTAAAACCATCCTTTGTTACATCAATAACTGCACCAGCAGGCCAATAACTGATTGCTCCGTTGTTTTTAGCGTCAGATTTAACATGCACGACACCACTTTTACCAATCACCGTCATTAGTGCTGTTTCACCAGCTCGAATTGATACAAGGGCGGTGGTCTCATCGATACCAAAGCCATGCTGTTGCCCGGTATCTGCCAGTAATCTTGCCAAACGCATTGTTCTGTTGCGCTCGCTAAAGTGTGTATCAAGGACACCATAAGTAAAACTGCCAAGCCCACCTTGTTTTTCATAGGTAAGACTATCAGCCGAAATCTTATCACCGCATTCATTTTCACAGCGCTCACTCGGCGCAGACACCGCAAACGAGCCTTCTCTCATTGCCGCTAAACTTGTACCATTGGAAATCATCGGCACTATGCCGTAGGCATTTTTACCACCACTTTGCACCGCTGTACCTGCGCTTGTGCCAACAAGTAATGGTCTTTGTAAAATTGCGTGAGTCCAAGGATATTGCTTACCGTTATCATCAAACAGTACTTTTCTGGTTAAACTCTGATCGCCACCGTTAAACATAATACCCGTCGCGTTTTCAATCAGTTTAACTAAATGATCGACCCCTTTATCACAAAGCGCTTTTTCGGCCTTAATTCGATCAGGGTAAATTGTCTCACGATTAAAAACGCCCATAGAGTCAGTGCGTAAAGAATCCAAACTCTCACATTGCTCACTGGTAATCGCTTTTGCTAAGGCGGGGGTTAGAGGTAACCAGCTTGATTCAACACCCTTAAAGTTTAATAACCCTTCATAAAAGTCAGCTGATTCATATGGGTCTCTGCTTGAAGCCGTAACCGCTAAAATTGTTGGTGATTCGGTGGTTGTTTTTAATGAGGCAGCAACAAAGTCTAAAATATCATTGGCTGCACGTTCGTTATTATCGCTTGTACTAACCTGCTCTTTTTGACGGGTAGAATCTGTATTTATTACAGCAACTTCAAGTGAGTCTATGACAAAGTTGTATTCGGAATCTGTGAGTTCGTTTAGTAACTTGTTATCTAAATCACGCCATGCCCATAAAATATCACTTTTAGTGATCACACCTGACTTTTCACGTGCAATCTGTGCTAATACCTTAAGCGTTTGCTGACGATTTTTTTTATTCCTGGTTGGCCAATTTGTCTTTATTGCAGATAAAGCATCATTATTTAATCGAAATTGATTATTCTGTTTACCACTAATCTGTTTACTCGAAAGACAGTTTTTAGGGCTCATACTTGAGCAGGTGGTCAAAGATCCGCCGACTAAGACCAGCGTTTGCTGTTGATCATTTGCATAGACTTTGCTGCCAAATGATGCGAAAAACAAACCAAATACCAAAGAAAAAGCTGAAGTTTGATATTTAGTCTTTTGCTCCTTAAGGATGTTCATATTGTTACACTCTTGTAAAAAAATATTAGAAAATTGCTTGCGCAGCTTTTTGTTGCTTGCTATAAAAAAAAGGAACATTTAAAAACGCGAGTAAGCTAGCACTGTATCGCTAGCTTTGTCAAAAGACCTTACGGATTGGAATTATGTTGAAAAACGCATTATCGCTTTGCACATATTTCTACTCTCCACACTACCTTTCGGAGTGGTTTGACGAGTAGCCACACCTCACTTCCTGTGAGGGGCTAGTTGTGTCTATAACCCACTGCCCTGTCTAAAAAATTATAACAATTATTCAAAACGTCACGGTTTTGCCGTGTGTTTTTTAAGACAAAGGTAAATCAATATGTTTCGTCAGTTATCAATTGCTGTAGCAATCAGTGCTGTGCTGTGCCCAGTACAAGCTGTGTATGCTCAAAACGACCAACAATCAGAAAAAATTGAACGAGTAGAAGTAACAGGATCACGAATTAAAGGGGTTGATTTAGAAGGAACCATCCCGCTTACAGTGCTTGACCAAGATGCAATCAAGCGCTCAGGAGCGAACACTATTCATGAATTATTAAAAGATTTATCCGTTTTTAAAGGCGGATCCGGTACCTTTTCAACATCTGAAAGTGGTGGTACATCAACCTCAACGCCAGCGGGTCAATCCGCTGCAAGCTTAAGAGGTATGGGTCCTTCTGCAACATTAACGCTGATTAATGGCCGCCGTGTTGCACCAAGCTCGTTCGCAGCAGGCACTGAAAACTTTGTCGATGTGAACTCAATTCCACTTGCTGCAATCGAGCGCATTGATATTTTAGCCACTGGCGCATCAGCAATTTATGGGGCTGATGCTGTCGCTGGTGTTATTAACTATATTCTCAAAGATGACTATCAAGGAGCTGAAGTAAATACTTCTTACACCAATAGTTTTGACAGTCATGACGAAGCTAAGAAGCAACTTAACTTAGTCTACGGAACCAATATCGGTGAAAGTAACTTAACGGTATTTGCTGATATTTACGACCGCAATGCCTTTAAAGCGACAGACAGAAGTTATACCGCAACACCTAATCTAGTGAATGGTTACTCATATTTACCGAAACTTGAGAACTCACCAAACATTTATTATTACAGCAGCCGAGATGGCAATGAACTACCAGCGCCAAACTGTAAAACAGAGCTTGTCACGACTGAGTATGGTGAGCAAATTTGTGCTTACTATGCAAACCAAGATGATTACCTAGAAACCCCATTTGAAAGCCTTTCAACTGGCTTTATGTTTAACAGCACCTTAGGTGATTTAGATTGGCATACCGATTTCTTCTATAGCCAAACTAAATCAAAAGCCTATTCATCACCTGCACCAATCAATCAAATAAACGACGATGATGGTCCGTATATCTTAGAGGATGCGCTATTCATTTATGATAACGCTGATGGCAGTAACGACTTAATGGACCAGCTTTATATTGATCCATTTACCACTCAAGCGGGTCGAGAAGTGTATGGCTTTGCATTTGATGCACGTTTTAATTCACCACGAACTGTTGAAGTTGAAACTAAAAACTTTCGCTTAGTCAGTAGCCTAGCTGGTTACATTGGGGACTGGAGTTGGGAGTCAGGTGTAACATTTTCTCGTTCTAAGTCAGAGCAAGAAGCGATTGATGGTATTTACAACCGCTACCAATTTCATGCTGCAATCACTGGTGAATTATGCTCCGACGGTTCAACTGCTACATACGATGGAACACAGCTCAATTGTGCGCAAGGTCAGTTAATGCCATTCTACAACCCTTTTTTACAGGGTGATGCTAATAATGATACGGTGCTTGAGCTTGCAAAAGCAAACCCAAGTAGAAGTGGTGAGAGTACAGTTTACGGATGGGACTTAAACTTTAATGGCGATTTATTTACATTTAATGAGTTACCCATTTATGCTGCATTTGGTATTGAGGCTCGCCGAGAAGAGTTAAAAGATATTCCTTCTTTAGATTCACAAGCGCGTGCTGAAAATGGTTATTTAGTCGATGTTTTTGGTTTTGGCTCGAGCTTATCAGAAGCAGACCGTACGCAGTACGCTGCATTTGTAGAGTTGAATATGCCAGTTACTGAGCAGCTAGAACTGCAAGTTGCTGGGCGTTACGATCATTACGATGACTTTGGTGGAACGTTTAACCCTAAAGTAGGTTTAAGCTACCGCCCTTCAGATTCTCTGATCATTAGAAGCTCTTGGTCAACGTCTTTTAGGGCACCTTCATTAACTCAAGCTGGCGTAAAATTACGTACCACACAATCAAGCTTTGATTGCGGAGCAAATCAGGCTGTTGCAGATTTATACTGTATGGGCGATGGTACAGAAGTCAGTGTTAACAGCCTAGAACTAGGTAATCAAGCACTCAAAGCCGAAGAGTCTGAAGCGCTCAGTATTGGCTTTGCATGGAGCCCATCTGTAAATACCAATCTCACTGTCGATTATTGGCATTTTGATCATGAGCAAGTCATCGATACCAATATGACTGCCGTGCTAGATAGAGCAATCACGGATGCTTCTCTTCGTCACTGTGGCTTAGTACCACAAGGCCAACAAGGTATTTCGTACGAGCAACAGCTGTGTGAAGTAACCGATAATGCAGGCCTTAATATCGAAAGTGATGGCGCTAATCTTTCAGAGATCCTAACAAACTATATTAGTGAGTTTAATCCGCGAGAAGATGAGCTATTCCTGCCGCTATTTAGAGATCATGTTATTCCACTGGAAAATACCGGCACACAAACCTTAGCGGGTATCGACTTTAAGTTCGATCATCGTTTTCTTTTTGCAACAGGCAACTTAACACTCGCTTTCGATGGTACACACTATTTAGAGTTTGAGCGAAACAAACCCGGTTCAGATGCAATCGAAAAGTTAATCGGCACTTATCGCTACCCTGAAAATGTAGGCAGATTCTCTATCGATTGGGATGCCGAGAGTTATTACATAAATCTAGGTGCCAATTATACCAGTAGTTATGAGGATGATATTGAAGGGCTGCGTGGCCGTGAAATAGATGAACTAACAGAACTTGGCGAGCTTAATGATGAGTTAAAACGCGATGTTGATGACTGGCTAGTATGGGATTTATCTGCCGGGTATTTTATCAATGATGCATTATCAATCCGTGCTCGTATCGATAATATCTTCAATAAAGAACCGCCTAAACTGTATGGTTCAAGTCGAGGTTTTGATTCTATAAACCATAATGCTTATGGCAGTCGCTATACGTTAAGTTTGAGCTATCGCTTTTAGCAAGGTATGGGCGGCTTAATAGTCGCCCACACTTTTGAGCTTACGTTATCTTAAACTGACGACTCTCAGTATTAATCTTTCTTAGCAAGGGCTACAATACCTTGCTTATCTTATAAACGTCGAATGACCTTTAAGTGACTTTATGAAAAACAAACAGTTTGCGATGCCAGATGCGAGCATCATTTTGTTGTGCGTCGCCGTTATCGCCTATTTTGCCAGCCTATTTATAACCCCTGGTGTGTTTAATGCCGAAAAAGATAGCCATAGCGTTGAATTATCACAATATCAAATAGCCTCAGATCATACCCCGCCAGCATTTTTTGCAGAAGGTGGTGAAATTGGCCTCGCTAATGTTTTATTTGAAGGGTTAGTGTCAGGTGATAAGTATGGCGCAGCGATTGGTGTGATGGCGTTTATTTTAATCACTGGCGGTGCGTTTGGGATTATCTTAAAAACCGGTGCAATAAATAACGGCATAATGGCACTCATTAATAAAACACAACATATTGAGTGGGTATTCATTCCTCTCTTATTCGTGCTTTTCTCTTTAGGGGGTGCGGTTTTCGGCATGGGTGAAGAAGCCATCGCTTTTTGTATTGTGTTATTCCCGATTATGAAACAACTTGGCTATGACGCAAAAGTAACGGTATTAACAACCTATGTTGCTACACAAATTGGCTTTGCCACCTCATGGATGAACCCGTTTAGCATTGCCATAGCTCAGTCTATAGCTGAAATTCCCGTTTTTTCTGGCGCAGGGTTCAGAATGGTTGCTTGGCTTGTTTTTACTTCATTTGGCCTTGTATTCACCATTCGCTATGCCAATTCTATCAGAGCAACTAAACAACAATCTAACCAACACAAAGACAGTGCAATAAATTTAGATAACGCAGATAAACTAATCTTACTTACTTTTATTGCTGGCATTGTTTGGGTTATTTGGGGCGTGATGGCTCGGCAGTATTATATTCCTGAATTAGCAGCGCAATTCTTTTGCCTAGGTATTGCTTGCGCTGTAATAGCCAGCCTATTCAAAAAACAAACTGCCAATCAAAGCGCAAACGCATTTAAAGAAGGTGCCCAAGAGCTCTTACCTGCAGCGCTTTTGGTTGCTTTGGCAAAAGGCGTTATTTTAATACTTGGCGGTAGCGATTTAACGTCGCCTTCAACCCTTAATACCTTGCTGTATTATAGTGCCATCAGCATCTCAGTTGTGCCCGATTATATTGCTGCTTGGGGCATGCTATTATTTCAAAGTGTGTTTAACTTCTTTGTTTCGTCAGGTTCAGGACAAGCAGCCATAACAATGCCGCTAATGTCGCCGCTCGGTGATTTGTTAAATATCTCACGTCAAATTGTGGTGTTGGCATTTCAGTTGGGTGATGGTTTAACGAATATTTTTATTCCTACTTCTGCTAGTCTCATTGGCTGTTTAGGTATTGTTAAATTAGATTGGAGTGAATGGGCACGTTTTATTTGGCGCTTTACTTTAGCTTTGTTCGGCCTTGCCAGTGGTTTTATTTTTCTCGCACACTTTATTAACTATCAGTAAAAGATTTAATTATGTTAACACTTATCAAAGGCGCAGACGTTTTCGCCCCCTCACCTTTAGGCATTCAAGATGTTCTTATTGCTGGCACAAAAATAGTTGATATACAGCCTAAAATCACCATCGATACCTATCAGGGGATTACCACGATTGATGGCACTCATTGTATTTTGGCCCCGGGGTTTGTAGATTCACTCGTTCATATAACTGGCGGAGGCGGCGAAGCTGGCTTTGCAAGTAGAACACCAGAAATGAACCTTACTGATGCAACACTGCATGGTACAACAACCGTTATTGCAGCTCTTGGCACTGACTCAAGTAGCCGAACTCATAGTAACCTGATTGCTAAAGCAAAAGAGCTGAAAGAGCTTGGGCTCAACGTTTTTTGTCATTCGGGCTCATATCATTTACCTGCGAAAACACTGACAGGCTCTATCACCAGCGATTTAATGTACATAGATGAGTTTATTGGCGTAGGAGAAGTTGCTATATCGGATCATCGTAGCAGCCAACCCACAGTGCAACAACTGGCAGAGCTTGCCGCTGAGGCAAAAGTGGCCGGCATGTTAAGTGGTAAAAAAGGCACTGTCAGCATTCATGTTGGCCCTGTTGATACACATTTATCGTTATTGCATGAGGTTGATAAGCTAACCGATATTTCGCTGGCACAATTTTACCCAACTCACATGAATCGCAATATTGACTTACTTAATGCTGGGGTCGATTTTTGTAAAGCCGGTGGCACTATCGATTTTACTACAAGTACAACCGAGTATGACCTTGCTCATGGTGAATACTCTGCCGCACACGCACTAGCTTACTGCCTAGAGAATAAAGTCGACCCAACAAAACTAACCATGAGCTCAGATGGCCATGCAAGCCTTCCTATTTTTGACAAAAGCTTTAATCTGCTTGGCCTTGAAGTAGGTAGAGAGTCCACATTGCATTGCTCGTTTGTAGAAGCAGTGCAAAAATTTAATGTTTCGATTGAACACGCTTTAATGGCGATTACATCAAACCCTGCACAGATACTGGGTATCAATAAAGGTGTAATTAAGCAAAATGCAGATGCCGATCTTGTGTTACTTAATAAAACAACGCTTGCGCCAACAGAATGCTGGTCAAAGGGTGTTCATATGGTAAGCAAAGGCAAAGCACTTGTTAAAGGCGCCTTTGAATAAGGCCGCAATCGGCGGCCTTAAACACTATGCTAAACATGTTCCGAAATGCGAGTAACGAGTAGTTGCTCGACTTTCACCCCTTCAACATCAACAACCTCAAACTTATAGCCAGCATAGTTTATAAACTCGGCGCGTTTAGGCAGGCGTTTCATGGTGTAGATCAAAAACCCTGCGACTGTTTCGTAATGAGACTGTTCAGGGAACTCTTCAATTTCAAGGGCTTTAGCAAGCTCAACCACAGGTGTTAAACCATCGACCAGCCAAGATGAATTATCACGTTGAATAATTAACTCTTCACCCTGGTGGCTAATTAAGTCGCCCATAAATCCTTTCATTAAATCTTTAACAGTAACAATACCTACCATTAGCGCGTACTCATTAACCACTACGGCAAACGGCTCTGCCGCTTTTTTGAAAGTATTTAGCGCCTCTGAAAGACTCAATGTTTCTGGCAGATAAAAAATATCTTGGCATATTAATTCATTGTCGATTTCAGCGGTTTGCCCTTTTAGCACCTTGCGTAGGATATCTTTTGATTCAACCGAGCCAATTAATTTATCTAAACTACCATCACACACTAAAAAGTGATTATGAGGGTGCTCAATAATTTTGGTTGCAACTTCTTGAGCATCAGCTTTTACATCAAAATACACAATTTGATCGCGAGGAGTCATCACACTCGATAAAAAACGTGCTTCTAAATCAAATACATTGCCAATTAGCTCATATTCTTGTTGCTGTAAGCTGCCGTACTCTGCCCCTGCATCCATCATCGCAACGATGTCTTCTGTGGTGACAATATCTTCTCGCTCAGCAGGTACTTTAAACGCGCGTAAAACCAAATTAGTTATACCATTAAAGAAAACAACAAAAGGAGTGAGCGCAAAGGTCACCCAGCGCATAATGGACACCACGTTTACCGCAACCGCCTCTGGCATAATCATGGCTAACCGTTTAGGTAATAGGTCAGCAAATAAAATAAACAAAGAGGTAATACTCAAAAACGAAATCAAAAAGCTGATTTGACTCAATAACGGGCCTTGATAAATCATGCCTAAGATTTGTTCTATGTAAGGAGATAATGCTTGCTCACCAACAATACCACCTAAAATGGCAATTGCGTTCAGGGCAATTTGTATCATGGCAAAAAATGCCCCAGGTTGCTCTTGCAAGCTAAGCACTGCTTGGGCTTTTTTGTTCCCTTCGTCCACCATCACTCGTAATTTGATCTTACGAGATGCCGCAATCGCTATTTCGCTCATTGCAAACAATGCACTGATCAAAATTAAAATCATGATAATGAGTAAATCACTCATTGTAGCTCCTAATAATTAAGCGCATTCAGAGTGTTGAATGCAAACAACTTTTTGCTCGTTTAGGCTGGCGAGAGTTTGGCGAGAATGGACAAAAAGCAGCTGATTATAGCCACTTTGTAGCAATCAACAAGTGCTATTTTTAATCGTTAATAGCAAAGCCTTTATTTAATTTTTCAAGAGTCACAGGATTGATATTTTTATTGCAGGCAAAGTATAACTGAGGTGTGCCAACGGGCAGTTTAAATATCGGTTTTAAATTTTCAAGGGTGCTATCATTATTACGTTCATGTTTAAACTGTTCATCGCTGAGGATGACTAAATCGATACTTGAGCGTCTGCTTTTCAGTACATCATAAATGTTGTCAAAACTATCAAGTAAGATCAGCTGATTACGTTCATCAAAGCCGTTTTCTTTTAAGTAAATATGTGAATAGTTATTTTTTAATACAGCAATTCGGTATTTCTTAGCTTCATCTATACTCGCTATTTTTACTTGCTCAGATTTAAACGAATAGAATGACGCTGAAAAGCCACCAATTTTCGCTACCCAAGTAAACTTATCTTCGCGTGCCGGAAGCCTTGCCATAGAAAAGATGCAGGTATTGCTATCACGCAATGCAGCGTTATACGAAATTGACCAAGAATTTACTGACACCTCATAATCCACGCCACTCTTATCTAAACCTGATTTAACTTTATCAACTACAGTGCCAGTTAATTCGCCATTTTCATCTAGGTATTGGAAATTAGGGAAATTTTCGGTCACCACAGTAATTGCTGCAAAACAAGGTTGCAGAAAAAGCAGCAATGACAAGGTGATAATTGAGCGCATAATGAGCGATAC
>NZ_LJTB01000006.1:0-300859 GCF_001306895.1 Pseudoalteromonas sp. UCD-33C | reverse complement strand
TGAAAGCATCTAAGCGCGAAGCAGGCCTCGAGATGAGTTCTCACTAGACTTTTAAAGTCTCTGAAGGGCCGTTGAAGACTACAACGTTGATAGGCAGGATGTGGAAGTGGTGTGAGCCATTAAGCTAACCTGTACTAATTACCCGTGAGGCTTAACCATACAACGCCAAACGCGTTTTATGACAGCGTAACGAACAGAAGTTAAGTTACTAAAGTAGATTTTACTTGATATCAGAATTCCAGATTTATTAATTTGCTCAAAAGAGCGAATTAAAACCAAATTTGCTTGGTGACAATAGCGTTTTGGACCCACCTGACCCCATGCCGAACTCAGTAGTGAAACGAAACAGCGCCGATGATAGTGTAGCAGCTGCTATGTGAAAGTAGGTCATCGCCAGGCTCCAAATTAGAGAAAGCCCGATTCGAAAGAGTCGGGCTTTTTTGCGTTTTAGCTGTCAGCTTTCAGCCGTCAGACGTCAGTTGAAATGTGGGGTTGTTTAGTGCAGAGCCACCCTCAGCAACAACCCCCGTAGGAGGCACTTCAGTGCCGAATTCAGACCATAAAAACACATTCATGGCTAAAGCCATTCCTACGTGATGCGTATCTCAGACGTCAGTTGAGCGGTGGGTTTATTTAGTACTGTGTCACCCTCAGCAAGAGTCCGCGTAGGAGGCACTTCAGTGCCGAATTCAGACCTTTACAAACACATTCATGGCTAAAGCCATTCCTACAAGTACACTTTGCCTAGAGCCTAGAGCCTAGAGCCTAGAGCCTAGAGCCTAGAGCCTAGAGCCTAGAACCTCCACATATCGGCTGATCGCTGACGGCTGAAAGCTGATAGCTCGTTGTCACTCACACTGTTGTATTTCTCTCACATCGCCGCGGCCATCGCTTAGGTAGCATTGTTCTAGCAACGAGCAGTAGCAGATCTCGGTTTTGATATTAAAGCGTTGGTCATTTACCTTGTCCCACTGAGTTGCATTGAAGCCTGTTTTCTTAAAACCAAAGAGATTAAGTTCAGCGCCTGAGGCTAATAATCGGTTATTACTAACGCCGGTATACAACCAACCAAATTTTTCAAAAAAATTGATCTCTGGTGATTCATTTTGCAACTTATTTAATTGCTCTTGGTAAGCATAGATATCAAAGCAGCAGTCTTTTATTACTTTAAATATCTCTGTATACGACTTTTCATCGTGGAAGAATTTAACGTATTTAATAATGGCTGGGCCTGATCCTGAGTTTTTAATGTAAAAAGTAATTTCTTCAGAATTTTTTTCTTCATTGAAATTCCCCGTCATCACTTCGAGCCATGGCCAGGTTGCGGCTTTTACTTGTCGTTCTGCGGCGTTGGCTTGCAAGTATGTGGCATAAAAGGAGGCTGCTGAAATTATAATGGCACAGAGTGCGAGAAATAGGTTTAGCCGCTCGTTGGTAAACCATGCCTTGCGCTGGTTGCTGGCTGGTTGAGTGTTTTGCTGGGTGGTCTTTGTTTGCTCTTCAACGTTAGAGTTTTGCTCTGTTTTAACGGTTGAACAGCTTGCGTCCTGTTGCTGATTATCCATAATTTTTAATTGTTGTTTTTATAGACTAATAAAGATACAACTTTAATTGGATAGATAAAAGAGACAGGGAGTAAAACTCCCTGATTTGGTATTAACTATTTGAGATAAATACGGTGAGCTTTTCACCCACTCTTAAGCTATCTCTTGAAAGGTTATTCCATTGTTTGAGTTTAGTGATACTGACTTTGTATTGCTTTGCAATCTTCCAAAGGCTGTCGCCAGATTTCACCTTATACTCGATTTGTTGATCAGCCAATTGCGGTAATATCAGTTTTTGACCAATACGAATGGTGTTTGTTTTTAGGTTATTGAAGGTTTTCAGTTGGCTAACTGTTACTTTATAGTTCTTTGCAATCACACTTAAGCTATCACCGCGTTTAACTGTGTAATGTTGCCATTGGCTATAATCATTGCTCTTTTGATTAGCTAATAGAGTTTGATAACTTGCTTGCTGATCTTTTGGGACTACAATGTGTGGCGCATCAATCACCGCTGGGTATCGGATAACGCCATGGTTCAGCTCTTCTAGCTCTTGCCATTTCGCTTTGTCTGCCAAGATCACTGCACCAGTTACTGGTAAGGTCGCAATAGCCTGCTCATTCTTAATCGCAGGGAATATCATTTTTTGGTGCTTTAATAATTGTGCTGCGGCTAGTAACTTAGGCACGTATTGTTTGGTTTGCGATGGTAGCTTTAAGCTAAAGAAGTCCGTCGACTTACCTTGTTTTTTATTACGAGCAATTGCCTGTAATACACGCCCTTCACCAATATTGTAGGCAGCAATAGCGTGATACCAATCGCCATCAAAGCGTTTATAAAGGTATTCCATAAAATCCAAAGCTGCGCGGGTGCTGTCGATCACATCTTGGCGACCATCATACCAAGGGGTAATTTTTACTTTGAAGTATTTGGCGATTGAGGGAGTGAGTTGCCATAAACCCGATGCATGTTTGTGCGAATAGGCACTGGCATCAAAATCGCTCTCTATAAGCGGCATTAGAGCGAGTTCTATTGGTAAGTCACGGTTTTCTACTTCTGTAACGATATGATACAAATACGGCGCTGCGCGGCGGCTTATTTCTTCCATGTAATTAGGATGAGTAAGGTACCAAGCAATGCGCTTTTGCACATCTGGGTGACTTGAATCGCTAAACTGCAGTTGAATGCGAATACGCTGCCATACGTCATCAAGTTCACTTGGTTTGAGCGGTGTCACCGCGTCTACTTGTTTTGTTTTAGCTTCTGCAACCACAGTGCCTGGATTGGCTTTGATGATGGGCTTCTTTTCGGGAAGTGACTCAGGGGCAGTCTGACAGCCTGTTACAATAAAAGAAACAACAACAAGGCCTAAAAATCGATTTAAAAACACGTATTAAAATACTCCGTTAACTTAGGTGCGGGTAAACTAAAGCGCCTAAGCTTAACATAGGGTGAGCTAAAAATGACCATTAGATTAACAGCTCGCTAACTTACTCACCCAATTGAAATTAAAACGAAATACTAACTTGTAACCCAGCATAACCATGGTTTTGTGCTTCCCAATAGCGGCTGTCTATTTCTCGGGCCCTGGCATAGATCTCTATTCTGAATGGCTTTGAGTCCACGCCCATGCCCACACCAACATAGCCATCAATATTATTGTGATCGTCATCATAGCGGTCGCTGTAGTCGTGGTCATCTCGGTCGTCGTATACAGCAAGCTCAATTAAATCTAAGCCCACTTCGCCATAGAAAAAAAAGTCACTGAAATAACCAAATTTGATGCCGCTATCTAAGGTGAGAAATGTCTCCCGATCACCTTTTTTAGTAAATACTTCTGCTGAGCCTAGTGCCGTTGTAAATGCTGCGCCGAAATTGCTGTAGTTATTTATAGCCATGACTTCGATGCCGGCTGAGGTGATTGAATCAGTACTATTATGCTCTGATTTAACAAACAGGTTCATATTAGGGCTGTCATAAATACCAGCAAAGCTTGTAGCAGGAATGAAGGCAAGTGATGAAAAGAGTGCTAAGGCGAGGTATCGCATATTGGTTAGTCCATTAAACGTTAATGGGTACATGATACCAAACAGCGCCTTAGCAAATTGTAAGTAAGTGTGCTAACTATGTAAGCTAACCGAACACGCAGCGAAAGCAGGCTCCTTGCTGGCGTTTGATATAAACCAGATCGCCGCCATGATTGAGCATGATCTGGCGCGATAAACTTAAGCCTATTCCTGAGCCTTGTTGCTTGGTAGTAAAAAATGGCACAAAAATCATCTCAATCACATGATCGCTGATACCTGTACCATTGTCACTGACCTCTAAATACAGTTGCTGATTAGCATTTTGTGCAATGCTTACCTCAATGTACTTTGCTGACTCTGGATTGTTTAGCTGCTTAAGGACATCAATGGCATTGGTAAGCAGGTTTATTATTACTTGTTCAACTTGGCCTCTATCTATCATTACTAACTGTTGGCTTTGCACCGACAAATTCAACGTAATATTAAGCTGCTTAGCTTGTTGAGAGTGCAGAGCGACAACTTGCTTGGCAAGATCTGCCAGAATATGTGGCTGTAAGTGTGGGGCGGGTAAGCTACTAACCTTTTTAAATTGCGCTATAAATTCCCCTAAATGCTCGGTTCGTGATGCGAGTGTTGTTAGGGCGAGTTGCAAGTCTTGTTTATCTTCCTGATCATCAAAACTAAGCTCAGTTGGCAGCAGTGCCGTACAAGTTTGTGCTAAAGAAGAAAGTGGCGTAATCGAATTAGCAATTTCATGGGTTAGTACTTTGGTAAGGCGCTTATAAGCCTGTTGCTCTTTTAATTGCAGCTGATCATGAATCGATTGCAAACTGATCACTTTACGAACTTTACCTTGGATTTCGGCAATACTGATTTGCACAGATAACGTATCGTGCTGCTCACCATTTTGCCATGACACGGTATTACGGCTATTTTGCTTGGCGTCTTGGACTAGGTTGGCTATTACACCTAAATCATCGATGTGCTTTACAGCTTGTCCAAGTAAACGGCTGACCGCCGGATTGCTTTCAATAATAGTGCCTTGTTCGTCACATACTAATACTGCTAAATCGATATGAATTAATAGTGCTTGTAAGAACTGGGCTTGTTGCTCTGCATTAAAACGCGCAGCCTGAATTTGTTGTTTAACCTGCTCAAATTGCTGCTGCATTGGGTGTTGGTCGCCAAAGCCTAATGTGCTGTCTCCATTCGCTAAAGCGCGAAACACCATATCTGCACGCCTTGTTTGGCGTTTAAATAAATTAAAAATTTGCGCAGCACATACCAAATTTAAAATAACTAAAAGTGCCGAAATTGCAGAAAACCCGCTTTGCTCTACTTGCCAAAACAAAGCTATTGATAAACCAATTAGTGCAGCTAATAGGCAGGCTAAGCTAATAAAATTTCGCATCGATTAAAGCCCGTATTTTTCTAAACGACGATACATGGCTCCGCGTGTTAGGCCGAGGGCTTTAGCTGCATGACTCACGTTCCCTTGAAAATGCTTTAAAGCTGCACGAACGGTTCTCTGCTCGATGATTTCGAGATCAAAAGTGTCGTAGTCAGTGGTGCTTGAAGAGAGCTCACTTGTACTAACAGCAGCACTTGGTGAGCTTATCACTGAGCTTATATCGAGCTCTGAGCCTTCTGATAGGATGACTGCTCGCTCAATTGCATGGGCAAGTTCACGGACATTGCCTGGCCAATGATACTGGCTTAAACGTGTCATATCAGATGCCGCAATCGAGAGCTCACGTTTGTATTTATGTGCAAAGTGCTGCAAGTAGTAGTTACACAGTAATGGAATGTCTTCACTACGCTCACGCAGAGCTGGCAAACGGATCTCTACGGTATTAACACGGTACAGTAAGTCTTGCCTAAATTTACCTTCAGTCACTGCTTGTTCGAGGTTTTCATTGGTTGCACAGATCAAACGAATATCAATATCGATGACTTTTGAGCCACCAACCGGTGTTATTTGCCTGTTTTGTAGTGCCGCAAGTAGCTTAACTTGTTGGTTAAGCGGTAAATTACCTAGCTCGTCTAAAAATAAACTACCACCATGAGCCAGCTCAAATCGGCCAATGCGATCTTCCTTCGCGCCAGTAAATGCCCCTTTTTTATGGCCAAATAGTTCGCTTTCAAACAGGCTTTCGGCCAGTGAGCCCATGTCTAGGCTTATGAAGGGTTGGCTTTGCCGCTGGCTAGCATTGTGGATTGCATGGGCAGTGAGTTCTTTACCTGTGCCACTTTCGCCACTAATCAATATGTTGGCATCGGTGTTGGCTGCTTTGTCGATCACCGAAAAAACCTGCTGCATGGCATCACTTTGGCCTAAAAACTCAAATGGTTGATTGCCGATTGACTGCTGCAAGGCCTGCTTTTGTTTTGTGAGCTTACCAACTTGCTGTTTGTCTTTAGCGTGTGAAAATGCCGCCGCTACAGCACCGAGTAATTGCTCATTTTGCCAAGGCTTGGCAATAAAGTCAGAGGCACCGGCTTTAATTGCTTCGACCGCTAGCTGAATATCGCTGTAGGCCGTCATAAGCAATACCGCAATGTTAGCATCTTGGCTCATGATTTTTTTTAGCCAGTAGAATCCTTCTTTGCCACTAATTGAGTCTTGCGTGAAGTTCATATCGAGTAACACAACATCTATAGCCTGATCTGCCTCATGCTGTGCGTTAATGATACCTTCGATATCAAAGGGGTTATCTGTGGTTTTTACAACCTGATAATGCTGCTTTAAAAGTAATCGTGCAGCGATAAGTACGTCGGGGTTATCATCGACGATAAGAATTGATCCTGCTTGTTTCATAGCTATTTATTATTATTCCTTTATGGGAACACTAAGACTAATTGAAAATAGTAAGAGTGTCCATTTATGGACGATATATGGGCTGTGAAGTGTTCTATAAGCGGACACTTGATTATATGCATCTTTATTGGCTTTTATGTAAGCTGTTGTAATTTAATAAAAATAAAAGTTGGCACAAGAGTTGTTTTATCTATAGGTAATTAGCACCTAGATAACTTAAAGGCGTCAACATGGATAAGAAAATTACACGCTCAAATAACAAAGCATTTTTTAAGAAATCAGTCATTGCAGCGGCATGCTTAGCTGTTGCGGCTGCAGCTTATGGTTTCACACAAACTGAGCAAACAGGTCGTAGCCAGCAAGTAACTGCTACAAGCTTAACGATTAGCACAGTACAACAAGGTGAATTTGTTGATGCTTTAAGTCTTCGTGGTCAGGTTATGCCTCGCACTACAATTTACCTCGACACCATTGCCGGAGGCCAAGTCGAAGAGCGACTTGTTGAGCAAGGTGAGTTTGTTAAAAAAGGTCAACCACTTGTGCGTTTAAGCAATACCAATTTGCAGCTTGATGTAATGAGCCGTGAAGCACAAGTGACTGAGCAACTTAACTTTTTACGCAACACGCAAATGAATATGGAAACCAGCCGTTTAAACTTACGCCGAGATTTGCTTGAAATCGATCTTAAAATCACACATTTATCGCGTCGCTTAAAACAAACTCAGCCGCTAGTTAAAACGGGTGTGTTAGCACAAGAACAATTATCTGAAATTCAAGAAGACTTAGCGTATTACAAAGCGCGTAAAGAACTAACCCTTGAGCGTCAAAAGCAAGAAAACAGCATTCGTGAAGTTCAGGTAGCTCAGTTAAAAGACAGTGCCGACATGCTAGAGAAAAACCTACAGTTTGCGCGTAAGAACCTTGAAAACTTACTCGTAACAGCACCTGCCGATGGTTATTTAAGTGAACTTGATGTTGAAATTGGTGAATCAAAAGGCCGTGGTGCTCGCCTAGGGCAGATTGATATTCCTAATGAATACAAGCTAGTTGTGAGACTAGACGAGTTTTACCTGAGCCAAGTTCAAACAGGTATGCAAGTGCTTATTGAACACGAGCAAGGCGAAATTGCGGCAACAGTTAGCAAAATTGATAGCCGTGTTCAGCAATCACAGTTTCAGGTTGAAGTCGATTTACCTAATGGCACGAGCAACATAAAGCGTGGGCAAAGCCTAGATGTACAGCTGATGCTAGGTGATAGCAAAGGCACTGCTTTATTACTTGAACGCGGCGCATTTTTTACCAGCTCAGGGGGTAACTGGGTTTATGTCATGGAAAAAGATGGCAATCGTGCAGTACGAAAAGACATTCGTCTTGGCAAAAAGAATCAAAACTATTATGAAGTGTTAAGTGGCCTAAGCGCCGGAGATCGCGTGATCACCTCTAGCTACAGCAACTTTGATAAAGCACAACAACTACAATTTTAAGGATAAAAACAATGATTAAATTAACTAACTTATCACGCGTGTTCCGTACTCAAGATGTTGAAACAACAGCGCTTAATAACATTAACTTACATGTAAACGAAGGCGAGTTTCTTGCCATTATGGGGCCATCTGGCTGTGGTAAATCAACATTACTCTCTATTTTAGGTATGTTGGATTCGCCATCAGCAGGCAGTTTTGAATTTTTAGGTGAAGACATCGCAGGGTTTGGTGAAAAGCAATTAGCGGCACTTAGAAAAGCGTCGATTGGTTTTGTTTTCCAAAGCTTTAACTTAATTGATGAATTAACAGTATTTGAAAACGTTGAGCTGCCATTACAGTATCAAAATATCTCAAAAAGTGAACGTAAACAGCGAGTAGAAGAAATTTTAAAACGTGTTGCAATCGACCATAGAGCAGATCACTTACCACAGCAGCTATCGGGTGGTCAGCAGCAACGTGTAGCAGTAGCCAGAGCTCTGGTGATTAATCCAAAACTAATCTTAGCGGATGAGCCTACGGGTAACCTTGATTCAAAAAATGGTGATGAAGTCATGGCGATGCTACGTGAGCTAAATCGTGAAGGTACCACGGTAATTGTGGTTACTCACTCAGAAAAAGAAGGCAATTATGCTGACCGTTTAGTGCGCTTACTTGATGGCCAAGTGATGGTAGATAAAGCTAACCGTGTTCAACAAACAGCAGAGGTGGCATAACATGATTTTAAGTTATCTGATCACCGCGCTGCGTGCGTTTAAAAACCAAAAACAGCACTTTATTTTAAATGTTCTGGGTTTAAGTGTGGGCTTAGCTGCGGCAATTCTAGTTGCTTTGTTTGCAAAAAATGAGCTTTCGTACGATAGCCAACAGCCACATGCTGAGCGTGTTTATCGCGTTGGACAAGACTTCTCAAAACTTGGTTTAGCTGTGGTGCCTATTTTTAATTATGTGCAGTCAAAGCAGGCCGAAGATTACAGCCAAGTTGAAGAAGTGTTCGGATTAACTATGGTCGAGTTGACTCGTGAAGCCATGGTTGATGTGAGTTACCGCAACCAAGGCTATAAGTTAAATGCCTTATATGGTGCTACAGCAAATATTGAAAACTTTATTGCTATGAAGACGATTGCGGGTGACTTAACAACAGCAATGAGTACACCAGACAGCCTAGCTTTAAGTGAATCAGAAGCACTGCGCATTTTTGGTCGCACCGATGTGATTGGTGAAACACTTACGCATGAACAAGGACAGTACACAGTGCGTGCCGTGTTTGCAGACTTAACAGACAACACTCACTTTGCCTTTAAAAACCTTGTTTATGTTAAGCATGATCCAAGCGAAATAGATATCAACAGTAGTTATGTTTATATGCGTGTAGCAGAGGGCACCGATACAGATGCATTAGCTAAAACCTTAACAGAACGCTTTTTTAGCGGTTCTATGTTGGAGCAAGTTAGTTTAGAGCTGCATCCATTACTTGATTTGCACTTAACGGCTAAATCACCGTTTGAGATGAAAGCGGGTGGTGCTAAACAAGTGGTGATGATCTGTGTTGGTTTAAGTGTGTTACTGATTCTTATTGCAGGTTTTAACTTTATCAATATGACCGTCGCTCAATCGACTAAACGTGCAAAAGAAGTGGGTGTGCGTAAAGCGCTTGGCGCAAGTAAAGGCCAGTTAGTAACGCAGTTTTTATCTGAATCTGTATTGGTATCAATGCTTTCAATGGTGATTGCATGTGCTTTAGTGGAACTATTTTTACCAAACTTTAACCAACTAGTAGACCGCGAATTGGTCGTGAATTATGCCTCTGAATTTGGCATTGCAATTATTGTGGTCGCAATTGCTGTGGGTATATTAGCTGGGCTTTATCCTGCATTCTTTATTTCGTCATTCAGTGCAAAACGCGTTTTAAGTGGAGACTTACAGCGTGGTAATACAGCAATATGGGTTCGTAAGAGCTTACTAACCTTACAGGCTTCACTAGCAATAGGTTTAATCATTGCCTCTATTACTTTGTTAAAGCAATTAACTTACTTACAAAGCTTACCTTTAGGCTATGAAACAACACAAAGATTGGTTATTTCAGAGCTACCTGTAGGCGAAGTATTCACAAAAGAAAAAAATGCCTTAGTTAACCGTATTAGTGCAATTCAAGGCGTACAGCAAACAACAGTTATTGATACCCGTTTAACTGTTTCAATCAATAATACACTTATGCCAACGTGGCCAAATGGTGAAGCATCTGGCAGCTTAACGCCTGTTGTAGGTGCAAGCTACGATGTTGTAAAAACGCTAGGGTTAAAACTGGTTGCTGGTCGTGACTTTAGCCGTGAATTTGCTGGTGATTGGGCAAGCCGTGAAAATGGAGTAACAAGTACGGGCACCATCGTGACTGAGTCTGTCGCAAGGCAAGCGGGTTACACTAACATGAGTGACATTATTGGTAAGGTAATTAAAGACTCAGGTCGCGGCGTAGATATGCGTGTTGTGGGTGTGGTTGAGGATGTAAAGGTAGGTAATGCTAAAGATGCCAACTCAAATATTATGTTCTTATGTGGCTTTAACTTTTTATCACCAGTATCAGAACTAATTTTAACGATTGATCAGCAAAACTTGCCTTACATTAAAGCTCAGATCGCTGAAGTATTAGCAAGCTCAGCCAATATCTATGAGCCAAAAATTAACTTACTCGCAGACAACTACAAAACTCTGTTAAAAGGTGATGAGCGAATTTCGAATGTGGTTTTAATCTTTACCGGTCTTGCTGTGTTCTTAACTTGTTTAGGTACCTTTGGTTTGGCTTCGTTTGCAACAGTGCGTCGTCAAAAAGAAGTGGCCGTTCGAAAAGTGCTAGGTGCATCACGCATCAGTATCGTAAATATCATTGCTAAAGAGTTCTTATTGCTGGTGGGCGTGAGTATTGCTATTGCGTATCCAGTGACTTACTTGTTAGTTGGTGATTGGTTAGCAAACTTTAATGACCGTATTGAACAAGCTGTATGGGTATATTTAGTTGCTGCCGTCGCGGTGGCTGCCATTACTTGGGTTACTGTTGCAAGTTTAGCCTTTAAGGCCGCAAGCACCAGACCATCACTTATCTTACGATATGAATAACAGTTAACTAACTCCCAACTATAAGCCCAGCAATACAGCTGGGCTTTTTTTACTCGCTAAATACCTGTTTGGAGTGTTATTGCCATACATGGCGATCTTCGGCAAGGAGTGCTTTAGCGCGTTAGTATGTATTTTTTGTCGCCATAAATGACGACCTACGGTAGGACGTGCTTTAGCGCGTTAGTGTGTATTCTTTGCCACCATAAATGACAATCTACGTAGGACGTGCTTTAGTGCGTTAATCTACTATATTTAATGTTCTACAATTTTATGAAAAAGGATTTTTCATGAGCTGGAGCCATTTAAAGAAAGGACGAGTTTCAATTCAATCAGGTGAATATTTCATAACGTTCAACTGCCATAACAGAAAAGCACTGTTCAGTGATCATAACTTAGCAAAAGTATTTTGTAGGTGTATTGAAATAAATGAATTAATACATCAATGTTGTTGGTTAACTTGGGTTCTTATGCCCGATCATTTTCATGGTTTATTAAGGCTTAGTGATAGTAGCTTGGGTAAAACAGTTGGTCATCTAAAAGGTCTTTCTGCAAGAGAGATAAATAAGAGACGCAGTTTTTCGCAAACAGTGTGGCAACCTGCTTACTATGATCATGCACTACGTAAAGATGAAAGTAGAATAGCAGTAGCCAGATACATAGCAGCAAATCCTTTACGAAAAAAGCTAGTTGATAATTTAGGTAGTTATCCATATTGGAATTCTGTTTTTTTGTGATTGGTTGTCGCCATAAATGACGACCTACGGTAAGACGTGCTATAGCGCGTAAGCATGTATTCTTTGTGTCGCCATAAATGACGATCTACGTAGGACGTGCTTTAGCGCGTAAATATAGGCTTAAAGGTCTTTGACCTTCACCGCAGGGTTACCCGCTACTAAAGTATTTGCCGCGACATCTTTGGTAACTATTGCCCCTGCGCCAATCACGGCATTATCAGCAACTTTAATACCCGCAAGTATAATAGCGCCTGCACCAATCCATACATTGTTGCCAATGCTAATCGGTGCTGCAAAGTTAGCTTTTGCTAAACGCTCGGTTGGGTTTACTGCATGCGATACCGCGAGTATTTGTACATTAGGGCCTATTAAGCAGTCATCACCTATCGTAATTTGCACATCAGATAACGGCGCATCGAGCACAGTACAGTTAATATTTATGAAGGTTCGATCACCTATTTTAATACCACTACCGTAATCACAATGAAAACCCGCTTCTATAACAACCTGCTCGCCACAGTGAGCAAACATGCCTCTTAGACGTTTTAAATTGCCTTTACTTGGGCTTTTGGCAAATAAACGGCAAATTTCATGGGTATTTTTTCGTTGTTCGAGTAAGGACTTATCGAGGCTATTAAACTCTTTCATGGGGCATGTTCATGGTTATATTTGCCAATAGCTTAGCGTGTTGGTGATGAAGATCAAAATTAAAGCTGTGTAGGTTAATGATCATTCACTTGCCATTTATATTGTTTCGTTTAAAATCTCAAAACTTTCGAAACGAAACTTATGTGGTTCACTTTATGACAAAACGAAACACTCAACAACGTCGCCATACAATCTTAAGCCAAGTGAATGAACTTGGTGAAGTTGCTGTTGAAGCGTTAGCAGAGCAGTTTCAAACATCTGAAGTGACGATACGTAAAGATCTGACAGCCCTTGAAAAAAGTGGCTTGTTGCTACGCCGTTACGGTGGTGCCATTGCACTGCCACAAGAAATCGTTGCAAATAGCAACGAGAAAAGCGACTCGCTTCGCAAAATGGCAATCGCACAGGCGGCTGCAAAGCTTATTAAAGATCATAACCGCATCATCATTGATAGCGGTCGCACTACAGCGGCGATGATCCCTGAGCTTGCTAGTAAACGCGGTTTAGTGGTGATGACAAATGCTATTAATGTCGCTAACCGACTGCTTTCATTAGAAAATGAACCAACACTTTTGATGACCGGGGGAACTTGGGATCCACATTCAGAATCGTTTCAGGGCCAAGTTGCGGAGAATGTTCTACGCTCTTACGACTTTGACCAACTCTTTATTGGTGCCGATGGCATTGATATTGATAGAGGTACTACAACCTTCAATGAATTAGTTGGGCTAAGCCAAGTGATGGCTGAAGCTGCCCGAGAGGTAGTGGTGCTGGTTGAGTCAGAAAAAATTGGCCGAAGAATACCGAATTTAGAACTGCCTTGGCAGCGTGTAACCACTGTTATCACAGACAACAACCTAAGCGCAGATAAGCGCGAGGCGATAACAGCATGTGGTGTACAGCTGATCTGTGCAGAAATTGAATAACCCGTAATAAGACCGACAACACCTTATTACGCATCATTTTATGACAACACATCTCGCCCAAAGTAGAACACTTTGGCATGTGCAAAAGGAGAGATTATGTGTGGAATCGTAGGGGCTGTTGCAGAACGCCCAGTAAATAAAATTCTTGTTGAAGGCCTTAAGCGCCTTGAATACCGTGGCTATGACTCGGCAGGTGTGGCTTTACTTAAAGGTACTGAGCTTAACACTGTAAAAGCAGTAGGTAAGGTTGCTAACCTTGAAGCGGCACTGAATGAAGCCGCTGTAAAAGGCACTACCGGTATTGCACATACACGTTGGGCTACCCATGGTGGCGTAACTGAAGCGAATGCTCACCCACATATTTCGAATAGCGAAATTGCTCTTGTTCATAACGGTATTATCGAAAATCATGCCAGCCTACGCGATGCGCTTAAAGGCGACGGTTATGAGTTTTTATCAGAAACAGACACTGAAGTTATGGTGCACCTTATTCACCAACTTCGCCAACAACACGATACGCTTTTAGCTGCAGTACAGGCTGCTGTTAAGCAGTTTGAAGGTGCATTTGGTACCGTTGTTTTTGATAAAGCGAACGACAACGAAATCATCGTAGCGCGTTCAGGTAGCCCACTTGTGATTGGTTTAGGTCTTGGCGAAAACTTTATTGCCTCTGACCAGCTTGCTTTATTACCTGTCACTCGCAGTTTTATTTATCTTGAAGAAGGTGATGTTGCTCGTATTACCCGTGACAGTGTTGAAATCTTTGATGCAAATGGTGATGCAGTTGAGCGCGAAGTGATTGAATCAAACATTACGCAAGATGCATCAGGTAAAGGCGAATATCGTCACTACATGCTGAAAGAAATTTACGAACAGCCGCTTGCTGTGCGTAACACCCTTGATGGCCGCCTAGTTAACGACACTGTCGCGATTGATGCCTTTGGCGAAAGTGCTCAGCAAATCTTTAAAGACGTAAAACACGTGCAAATTATTGCCTGTGGTACTTCATACCACTCAGGTATGGTTGCTCGTTACTGGCTTGAACAGTTCGCAGGCGTGAGTTGTAACGTCGAGATTGCTTCTGAGTTCCGTTACCGCGAATCATTTGTACATGAAAATAGCTTACTTGTGACCATTTCACAGTCTGGTGAAACAGCCGATACGCTTGCTGCACTTCGTCTTGCAAAACAGCAAGGTTACATGGCGTCAATGACCATTTGTAACGTGCCGGGTTCATCATTAGTACGTGAATCTGATTTAGCCTTTATGACTAAAGCAGGTGCTGAAATTGGTGTTGCATCAACTAAAGCCTTCACCACACAACTTGTTGGCTTATTAATGCTAACAGCATCTATTGCCCAAGAAAAAGGCCTAGAGCAAGGTGCGATTGTAAATGCAATTAAAACACTTCCTAACAAGTTAGAAGAAGCATTACTTCTTGCTGAAGGGATTGAAGATTTAGCTGAAGAATTTGCTGATAAGCACCACTCACTATTCTTGGGTCGTGGCTCACAGTACCCAATCGCGATGGAAGGTGCGCTTAAGCTGAAAGAAATTTCGTACATTCACGCAGAAGCATACGCAGCGGGTGAGCTTAAGCATGGCCCTCTTGCGTTGATTGATGCTGACATGCCTATCATTGTTGTAGCACCAAACAACGAACTACTTGAAAAGCTTAAATCAAACGTAGAAGAAGTACGTGCCCGTGGCGGTATTATCTATGTATTCGCAGACAAAGACTCAGCGTTTGAATCTGACGAAACAATGCGTGTAATCAACGTAAACCATGTAGATGACGTGATTGCTCCAGTTGTATATACAATTCCATTGCAGCTACTTTCATACTACGTTGCGGTTATTAAAGGCACCGACGTAGACCAACCTCGAAACCTAGCAAAATCGGTGACGGTTGAGTAAGTTAAAGCATCAAGAGCCGGCTAATTAGCCGGCTTTTTTGTGCCTGTAATTTGCTTAATTACTGTTCACTGATGCAATTTGTATTGCAATTGATTAGGATGGTTAAACACTCTGGCTAAGGATAATAACAATGAAAAAGCGCAGTGTTTTAACCTCTATAGGATTGACCGTATTAGTACTCAGCTCGGGGATTGTTTATGGACAATCTTTTGATCTCATCATCAAAAACGCGATGTTGCTCGATGGTCGTGGTGGCAAAGCGGTTCGCGCAGATGTTGGTATTGAAAGCGGCAAGATCACTAAAATTGGTGATATGGCGGCTGACAAAGCTCAACAAGTTATAGATGCCAATGGCAAGGTTGTAGCGCCGGGCTTTATCGATTTACATTCCCATGCTGAGCGTTCAATTGCAGAGCTGCCTCGGCTCGATAACTTAGTGCAGCAGGGTATCACCACTATTTTGGGCGGTAACTGTGGTTTTTCTCCTGTCGACTTTAAGCAATTTTTTGCGCAAACCGAGCGTTCACCTCTAGGGCCAAATTTAGCCTTATTAATTGGCCATAATGATGTTCGTAAAGCTGTTATGGGTGAAGAGCAACGACTTGCCACTGCTGATGAGTTAAAAGCAATGCAAGCACTGGTAGATAAAGCGATGCAACAGGGGGCGTTTGGTTTATCGACTGGGCTAAAATATGTTCCTGGTGTGTACTCAAACTTTGCTGAGGTAAAGGTGCTTGCCGAAACCGCTCATGCTCAGCATGGATTTTTTGCCTCTCATATGCGGGACGAAGGCGCAGAGATTGTCACGGCGATGAATGAAGTGCTCGATATTGCAAAAGAGACCGGTATTCCTGTACATATTTCTCATCATAAGCTGATTGGTCATCCAAATTGGGGTGAGAGTAAGCACACTATTCAGATGATTCGCGATACTCGCAAAGTGGGTTTCGATGTCACCCTCGATCAGTATCCTTACACGGCTTCTTCTACGCGATTTGCTATATTATTTCCTGCATGGTCATTGGCTGGTGGCCAAGCTGAAGTTGAAAAGCGTCTACAAGATCCAGAGTTAAGGCAAAAAATAAAACAAGGCTTGATCAAAAATATCCGTGAAGACAGAGGCGGTGGTGACCCCGCAAGGCTGCAAATAGCGCATTATACGGCAAACCCTGCATGGGATGGGCTAACCTTTGCTGAAGTATTAAAACGTGAAGGGCGAGCGCAAAGTATTGATGAAGCAGCTGAACTTGCTATGGAAATTCAAGCAAATGGCGGTGCTCAGGGGATCTTCCACGCTATTAATGAAGATGATGTTAAGTACATCATGGCTTACCCAATTACTGCAATCGCCACCGATGCGGGTGGTTCAGAACTTGGTAAAGGCAACCCACATCCACGTGGGTACGGCACCTTCCCCAGAGTACTAGGTCATTATGTGCGTGAACAAGGAGTGATTTCGTTACCTGATGCAATACGTAAAATGACCAGTTTACCCGCAGCAAGAATGGGCCTAACTGACCGAGGAGTGATAGCACAAGGCTATGCTGCTGATATTGTTATACTCGACCCTGCGGCGGTTGCTGATAAATCAACGTTTAGCGCACCACATCAGTACGCAGAAGGAATTCAATACGTCATTATTAATGGCCAAGTCATTAAATCACCGGATGGCATGACGGGTAAAAGCGCTGGGCAAATATTGCGCCATACGCTTTAGCTAAAAGAATGACTTATATGTACTTTTATACGAAAATGTACATAAGTTATCTTTGTTTGTACCTGCAATTCTGTTAGCTTAAAAAATTACCAATATTTCTTAAGGATAAGTCGTGCGACTATTTAAGTTACTCTGTATTAGTGGTTTTTTACTCTGTACTAGCCATGTAATGGCTCAACCAGATGCAGATGATGCGGTTACACATTACAGCCAGCATACGCATACTATCGAATCAAGTAATCTTAGTGAGCAACGCACTGTCGTTGTGCAATTGCCAAAAAGCTATCAAACACATCCCAACAAAAGGTATCCCGTTATTTATCGTTTAGATGGGGCCGGTAATTTACCATTGATTAATGCTGTGCTTGAGCGCTTACAACAAAATGATCAAGCGCCAGAGGTGATTGTAGTTGCAATTGAAAGCACTAATCGACTTAGAGATTTTTATCCGACAGTGAACAAAGAACCACAAGGGCCTGTTGGCGAAGGCGGTGGTGCAGCAAAGTTTTTAGCTTTTGTAGAGCAAGAACTGATGCCTTTGGTTAATAAACAGTATCGTACTCATGATTATAGAGTGATTGCAGGAGCCTCTGCTGCGGGTGTATTTGCTCTTTACGCAATGCAGGCTGACCCAGAGTTATTTCAAGCGCACATTGCTTATAGCCCTGCAGTATGGTGGAACTATGGCGCCCCGGCTAAGAGTCTAAATACCTTTGTTACCAAAGCTAAAAGTATTAACAGCTATGTATATATGAATATCGGTGAAGAAGCCGGCATTATGCGCGAAAGATACGATGGTATGCAGCAAACGATGCAAAATAGTAAAGCGCAAAATCTGCGCTTTAAGAGTGATGCCTTTGCAGGCGTTTCGCATAACCTAACCTCAGCCGCAGGGGCATTTAATGCGTACCATGGCTTATTTTTATCTAAACATATGCCTTTGAGTGCACTAGGCGATGATGTTTCATCAATTGATGCTTATTATCAACGTTTATATCAGCAATGGGGCGAGCAAATAGCGCCGCCAGACCGCGCTGTTAGGTTGCTAGGTTACAGCTTAACGGATAACCAGCAATTTGAGCGGGCTATTGAGGTGTTTAAGTACAATATCAAAAACTACCCTAAATCAGCGTATGCACTGTCAGCTTTGTCATATGGCTATGAAATGCAAGGTAATACTCGCCAAGCATTAGTTCAAATCGAGGCTGCAATCGCTGTTGCCGATGACTCTTATCCCTACCCAGATTACTTAAAAGAGACAAAAACGAGGTTACAAGGGCAGCTATAGTTAAGTTGCCTTAAACAAATCAATGGTCTTGGTGATAATAGCTCAGGGTTTGTAGGGCAAGCGCGAATACATCTGCGCTGTTATCACCATTAACGTTTTTAACCACAGTCACCGCGCGTTGATGATCAACACACATAATGGTCATGGTAATGCCACCCATACTACCGCCAGAGTGCATTACCGCGTGTGGCATGTCGGCCATCAATGCTTGTAGTTCAGTATCATGTTGGTATTTTTCTCTTTGCTGATAGTTTTTGAAACCTGTCATCCAACCAATACCAAAATTGACCTGGTCACCATTATTGAGTGTGGCTGGGGTAAACATTTCATCCACGGTGGTTGCTTTAAGATAATTGCCCTGGGTGTGAGCTACTGCAAACTTGACGATATCACTTGGTGTTGCAATAAATCCACCGCCTGCCCATTTATAGCTGTGATCGGTCTGCGGTGAGTTAATTAAACGGCCCTGATCAACGCTATAAGGTCTTGCACGATGTGGGATCAGGGTAAACTGCTCATCAAAATATGTGTCGTTTAACTTGAGTGGCGCGAAGACTTCTTGTTCGATAATTTGTCGAAAGTTGCGTTTCGGATCAGCGCCTTCCATCGCAGCGCTAACTAATGTCCAAGCGAATGTTGAATACTGCTGTTTGGTGCCCGGCTCAAACAGTAGGGGATCATCTTTAAACATGGCTAAAGCGCTATCAATATCGCCATACCATTTGTTGAGTAAAAACTCATTGGCGCCTTTTTTGTAATGGCGGATCCCTGCGGTATGTGACGCAAGCTGACGGAGTGTTAAAGTTGCGTGTTTCTCTGGCCAGTTAGTTACATAGTCGGTTACAGGTTTGTCTAAGTTAATCAACCCCTTGTCGTAAAGGCGCATCATAGCGGCAGTGGCAATAAGTTTAGAGACACTGCCAATGCGAACCTTATGCTCGGGACTCATTAAAACTTGGTTTTCGATATCGGCAAAACCATAACCCTTTGCTGCGATTATTCCTGATTTATCGGCTACCGCGACAGTAATGCCCGGCACCGTTTTCGCACTTACCGCCGATTGAAAGGCGGCATCAATCGCTTGTGGTAGTTCAGCTGCGCTAGTGACATGGGCAGCAATCAACAGTGGTAAGCTGATGAGTGAGCGAGCTATACGGTGTTTGAGCATGGCGGCATCCTTTTTGAGTAACCTTGCAGTCACTCTTGTTATTATTTTTAAGGCATTTTTAGATTGCTCAAATTTTCTCTAGATGACAACCCATAGTCGCTTAATTGCACATTTTTCACGTTGTGATGAACATTTAAAAAGGGCGTAAATAACAACGATTGATTATTTTTTAGTTGCTTTCACTTTTTAAGGTGTTTACAATCGCCGCGATTTTAACCATTCACACACTGTAGAGGAGTAAACAATATGACTTATACAACTTGTTCCTTTGCAGGTCGTTTTCTTGCCTAGCTCGAAGCTATTTCTTTATTAGCTTTTCAAAGCTAAGCCTGATCAATTAATCAAAGACCTGCCAAATCATTTTTCGTTAGCATTTTTCTATTGCAGAGAAAGGAATTGGTATTATGGGCAAGTCCGTCCAAAAACTTACTGATAACGTTAGCCTTATTGCGTCTAAAGAGTCGTGGATTGAAGGGCTAGCAATACAACAATTAATTAAAACTTCTGAATTACCTGGTATGCACGCTGTAGCGGGTATGCCCGATTTACACCCAGGTCGAGGTTACCCCATTGGGGCTGCCTTTTTTACAGAAGGTAGAATTTATCCCGCTTTAGTGGGGAATGATATTGGCTGCGGTATGTCGCTTTGGCAAACCAATACTAAGTTAGCCAAGTTAAATGTAGATAAGCTCGCAAAACGCTTAAGCGATGTTGAACAGCCACTAGATGAAAGTTGGCACACATTGATTAGCGAGCGAAAACATGAACTGGCTATCACACAAACTGGTTTTGATAGCGCCCTTGGCACCATAGGTGGTGGCAATCATTTCGCCGAATTTCAGGCGATTGAAGAGGTGTTTGATCAACAAGCCTTGCTTGCTTTAGGCCTACAACCTAAACAATTGCAGCTATTGGTGCATTCTGGCTCTAGAGGGTTAGGGCAAGCTATTTTAGTTAAGCATATTGCAGAGCATAACCATGATGGCCTTGAGGTAGTAAGTGATGCCTTTACAGATTATATGGCCAAACATGACGAAGCACTGCGTTGGGCTCAGTTAAACCGAGAACTGATCGCACGGCGTTTTTTACAAGCTATTCGCGCTGGTGGCGAACAGGTTTTAGATGTAAATCATAACCTTGTAAGTCAATCACAGATTGCAGGACAAGCAGGCTGGTTACATCGAAAAGGCGCTACACCTAGTGATCAAGGGGCTGTGATGATCCCGGGCTCTCGCGGTGATTACAGTTACTTAGTTAAGCCAACGGCGGAGCAAAACGTAAACTTACGCTCCCTTGCACATGGCGCTGGTCGCAAATGGAAGCGTGGAGAATGCCAAGGCCGTTTGAGTCACAAGTTTAAAAGGGAAGATTTATATCGCACTGCGTTTGGTAGCAGGGTGATCTGTAATGATAAAACGCTGCTTTATGATGAAGCACCACAAGCTTACAAAGACTGTCAAACAGTTATTGATGACCTTGTTGATGCTGGGCTGGTTACTGTAATTGCCAAATTAAAGCCTGTGCTTACCTTTAAAACACAAGGAACGTGCGGATGATCTTAGTGCAATTATCGTCAGGGGCGGGTCCTTTAGAGTGCTGTAAAGCGGTGGCAATGGCTGTTAAGCGCCTTGAGTGTGATGCTAAAGCGTTAGCTATTAAGGTGAATAATCTTGCAGTAGAGCAAGCTGAGCTTTCAGGCTGCTACAAATCGGTATTGCTTGAATTAACCGGTGCTGAGCCGCAAATTTTAAAACAGTTTGCGCAGCAATGGCATGGCTCGATGTTGTGGGTTTGTCAAAGCCCATTCAGAGCAAGGCATAAGCGTAAAAACTGGTATTTTGGCGGTCAACTATTTGAAATAGCGGAGCAAACTGTTGATAGCGAGATCCGCTTTCAGCAATGCCGCGCAAGTGGCGCGGGAGGCCAACATGTAAACACCACTGATTCAGCTGTTCGTGCTACCCATGTTGCGACAGGAATTGCTGTTCGCGTAGAGAGTGAAAGAAGTCAGCATGCGAATAAGCGGTTAGCTCGAGTTTTGCTAATGCAAAAACTGGCAGAACAAGCTCAGCAGGCTGCTAGCCAGCAGCAAAAGTCGCGGTGGCAACAACACAATGAGCTACAACGGGGTAATCCGATTCGTACGTTTAAGGGCCCTGAATTTAGCCAGACTCACAAAGGAAAAGGTTAGCAAATAACATGGAAAACTGTTGATACCCAAACCGCCTCAAGATGCGAGTTTCAGTTGGAATTAAAAGCGATTTAGGCAAGGCATTGATTGCAAGTAATAGTGGTTCTATTGTTAAGATCAATAACGCAGTATAAATCGCTTTTAAACCAACCCTTTGGGCGCTTCACAGGCACTTACTCTCATCGTTGTTACTTCTTAAAAGGGACTGCCATTCTTGCAAAGTAACGCCTTGATATTAAACACCGGTGAAACGCTGAATTCTGTATTTTGAGGTGGCTTGGGTATCTATGTAGCCGTAACCAGTGGCGTAGCCCAACGGCAGAAAAGGTATTCAACCAATACAATGGCATTAAAGCCCGCTCTGCAGGTACAAGCCCACGAGCAAGGCACACGGTAACAACGGCTGATATTAATTGGGCAGATATAATTTTTGTGATGGAACATAAGCATAAACAACGCCTTAAAGCGCAATTTAGCCGTTTATTGCAGCACAAGCCGATTCAGGTACTCGATATACCCGACGAGTACCAATATATGGATGAGGCACTCATTGAAACTTTAAAGCAGTCAGTCGATCACTATTTCGACCACACTGCATAATTAATAAAACGAGGATAGAACGATGTAATTCCATCAAGGCACAGCAATCCAAACACTTATAGTGACACTACTATGAGTACGTAATGCTGTGTCTATTTCTTTGAAAGCCAATGTATAATTATTTCAGTTGATCTTGAATAGTTATATAGAGTTTTTCAAAGTTATCTTCAAACAATTGCTTTTCATCAGGTATAGACTGGATAAGTAGATTGAATGCACTGCGAGCTTGTAATCCCCAGGCTCCAGTATCAAGCTGCTGGTTGTACCAAAGCTTTGCCTTTTCCCGGCTACTTAGTATGTCATTTAGCTTATAATCTTTAAAACAAACTTGCTTTGAATAACCGTCAACTTTACTTTCCCAAAAGGCGCTTTTATCGGGGAGAGTTGTTAAAAAGTTAGCAAGCATTCCTTCGGGATTTAAATCGCCAGGTAAGCAAATAAAATTCTTTAATTTAGCTTTCTTCACTTTTTCTCTAGTATCTCCATCAAGGACAATAATAGAATTCGGAAATGAAAAACTTTGGACTTTCTTTTTACCCAGTTGAATATAATTATTGCAACCCATTGTAAGATCAGAGAACTTTAGCCCTTTGAACCTATTTTTTATCAAGGCTTTGCAAAAGTGGATACACTCTTTATCTTCCGTGTAAACAGGTACCTCTAGCTTTGGCTGCTTTTTTCCTATAGTTACATTTAAGTTATAAGTTATTTTTTCAAAGCTTGGCGACTCTTCTATTTGTACTTCACCATCAACCTTTTTCAGATAAGCGGTATTAAATTGTTGATTACGGCCTTTAGCATTTTTTAGCTCTGATATTTTCTCTAACATGTGTAGCGAGTGAGTAGTTGCAATGATTTGAAGGTTTAGTTTATTGCAGATTGATGCTAAAAATTCTAAAAGTTTTACTTGTGAAGCAGGATAAAGAGTTGCATCAATTTCATCGACAGCAAGAATTCCGCCTTTATAATCTTTAGGGTATTTCTCCATTAATCGTCTAAAAGATATGACAGCTAAAAGTAAACGCCCTAAGTTATCTTGACCCGCAGAGTTTGAGTTCCAATCATAGTGATTCGTCGTTACGCCAATAGTATTCTTATTGCTACTTTCTAAATAATCAATCGATTCAAGATTGTCATCACTAAGTAGTATTTTGTTGTAATTATCAGAAAACCATTTAATTTCAATATCCGTGAGTTGAATGTTTTTTGTTTCAATGGTTCCAGCTTCTGCAATTGGAATTAAACGCTTTAGGCTCAAAAAAATAACGGGTAATTGAACATAGCCACTACCGGCATCTCTCTTCCCTTTCTGCCAAAAGCGAACGCTCTCACTATCTTTTGATTTTCTAAGAATACTCTCGACTACGAACCCTCCTTGATCATCTGTATCTGGGTGCATATGTTTATCCTTCAGATACAGAGTCCATAAGTGTGAGCCTGGTAAGTCAAGTACTGGCGATAATCTGAACTTATCTTGAAAAGCGGATCGAAATGAGCCCCCTGTAAGAGGCTTTTCTCTAGAGAAGGGATGACCTTTATTTGGTATTGTGAAAGTCTGAGTTAGGATTCCTAGTAGTGTACTCTTTTGAGTTCCATTTTGGCCAGCTATTAGAGTTATATAATCTCCTAAATTGAACTCGACATCTTTAAAGCCCCTGAATGAATTTATATTAACTTTATTAATGATCATTTTTTATTTTTAACTTCCGGTGTAATATCAGGGCTCTAATCTAAAAGCTAATTAGCCTTCAATTTTTAATTAAAGCATTTTTATTTATTTTATTTATTTCAGAAAAAGTTACGTCAGGTTTTAAGCCTGTTTTCATTAATTTGGGGGAATGGATTATAACCTCTGAACCCTTGCATTTGGTTTGTGCTGTGTAAGTTAAGCCAAATGATTCTGGGGAATATTCAGAGTAGATTCCGCATATCTCAGGTGTATCGTCATACGTGACAATCCAAGGTTGATTAATTCTTTTAATACTTTCAAATAACCTGTAATGGTCTTCATGCTCAAAGAAATTCTGATATAAACCTTTACCCTTTACATAGTAGGGAGGATCGATGTTGATAAAAGCTGGGCCCTCGATATCTGGAATATGTTCTTCAATAAATTGAGTCGCATCTAAATTCGTAAGTCGAATATAATCCCTTTTGTCTGCAATTGCTTGAATTTGAGAAATAATTCGTTTCTTATTGAATCGACAATCTAGCTTATAATTACCAGCTTGCTTTAGCCCACCAATCACACCTGCTTTAATTATTCCTGAGCGGTTAGTTCTGTTCAAAAATAAAGTAGCAAAGCCAAGAGACAAGTAATCATTCGGCTTGCTTCGGTATATCTCTCTCTGTACGTGCCACTCTTCAATAGTGATAGGGGTTGTTTCTATTAACTTGCATAATGCTTCTGTTTTATACAGAACGCTATACCAAAAGGCATGAATAGCAGGATCTAGATCATTGATGTATACCTTTTTAGCATGCCCTTTTAGAAGTAAGTACCATGCGATTGCGCAGCCTCCAGCGAACGGTTCAACATAAGCTGCACCCTCGAGGCTATTGAGCTTCATTGTTTCTAGTACATAAGCTGTCAGCTTAGACTTACCGCCAGGGTATCTTAGTGGTGAAAAAAACATTAGATTTCCTTCAGGCCAATCAATGTATTGAATAGAGGTGTAAGCATATCCCAAAATCTATTTAAAAACTGAGGCTCAATTTTATGCGCCTTTTTACCATGCACATATTCATTCAATGTATTAAGACTATGATCATTGCTTGTTATTAAGAGCTCTTTAATCACTTTATTAGCATCGCGGTTATCAATGAATTCACCTTGTAATGTATTTAGTTTTTGCAGTAGCGATATCTCATGATAACCCTTGCTGAATCTTCTTGTCATTTCTGATTTAATATCACAACTTTCAATGTACTCATCAACAGCTAGTTCTAAAAAAATTCTAATTGAGGCTGCTGTAACATTTTGATATTTGAAAACAGGTAGTCTTTGAAGCTCACTAAACAAAGCATTGATTTTATAGCTACTCGTTGCGATAGAGTGGTATTTGTCTGTTAACTGTCTTCGTTTCGGGTCTCCCTTTTGAGAGCCTTTATTGAATGGTTTAGTTTCTTCTTCAACTGTATCAGATGAACTTTTGTTTGATTCAGGATCTTTTAAGTCTTGTGGAATAGGTTGAACTAATTGTACTGCACTATCAGCTTCGCTTTTTGATTTAACTTTGGGTAGAAAGTCAAAAATCTCTTGAAACTTCGAGTCTATTGTTCTTGTATTTACAATAAAGCCAAGTTCAGTATCTTTACTAAACATCAATTTAAGTAGTTTAGCATAAGCGACATAAAATGTATTAGGATCTGCATTAACTGTCACACCATTTTCATCAAATTTAATATGCCAAAGCTCTCTTACTTGGCTATTGCCAAACCACCTTTCTAAAACAGTCATGTTTATACGGTGGCTGTAGACAAGCTCTTTTTCAGATGGTGATAAATGAGTTGTTACTTCTTGTCTAGTTGCTATATCTCGAATTTTTACAAACCTTAAGGCATCGATTATGGCTGAGCGTTTGAATCCTGTAACATTAATTGTTTCATCAATATCTTGAGCTACTGAATCATATACGTTAATAATAAAGCGCTGTTGTTGGAGGCGTTGCCATCTGATCTGGTTACTTGCTGCAGGTGAATGTCGTTGTAATATATACCAGCGAGATTCTTCATAGGACGGAGCTAAACATACTTTGATTTTTTCAATGTCATCCCGATCTATTTTTCTAGACAATTGGACAATAGATTTTCGAATTGAAAGAGGTGCTTTTTCTGGAGATCTCAATAGCTTTAAAGCCATTACCCTTCGATTTCCCTCCGCAACATAAAAGTGTTTCTCTTTACTTTGCCATACCACTACAGGGTCGAAGGATAAGAAACCTCGAGTAGCAATTGACTTAACTAAAGTCATAAAATTTTGCTCATCTATAGGATCAGCAATTAGTTCTTCTACATAGTCTCTAACTGTCACAAGCTTATTTGCAGGATCTAGGCGAGGGTTATCATGCCAAAGCTTAAGATTATCTACAGACCTAAGAACACGATTTTCCCACCACTTTTTTTTCATTTCTGCTTGTTCCTTTTTCAAAACTGGTTCTCCCTAAACTTGATACAGCCCCTACATAATAAGGTTATTTAGGTAAACCGCAATAGAGTAAGTTGATTAGTTAATTTTACTATTGAATCGAGTAAGTAAAATCTAACAGTACCGCAGGTATGAGAATATATGGCTTTTCTTAAAATTATTATTTGTATATACAAGTTAAAAGGTAGTTCTTTTAATTAAAAATAAACCCCGCATTGCAGCGGGGTTTTTTGCTTTTTAACAACCAGTTAAGAATTAAAAGTCAGTCGGTGCTGGTGGCACGGTGAGTGGCTTTTTCGGGTTGTCTTTTAGCTCTTTTAATAGCTCTTCTACGGCACGTTCAATCGATGGATCTTTACCTTGGTAGATTAGCTCTGGGCGGTCAACAACTTTAATGTCTGGGGTGACACCTTCGTTTTCGATGATCCAGTTGCCATTGTTATCTAAAACGCGGAATGTTGCCGCGATAACTTGGCCGCCATCGACAAGGCTTGGGTTACCTGAAATACCAATTAATCCACCCCAAGTACGGGTACCAATAAGCTTACCTAACCCTGCTTGGCGGAAGTAGTAAGGAATAGCATCACCGCCTGAACTTGAGTAACCATTGATCAGCATGGCTTTTGGACCATCATGAGCAAATTGTGGTGTTTTCGTTGGCTCAACACCGCGGCGCTTCCAATAGTTAAGTGGTTTACGAGCAAGCCAAGTGATCATGTGCTCAGGAATAAAGCCACCGCCATTGTATCGGTCATCAATAATCATGGCATCTTTGGTGGTTTGCGGCATGTAGTTTTTGAACATGGCGCGGTTACCCTCAAACGCTGTATTTGGTAAGTGAACATAACCAATACGACCATTTGATAGCTTATCAACGTAGGCTGCACGAGAGTTAACCCAGTCTAAATAACGCAAACCTTGCTCGCTGGCTACAGGCTTAACGGTAACTTGCCATGCACCTTTGCTGCGCGGTTTACTGTTAAGGACTAGCTCAACTTGCTCACCTTGAGTGTTCTCTAGTAATTCGTAGAAGTTAGCGACGTCTTTTACTGAGCGGCCATTTACGGCAATGATGTAGTCGCCGTTATGTGCTTTTACCCCTGTTGTGCCAAGTGGTGAGCGGAAGTCTTCATGCCAGTTTTCACCTTGGAAAATTTGCTCAATTTTTACGTATCCAGATGGATCGCTGGCAAGTTTTGCTCCCAGTAAGCCGTGCTTTTTACGCTCTGCTTTTGGCATATCACCCGACTGCACATAAATGTGTCCTGAATTAATTTCACCTGCGATTTCACTGAGAATGTAATCTAAGTCACTACGATGTGAGATAGCATCAGCCATAGGTTGATACTTAGCTAAAATTGCATCCCAATCTTGGCCGTGATGGTTTTCATCGTAGAACCAATCACGTAATGTACGCCAGCCTTCAACATACATTTGCTGCCATTCAATTTGCGGCTCAATTTTTAAGGTCATGTTACTAAGATCAAGCTTATTCGCTGCTAGGTCTTGTTTTGCTTTAGGCTCAATTAAGCTGTAATCCTTACCCGCATGTACTAACAGGTGTTCACCGTTGCTCGAAATAGTATAACTACGAACCCCTTTAGCCACGGTTTCAAGCTCGCTGTCATGAGCTGTGCCTATCAATTGTAGGCCACCATTAGCCAGTGTTAGCACGCCACCTTTTACTGCCGTTAAACCACGATAATCTCCAGCTGGCGCATTTAAAGCGGTAACGCGCTGCATAAAGTCGCTGCTTTGCAGGGTATTTTTCGCTTTCTTGTCGTCATCTTTTTGTTTATCGCTGACGATCGCTGTTTCGTCACTTTGTAGTGCGATAAGTGGTTTGATGCTGTCATTTACGGCTGCGGCATAAATACGCGTTGCACGATTAAACATGTAGTCGAACTCGTAGCTGCTGAAGGCTAAGTTAAAGTCACGCTCAGAACTAAAATACAGGTATTGACCATCAGGAGAGAAAGTTGGGTTTTGCTCATTGGTCATTTCATCCGTTAAGCGAGTCACTTTCTTTTTATCAACATTGTAGTGCCACAGCGAGGCATAGCGGTTTTCATTGTTTTTCACATACACAATGTCTTCGCTATTTGGCGACCAAGTATATTGGCGAATGCCTTCTTCATCGTAGATGCTGGTATCAATTTTGTGTTGTTTACCTGATTTTGCATCTATCCACCAGAGTGTGTGGTTTTTATCTGCAAATAACAGTTTTGAGCTATCTGGTGACCAAATCGGTGTAAAACGCCAAATAGTGCCGTTGCTGGTTAGCTGTTTAGTGGCATTATTTTTACTGCGGTCTTTTAAGTAAATTTCGTATTCGCCACTTTCATCGCTCATATAAGCAATATAGCGGCCATTTGGCGACCAACTTGCGTCAATTTCGCGGCCTTTTGCTGTGTAAGATAAGTTACGTGTTGGGCCTTGTTTAACCGGTACGCTAAATAGCTCACCGCGGGCAGTAAAGAGTGCACGCTTACCATCATGAGAAATCGACATTGAGTCGATAAAGTCACTCACATTTTTTGTGTACGGCATTGCGTATTGACGCACACCAGCAATGTTAATGCTCAGCTTGCTGCTTTTTTGAGTTTTTGGATCAAAGCGATAAAGGAAACCACCGTTTTCATAAACAACAGCATTTGGGCCAGCTGATGGCCACAGTACGTCAAAGTCTTTATGGTTGGTTAGCTTTTTCGGCTCAGCGCCTTTTTGGTATTGATACAGGTTAAGGGTGTAATCACGGTCAGATACAAAGTAAATGTTGTCGCCAACCCAGGTTGGTTGCTGATCGGTAGCGCGGTTAGTGGTTAGCTGCTCTGAGGTATTGTTTTTTAGATCGTAAACCCAGACATCTTGTGCACGACCGCCACGGGTACGCTTCCAAGTACGAAATTCACGGTCAATTGGCGTGTAAACATATTTACTACCATCTGGCGAAAGCATACCGCCGCCAGTTTCTGGAATAGCCAGAGGCTGCTCAAGGCCTCCGTCAGCAGGAACCATGTATGGACGACCCATACGTTTACCCCACGGTGTGCGGTTAGCACGAAACACCACATTTTTGCCATCTGGTGTCCAATCGAGAACACGATAATCAAAACCGCCGCGTGGTGGCATTGGGCCAACATCGTTGTAGTAAGTCAGTTGTTTTAAGCCAGAACCATCGCTGTTAATTACATAAATTTGGCGGCTGCCATTGTACTCGGCTGCAAAGGCAATGCGTTTACCATCAGGTGAAAACTTAGGGAAAGTTTCAAAGCCAATATGGTCAGTTAAGCGTTTGCTCTCGCCTGTTTGCGTATTAGCAATGTAAATATCACCACCGTAAACAAAAGTAACATTTTGGTTATGAATATCAGGAAAACGCAGTAAGCGCGTGTCTTTAGTTTCGTAAGCTGATGCCCAAGGTGCCAGTGTCGCAGCCATGGCCAGTGCCAACGTTGTTAGTTTTTTCATGGGATTACATCCTATATTGGGAACTGTTACATCATAACCATTAAGGCTTAAATAGCGATGCAGTTGCGATGAAAGGTCTGTTACAAAATATGAATAAAAAAAGGTTGGCAGTAAATGCCAACCTTTGCGAGCTATGTCATACCATAAAACATAACTTCTTAGTGGTCGTGATCGTCACTGTCTTCTGCAATACCTAACCAAGTGATGGCGCTTGGTGCAAAAGTCAGTTCAAGATCACCTTCAATTTCAAGATCTTCGATATGTACTTTTAGTACATGCTGAGCGATAGGGTCGGCAACATAAGCAAACTCACTATTTTGTGACACAGTCATGCTGAAGTTCATGCCCTCTGGCATCGTTGTTACGTCTTCTTCAGTGATATCTACTTTACCGGCAAGCTCCCAGTGCATATGGCCGTCGTGCTCATGGGCTTCAAGCACGTTTAAAAAGCCTAAGCTATCAAGTACTAAAAAGTGCTCTCCGCTTGCTGAAAATGAGTAAGATACAGCACTTACGCCTTCATCAAGTTGCCACTCTAGTACTTCCATTTCAGCTTCGCTTGGATTGATACTTACAAATACACCCGATGCAATTGCAATAAAGCTTTCACTACCTTCATGGCCATATAATGTGCCAATACGTGTATCACCTAGAGCATCTATATTGGCGATTTTTTCTGCATGGTATTCATCATCATGCTGGTGAGCTACCAGTACACCGTCACCACAACCAAATGCTACATAATCATGGTTTTGCGCTGCACCGTGTAAATCTGGGCAAGTAACTTCAAATGTTTGTTCAAGCTCATATTCACCTTCATGAAGGTGGAAAACACCCACTTGATCCGGCAGGATTTTAGCGTTTGAAGTGCTTTCGCTATCCGCACGGCGCAATGTTGCAACTAGGTGCTCGCCACGTGGCTCTGCAACACCATGCATATTGATGTCGTACTGAATACCAGCAAGTGTCTCTGTTTCGTTAGCAATGTCGTTATCGGTTAACACTTCTACAGAGGCAACCGTACCTGCATCGGCATTACCATCGTAAAACACGGCCATTTGACCATCATGTTTAACGATGTGAGTAGGGCGGCTGCCCGTTGTTAGCTCGTAGTCACTAAATGCAGGGCCTTGTTTATAATCATGTAAATGCTCGCCATGATCTTCACGCCATAAACCGCCATCGATAAAACCTAAGTAATCTTGGCTGCGGTTAGCAATAACTGCATAACGGTAGCTTGGTGAAACATTTAGTGAGCTTGAATCATGGATAAGCGAAAACGTTTCTAGTAGTGAGTCGTCATCTAAATCAAAGATATTCGCTTCGTTGCTATCAGCTGCTAAAACCGCTAAACGGCCCATTGAGTCAATGGTATAACCGTCATCATGATCATGGTCATCACCACTGTCGTCAGGAACCTCGATAGGGTCTTTCTCAACAATATTTGTTTCTGCGTCACCACATGCGGTGATCAGGGTGCTACTAATTGCCAGTGCCAATAGTTTTAATCTAAATAAGTGTGTCATGTAGGTTTCCTTTATTTGTAATTTTGTTTTAGAAGTAGCCGCGAACACCAAACGCAAAACTGCGCCCAGGACGTGGTGCAATGTCTTTTAAGAATGAGCTATGAACGCGGGCTTCTGTGTCCGTTAAATTTGTGCCTTTTAAATAAAGCGATAGGTCTTGGTTCAATACCGATAACTCATAAGAAATACTGGCATCAACAAGGGTATAGCCGTCTGTTGTGGTTTCTTCTTGTGCTATGCGGTCTTGTTCTTGGTAGCGCGTAACGTGAATATTTGCCGTTAGGTTTTCGGTTTGATAGCTAAACTCAGTACCAAAACGCAGTGGTGGAGTACGCGGTAAATCTCCGCCGTCTTTCAGACGCGCGCGTACATAATCAGAGAATAAGTCGAGTTTAAATTCGTCGCTTAGCTGCCAAGCAACTTGCGCTTCAAAACCATGTAAAATCACATCGTCTGTTTTAAATAAATAAACCGGTAGTTCAGATGAATGATCGTGCTCTTCTTCGTGATCATGTTCGTCGCCATGGTCGTGATCATGACCGCTTTCAGCGTATAGTCCTGTGTTGATCTGGTAATAATAGTTATCTACTTGGTTGTAAAAGGCATTGAAGATAAAGCCAATATCACCTTCGGTTTTACGGAATGTCAGGTCGATATTATTTGCCGTTTCTAAATCGATAGCGTCATCTGATAGCTCAAAATGACCATCATGAGTGTCGAATAGCGCACCAACTTCATACGTTGCAGTACCAATGTGTGGGCCGAAAGATAACAGCTCAGAAGCAGACGGAGCACGCTCAGAACGCGATACCGATAAACCTAGGTTATAACCTGGTGTAAAATCCCATACTACACCTGTTGATAAGCTTACCGGTGTAAACTCTTGGGCAACATCAAATACGCGTGTGTAGTTTGATTCTTCGTGGTCATGATCATGGTCGTGCTCATCACCGTCTTCATCATGTGCATGGGCGTCGATCTCAGGTAACAGCACATTATTAGCATCAATAGTAACTCGCTCAACACGGCCGCCTAATTGCACTAAAAAATCGCCAAAGTGCTTTTCTTCCATAATTGCAAAAGCAATACTTTCAGTAACAGAAGGAGGGGTGAATGCTTCTGAGCCTTGTGCTTCTACATCACTTTTTTTGAAATGAAAGCTAACGCCACCATTCCACTCATCAAATTGGCTATGCAGAATGTCAACGCGCAGCTCATTGGTTTCGTTTTTGAAAGTTGTGCCTACAGCACCGTGCTCGATTTCAGCGTGTTCGTAGTCTGTGTGGCCTGCACGTAAGTTAATTTTGCTTAGCCACTCACTGTCGATATTGTATTCACCAAGTAGCTGGACTTTGGTTTGTTCAAGATCAGCAAAAACAGCTTCTTCTTCACTGTGCTCCTCTTCGTGATCATGCTCTTCTTCTTCACCATGAGTATGGCCAGGAATACCGTATTGGCGGTTAAATTGCTCAACCGCAACACCAAGGTAACCTTGCTCAAATAAGTAGCTAGTACCAACAGTAAAGCCATCTGAGTCTTCATTACTGTTTTCTACTACGTACTTTGAGCCGTGCTCTGTGTCGTCAATATCGGCGGCAACAGGTACTTCGTAATCGTCTGATTCACGCCAGAATGCATCAGCATAAAAGGCAAATGACTCAGTCCCTGTGGTGGCATTAAACGAAGCAACTTTTTGCTCATCTACAGAGTTATGTTCTAGGTTCCATTCACCACGTGTTGTGCTGTCTGTTGGTACTCGGCTATCAACTACGTTGACGACACCACCAATTGCACCGCTGCCATAAAATAGAGTTGCTGGGCCACGTAATACTTCAATTTGCTGCGCTGTTGATGCTTCCGATGCCACTGAGTGATCAGGGCCAACACGTGACACATCACTCACATCTAAGCCATTTTGCGTAATTAAAACACGTGGACCGCTCAAACCACGGATCACAGGCGTACTGGCAACCTTGGCATGAAAGTTTGTGTTAACGCCCGGCAGCTTTTCGAGGCTATCGCCAAGCGTTGATGCTTGTTGGCGTCTTAATTGTTCGCCAGATAACACACTAACAGGTGAGGCAGATTCCATTGCCGACATATGAATCGGCGTTGCTTCAACATCAATCACTTCAATCGGTGAGCGCTTTAGATTAAAGGTTGCGCTGTGGTCTTGGTCATTGGCAAGTGTGATATCTCGATGTAAGTGAGCATAACCTGGCGCTGAAATATGTAGCTCTTTTAAGCCGTTATTTAAGCCGCTGATTTCAAACTCACCTTTGTCGTTAGTTGTTACTTTTTGATCAGACCCTTCAAGGTCAACTGTGGCATTAGCCACCGCTTTACCTTGGTTATTTAAAACAACGCCTTTGATTGATTGTGCCAAAACACTGGCTGGTAATAACGCTGCTATGACGACAGCCACTCTTGAGATGTTATTCATTATTCACCATTGTAGATATGTTATAATGTATCAATTGTGCTTTAATTGTTATAATGTATCAAGTGTGAATCGACGAATGAGTTTTATTCTTTTTTGTAACAGCATGTTTAAAGTGAGGTAAATGGAGTGATTGGGGTTATGAAAGCAGCAAAATTAGCAGTGATATGCTTTATGGTTGGATGTATCTTTTCAGCTCAAGGGCAACAACACCATCATCACTCACATGGTGAGGGAGTGCTTTTTGTGGTTCATGATCAAAACAAATGGCAGGTTAAGTTCATTTTACCGGCTGGAGATATTTTTGGCTTTGAGCATCAACCCGAGACAGCTGAGCAAAAGCAAACCATTAAACAAACGTTAGCCCAATTAGCAAATTCACAGCAGTTAGTGACATTTAACGGCGAATGTAAGCTTACTCAAGCTAATTTTGAAAACCCATTTGAGCATCACACTCATCATGCACATCAAGACTTAGAAGTTGAATACTCGTTTAGCTGTGATAAGCCCGTCTCTAAAGTCACAGTTACTTTATTTGCATGGGCTGAAGCAATATCTGTTATCGAAGCACAGTGGATCACAGAGCAAGCGCACGGGATAGCAGAGCTGACAGCAACAAAACCTTATATTGAGTGGCCGCTATGAATAAACAGCGATTAACCAGCACACTTAATAAAGCGAAGCAGGTTTGCCTTGAGCATGGTAGAAAGTTCACCATTCAGCGCAAGCAAATACTGCAAATATTACTAACCACAGACGTGCCGTTATCGGCCTACGAATTAGCCAGTTGCTACAAGCTGCGCACAAGTTCAAGTGTATCTGTTATGTCTGTTTATCGAATCTTGAGCTTTTTGGAGTCGGTAAACCTTGTTCGCAGGCTTAATAGTGCTAACAAATATATCGCTTACGGTACCGACAGTGAGGTTTCTAAGCGTGAGACTTCTTTGTTTTTGATTTGCCGTCATTGCCAAAAAGTTGAGACTTTAGCGGTTTCACACAGTGATGTTGCAAAGCTTTTCCCTCATTTTGATGATGCAGGTTTTACCTCACAAACAAAGCAATTTGAAATGCTGGGAGTATGCAATGAGTGCCAAGCAAAACTTGCTTGATGCACTTTTTATAATTCATGTGTTCAATTTTGTAGGAATTATTCAGTGAAATTACAAGAAATAATGGACAAGTTTGCCATCGGGTTATCAGCTATGTGTGCTATTCACTGTTTAGCTGTGCCTGTGTTATTGGTTTTATTACCTAGTGCTGCAGCACTGGGTTTAGGTAACGAGCAATTTCATTTTTGGATGTTAGTTGCGGTACTGCCAAGCAGCTTATTAGCACTATTTTTAGGGTGTAAAAAACATAAACGTTATCGATTATTGATGCTAGGAGGTGCAGGGCTGGTGTTGTTGTCTGCAGCGGTGCTGCTTGGCGAAAATGTTATTGGTGAGGCTGGCGAAAAAGTACTTACTTTATTGGGTTCGCTCTTTGTCGTCACCGGGCATTGGTTTAACTTTCGCTTGTGTGGGAAAAAACGAGGGGCTGAGTGCCTAAGCTCGTAAAGATATAAACTTGTTGGCCAACCATTGTGTTGGCCAACAAGCTAATTCAGCAAAACTGAATTACTTGTAGAATACTTCTACAGTGCCTTTTACTTTTAATAGTAAAGGTTGGCCGCGGCGATCAAGGGCTTTTGGAGAAGCGACTTTGATCCAGCCTTCGCTGATATTATATTCTTCAACGTCAAAACGCTCTTTGCCGTTAAGTTTTACACCAATTTCATGCTCGAAAACTTCTTCCACATAAAATTTACTACGTGGATTGATAGAAAGTTGGTTTGGTAATTCTGGTTTTTGTGTATCAGTCATAGTTGCGATCTGCATTGAATAAATTGTGCGCCATTGTAGGCAATAGCTGGCATTGGCTCAAGTATCTACACGGCAAATTTATTGTTTACTCGCAGGCTTGTTCTGAATGCTCAACGCACATGGCAACGGCTTCACTCTTTTTGTCGAAGTCGTGTGTTAAGCAGTAGTCAAAACGCATGGTTAACTCAATTACTTGTTCATCCGTGCGCTCTGGCCATTGCCAGTCTCTCACTATTTGCCTTGCTGCCTTTCTAACGTCTTTACTAAAGCGCTTTGGCGCTGAATTTTCAATATTTAAGTTTTTCACATCGCCTTCTGGCGTTACCTGAAAGTTGACAATTGCGCAGCCACTGCCTTGTCGATTTAGCAGCCCTGTCGGGTATTGTACATGGTGCATTGGTGGCAGCCGTTGCCAGCTAGGCTTATCTGTAGTGGTATCGAGTACCTGGGCTTGAATATCAACAAATGGAAATTTACGTGATAAATCAGGGTTTGCGAATGAGCTGATTGATGCGCATACGAGCGTTAATGCTAAAAGTGATTTATACATAGCTTTCCTTAACTTGTTTGTTTTTTAATCCACCTCAAATTTAGCGTTAAAAATTATCTTTGTAAACTAGAGGCTTGGCTAAAAATTAAGGGATAAATGTATTGTTATACTATAACCTATTTTTTATTTATGTTATTTTATAACAAATCATTTCTCTTAACTTTTACAATCAGACCTTATGAAGTACTCAACTCTTAGTTTAGCCTTAGCTGCGGCGTTTGCAGCGAATACACATGCAGCTGATAACAGCGATATCGAAACGATCACCATTGAACATAAACAGGCGTTTCGTGGTGATATTCCAACAAAAGATTTACCGCAATCGATCACCACATTAAGTAAAGACATGATGACTGATAACGGTATTACAAAGTTTCGTGATGCACTGGATTTTTCTGCCAGTATTACTCGTAAGAATAATGGTGGAGCACTGTGGGATAGCTATTCAATTCGTGGTTTGTCTGGTAACGAAAATATGCCGTCTGGGTACTTAGTTAACGGTTTTAGTGGTGGTCGCGGCTTTGCAGGCCCGCGTGATGTATCAAACATTGAATACATCGAAGTATTAAAAGGACCAGGCTCGGCACTCTATGGCCGTTCGGAGCCGGGTGGTACCGTAAACATTATTACTAAAAAGCCACAGTTTTATCAGCAAGGGCAACTTCAAGCTGAGTTGGGTAGCGATGATCACAAGCGTATTCAAGGTGATTACACTAACGGTTTAAGCGATGATTTAGCATTTCGTATCAATGGCGCATGGCAAGATAGCGACAGCTTCAGAGACTATGTACACCACGACAAATTCGTGATTACGCCTTCGCTTTATTATCAAATCAACGATAACTCATCGCTGACTTATGAGTTTGAGTATGTTGATCAACAGCAAATGTATGACCGCGGTATTGTGGTGTTAAATGGTGATTTTGATACCGTGCCTGAGTCACGCTTTTTAGGTAATCCAAATGATGCACCAACTAAGGTGCACTCACGCGGCCATCAATTAAATTACAGCAACGATCTAAACCAAGATTGGAGCTTGTTATTAGGTGCTAGTTACCGTACTGCAACGTTAACGGGTTATTCGTCAGATGCTGAGCTTTCACCATCGCGTCAGTCATTATTTGATGATGGTAGAACTTTAACTCGCCAGCACAGATACCGTGACTATGAGTCTGATGATTTATCGCTGCGTTTTGAATTAAGCGGTCACTTTGATGTTGCCGGTATCACCAACCATGTATTGATTGGTGTTGACGGTTACGACTATGAGCTGCGCACTGGGCTTTATCGCTACCGTGGTGGTAATGGTACTTATACCATTGATATTTATGAGCCAGAGTACAGCGCTACTGAAGGCCCTGAAGTGGGCATGCAGTACGAAAATAACGAACAACAAAATGCGTACGGTATTTACCTGCAAGACCAACTAGATCTAACCAATAACTTAAAAGTGATGTTAGGTCTGCGTTTTGATGAAATTGAACAAGATATTTTTGAGACTAAGTCTGGTGTGGCATCAAACAGCAAAGAAAACCGCATTAGTCCACGTTTTGGTGTGGTTTACGCACTTAATGACGACATTAACCTTTACTCAAGCTATTCAGAAGGCTTTTTACCACTGAGTGGCACCGATGCTGAAGGTAATCCATTCGGTTTTGAAGAAAGTGACTCGTTTGAAGTGGGTGTTAAATTTAGCTACGCCAATATCAGCGGTACGCTTGCTTATTTTGATGCAAGCAAGAGCAACATGCTGGTGGCAGATCCAGTAAATGTGGGTTATTCAACACCTGTAGGTAAAGCAAATAGCACAGGTTTTGAGTTAGATTTAACAGGTTCATTGGGTGACAATACCGAGTACAACCTATCTTATGCCTATGTTGATGCCGAGACTGCAACAGACAGTCTAAATGTTGATTGGTTAGTGCCAATTCCTAAAGGTAGCCCACTTGTGAACGTACCAAAGAATAACCTTTCGATTGGCTTAAACCATGACCTAAGTCTATTCGCACAAGAAATAAAGATTGGTGGTCATTATCAATATGTGTCTGACCGCTTAGGTGACCCTGCTGATCTCACCTTCCGTTTACCGAGTTACCAAACTGTTGGTTTATTCGCTAAATGGCGAGCGACTGAACGTACTTCGGTATCATTGAATGTCGATAACGTGTTTGATGAACAGTATATTGCTAGTTCTTACAATGCATTGTGGGCCTACCCAGGTGCGCCGACGCAATTTAAACTTGGCGTAAGTTATGACTTCTGAGCAAGTTAAAAGCCGTATTCACAGTATCGACATCATGCGTGGTGTCGTTATTCTGCTGATGTTACTTGATCATGTGCGAGAGCGGTTTTTCTTGCACATGCAGGTAGCCGATCCCATGGTGGTTGATACAACTTCGCCGGGGCTTTTTTGGAGCCGCTTTGCTGCGCACTTTTGTGCGCCAACCTTTATCTTTTTAACCGGTTTGTCGGCGTGGCTTTATAGTCACCCAGCAAGTGGTGTGGCGCGCTCGGCTCGAAGCTTTTTAATCAAGCGAGGGCTATTTTTAATCGCCCTTGAAGTGACCCTGATTTGTTTTTCTTGGATGGGTTACTACCACACCATTTGGCTACAAGTGATGTGGGCGATTGGCCTTTGTATGCTGGCGTTAGCATTACTGATTAAGCTGCCACGCAACCTATTGCTGGTGCTTGGTTTGGTTATTGTATTTGGCCACAATTTACTGACCCCTATCAGCTTTACTCCCGATGAGTTTGGTTACTCGCTGTGGACTATTTTGCATGACCGAGGCTATCTATCACAAGGTGGTTTAATCGACATAAAAATTAGCTACCCTGTGCTGCCCTGGATTGGCGTTATTTTATTGGGTTACTGTGCAGGTCCTTTATATGCGCACACTCAATCAGCGGATTCACGTAAACGAGCATTGCTGCTGTTAGCCCTGTTATGTGTGGGATTATTTGCGCTGCTGCGTGGTTTTAATATTTATGGTGAAACCTTGCCGTGGCAAACGTTTAGCACCACAACAGAAACCATGATGTCGGTGTTTAACGTGACTAAGTATCCACCGTCACTGAGCTTTTTGCTGATCACGTTAGCAGGCATGTTTGTTGGCTTATGGTTATTTGAAAGGCCACTCAACCGCGTTACTAATGCGCTACGTGTATATGGCTCTGTGCCTATGTTCTTTTATATTTTCCACCTCTATGTACTGCTCTTTATGTATCAAATAGGCATGCTGATCTGGGGGGCAAATCAAGGGCAATATTTAGGAGTCAGTGATATCTCAGGTATTTGGTTTATTACTTTGCTGCTGGCAATAGGACTTTATTGGCCAACCAAGACGTTTAGTGAATACAAGCGTAAGGCTAACAAGCCTTGGTTAAAGTATTTATAATGAAAAATGCCGATATGCTAAGCATATCGGCATTACTCTTAACTATCCTAATTAACTAATCCTTAGTTAATTCGAGATTTTTTACGACGAAGTGCCATCAGTGGTGCAACAGCTAGTAATAACCAGCCGAATGAACCGCTTGATGATTTCTTGTCTTTTTCAACCTCAGTCTCTGGAATCACTGCCTCAGGGAAAGTACAGCTACCATCGTCAGTATTGGCGCTTTCATCATAGTTAGTTGCTGAGCTGTCAGTACAGCCAAGCTCTTCACCATCAGACATCACCGATAATACAAATGAACTCATTGCTGCATCAGTTGGGTTAACGCTGTCGCTAACTTTTACTGTTACATCAATATCACCATGGAAGTGCGCCGCTGGCGTGATAGTCACAGTGCTACCTGATGTGTGACCAGATACTTCATAAGTGAAGTTTTCACCTAACACGTCGATTTGGTTGCTCACTTGGTTTTCGTCAGCATAAAGCACGTCAAAACTAATCGTTTCGTTCTCTGCCACCGACATATCAGTTAAGGCTGCCATTTCTAGGTTACCGATAACTTCAAGATCAAGGGTGATGGTTTCATCATCTGCGCCAACTAAACCATTTGTAAGTGATAGTTGATGCGTTTGATTCGCCGCTTGCTCACCAATGTACGCTTGGAATTTCACGTCAAACTTAGATATTTCAGGGCCTGTGTAGTCAAGACACACAACCAGTTTGTCGTGTAGTACTTCGTCCATATTGTCGAAGCCGTACTTGTTACCGATGTTTAAATCGATAGGAATATCACCACTGATAAAGCCACGGCCGTCAGCAGCTTTCAAGCCGATAGAACCTTGTGCATCAACTAAGCTTAGGTTGTCGTAAGCAAATAGTAGCTCGTATTCACCTGGCTCATAGTCAATGCCCATTCGCATGAACATTTCAACATCAACTGATTGGCCTTCAGTTCTAGAACGCTGGATATTATCCCACTCAAGTACTAACCACTCACGCGATACCGTGTAAGTTGGTGTGATACCTGCGTTGGCGTCATAGTTACCGTAACCACCATCAACACGCTCTGGGATCATGTTGTCACCAACCCAGAATGGTGCGATTAGGTAAGGCGGCGGTGGCGGCTGAGTGTAACCTTCTGGCAGTTCAACGTGGAATGGCGTTGTACGACCTTGCGAACCAAATGTGACTAAGCCAGCTGGGTTAAGTTTAATTGAGTCAAAGTGGTACTTGTTAAAGAATGGGAATGACACATCAAGGTTGGTGTTCATGATTTCTTTAAATGTGTACTCAAACTCGTTGTAGTAACGACCTTCAACACCTTCTAATGTACGCCAGCCAAGCTCACGCAGTTCTAAGTAGTAAGGATCTGGTGAATGCGCCGATGTTAATGAACACATTTCGTCTGTGATGTTGGTGGTAATGTTATAATTACGCTCAACATTTTTAGTCGTCTCTTGAACACCAACTAGTGCTAGAGCGTTGCTATCTAGCATTGGTGTTACTGGCGTTGAGTTAGATGCGACAATGCTGTCAGGAACAATGTCTACGCCCGCAGGGAACTCAGTGTTTAGTGCAAATTGACGCGCTTCATTTTCGTTATTAGCAATAACGCTGATTTCGAAGTCAACTAAGTCACCTACATAAGCTTTGTTTTTGTTGGCCGTAAAGGTCACGTCTTTATCAACTTGCTCGATGATCACTGGCACAAAACCAAGATTGCCTGCATCTTCAGGGTTGCTACCAATATCAAAGCCGCCGAAGTAAATATCGCCAATTTCCATATCAGGTAGGTTATAAGCAAGGTCAAGCTCCAGTTCGTCATAACCCGGTACGCTGTTTGGTCCTGTTACAGTGAGTGAGCCATTGTCTTCAGTGGTCACCGCTGTCGCAAATGAGACTTCAATACCTTCATCAACTTCGCCATACGATAGAGTCTGTAGACTCATGTATAACGTAAAATATTCACCCGCTTCAGGATCAACAATGTTACAGAAGTTAGTTAGGGTGTAGCTAGTTGACATACATAGCGTTTCTTCAAAAGACGCGATGCCATCACCATTACTATCTTTACCCATAAAGACCAATACGCGAGACTGCTCATTCATAATGCTTGCGCTGAACATTTTTGCGTCTTCAGGCACTGTCGTCCACTGAATGTGGTTGTTGTTCACAGCTTCACCTTCAACCTCTACGCTATCGAATGGGTCGCCTGGTGTGGTGTCGTTGAATAGGTGTACTGTTTCAACTTGGCCTTTTACTAAGCCGTACGATTGTGTTGTTAGATTACTAATTTCAGAAGTATTAAATGGACCGACTTTCATCGTCGCAGAGCGGCGGTGTGCATCAACCTTAATAAATTCAGGTAAACCTGTATCGCCAACGTAGGTCCATACAGGCATTTCAAGTACTGGCGATTCAGGATTGCTAGACGTTAGAATTAATTGACCTTGGTTACCTGTGTAGTCAACCGTTTCTTGTGGTGTCGCATTTTGATGTGCTTCTACAGTGACAACAATGCTTTGAGTTTCGCCCGCTTTAATATCAAATTGCGCTGGCTCAACACTAATCGTACTATTTCCAATCCAGCTTTCAGTGTGTAGCGTCCAGCTTGCATCTTCAGTTGCCTTGAAGGTCCTGATAAACGTACACTTAAAGCCGCAGTCATTATCTACCATGTAAGCTGTGTTTAGTGCTTTTTCACGGCCACCAAGGCTTGGGTTGGCTGCACTCATGTTCGCAATGCTTTCATCAAGCAATAGGCCCGCTTTATCAGCACGTTCAACTTGCATTTTACCTGAACCCATTTCAGCAAGTGCCGCATCAAAGCCATCATCAGCATAATTATCTAAATAGCGAGCCATACCAAGTTGGTTGTTTGCAGTTAACATTAATGCTGATTGAATTTGCATTGGTGTCCAATCAGGATGAGATTGTTTTAACAATGCTGCTGCACCCGCAACGTGTGGGCTTGCCATTGATGTACCAGACATAGATTGCCAGTCTGAAGTCGCTGGGTTGCTAGTAAATGGTTGATCGTCTGATGATGGCGCATAGATATCAACACCCGGAGCAGCAAGGTCTACAAGTAAGGTGTCAAAGCCAAAGTATGATGGACCACGGCCAGAGAAGTAAGCTATGCGGTCTTTATCTACAGTATCTACGGTGCCTTCGGTTGCTTCAATGGTACCCATGTGGCTGTCGCCTGTGCTTAGCCAGTCAAGTAAGCTCGTACCATCGACGTTTTTAATGTGAATGGTAGGGATAGGGTAAGTCACTGAAGGAATCGTGTAGCGATCGTAAAATGATACATGGTTATAAATAATTAAACCTTCTGCACCACCTGCCTCTACGTTTAACGATTTAGAGTATAGTGGGTAAGAACTACGCTTACATACGACAATCACGTCTTGCGCACTTTCATCGATAGCAGTTGCAGGATCATCCACTAAATCGAATGTACCTTCAGGGAATGGCTTGTCACAGTTGGCAAGTGCATAGCTTGAGCTTTCATTTGGATTTTCAAAATCGGTCGCTGCAACGATTAAACCTGTTAGCCCGTTAAAGTTAACACCTGCACCAGCAAATGGTCCTGGCGCTGCAGTATCGCCACCAGTTAGGTTTTTAAGTTGTTTGTTGCCAAAATTGACTTTGGTTGAAGGCGTATGAGCTGCAACTGTGGTTACCCAAGGTGAAGAGTGGTCAGCCGTTGAATATTCTGGGCCGCTGTTACCTGCCGCTACCGCCACAAATACACCGGTTTCAGCCGCATTCATGAACGCTTGCTCAATTGGGTCGCTCCATGGATCTTCTTCAAGGCCACCTAATGAAGCGTTCAGTACGTCAACATTATCAATCGCTGCTTGTTCTACAGCAGCTAAAATTGCGCTTGTTGGACAGCCTGCATAAGGGTCGCCAGAGTTACCCGGCCAACATACTTGGTATGAAATGATATTGGCATGAGGTGCCATACCTGATACTTGCGGGAAAGTTACATTGGTTTCTAAACCAGATGATTGGCTTTCATACTCTGTCAGTTTGTAAGGAATATCGTAAAGGATATTACCTGCCGCTGTACCTGCAACGTGTGAACCATGGCTATGATAGTCTTCACCATTTTCAGGGCGAGTCTCTTCAAACACAGTATCAACGTAGGCTGCGGTGATCTCAGGGTAAGAATAAACACCAATTAGCTTGTCGTTACACAGATCAGCAAATTCGGCGGTTGCACAGTCACCTAGGTACTTGTCGCCTAGAGGGTTGGTGTGAGTGTAGCCATCGCCGCCTACTGCTGCGAATGATGGGTGATCGGTATTGATACCCGTATCAATGATACCTACAACCGTGCCTTCACCTTTGTTGCTGCTCGGGTTGCTAGCACTTGTGCTCCACAGTGCAGAAGCACCAGTTTGCTCAATGGTATTAAAAGTATTTAGGCTGTAGATTTTTGAGCGAGTGATCTTCTTAACACCAGCCACTTTAGCAAGGCGCTTCGCTTCATCTTGTGTCATTTGGGTGGTGAAACCGTTTAATGTCACATTGAATGTACGCTCAACATTTAGCTGTAAGCCTTGCTGGCTCATTGCGGCATTAACAACTGATTGACGCTTACTTGCTAGGTGATTAGCGTAAGTTGCAATCGCAGGCTGCGCCATATTAAGCGTTGAGCGCGCTGTTGCTTGTTGTGTCTGCATTACCACATCTTTAGTGCTCGCAAGCCCTTTAACACCTCCTTGGTAAGTCGAAATAGGTGCATCGTCCAGTTGCACGATATAAGTTTGAATACCACTAATATCTTTCTCTGGTGTGAAAACGCGGCTTTGCTTTTTAACTGTGTTATTAACCTTGTCTTCCCACACAAATTCATTGCTAACGGTTTGCTTTGGCGCATAGCCTGCTGGCTGTTCTGGCCATGCCTGGTCATTTAGCGCAGCAGCAGACGTACCTACACCTAAATAAAGTGCAGATGCGACCATTACTGATACTTTTTTCATATTGAACATGTGATCTAACTTCCCTCGAAGGATTATAATTATGAGCTCGCGCAGCGGCGAACGGTTGTAATCAGTAGGGATAGTGTTGAGTTGTGACTATAACATCAATGAAATGTAAACAATTGGCACACAATGTTACAGCTTGGTACATTTTTACTGAAAAACTGTTTATCGAAACAAGATGCTTGCTCTTGCTCCGCTTAAGGTTTGTGCGTTATCTAAGCTAAATTTTGCGTTATTCCATAGGCATAGTTGCTTAACGATTGATAAGCCAAGCCCAACACCTTGGTAGCCTGTTTGGTGCACCGAAGCGGTTTTTGAAAATGGTTGCATGAGGCTGGCGCGCATGTGTTCTGGGATCCCTGGGCCATCATCTTCAATCACTAGCAAAGTGCCGTTTTCGCATTGTGAAAGCCTGATATGAATTTGCGTTTTAGCAAAGCGAACCGCGTTCCCGAGTAAGTTTTGCAATAAGCGTTGAAAGCTTTGTTTATCAACACAAATGGCTGTTAATTCGCAGTCAAGGCGAATAGCCAAAGGGCTATAGTTTTGAAATTTAGTAATGCAGGGCTGTAATAGCTCGTCTGGGCAGTAGTCTTTTACTAACAAGGTGGGCTCGCATTGTTCAAGCTCGGCATAAGTTAAAAACTCTTCGACTAATAGCTCAAGTTCAATAATGTCTTGCAACACACTGTGCCGATAAGCGTTGTTATCAACGACTGCTTCGAGGGCGAATTTAGCCCGCGATATAGGCGTTAAAAAGTCATGAGAAACGGCATTGATCAATTCGCGTTGGCTTTGATTACGGTTATGAAGCGCTAAAGCCATGTTATCGAAAGTATCGCCAATGCTCTTTAGCAAGCTAAAGCGTGTGAAGTGCACTTGTGCTGTAAAGTCGGCATTAGACATTTTACTACTGGCCTTGCGCAGTTTATTTAAGTCAAACAGCAGTGGGCCTGTAAAAATCACCACAGCTAAGGCAAGGCTAGAGTAAAACAGAAGGCTTACTAAAGACTGATAACCCTGATCAGCAGGCTGGCTGTAGGGGCCAATGCTTAATAAGGTCTGTCTATCATCGGTAAGTTTATGAAAGTAAAGCTTGTTATTAGCATCGTTAACGCTAATCACCTGACCTGCTAAAAGTGATGCCTGTAATTGTTCACCAAGGTAAAAGTTCGCCAGAGGTGTTTGTTTAATATCAGGGTTATTGGGGGCAAGACTCAATATACTCTCTGCTAATTGTTGCTCTGTACTGTAACTTGGTGGGCTTGGAAAATAGGTTTCTAGTAACCAAGCGGCGCTCCCCAGGCAAACTGCGAGGGTTAAATACAAATAACAAAACAGGCGTAACAAACTGCATTAACCCCACGCTTGTGGAGAAAAAATATATCCTCTACCCCAAACTGTGACGATTTTTTGTGCTGGCACCGCTTCGTCACCGAGCTTTTTGCGTAAGCGGCTAATGCGGCCATCGATAGTGCGGCTTTGACCATCGTATTTACGGCCAATGGTACCATCAAATAATTGGTCTCGACTGACCAACTGACCCGCTGATTGAGCTAATTGGATCAGTATTTCGAACTCTGCACTGGTCAATTCAAGTGGCTGGCTATGCAAATAAGCCTCGCGCTGAATTGTATTGATACTTAAAGAACCAAAACGAATATTGTGCGCGTTGTGAGTGGTGCTTGTTGGTTTAACAGCTTGGCTGCGACGAATCGTGTTATTTATTCGCGCTAATAAAATGGACGGGGAAACAGGTTTGGTTAGGTAATCATCGGCGCCTAGCTCAAGGCCAGTGATATGATCGACTTGGCTCTGTCTTGCCGTCATAAAAATAATTGGTGTATCTTGGTATTGTTTTAGTTCTTTAAATACCTCAAAGCCATCTTCTGATCCTAATCCGATATCAAGCAAAATTAGGTCGTACTTTTTGCAGCTTGCTTGATAACAGGCATGGCAACCACTTTCAAAGTGCTCAATGGTATAGCCATGTTCAGTTAAATAATTAGAGACTAGCTGGGCAAGTTTTAAATCATCTTCAATGTACAAAATAGTATGTTGGCTCATCAAAAAATACTCCATGCGATATCACGTCGGCGTTTTTTAACATGCTGGTGGAATAAACTAATTTCAGTGCTTTCTAATGGTTCTAGTTGCTCGCTCAGTAGCTCTAAAACAATGTTGCGATTGTTTTGCACTGTGATTGCAAAGTTCTGCCCTTGATTTGGCTTTTGGCAGAACAGCCTAATTTGTTGATCAGTCACACGAATGCACACCGTTTCGCTGACTTCGGTATACCAATTAATCGATACATCCATCACGCAATCTTGCTCTACCGTTACACAGTTTTCTGGTGTTGCCTCGATATAACCTGCCTGTGCGAATGTGCTGCTAACAAACGCGAGGCTAAAAATGAATAAGAGTGAAAAAAGCTTAGTACGAAACATCATCAGTAATTCCATGCAAAGCCAGCATAAAAAGACAGTAAGTTGCTGTCATCAACGAGGGGGCTATCGGCAATACCCGATGATAAGCGCTGGTATTTTATATCGCTTATAAATTGCCATTGTTGATTAAACTGATATTGGTAACTGGCTTTTAGATTGTACTTTTGACTAGAGTGACCTAAAAAAGGGCTAAATCCGGCTCGTATCTCTTGTTGTGCGCTGCCATAGTAGTAATCCACTAAACCAGCACTTAAATGTTGTATTTCTGCGCCGAGCAAAACTAGGTGCTGATCAAATAAAAACAAGCGCTGTGCAGATAATGCGCCTTGTAACCCTTTGTGATAGTTGGTGAGCTCCATTGACCAATACGCGCTAAAACGCCAGCTTTGCCAGTCAACAATCGCTTCAATACCGCTCATGGCCGACAGTTTACGTTTTGATATTTTAGTAATATCACCGCGGCGTTTTATCACTAACGGTGCTTCAATGCTTGAACCGGGTGGTGGCGGTGTCATTGAAGGGCGGCCACTGGTTGTTCTAATTGCAGTTAGTGCTGCTGAGTGTTTGGCAAAATACAGCCCATCTTCATTGAGTTGGGTGAATAACGACACTTGATAGTTATCGCCCCACACGGGTGTCCAAGCAAACTGAGTATTTGCAAATGAAAAGTCACCGGCAAATACTTCAATACGCGGTAGGGCATAAAGAGGAATGTCGTCTTTTTTATAAACTGGGTTGTCGAGTTGACCATAACCTAAGCTTAAACCAAGGCTTACTCCTTCATCTGCTAAATACGCAGAGTCAGTGCTGCTTGCCATTGGTGAAAGGCAAAATGCACTAATTAGAAATAAAACTCGTAGCCCAAGTGAGCAACTACCTAGAACAGTCACAAATAAACAACCTTAATGAAAAATCCTGTTAACATTAAGTTGTTATCAATGGCTTGAACAATGAAATAATGTACCAAATTGTAGCAAGGTCTGGTTTTTGTAACCTGAATTAGTTAAGTAAATTGCTTGATAAATAAGCATATTTCACTAATTTGGTTTGGTTATTTTGAGCGGTGTCGTCATTTCTTTAGTTAGAAAAAGTTATTAACAATAAAATGGTGTTAAAACCTGCGCTTAGCGGTACAAAATGGCCCTAAATACACGTCATTACTGGCATGGCGGTTTATTAAGTTGCTATTTGAGTGAGTTTTTGCGATATTATTTATATTATAATATTAACAGGAAGCTAATAAGATGACTCTGCCTAGTTCTCAATCTGCAAATGCTATTCGCATACTTGCTGTCGATGCCGTTCAACAAGCTAATTCTGGCCACCCAGGTGCGCCTATGGGTATGGCTGATATTGCAGCGGTATTGTGGCAAAACTTTCACCGCCATAACCCATTAAACCCAGACTGGTCTAACCGTGACCGCTTTGTGTTATCAAATGGCCATGGTTCAATGCTTCAATATGCATTGTTACACCTAAGCGGTTACGACGTAAGCATTGAAGATATTAAGCAATTCCGTCAGCTTCACTCTAAAACACCGGGTCACCCAGAATATGGTTATACTCCGGGTGTTGAAACAACGACAGGCCCATTAGGTTCTGGTATTGCTAACGCAGTTGGTATGGCAATCGCTGAAAAAACTTTAGCAGCACAATTCAATAAGCCAAAGTTTGATATTGTTGATCACTTCACTTACTGCTTTATGGGTGACGGCTGTTTAATGGAAGGTATCTCGCACGAAGCATGTTCGCTGGCAGGTACATTAGGCCTAGGCAAGCTAATCGCATTTTGGGATGACAATGGCATCTCTATCGATGGTGAAGTCGAAGGTTGGTTCACCGACGATACGCCTGCACGTTTTGAATCTTACGGTTGGCAAGTTATTCGTGATGTTGATGGTCACGATATGAATGCAATTGCGGGTGCAATCGAAGCGGCACAAAGCAACACTACGCAACCAACACTAATCTGTTGTAAAACAGTGATTGGTTTTGGCTCGCCAAATAAATCAGGTAGCCACGACTGTCACGGTGCACCACTGGGTCACGACGAAATCGCAGCAGTACGTGAGCAGCTAAACTGGCCGCACCCTGCATTTGAAGTTCCACAAGAAGTTTATAACGAGTGGAATAATCAAGCGAAAGGCCAAGAGCTTGAAGGTGCATGGCAGCAAAAATTTGCAGCTTATAGCAAAGCACACCCTGAACTTGCAAAAGAATATACACGTCGTGTTCTTGAAAAAGCATTACCAGCTAACTTCGCTGAATTAGCTGATGAGTACATTGCTAAATGCCAAGCCGACATGCAAAACATTGCGACACGTAAAGCATCACAAAACGCGATCACCTTCTTTGCTAACCAACTTCCAGAATTAATGGGTGGCTCTGCTGACCTTGCCGGTTCTAACTTAACCTTATGGCCAGAAGCAAAAGGTTTACAAGATGCAGCTGATGGTAACTACGTATTCTATGGCGTACGTGAGTTTGGTATGAGCGCAATCATGAATGGTATTGCATTACATGGTGGCTTCATTCCATTTGGCGCAACTTTCTTAATGTTTATGGAATACGCACGTAATGCAGTACGTATGGCAGCATTAATGAAAGCGCAAAGCATTTTTGTGTATACCCATGACTCAATCGGTCAAGGTGAAGATGGTCCTACTCACCAACCAATCGAGCAAATCGCTAACCTTCGTATGACACCAAATATGACTGCATGGCGTCCGTGTGATGAAACTGAAACAGCAGTAGCTTGGCGTCAATCGTTATTAAAAGAGACAGGCCCAAGTTCACTTATCTTCAGCCGTCAGGGTACCAAAGCAATGGCACGTGATGCACAGCAAGTTGCTGACATTGCAAAAGGGGGTTATGTACTTGTTGATAGCGAACAAACTGCAGAGCTTATCCTTATTGCAACAGGTTCTGAGGTAGAGTTAGCTGTGAATGCTGCTGCTGAGCTAAAAGCACAAGGCAAGCAAGTTCGCGTGGTATCTATGCCATCAACGAATCAGTTTGATAGCCAAGATAAAGCATACCGTCAAAGCGTGCTACCAGCGGGTACACCTAAGATTGCTGTTGAAGCTGCACACCGTGACTTCTGGTTCAAGTATGTTGGCCAAGATGGTGATGTACTAGGCATGGACACATTTGGTGAGTCAGCGCCAGGCGCGGTATTGCTTGAGCATTTTGGTTTCACAGTGGCAAATCTAGTTGCAAAAGCAAACGCATTACTTGCTGAATAATGTGACTGGTAAAAAATTATCGTAATCGCAACACGATAAGCCTGCTTTTACTAAAAGGCAGGCAATAAAAAAGCCCGCAAACTTTGGTTTGCGGGCTTTTTGCTGCTTAAACAATCGGTTTAAACTAATTCGCTTAAGATTGACTCTAGTTTCTCTTGGTCAATTGCGAACTGACGAATACCTTGGCTTAGCTTTTCAGTAGCCATGGCATCTTCATTCATTTCCCAGCGGAAAGCTTGCTCAGTCATTGCAGCTGGCGCTTCTGCTTTTTCTGTTGCTGGTAATAGTTTTTGAGTTAATGGTGCGTCAGTTGCAGCTAGTTCAGCAAGTAACTTAGGGCTGATAGTTAAACGGTCACAACCTGCTAATTCTTGGATTTCACCGATGTTACGGAAGCTTGCGCCCATTACAATCGTTTCGTAGCCGTGCTTTTTGAAGTAATTGTAGATATGCGTTACTGACTTAACGCCCGGATCGTTAGCACCGTCGAAATCAGCGCTTGCATCTTGTGCTTTGTACCAGTCAAGAATACGACCAACGAATGGTGAAATTAGGTAAGCACCTACTTCGGCACAAGCGCGTGCTTGAGCAAATGCAAATACCAGCGTTAGGTTACAACGGATACCTTGTGCTTCAAGTACTTTAGCTGCTTGAATACCTTCCCATGTTGAAGCAATTTTGATTAACACGCGCGATGTGTCGATACCTTGCTCTTTATATAAAGCAACAAGCTCAAGTGCTTTATCAACAGTTGCTTGAGTATCAAATGATAAACGCGCATCCACTTCTGTTGAAACTAAACCTGGCACTTGCTCCATTAATTTAGAGCCAATTAATACTGCTAGCTTATCAGCTGCTTTTGTTACAACTTCTGCTGTGTCACTGCTTTGTGCTTTTGCCCATGATACGGCTTCTGCAGCAAGTGGGCGATATTTCTCAATTTGAATCGCGTTTAAGATTAGTGATGGGTTTGTTGTAGCATCTTGCGGTTTATATTCGTTGATTGCTTCAAAATCACCCGTGTCAGCAACAACGGTTGTTACTGCTTTAAGTTGTTCTAATTGACTAGACATAGTTATCCCATTCTTATCATACAAAAGTTAATGTAGTGGCTTTAACCTATTATTTGTGCTGAAAAAACAATCTAATCTACCAGAGGAACTGCGCAATAAATCGCCCGCCAGCAGCAAATAATCCTGTTAATAATATTTTTATAATACCTTTACAATCTGGTATTGTTGATATTATCATACAAATAAAGATAATGACTAACAATGTTAGTAAGCAATTAGTGAAAGGTAATTATGTCTCGTTATACGTTGGGATTAGACTACGGGTCGGACTCGGTAAGAGCATTACTCGTTGATGTTGCGACTGGTGAAGAACTTGCCAGCCATTTAGTAAACTACCCGCGCTGGGCACAAGGTTTATATTGTGACCCAAGTAAAGATCAGTTTCGTCAGCATCCACAAGACTATATTGATAGCCTTGTAGAAGTAGTAAATGGTCTTTGGTCACAAGTTCCAGCAGGTACTGCAGACAAAGTAGTGGGTATGAGCTTTGATACGACAGGCTCAACTCCTGTAGCAATTAATAGCCAAGGTACACCACTGGCATTAACTGAAGAATTTGCAGAAAACCCAAATGCAATGTTCATTTTGTGGAAAGACCATACGTCTATTAAAGAAGCAAATGAAATCACTGAAGCTGCAACTAACAACGATGTGAACTACCTTTCACACATGGGCGGTATCTACTCTTCTGAGTGGTACTGGGCCAAAGCATTACATATTTTCCGCGTTGATAGCAGTGTTAAAGCAGCCACATATTCATGGGTTGAGCACTGCGATTGGATGACCGCGCTAATGTGCGGCACAACACACCCTGAAGCATTAAAGCTAGGTCGTTGTGCAACGGGCCACAAACAAATGTGGAACGAGCAGTGGGGCGGTTTCCCACCAAACAGTTTCTTCAGCAATATCGATCCACTATTAGATGGTGTTGTTGATACGTTAAATGCAACTACAGAGCCAAGCGACCAAGTTGCTGGCAACTTAACTGCTGAGTGGGCCGAGAAGCTAGGTTTACCACAAGGTATCGTGATTGGTTACGGTGCATTTGACTGTCACATGGGCGCAGTAGCAGCCAATGTTCGTCCTGGCGTTCTAACTAAAGTAATGGGTACTTCAACGTGTGACATCACAGTAACGTCTAAAGAACAACTAGGTGATACTTGCGTTAAAGGTATTTGTGGTCAAGTTGATGGCTCAGTAATCCCTGGGTTAATTGGCTTAGAAGCCGGTCAATCTGCGTTTGGTGATTTATACGCATGGTTCAAAAACCTAGTACTTTGGCCAACTCGCCAACTTACAAATTTATCAGACGCTGAACAAGCGTTAGTTAACAAGCTAGAAGATTCAATCTTAGTTGATCTATCAAAAGCAGCGGCAGCACTGCCTGTAACAAGCAACGATGTAACTGCGCTTGATTGGGTAAATGGTCGTCGAACGCCAGATGCTGACCAAAGCGTTGCCATGGCATTAACAGGCTTAAAAATGGGCACTGATGCACCTAAGTTCTTCAAAGCACTTGTTGAAGCAACTGCGTTTGGCGCACGTGCTATCACTGAGCGTTTCCGTAGCGAAGGCGTACCAATCGAGTCAGTGGTTGTTATCGGCGGTATTTCTAAAAAATCAGACTACGTAATGCAAACCTGTGCCGATGTTTGGAATTGCCCAATCGACGTTTTAGAAAGTGAGCAAAGCTGTGCATTGGGTGCAGCAATTATGGCTGCGGTTGCTGCGGGTGAGCACGCAACAGTGGCAGATGCTCAAAAAGTTATGGCGTCGTCTGTATGTCATCAGTATTTACCAAACCCTGAGCGCGTTGCTGTGTATGACGAGCTTTATGCCAACTACCAAGCACTTGCAAGCTATGTAAACGGAGACAAAGCATGAGTTTTACTGAACTAAAACGTGAAGTCTATGAAGCGAACATGGAGCTGCAACGTCGTGGCTTAGTAATTTATACCTTTGGTAACGTATCGCAAATCGACCGTGACAAAGGCGTGATTGCAATTAAACCAAGTGGTGTATCGTACGACCAAATGAAAGCCGACGACATGGTGATCGTCGACCTTGAAAACAACATTGTTGAAGGGTCTATGCGTCCGTCTTCTGACACTAAAACGCATGTTCATTTATATCGCCACTTCGATGCAATTGGCGGTGTAACACACACGCATTCGACCTATGCAACTGCATGGGCGCAAGCAAAACAAAGCATTCCTTGCCTTGGCACAACTCACGCTGACTATGTACACGGTGACATCACCTGTACTCGTGAGTTAACCGATGAGCAAGTGAATGGCGATTATGAATTAGAAACCGGTATTCAAATTACTGATGCGTATCAAGACCGCGATCCGAAAGCTGCACCTATGGTGATTGTTGCGGGTCATGCGCCTTTCACGTGGGGTAAAGATGCCGCTCAGTCTGTATACCATGCCGCGCTACTCGAAGAGATTGCACGCATGGCGTATTTAACACGCACTTTAGATCCACACGCAGCTGAACTTAAAAAAGCAGTGATGGATAAACATTATCTACGTAAGCACGGTAAAAACGCGTATTACGGTCAGAGCAAATAGCAAGAATTTAGAGGATTATTAACATGACGACGATGACGAAAGAAGTCTGGTTTGTTACCGGCTCACAACATCTTTATGGTCCTAAGGTGTTAGAAACGGTTGCCAAAGACAGCGAAGCAATTGTAGCGGGCTTAAACAGCGAAGCTAATCTACCAGTAAACTTGGTATGTAAGCCTACCGTTAAGTCACCTGAAGAAATTCACGCTGTTTGCCAAGCGGCAAATACGGATCCTAACTGTGTTGGTTTAGTTTTATGGATGCACACTTTCTCACCTGCGAAAATGTGGATTGCTGGCCTAAGCGAATTACGTAAGCCTTGGTTACACCTTCATACTCAGTTCAATGCAGCCCTTCCTTGGTCTGACATCAACATGAACTACATGAATACGCACCAAAGTGCACACGGTGACCGTGAGTTCGGTTTCATCGGTACTGTAATGCGTAAAGAGCGTAAAGTTGTTGCAGGTCACTGGCAACGTGCTGACGTACAACAGCAGTTAGATGACTGGTGTCGTGCGGCAAAAGGTTGGGCAGAAAGCCAAACACTTAAAGTTGCGCGTTTTGGCGACAACATGCGTCAAGTTGCAGTTACTGAAGGTAACAAAGTTTCAGCGCAAATTACTTTTGGTTATGAAGTACACGCGTTTGGTGTCGCTGAGCTTGTTAAAGTGGTTGATACTATCACTGAAGAAGAAGTTGATGCACAGTTAGAGCTTTATAAGCAAGACTACGTAATTGCTGACGAAACTCTACAAGACGATTACGCAGTGAAAATGCTACGCAACGAAGCACGTTTAGAGCTTGGTATGGAGCGTTTCTTAGAGAAAGGCGGCTTTAAAGCATTCACTAACTGTTTTGAAGACTTATCAGGTCTTTCTGGTCTTCCGGGTCTTGCTACACAGCGCCTAATGTCGAAAGGCTATGGCTACGGTGGTGAGGGTGACTGGAAAACAGCTGCTATGGTACGCATTATGAAAGTAATGGGTGAAGGCCGTGACGGTGGTTGTTCATTCATGGAAGATTACACTTACAACATGGGTGAGACTGACCAAGTACTTGGCGCGCACATGTTAGAAGTGTGTCCTTCAATTGCAGCACAAAAACCACGTCTTGAAGTTCACCAGCACACTATCGGTGTTAAATGTGATGTAGGTCGTTTATTGTTTACTGCAAAACCGGGTGCTGCAATCAACGTATCACCAATTGATATGGGTAACCGTTTCCGTATTCTAATCAACGAAGTAGATACAGTGGCTCCGCCAGCTGATTTACCTCACTTACCTGTTGCTTCAGCGCTTTGGGAACCAAAACCAAATCTATCTGTAGCATCAGCTGCATGGATCCACGCCGGTGGTGCACACCACACTGCATACAGCCAAGCAGTAACAACCGATATGATTATCGATTTTGCTGAAATGGCTGGCGTTGAAACTATGATCATCGATAACGATACGACGATCCGTGGTTTCAAAACAGAGCTTCGTCATAACGCAGCTTACTACATGCTAAAACGTGGCGTGTAAGAATTAGTACTTTATGTACTAGAACGTGCTGTGTGTGAGCACGTTCACCCCAAATTTTGTTGTCGATTAAGCCAGTGATGAGCCTCGCTCTTCGCTGGCTTATGCTATTGTGAAGCGAAACATTTTAGGAGTAGATATGATCGATTTAAGCGCCTACCAAGGCATTATTTTTGATATGGATGGCACCTTAATTGACTCAATGGGCAGTCACTTACAGGCATGGCAAAAAGCTTGCGAAGCCTATGGCTACCCATTCGATTACGACTACATGTACAGCTTAGGTGGCATTCCGACCGTTAAAACAATTGAAATGCTTAACGAAAAATTTGGTTTAGAACACGACCCTATGGTTGTGGCAAAAGATAAACACCAGTTTTGGGTTGATTTACAGCACCAACCGCTAGTAATTGACGAAACCGTCGCAGTACTTGAAAAGTACCATGGTGTATTGCCTATGGGCGTTGGCACAGGCGCTGACCGCGAACATGCAATTGATCATCTTACTGATACCAATTTAATTAATAAAATTGGTGCGTTAGTGACTGCCAGTGATGTTAGTAAAGGCAAACCAAACCCAGAAACATTCTTAAAAGTGGCAGAGCAATTAGGTGTTGAGCCAAGCCAATGTGTGGTGTTTGAAGACACGCAAATTGGTTATCAAGCTGCCAAAAGTGCTGGAATGGATTGCATCATGGTGAAAGGCGGAAAAATCCAACTTTAGCGATTAAAGTTGCAATGACACCCTTATTTGTATTATAAAACTATAAATACAATTACAAAAAGGTTATTCATATGTCATTGCAATGTGTTTTCCAAGGTTTAAAAACAACTCATCAAACAGCCAGTTCGAACACGAAAAAGTCGCGCGGGCTTTATGCATTGTTGGTGACATGTGGGATTGCCCTTACACCAGCTTGTGCTCATCAAGGAGACAATATGACTACTTCCCCTTCAGCATCAATGACGGCCTATGGCGTACTGGCTGATCAAACGCCGGTTAATCAAGTAACGCTGACTAACAGCAATGGTATTAGCGTTGATGTAATCAACTACGGCGGCATTATTACGCGTATTGAAACACCTGATGCAAAAGGCGAAATGGGTAATATTGTACTGGGTTTAGATAACCTAGAAGCATACACAAAAGCGACAACTTACTACGGTGCAATCATCGGTCGTTTTGGTAACCGTATCGCAAACGGTAAATTCACGTTAAATGGCACTGAATACCAATTAGCAACTAACGATGGTGACAACCACTTACATGGTGGTGTGCAAGGTTTCGATAAAAAAGTGTGGAACATGACACCGTTCACGACGCAAAACAGTGCCGGTGTTACCTTAAGCTTGGTGAGTCCTGATGGCGACCAAGGCTACCCGGGTGAAGTGACGACAGAAGTGACTTACACACTAACGAACAACAACACGTTAGATATGCAGTTTATTGCTACAACAAGCAAGCCTACCATCATCAATATGACGCAACACAGCTACTTCAACCTAGCGGGTAAAGGCGACATTCTTGATCACCAAATGCAAATCAACTCAAAAGCAATTACACCTGTGGATGGCGGCTTGATCCCAACTGGTGAGTTGATGGATGTGGCTGGCACACCGTTTGACTTCCGTACAGCTAAAGCAATCGGTCAAGATATCAAAGCAAGCAATGAACAACTGAAACTTGGTAAAGGTTATGACCATAACTTTGTGCTTAAAGACACGCCAAGCAATGAGCTTATTGAAGCTGCGACGGTTTACGAAGCAAACTCTGGCCGTACGTTAACAGTTTACACAGAAGAGCCTGCAGTACAGTTTTATTCAGGTAACTTCTTAGACGGTAGTACTGTGCAAGCGTCTGGCTTAGTGCATAATTTCAGAAGTGGTTTTTGTTTAGAGCCACAGCATTTCCCTGATGCACCAAATCAGCCAACGTTCCCAAGCACAACATTATTACCGGGTGACGTGTATTCAACACGCATCGTGTACGAATTTGGTACAAAATAAAGGAACACAATCGTGAAAACAACAAAGCTTAAAAGCGCAATGCAAAAGGCTGGCTTAGCCAGCGTATTTGCCTTGTCGTTTGGTGCACTGACTGGTTGTCAGACTACAGCTGAAGACAACACAGCTAAGAAAACTGACGTGGCAGCCACAGAAAAAGCGCCAATCCAAGATAATGGTATTTTTACCAACCCACTTTTTCCTAATGGCGCCGATCCATGGCTTGAGTATTGGGATGGTAACTATTACCTAACCACAACAACATGGACATCTGAGTTAGTGATGCGTAAATCACCAACACTAGCTGGCCTTGCTGATGCAACACCTGTCAATGTTTGGTCTGATTCAAACCCTGAGCGCTGTTGTAACTTTTGGGCGTTTGAATTCCATCGCTTAAAAGGGCCAAACGGCTACCGTTGGTACATGATGTACACAGCGGGTACTGATGGCACTTTAGATAACCAACACTTAAATGTATTAGAAAGTGCTGGTGACGATCCTATGGGTCCATACGAATACAAGGGCGCATTAATGCCTAACGTATGGAACATCGACGGAAACTACTTAACATACAAAGACAAGCTATATGTGATTTACTCACAATGGCAAGGCGATCAGCAATTAAACATTATCGCTGAAATGGAAAACCCGTGGACACTGAAAGAGAACTCACCGCATACAGTGATCACGCGTCCTGAGCTAGATTGGGAAATCAGTGGCCGTAAAGTAACTGAAGGTGCTGAAATTTTACAGCACAATGGTCGTACGTTTATGACGTACTCAGCAAGCTTCTGTAATACTCCTGATTACAAACTAGGTATGCTTGAGCTTGTTGGTGACGACCCACTTAAAGCGAGCAGCTGGAAAAAATACGACAAGCCAGTATTTGAGCGTACAGAAGAAGTGTTTGGCCCAGGTCACAACGGCTTTTTCACATCGCCAGACGGTACAGAAGACTGGTTAGTTTATCACGGTAATGATTCGGTAGAGCACGGTTGTAGTGCGACGCGTTCATTACGTGCGCAAAAATTTACTTGGAACGACGATGGCACGCCAAGCTTTGGTAAACCATTAACACCAGGCGTTGAGGTAGCTCCGCCATCAGGTGAATACGGTCCACTGGTAACGCGAGTACAAGGTCAGCGCTATCAATTAGTGAATGCAACTAGCGGCTTATGTTTAGACATCGCAGCTGATCCACAAGATGCACGTGCTGTGCAACGTCAGTGTGCAAGCACCAATGGTCAATGGGTTATTGATGCAACAACAGATGGTTTTGTTCGTTTAGCTAATCGTGAAGACAGCAAGTTCTTAGAGCTTGAAAGCTGTAATGACGCAGATAATGCTAAAGTACAATCTGCAGCATGGCGTAATAACTTCTGCCAGCAATGGAAAGTAGCACCAAGCACAGATGGTAATGTATCTATTACAAACCGTTACACAGGCAAGCCTTTAGCGGTTGCTGGTTGTTCTGCTGCACAAAACCAAGCGGTTTTACAACAAAGCGACGCAACTGCGTGTGGCGACTGGCAATTACGCCCTATGGGTAGTGTTGTAGTATTAAGCCAACAAAGTGGTAAAGCACTTAGCGTAGCAGATACGGTTAAAGCGGGTACTAATGTTGAGCAACAAGCTTACACGCATAAAGATGCACAACAATGGTTCTTCACACCAACTGATACAGGCTATGTAAGCCTTAAACAAAGCGCTGACAGCGAGTTCTGTGCTGCGGTAGCTGATAACGCCTTAGTACCAGGTGCCAACGTAGAGATGGCTTCTTGTGCAGCGAAAACAGCACAGTGGCGCATTGCTCCAGTAGAAGGTGGTGGTGTGATGCTTATCAACCGCTACACAAAACAAGCGCTTGGTTTAAGTAACTGTGGTTTAGCTGAAAACACTAACTTCGCACAACAACCTGATTTAGGTAACAAGTGCCAAGTGTTCCATCTGCGTGAACCAAATTAAGTTATAAGTAAAAAATCGACTCAACCAAAGCCACTTCATTTATGAGTGGCTTTTTTTATAGCTGTCAGCTGCAAGTTAGCGAGGGTAAAGTTAGCGAGAGTAAAGTTAGTGAGAGTAAAGTTAGCGAGAGTAAAGTTAGCGAGAGTAAAGTTAGCGAGAGTAAAGTTAGCGAGAGTAAAGTTAGCGAGAGTAAAGTTAGCGAGAGTAAAGTTAGCGAGGGTAAAGTTAACGAGGGTAAAGTTAACGAGGGTAAAGTTAACGAGGGTAAAGTTAACGAGAGTAAAGTTCCAAGCTGAGCGGTGCGGTTGTTTTGTGTGGCGTACCTCTCAGCACTTGCCCTTCTCATTCTTCGGGTAGGTTGGTTTGAGCGAAACCCAACATAATCCATCTACACCTTTTCATGCCCTACATTGCATATAAAACTCCACGTAGGAGGTACTTTAGTGCCGAATTTTGTCCATCACATAATCTTCACGGCTAAAGCCGTTCTACAATGCAATCCTAGAACCTAGAACCTAGAACCTAGAACCTAGAGCCTAGAACCTAGAGCCTAGAACCTAGAGCCCTAATTAATAAAATAACCGATAGGTTGCCACTGGCCACTACTTTTGCTGAGACTAATTGTTTCAATGGCCTGCTCTTTATTCATAAATTGGCTTTGAAACTGAATGATCACGTATTCACCATCAGGTGTTCCGGGTAAAGAGTCATAATTCATCAGGCTTAAATTCTTACGTAAAATCACCTTGCCAAGCGGTACCCGAACTTGTTTTAACGCTTTACTCCAGTTGCTTTGTGGCATCGCTTGTTTAAATAATGAATCTGCTTGCTGCCAACTTTGCTGATACTGACCGTTGTCGATTAGTGTAAGCCAGCTTTTAGCGCGATGAATAACTTCGAGTTCTTCAGCGTTTGCACAAAAGCAGCGTAAAAAAGTGATCAATAAGAGCATTTTTCTCATAGCAATTCCATTTACTTGTTGTTTATTGAATTCGTCTTGAAATGTTTTTATGTTTCGGCGACGAACAATAAATACTATTCATCAATTGTGCGGTTTATTTTCCCGCAGATAAGCATTTTAACTGTCGATAAATCTTACAGCACAAAACTCAAGGGCGCTTTGCGCTGCTCTAAACTAATCGATCAGATAACCTAATGGATGCCAGCCATCGGCGGCTTTGCTTAGGCTGAGCGTTTCAACTACTGCCTCTTTATTCATAAACTCGGTTTGAAACTTGACCACTAAATACTCACCATTTGGCAGGCCGGGTAATGAGTCATATTTTGCTGTGCCAAAATAGGTGCGAGACATAACTCGGCCTAAAGGAACGCGTATTTGATTTAAGGCCGTTTGCCATCGAGCTTTGGGCGTGGTGCTTTGAAAGACCTGATCAGCTTGCTGCCAGCTCTCGTGGTATTCTCCAGAATCAACCAAGGTTAACCATGCTCTCGCTGTTGAAATAGGGCTTGTTTCTTCAGCTGAGGTGAAAAAGCACACCAATAACGATGCCAGTAAAAACAGTTTTTGTAGCGTAAATCCATTTACAGAAAGTAATAAAATTTGACGCATAAGACGCCCTCACTTCGTTCATAGGGTGAATTCATAATACGAATGAGTTGGTTGATTTCTATACTGAAAAAGTACTGGAGAAGGCTTTTTAGTGGGATTTAAGTGTTGTTTTTTATTTTAACGATCTTTGCAACTGAGTCCTCAAAGTGGCGATGTAGATTAAATTGTTAAGTTTATGTTGTTGATTTATTGAGCAAATTAATTCGTTTTAACAGCTGCTAAATGTAACGACAATGACCCTAAATAGCACTTATTTTTACTGCTAAGGAAGTTTCGTATTTGCGTGCTCGATAATTCAGAGCCCGCATAGTTACTGGATTTCGGACCCTTTTTGGGGTTTTATGAGATAAGTTAGAAAGGGGAAAGTTGGCTATAGCCGGGAAGGCAAAGTCCAAACCTAAAAGTCATTATTCATAGGTTGGAAGCCTTGCTATTTGTCGTAACTTGAAAATCCCGATAATGCAAACTACCCTCAACGGTGAACCAATAAGGGTAAACTTTATATGGATAGTTCGCTTAATTTATTACGAAAAAAAGCTGAAAAGGATCTGAATCAAGCAACACTTGAAAGCAATGTTGTTTTGGTTGAAGACAGTGATCTTGATTTTACTGTTATCAACAAAGTGCTATCACCTAAGTACAATCTCAGGCGCTTCTCATCAGCCGAGCAATTGTTAGAGCTATTAGGTGATTTAAAAGCCTCACTTTTTTTACTAGATTACCGATTGCCTGGTATGGATGGGATTGATCTGTGTCAGAGAATTCGCAGTGTTCCTGTGTTTGAGCATACCCCCATAATCATGTTAACTGGCGAAAATTATACAAGCTTTGAATATAAATTTTGGGACGCGGGATGCAATGATTTTATTGCTAAACCCTACAGTGCAGTAACACTGCAAAAACGTGTTGAAAAAGAGCTGAAATACAATGCTTTGCTTGAGCAACATAAAGAAGCCTCAATGATTGACTCGCTAACTAAAGTTTTTAATCGACGCTATTTAGAAGTGGTGATGAATCAATTGAGTGCAAGACATGAGTCACCCGAAGTCTCTGTGTTATTACTGGATATTGATTATTTTAAAAAATATAACGACCGTTATGGCCATTTGGCAGGTGATGCAGCGCTTGTATCAGTTACTAACACAGTCAAAAGAGCATTAGCACGCGACACTGATTTTATTTCACGTTGGGGTGGTGAGGAGTTTGCCATAGTCCTTCCACACACTAACTATGATGGCTGTAAGTTGGTGGCAAAACGAATAATAGACTTATTGCACGAAGAGCATATACCCCATGAAGACTCACCGAGTGGTCACTTAACTATTTCAATTGGTGGGGTGACTGTTCCGGAATCTCCAAGAGATTGGAAGAGACTTTTCTTAAAGGCTGACGAAAACCTGTATGAAGCCAAAGAGAATGGGCGTAATCAATTCTGTTTAAAGCCTAAATTCTAAAGTTTTATACCAAGACACTCATTAGCACTCCAGGGTCGCTGATACCTGCTTCTTTTAGCGCATCGCTAATTGATTGGCTAAGAGTCATTATTTGCGTTTGAATTTCCATAACCATCTTGGTCTGCGTTTCAACTTGCACTTTTACAGCTTCATCTTCTTGGTTTTTGAGCGCTTGCAGTTTGGCTAATTGCTCTTTGGCAAGTTCGAGTTGTTCTTTGAGCTTTTCGAGTTGCTCAACCATTTTGCGAATATGTGCGGGGAGTTCGCTAGATACTTCTTCTTTTTGAGCGGGCTCTACTTCACGACCAGAGAGTTTGTTCATCTCTTGGCTGCTGAGTTTGTAGCCTACTTTTGAGTTGGTATTACTGACTGCTGTATCTGCGTTTGAGATAGTTAACGCACTTGCTAATGAGTTAATAGCCATAATGAGAGCGATGAAAGTGAATGATATGTATGTATCGGCAAGGGGTACTAAAGCTTTAGAAAAAAGCCGGGTTTTCACCCGGCCTTTCCAGACAACAAATAGTTGAGGTGAGGCAGCTCACCTCACTTTGTTACTCTTGTGCAGCAGCTGCATCAAAGAGTGCTTTTACTTCTTCAGCGCTAATCGCACCGTTGAAAATTTTCAGTTCATCGATAGCACCGTTATAAGGTGTATCCCAGTAGTTAACACCGAGTGCAAACTCATTTGTTTCACCAGGAACCGTGAATACACGCGGGAAGCCATCGGTTTCTAGCTGTAATTCACCGTTAACATACATCTTCAACACATCACCGTTCGTACCATCAACAGTGAATGCAACATGTGTCCATTCTTTTGCTGGAATACGGCTATCTAGTTCTGCATTATCGAAGAAGGCACCGTTATTTGCCCATAAACGAGTTAGGCCTGTACCTGCCATAGATGGCACATAACTTAACCAAGAGCCTGCACTTGCACCTGCGAAGAACGCTGTAGTGTAATCAGTGAAGGTTTCAGGTTTTAACCACATAGATACTGAGTAATCATTGGTCGTGATTAAGTTATCCGGTAGACGAACACCTGAACCTTCAAGGAATACTGCTTGACCCATGATACCGTCAACAAAAGTTACGTTACCACCAGTGTTGTTGATAAAACCACCCGTTGGTTTACCCGCCGCGTATGCGCCGTTTAATGCACTTAAGTCACCTTCGAAGCTGTATTCAGCAGGTGCAAGTGATTTTAAGGTTACATCGAATGACTTAGTATCAGTAAAGTCTTTGTACTTAATAGTTGCAGTTAATGTCACTACTTGGTCGCCAGCAGAGGCGCTAGGTTGTGTCACAACAGCTGTACCATTAACCGGTTTTAAGTACTCTTCGTTGTTTGACGTCCAGCTAATACCAGATACAAATGGGCCTACACGCGGTAACTCAAAGCTTTCACGTACTGCCGATACATCACCTAAATCAAGCGCATCAGTAATGAAGCTCTCGAATTTAGTCGGATCTGTCAGGTTATTGATAGCCGCACCATTAATGTCTAGACCGTTTAGCGCGTAGTCATAAACGATGAATTCATCAATTTGACCTTGGAAAGGTAAGTCCCAGCCGTAGTTCACACCAAGGGCAAAGTTACCTGTTTGTTCGCTAAAGAAGTCAGGGCGAGGCATCGAACCTGCACGTACACCATCACGATAAAGTGTTGCAGTGCCATTAGCATAAGTGATGGCAATATGATTCCAATCCATTACCGCTGGAGAGTCAGAAATGATTTGGTTCCACATATCTGTGCCATCATCAGCTAAATAACGGCTCCAAAGCATCGGTGTTGACGTAAAGTGTGTACTACCTGGGATCAAGCTCATCCAACGTGCATCAGACGTTGATGCGAAGAATGTAGGCGTGAAGTTAGTTAGTACTGTTGGCTTAAACCAATAAGAAATAGTGTACTCATCGCCTGTTACTAGCTCATCAGGTAAACGAACACCCGTTGCACCATCAAAGTTAAATGCTTTACCTGTCTGACCTTCTGCGTATGCAGCTGTACCGGCACCTACATTTAATAGGTTGTTATCTGTTACACCCGCATCATCAAGGTTACCTAAACCATCACTGAGTGAGTCTTCAAATGCATAGTGTGCAATCGCATTTTTAAACTCTGGGCGCGCTTCTAGATTTACATTAAATGTTTTGGTTGTGCTCTCGCCGTTTAAAGAGATATTAGCCGTTAAAGTAACCGCTTTATCACCGCGATCTGGCGTTGGAATGAATACTGAGCCTTCACTGGTGATGTAGTATTCATCACTGCTTGCCCAGTTAATTGCAGCACCGTCTTTACCTTTGGTTGGTAATGAGTAGCCTTCGTCAGCGATTGATAATTCAGTTTTGATATCAAGTGCTTCTTGAACAGTGCCCAGCACGTTTGCAGTATCCGTAATTTCATCACGTTTACTTGCCCAAATGGTAGCGCCTTCGCTTGATGTAGCTGATACAGTTACAGCCATTGCTTTAGTTGCATCATCCCATTGCCATTTAGCCACGCCAAAGTAAGTACCAGAATCTAACTCAAGTTTAATATTTGAGTCATCAATCATGTACCAGATACCTGGGTCATCACCCGTTACTGAGTGATCTTCGTTCAAAGCAATATGCATTGAGCGAATAGCATCTGTATTTACATCATTGCCATGGTTGATAAATTTGTAATAGCCGTAAAGCTCATCTGCCACAACCATGTTGTCGCCTTCAAGCGGTACATAGCGCTGCGGTGAAGCCATAGGCCAACCTAACGAGTTAATGAACATTTCATGTACGCGAACTTGGTGCGCTTCTGAAATGGTTGGGAACTCAGTAGACGTTTGTGGGAAACGTGTATGCGTTACTAAGATATGACGACCTGTCGCTTCATCGTAGTAAGCAGAGTTATGACCTGGTGATTGGTAGCCCCATGCAGGCGCTGTTTCGCCAAGTTCTTGCGTGTACTCAAAGCCGCCCATTAGTTTTTCGCCGACCTCTAGGCCGCCGATAGCTGCAATGTCATTACCTGCATTATCTAGGTAAGGACCATCTGGTGTTTTAGAGCGAGCAACACGAATGTTGTAGCCACCATTAAGATCAAAACCAGCAACAGAGAAGAATAGGTAGTAGTATTCACTTTCTGGGCTGTACATGACAAATGCACCTTCCATTGCACGGAAGTCACCGCCTACTAGCTTTTTACCATAGCCTTGACCTGCTTCTGGCATACCTGTTTCTTCGTCCATTGCTAGCACGAAAATACCGCCAGAGTATGAGCCGTAAACCATCCAAAGTTTGCCATCAGCATCATAGAAGGCTGCAGGGTCAATGGCGTTAGGATCAACGGCACCATTCCATGTTGTTTGGCCATTATCAAGTGGGTAAGCTGCAAACTCCGCTTCTGTACGATAACCGCTGCGTAAGAAAATACCTTTGTTTGTATACGGACCTTCGATATTGTCAGCTTCAGCTAAACCAAGATAAGAGCGGTTCCAGCATACTTCATCAACAACATCTGGTGTATCTGGGTTATCTTGTGCACAGTGGTTATAGTAGAACCAAAATTTACCATTTGGCGCTTTGATTACATCGGCAGCCCAGTTTCCTGTAAAACCGTCTGTCCATTCAATACCTTCGGCAATTTCACCTGTGTAGTTGTAATCAAATAATGGGCTTTCATTAACGGCTGCGTTAGCTGAAAGGCTCGAAATCATTTCCCAGTTTAAGAGATCAGTTGATTTAGCGGCAGCAAGGTGTGAACCAAAAATATAATAAGTGTCGTCAACTTTAACGACAGAAGGATCGTGCACGCTTACATTGGTAACCATTACGCTACCTGATTCAGTGTATTCAACACTGCTGCTTACTGTCGGTTTTGCACTTTGCGGGTCGGCAACCGCTGGTGCTGTGTCAAGCTTAGTGCCATCTTCTTTGCCACAACCTGTAACAGCCAAAGAGCAGGCTATGACCATGGCTAATTTATTTAATTTCATTTTATGTGTCCTCTTGAAACTGGGATTCATTTTTTTATTCGATTGTTGTCAATAAAATTGCCGCGTGCCTATATCAAACTAATAAGAACGTAGTATTGTAATTTTATAGTACGATTTAAAATGTGCAAATACTTTTGCAAAGGTAATTGATATGTAAACACGAAGTGTCAATGTTTACAATGTGTACAGCGTGATTTTAATTTTTTCAAGTTGCCAGTTTTGGCGCTTTTTTCGCTGTTTTTATTCTTTTAGGGAAGTTTTTACTTATCTGAAAGTGAGGATTTTCCGGTAAATTTGCTTATTTGTATTACATTTGAGCACTAAAAAGGGCTCTTAAAGAGCCCTTTTTGAGATTACTTGTCTTGTTTACTTAGACCTTCAGTGGTCATAATAATACGTTTAAGTGTGCCATCTTCGTTGTAATAAAGCGGCTCAATCGCCACTGAGCGACGAAAACGCCCGCCACTTGGTTTGCCATCAATCGGTGGTACAGCACCAGTATGGTAAATAAAGTAGTCTTTACCTTTGTATTCGATAATTGATTGGTGATTGGTTTCGCTGTTACCTGCGATCTCATTCAAGATACCTTTATATTCCCACGGGCCATGAATGCTTTTACTCATGGCATAACAGATCTTCTCAGGGAACTCACATGCGTACGATACATAGTAGTTGTCGTTTTTCTTGTGAACCCATAACGCTTCGGTAAAGTTAGGTAAGTCTAGCGTTTTAATTTCACCATCAAGAGAGAGTAAATCGTCGCTTAGCTTTACGTATTTTGGCATTAAGTTACCAAAGAACATGTAAGTATCGCCGTTTTCTTCTGTATATATAGCAGGGTCGATGTCGTCCCAATCATTTGGCGTATGCTTGGTCATGTCATCGGTAACCAGTGCATGGCCAATTGCATCTTTAAATGGACCCGTTGGTGACTTAGAAGTTGCAACACCAATTGCAAAACCTGGTTTTGTGTCGTTGTGGCGAACGGTTGTAAAGAAGTAGAAAGTGCCATCACGCTCAATCATGTGTGAAGCCCATGCTTCACCTTTAGCCCATTTAAAGTCTGTTGCTTTCATGATTGGGCCGTGTTTTTTCCAGTTCACCATATCTGTTGATGAAAAGGCTAACCAGTCATGCATTTCAAAAAACACGTCATTATTAGGTGCTTCATCATGGCCTGTATAAAGGTATACGGTGTCATTGTGAACAAGTGCAGCAGGGTCTGCAGTAAATACATCGGTAAATAATGGGTTTTGTGCAACAGCTAAGCTGCTCGAAAAAAGTAATGGTAGCGCCAACGCTTTCAATTTCTTCATGAGTGTCCTTATTAACTAATAATTGTTGTTTGAACTGCAGCTTTTTCAACCCAGAGCTCGCTCTAACTCGCTCTAAGTGGCCAGATAATACACAGTGTACGCCTGATTATACTGAGTAACTGATTGTTTACATCGAAACAAACCAGTAAAAGTGCAGCAAAAAATAACTCTATATTGTATTATTGTATTTTAATCATAGTAGCATCAAAATACGCAGGGTAAATAACTTGTTAGCCTTTTTTGTTGCTCTGGATGAGTGAAAGACAAATTAAAACAAGCAAACGAATAATCGCTAAGTAGCTGATAATAATGGGTCTTAATAAATTCCCAAAACAAAAACGCAGCATGCTTTGAGTTTGTAACATGTTATAATTGCAACGTTTTTTGTAAACATAATGGCAGTTATTTTAATTTGGCTTTTAGAGTTGACTGTTAAATAATCATACAATATGATTAAAGTTCAGGCAGCAATGTATTAACATAAAAATATAGACACACTCGCGCACCGTTTTGACAACACACGATGCACAATGCAGTGGTCACTCTTCGGTAACTGAATGGGGAAAGTTCAGCGGACCGATATAACTATAATTTGGAGAACACCGCTTATGTTTAAAAGAACACACATAGCCAGTGCTGTAGTTATGGCATTTACCTGTCAATTTGCTTTTGCACAGGAGGAAGCACCAAACACTCCTGAGAATAACGTCGATGAGATGGAAGTTATTCAAGTATCAGGTATTCGCGGCAGTTTAAACAAAGCGTTAGATGAAAAACGTGCAAGCGTTCAAATCGTGGATGCAATTGTTGCTGAAGATATTGGTAAATTCCCTGATAACAACGTAGTTGAAGCATTACAACGTGTAACGGGTGTACAAACAACTGGCCGTGGTGCTGGTGAAGTAAGCGCGGTTTCAATCCGTGGTCTTACTGATGTTAATACCACAGTTAATGGTCGCGCTATTTTTACAGGTGCGGGTCGTGATGTGGCGCTGCAAGACATTCCTGCAAGTTTACTTTCAGGCGTAACAGTTTATAAAACCCGTTCGGCGGACCAAATCGAACGCGGTATCGCAGGTGCGATTGATATTAAAACTCACCGTCCTTTCAACTTCGAAGGTGAAAAAGTTGTTTTAGCGGCACGTGCGATTTACTCAGATCAACCAGATGAAGTTGATCCAAATATTAGTGCATTACTCTCTAACCGTTGGGAAATCGATGGCGCTGGTGAATTTGGTGCACTTTTCAATATTTCTTATGCTGAAACACATTACCGCGATGACACCATCACAGCGGGTGCTGCATTCCCATTCTTTACTGATAAACCACAGTACAACTACTCACCGTATTCACGTGTTCCAAATGAATTCTGGACTCAAGGTACTGAGTTAGGTCTACCTACTGCGGCTGGTTCTACTTTAGACGTAAATGGTGAGCCAACTGAATACCTATTAGCACGTGATGCTATTTTTGGTACTTCATTCACCGGTCTTCGTAAGCGCCCGGCAGCGTCTGTATCTTTACAGTGGGCACCAGATGAAACCCTAGAAATCACAGCTGAAGGTTTCTACACAGGTTACGAAAACGAATCGCAAAACGCGATGTGGTTCTCAAATACGTTTGAAAACGGTAACGGCTTCATTGAAACACCAACTGTGTTTGATGGCACTAACGTAGTTAAAGAAAAGCAAGCGATTGGCGCTGGCGGTTTCCAAAGTGGTGACTTTTCATATGGTAAAACAGATAGCTACTTATATGCGCTAGGTGCAGAGTGGCTAGCAAGCGATTACCTAACCATTAATACAGAAGTTGTTTACCAAGACAGTGAGTACGAAACAGATTTCTTCGCAATGCGTTTTGATCGTGTAGCGACGGGTCTTGACGTTGATTTTAATGATAAAGACGGCGTACCAGGCATCGCGTTTTGGGATGATCCAAACACAGCGGTAAACGAAGCAGATATGGCTGCTATCGAAAACTGGAATGCAGGTACTATTTATGACAATGGCGGTGGTAATGCCGGCGATGCACTAACATTCACATTTGATGCTGAATACCTAATTGGTGGTACTTATTTTGATAAAGTGAAATTCGGTGGTCGCTACGAAAAACGAACTGCGCAAGAGTACACACGTGGTCAAGATACTGGTATTGCAAACACATCTGTGGCTAGCTTAATTGAGCAGCTAGCAGCAGCGGGTGCAGCAGGTGATGGTTCTGGTATTGTGTTCCAAGTTGATGATTATTTCGATGGCCGTGCTGACGTATTCGACAGCTTTGTAACTGCTGACGGTGGCTACATGCTTGATAACGGCGATGCTGTTCGTAGCGTATATGGCCTTGAGGCTGAAGATGTATACAAAACATTTGATATCGAAGAAAACTCATACGCGCTATATGCCACAACTAACTTCTTCTTAACGGAAGATATTAGCGGTGAGTTTGGTTTACGTTATGTAAGCTACGAGCAAGATATGGACTTTGTTGCTGAGTCTGGCGGCATGAACTCAAATGTATTTGAAGAAAGCTCAGCAAGTGCTGATAGCAGCGCATTACTACCAAGCTTAGTACTTAACTGGAACATCACTGATGATGTAGTGGGCCGTGTAGCGTACACAGAAACATTACGTATGCCTAACTTTGCTGACTTAAACGCGCTGCAATACTGGTACGATCCTTTAACAGAAGGTGCTACATACGGTACAGGTAATGGTGGTAACCCAGAGCTTAAACCAACAGAATCAAAGAACTATGATGTATCACTTGAATGGTACTTCGCAGATACAAGCTCACTTTACGCGGCTTACTTTAAGCGTGAAATAGAAGGCTTAGTTGTTGCGGGTCGTAAGCAAGTTGTGCGCGAAGGCGATGATGGCGTAACACGCCCATATGTATTAAGTGCACCAGTGAATGCTTCAAACGGTGAACTGTCTGGTTTAGAAGTTGGTTTAGTTTACTTCCCAGAAAACTTACCAGAGTACTTAAACGGCTTTGGTGTGCAAGCAAGCTACACCATGCTTGACTCAGAGCAAGATACACCTGAATTCAATGAGTTAGGTGAAATCTCTGGTTATGTTGATTCACAAATGGCAGGTGTTTCTGATGAATCGTACAGCATCGTAGGTATCTACGAGCGTGATTCATTCGACATGCGTTTATCATATGTATGGCGTTCTGAGTTCTACACAGGTAACGAAGCGGCAATCTTTGCTAACCCGATTCAATTCTGGAATCGTCCAGAGCAAAGCTTAGACTTCCAATTTAGCTACAATGTGAATGATGATTTAGTGGTTACTTTTGATGCAACGAACATCCTAGATGACGTATATCAGAGCTACTACGGTGAAGGTAACGACAACCTATTTAACTTTGGTAACGGTATCTACTCACGTACATTCGCACTAGGTGCACGTTATTCTTTCTAAATTTCTTTTATAGACCTAAAAACCCCGGCTCTGCTGGGGTTTTTTATTGGTTTTTATAAACCAAACCATCGGTCGAAAAGAGTTGCGATTTAATAAGTATGATAATACTATTAATTGGATTAGCATTAAATTTACAAAAATAACGAACGCAATGGCCAAGCTGTGTAATATCTAGGGCTATAAATTTATTTGATACGCAATGTTGAAGCTTTTTAGCATTGCTTGAAATAGTGAGCGGCGGCTCATTATTGACCAATTAGGGTGTTGTTGTATGGAATCTCAAAAGTTATCCGTTGTAGAAAAGGTCGGCTTTGGCGCCGGCGACATGGCAGTAAATGTCATGGTTGCAGCGTTATTCTATTTTATGTCTTTCTTTTACACCGATATCTACGGGCTTGATCCGGTTGATATGGGTGTGTTGTTCTTAGTGGCGCGTTTTGTTGATGCCTTTACCGATCCATTAATGGGGGTGATCACCGACAAAGTGAAAACCCGTTGGGGTCAGTTCCGTCACTGGTTCTTATTTTTATCTGTTCCATATGGTTTGTCGGTCGTACTGTTATTTACCACGCCTGATTTCGACTACAACATGAAGTTAGCGTGGGCTTATGCCACTTACTTGTTTGCGACCTTGATGTTTACCGGTGTTGCTATTCCTTATATCTCTTACATTGGTGTATTAACTGCCGATCCTAAAGAGCGTTTGTCAGCCAATGGCTACCGTATGTTCTTCGCTAAGATTGCCAATGTAGTGATCGTATTTTCAGTGCCGCTACTTGCCTCATATTGGGGAGATGGCAGCTTGTCGTATGGTTATAAACTGGCAATGGCATTGGTATCGGCATGTGCCGTAGCACTATTTTTGTTTTGCTTCTTTACTACTCGCGAACGTATTACCCATGAGCCACAAACCGAAGGCGTACTTACGCAATTAAAAGTACTTATTAAAAACGACCAATGGTTACTACTGTGTGCAGCATGTGTGCTTGGTACGCTTGGCTATGCGATTCGTGGCAGTGTTGCTATGTATTACGCAACCTATTACTTAGGTGTACCAGATTTAGCCGGTGCCTTTACCAGTGCAGGTATTGCAGCATCTATTGTCTCAATGGTGGCAAGTACGTGGATCACCCAGCGCTACTGTAAAATGAAGCTATTCCGTCAATCACAAATTGCCGTGCTATTTATTTCATTACTAATGTACTTTGTAGTGCAGCCTGGCGATGTGATGACGGCGTTTGTGCTTTATATCATCTTGTCATTTGTGGTTGATTTACATGCGCCAGTGTTCTGGTCTGCAATTGCTGAAGCCGTTGATTACGGTGAAATTAAAGACGGCGTTCGTGCATCGGGTCTATCATTTGGTGGTATTTCATTCTGCCAAAAAGCCGGGGGCGGTTTAGCGGGCTTAGCGGGTGGTTTATTACTGGCATTTTTTGAGTACAAGCCTAACGTTGAGCAAACTGAATTTACCCTTATGGGCTTAGCACTGATGCTAACTATCATTCCGGGTGTTTTCCACGCCTTACTAGGTCTGATTTTGAAAAAATACAAAATTACCGATGAGTACTATACGGATATGGTTATTCATAAGCGCCTACCAAAATAACCACTCTTTAAACGCACACACTAAATAAGTGTGTGCGCTTTGCTCTTTAAAATAATAATTCGCTGGGAGACAACAGTATGAACACATTCAAGGTTAGCTATTTAGCAAGCGTTTGCGCTGCAATATTAACTGTTAGCGGTTGCAGTGAAATGCCAACAGACAGTAAACAAGCCGCTTCAGTGGAGCATGCTGAACATACCAGCGAACAACATTTATTTGCCCTAAATCAAGTAAGTTTAAGCGCCAGCCCGTTTTTACATGCGCAGCAAACGAATGTGCGTTATTTATTAGCTCTTCATCCTGATCAGTTGCTTGCTCCTTATCTGCGTGAAGCAGGTCTTGAGCCAAAAGCGCCTAACTATGGCAACTGGGAAAGTACTGGCCTTGATGGCCATATTGGCGGTCATTATCTTTCAGCCTTAAGCCTTGCGTGGGCAGCCACAGGTGACGAAGAATTAAAGCAGCGTTTAGATTATATGCTGAGTGAGCTGGATCGCGCCCAGCAAGCCACTGGTGGTTACTTAGGCGGTATCCCAAATGGCGATGAAATGTGGCAGCAGATTGAAAAAGGTGAAATCAAAGCCGATTTATTCAGCTTAAATGACCGCTGGGTGCCTCTTTATAACATCGATAAAATCTTCCATGGCTTGCGTGATGCATACGACGTTGCTGGCAGTGATAAAGCCAAACAAATGCTATTTAAGTTAGGTGAATGGTTCTTAGCGACCACTGCTAAGCTAACTGATGAACAAGTTCAACAAATGCTGTATTCAGAGCATGGTGGCTTAAATGATGTGTTTGCTGATATGTACTTTATTAGTGACGATGAGCGTTACTTAAAACTAGCCCGTCAGTTCTCTCATAACATCATTATTGAACCCTTATTACACAAAGAAGATAAGTTAACTGGCCTGCATGCAAATACGCAAATTCCAAAAATTATTGGCATGTTGAAAGTAGCAAATGCCAGCGATGATAAAGCATGGCAGCAAGGTGCTGACTTTTTCTGGAAAACAGTCAGCCAAGAGCGCTCAGTATCAATTGGCGGTAACTCGGTACGTGAGCATTTCCATGATAAAAGTGATTTCACGCCAATGGTTGAAGATGTTGAAGGCCCAGAAACCTGCAACACTTACAACATGATGAAACTTAGTAAGTTATTATTTTTAAAAACCGGTTATACGCGTTATTTAGACTATTATGAGCGCGCCACATATAACCATATTTTATCGTCACAACACCCAGAGCATGGCGGTCTTGTTTACTTTACCTCAATGCGCCCTGGGCATTACCGTATGTATTCGTCAGTGCAAGATTCAATGTGGTGTTGTGTAGGCTCAGGTATTGAGAATCACAGCAAATATGGTGAGCTGATTTATAGCAATACCGGTAAAGAGCTATGGGTAAACTTGTTTATTCCTAGCACGTTAAACTGGCAACAGCAGGGTTTGCAAATCACGCAAGAAAGCCAGTTCCCAGATGATAACAAGGTCTCACTGACCGTGAATCGTTTGTCTGAGGGGCAAAGCTCTGAGTCGGTGATTCATATTCGTAAACCGTCTTGGCAGCAAGGTGAGCTGAGCTTTACTTTAAATGGACAAGCTGTAAGCGCAACCGAAAAAGACGGTTACTACAGTATCAGCCATGCTTGGCAAAGCGGTGATAAGCTTGCCTTTGAACTTAGTCCTAAGCTTTATACTGAGCAGCTACCTGATGGTCAGCATTATTACTCTGTGATGTATGGGCCTGTTGTAATGGCTACCAAAGTACAAGCATTTGCAAATGAGCAGCTTAACTTTGTTGCTGACAATAGCCGCATGGGCCACATCGCCGCTGGGCCAACTTGTCCGCCAGAGGCTCTTCCAATCATGCTGAGTGAGCCAGAACAATTTATTGCCGATCTCACTCGTAAACCGGGCCAAAAGCTCGCATTTATCGCCGATAAAAATGTGGCGATTGCCAAGCAAGGTATCGATAACACTAAGAGCACAGAGCTAATTCCGTTCTTCCGCTTACACGATAGTCGCTATCAAGTGTATTGGCCTCAGCAAAGCGAAGCAGAGTTCACGCAATTTGTTGCCGATGCAAAAGCGGCTGAGCAAGAGAAAGAGCAGCTTCGTTTATTAACCGTTGATCAAATTACGCCGGGTGAGCAACAACCTGAAGTCGAACACGATTTTAAAGGTGAAGGAACCCGTGCAGGTGTTAATAATGGTCATCACTGGCGCGATGCGACAGGTTGGTTTGAATATCAGCTTAATAACCCAGAACAAAAAGCGGTTGCTTTGCGTGTTCGCTATTTTATTGGCGATGTAGATCGTCATTTCTCTATTAATTTAAATGGCGAGCAATTAGCTGCAGTTAGTTTGCCTGTAGGTAAACCAACGGATGAGTTCTACACCATTGATTACCCATTAACAGAAGCAATGAAAAAGTCGAAAACGTTGACCTTACGTTTTACTGCCGACAAAGATTCTGTTGCCGGTGGTATCTATGGTATTCGTTTAATCAACGCACAATAAAGAGTTGGCTATGTTAAGCAACAATGTATTTGCGACGGCTAAAGAGCATGTTTTACCGTCGCTTTTAGATAACAGCGCAGAGCAACACAGTTTTTACCAAACCCCGACAGGACTTGGTTATCGAGTGATTGAGCAAGGTCAGGGGGATAAACCTAGTTGGGATGCCACTGTGACTGTGCATCAACGCGTTACCCTTACAAATGGTCGGGTGTTGTTTGATACTCGAAAGCAAGGTGCTGCTGTAGAGTACGAAATTGCAGAGGCGATAGTGGGCTTGCAAGAAGCATTGCAATTAATGAATAAAGGCAGCCGCTTTGAGGTGCTAATACCTGCGCATCTTGCACGTGATGTGTACAGCGCATTTATTGAAGAAAAGCATCAGCAAGGCTGCCAAAGCCCCATGCTCGTTGATATTACCTTGGTTGATTTTAGTTAATAACACCTACTTTCAACCTCAAACTAGGTCATTAAAGCAAATAAAAAACCTGCAATTTTGCAGGTTTTTTTGTGTGTTGAATAATTACTTTTTAAGTTTGGTTTTAAGCTTATTTAGGTCGGCTGGGTTAACAACCGGCCAACCGTTTTTCCAACTCATAGGTAAAATACGTAGTTTTTGCACGCCGTTATCGGCTGTTTCGTAGGCGTGTAATACTAAATAGTCTTTGCCATCAAAGGTGTACGCAGCATTATGACCAAGAGCTGCCCAGTCTTTATTACCTTCAATAACTAAAGTGCCACCGCCATCAACCATAGAGCGACCTTGTTGATCTAAGTATGGGCCTTCGATGTTTTTGCTGCGACCTACGCGTACGTTGTAAGTACTCTCTACGCCACGGCAGCATTTATCAAACGAAACAAATAGGTAGTAATAGCCATTCTTTTTAAAGATATAAGGTGCTTCAATCGGGCCATGTTCCGTGTTTGGGCGACTCGCAATGTGATGCCACTTTTCAGGTTTTGCTAAGCGCACCATGTCATCATCAAGTTTTACTAGTTTAAGACCACCCCAGAACGAACCAAAGCTCATCCACGGTGTGCCATTGTCATCTTCGATTATTGCAGGGTCGATAGCGTTCCAATCGTCACGTTCAGGCACTGATTCAACCACTATGCCGTAGTCAATCCACTTGTAATCAGGTGATGATGGGTCAAGTGTTTCATTAACCGTTACACCAATTGCCGAAGTGTTTTTGCCGAATGCAGAGACTGAGTAATAAAGGTAAAACTTACCATTTTTCTCATAAACATCAGGTGCCCATAAGTGGCCATCAAAACTTGGTGAAATACGCTTTGCCCAACTTGGCTCATCTTTAAAAACGCGGCCAGTGAGTTTCCAGTTTGTTAAATCTTTAGATTCATAATAGGTAATACCAGGGCCTGTGCTAAATACATAATATGTGTCGCCTTCTTTGGTCATTACCGGATCGTGTACTTCAACTTGCTTTGCAGATACGGCTGCGGCAGAAAAAAGTAGCCCTGTTGAAAGCCACTTCATTGCGTGTGTCACCTTACTTACGGGTCTCATGCTTGAATACCTTTTGTTGTTTTAACTCTTGTGTTCATTCAGCTACTATATAATATGTAATACAATATTAACAATAAAATCGAGACGAAATACAGGACACATTATGCTCAAAAAATTATCTCGGCTAACGCTTCTTAGTGCGTTAAGCGCCTCGTCATTGTCAGCCCTTGCTGATGCTAATAGTAGCAAGACTTTAGCGCCAATTGATAACCCCATTGTACTCAAACGGGCTGATCCTTGGTTAGTTCGTGATGATAAAAGTGGCTGTTACACGTTTATAGGTAGTTCGCCGAAATTTGATGAAATTGAGCTGCGCCAAGCTTGTCGTTTAAACGATTTAAAATTAGCTGAGCCGAAGGTTATTTGGCAAAAGCGCGATAAAGGCCCAATGAGTGTCAATATTTGGGCCCCTGAGCTACATCAGATAGATAGCAGTTGGTATATCTACTTCGCCGCAGGTGATATCGAAAAGCCGTTCAGTATTCGCATGTATGCACTTAAAAACGACAGTGCTAATCCGATGCAAGGTGAGTGGCAAGAAATGGGACAAGTAACTAGTCACCTTGATAGTTTTTCGCTTGATGCCACAAGTTTTACGCACAAGGGTAAGCGTTACATGATTTGGGCGCAGCAGAACCAGCCTGCAACTTATAACTCAGCTTTATGGTTAGCTGAAATGGACTCACCAACATCAATTAAAGAACCCATTATCGCGATTACTGAGCCAACCCTTGATTGGGAAGTGCAAGGCTACAAGGTGAACGAAGGTGCTGCAGTCATCACCCACGGCGATAAAATATTTGTCACTTATTCAGCCAGTGCCACCGATCATCGATATGCGATGGGTTTGCTATGGGCAGATGTGAATGCTGACTTACTTGACCCAGCTAGCTGGCATAAAAAGGCTGAGCCGGTGTTCACCACCAATGCTGAGTTAGGTCGTTTTGGCCCTGGGCATAACAGTTTTGTAAAAGCTGAAGATGGTGTAACCGATTTAATGATTTATCACAGTCGTGACTATAAAGAGCTGAAAGGGACACCGCTTACAGACCCAAATCGCCATGCGCGAGCACGCATTATTACGTGGGATAAAAACGGTTTTCCAGTGTTCTCACCAGAACTCGCTGATTAAAAAAGGGCGCCAATTGGCGCCCTACAACTTTGGGAACGAACGATTACCAGAAGCGGTAGTAAATAAAGGCAGTAATACCAATAATACCCGCGGTATGAATGTAATCCCACTTATCTAAGCCGGCAGCTACTTCTTTCATGGTTGCTTTATCTAGGCTTGAGAAAGTAAGACCTTTCAATTGTTCTTCGTCTGCTTGCTTGGTGAAAATACTTACCACAATCATAATCGCAACGACCACGACAAATAGCAGAATACAGTAATATAACCAGTTCATCGTGGTGACCCACGCAAATGATGAACCTGTTAAATCATCTTTAAATGGCAGTAACACTAAGCGGATCATACCCAGCACAAAACCTGAAACTAAGCCCACAAAACCCGCTGTTGGAGTGATGCGTTTACTACATAAACCGAGTAAAAATACTGCTGCAATTCCCGGTGCAATAAGAGACTGCACACTTTGCAGATACTCATAAAGCACATCGGCAATTAAGCTCATGACGGGTATCCACAGAAGACCCAATATAACAATAACGATAGTGGCAATACGGCCTACTTTCAGAAGGTGCTTCTCAGATGATTCAGGTTTGAATTTCTTATAGAAATCAATGGTAAATAAGGTTGCTGATGAGTTAAATAATGATGCTAAAGAGCTCATAAGAGCCGCTACTAAACCACCGATTACAATCCCCTTTACGCCGGCTGGTAATAGCTCAGCAACGAGAGTTGGGAAAGCTTGGTCAGCACTTTCATAGCTAATAATACCTTTAACATTCAATGCGTATGCAATCATGCCTGGTACTAAGAAGATAAATACAGGAAGTAATTTTAAGTAACCGGCGAACATGGTACCGCGACGGGCTTCTTTAATACCTTTTGCAGATAAAACACGTTGTACGATGTATTGGTCGGTACACCAATACCAAAAACCAATAATGAATGAACCAAATACAATGCCAGGCCAAGGGAATTCAGCATCTGAAGCGCTACGAATAAGGTGCATATTAGCATCGTTGATACGCTCAACTTCTGCCCAGCCACCTACTTTATCTAGACCAACAACTAATATGACTAAGGAGCCAATAATGAGTACAGGGGTCTGCAACACCGAGGTCCACATAATGGCTTTCATACCGCCAAGTACCGTATAAATACCGGTGATAACGACTAGGCCAATAGCTGAAATCCAGAAGAAATCGATGCCCCAAATGCTCTCAATACCTAATATTGTTTTAAATGCGATGCCGCCGGCATAAACCGTTACCGCAACCTTGGTTAGTACATAACTAATCAATGAGATAACAGATAAGAAGGTACGTGATTTAGAGTTAAAGCGGCGCTCTAAGAATTCAGGCATGGTGTAGACTTTACTACTCCAATAGAAAGGCACGAAAATCCAACCGAGTAGTAGAATGATCCACGATTGCATCTCCCAGTGAGCTAGTGCCATACCCGATTGTGCACCTGAACCTGAAAGGCCCACCAAATGTTCCGAGCCAATGTTTGATGCGAAAATAGAGGCACCAATCACTAACCAACTTGCATTACGACCCGCTAAAAAGTAATCAGCGGTGTCTTCTTCTTTTTGTCGCATAGACATCACGACAACGCCTAGTAACAGGACAAAAAATCCTGCTAGCACTGCCCAGTCTAAGGTACTTAGTTCGACCATCGTGTGTTCCACCTAATTTTGAAAGAGAATTTTGCTTTTTTAGTTGTTGAATAAAAATATTATATTATAAATAAGGTAAGTGAAAGAGATTTGTTAAAATAAGGTGACAGTCTGTAGGTGAAATGGTGACTATATTGTTCGAAATATAGACACTTGTATTAGGTTGTTTTTTGCTTGTTATTGATTTTAATCAATTATTTCCAGGATGACGGAATAGCTTTATAGATGTATCATATTACTCAGATCTTTTGAGGAACACACATGGCGCGTTTAGAAAATTTAAACCTATCACAACAAGTTACCAATGAGCTTGGTAAAGCAATTATTGTTGGTGATTATAACACTGAAACGGGGCTACCAACCGAAGCACAACTTTGTGAAGTGTATGGTATTAGCCGCACAGCTGTTCGTGAAGCAGTGAAAATGCTTGCTGCAAAAGGACTGATTTCTTCTCGTCCACGACAAGGTATTCGTGTTGAGTCGGCGGAGAACTGGAACTTATACGACACAAGCGTATTAAAATGGTTGTTGGAAAGCAGCCCATCACTTTACGTACTTAAAGAATTTCTACAAGTGCGCTTGGCGATTGAGCCACAAGCAGCAGCACTTGCAGCAAGAAAAGGCGACCAAGCAGCCATTGCAGAAATTAAAATGGCACTCGATAAAATGCAAGCGGCAGCAGAAGAGCCAGAAGGCGTAATGCATGAGCCAGACCTTGCTTTCCATACGGCTATTTTGCATGCCAGTGGTAACCGTTTTTTCTATCAATTACGTGATTTTATTAGCACGGCTCTGCATGTAAGTATTCAGCATACTACACCTGCTAAGGGCAATAAAAAGGCGATCGCTGAAGAGCACTATAAAGTGTATAACGCGATTGCGAGCGGCGATCCTGAACGTGCTAAAAACATGATGACGTACATGATTGATGAAGCAATGGCGTTTATTGAAAAAGAAATCGCCGAAAAAGAAGCGGCTCAATAAGCATCACTTTTTGACGTTGTAATTACTTTAAAACAAAAGGTTATCATGCCAAATTCGAACGAGCTAAAAACAGTTTACCCAAGCCTTGCTGGTAAGAGTGTGTTTATTACTGGTGGTGCATCGGGAATTGGTGAAGTAATGGTAACGCGGTTCTGCGAGCAGGGCGCGAAAGTCACCTTTGTTGATATTGCAACTGAGCAAAGTGATGCGTTATGCGCTAAATTAGCGGGTAAATATGAGTTTGATCCGCAGTTTATCCATTGTGATATCCGTGACGTTGAAGCCTTAAAAGCGGCCATTGAGCAAACGCGTCAACAACAGGGTGACATTGGTGTGTTAATTAATAACGCAGCCGATGACACCCGTCATGCTGCTGAAAATATGGATGTGAAATATTGGGAAGATAAGTTTGCAGTTAACTTACGCCCATGTTTCTTTTCATCGCAAGCTGTGGTTGAACAGATGCAGCGTTTAGGCGGCGGCAGCATTATCAATATGGGGTCGGTAAGTTGGCGTATTAAGCAAACAGGCATGCCAGCCTACACAACAGCAAAAGCAGGAATTGAAGGTTTAACCCGTTCATTAGCTGCTTCATATGGTAAAGACAATATTCGTGTGAATTCATTAGTACCGGGTTGGGTGATGACAGAGCGCCAAATTACTCATTGGCTAACCCCAGAAATGATTGAAGATGTTCGTTTGAGTCAGTGTATTAACGAAACAATTCAACCAGATCATGTAGTGAATGCCGCGTTGTTTTTAGCCGCTGATGACAGCCGAATGATGACAGCACAATCATTGATAGTGGATGCAGGTTGGACATAATTTTGCGAAACAATCGCAAAACAACTAGCTAGCAATAAAAATTTTTACACAATTCAAATGATACTATAATAATAAAATATGGGTTGTAGAATCAACAGAGCTCATACTTAGGAAGGTGGTAAGAAAGTTTGACCGACTTTGTACTTGTTTATTTAATTCTGATTATTGGCGCTTGCCTGCAAAGTGTTATTGGCTTTGGTTTAGGCATGCTATGTGTGCCTGTACTTTACTGGCTGATGCCAGAGCTGGTGCCTGGGCCAATGATTCTGAATGCGTTGTTTTTAACGTCGGTGTTAATGATTAAACACCGCGGCGCGATAGACATGAAACAGACGGGCATTTCCATTATTGGTGGGGCCGTAGGGGTTATTCTTGCCGCTGTGGTGATGTGGTATGTCAATGCGAAGCAGTATCAACTCTTGCTCGGAGTGAGTATTTTGGTGGTGGTAGCGTTGTCTATCATAGGTATGAAACCGAAAATTTCCACCATTACAAGCTTACTCGCGTCAATGTCGTCGGGCTTTTTAGGTACCACAACGTCAGCCGGTGGCGCGCCGATGGGGCTACTCTATCAAGCTGAAGATAAAGACAAAATTAAAGCAAACCTGAGTGCCTTTTTTGTATTTATAAACTTGTTTGGCATTATTGTATTGATGCTGACAGGCTCTGCCGATATGGGCGATGTGAAGCTGTTCTTTTTCTGCTTACCCGCTATTTTAATTGGCTGGGGCTTGTCGTTTGTGATCAACAATAACCTCAATGAAAAGGCCATTCGCGGCATAATCTTGCTGGTTGCTGGCTTATCTGGTCTAGCACTTATTTTCATACACAGATAGAATGAGAATAGTTCAGCAGTTTGTGTAATGAAGCCTATGCTCGATGACACCATTAAAGTAATCATTTCTAGCCAATGCCAATTGGGCGAAGGTGCCTATTTTGCTAAGGCACATAACTGTTTATTTTGGGTCGATATTTTAGGGCAGCGTTTGTTTCGTTTGCAGTGTCAATCGATGCGAGTTAGCCAGTTTACTATGCCAGAACCGATTTGCTGGGTGATGGAAAACGAGCAAGCTGAATTAATCGCAGGCTTTGCCAAAGGCGTTTATAAGCTAAATAGTGACGACTTTAGCCGCGAACTTCTTTACTCAATCGATCACGAACCCTCACAAAACCGCTTAAACGATGGTAAAACGTCTCGCCAAGGCTTTGGTTTTTTTGGCTCAATGGACTCTCAAGAGCAAACCAATAGTGGCAAGTTATACCGTTTTGGTCATGGTCAGGCTCCGACAGCAGTTGATCATGACTACACCATTAGCAATGGGCCTGCGGTAAGTAAAAATGGCCAGTTTCTATATTCTACAGACTCAGATAAACAAACAATCTACCGCTTCACTCTGAATGAGCATGGCGAGCTTGCAGATAAACAAGAGTTTATTCGCTTTACTGACAATATGGGTTTTCCTGATGGCATGACAGTTGATAGCGAAGATCATCTGTGGGTTGCTGCATGGAATGGTTATGGCGTGTATCGTTTTGCTCCAAACGGTGAGCAAGTACAGTTTATTCGCTTACCCGCACCGCGTGTTACAAGTGTCGCATTTGTAGGTGAAGAGCTCACGCATCTGGCAGTGACAACTGCGGCAGTAGGGCTAGAAGACTCAGTGCTCGCTGATTACCCTCACAGTGGTGGCGTGTTTATTCTCGAGCCGGGCGTTAAAGGTATTGCTGAAACGCCCTTGAAGCTATAGGTTTTCCATTACTTGATAACGCAACTCGCCAATAAACGAGCGTGCTGCAGGACCCAGTTTGTCACCGTCTTTAAAGAGTAAATGTAACTTAGCGCTGCGACTGCTGTTATGGGTTAAATTAAGTGCTTTCATTTGCCCTGCCGCAAGTTGTTTTTCTATCGCGACTTTTGGTAACCACGCAAAGCCCAGTCCATTACTGATCATATCAATTGAAGTGCGTAAATGAGTGACGGTCCAGCGCTGATCGGCACCTAACCAGCCACCATCTTGTTTGTGCTTATTCGCTGAATCGCGAACTACAATTTGGCGGTGTGATTTTAAATCTTCGAGGGTGATTTCACGCTCTATCTCATGCAAGGGGTGATCTGGGTGTGCTACAGCAATAAACTCGATATCACATAACTCTTCGTGAAAGTTTGCTGCAATTGGAAAGCCGGTAATAGCAATATCAACCTGATCGTTTTCGAGCAGCTCATTGCCCCCCATTAGCACAGATTCATGCAGCTCAATACGCAGTTGTGGGTATTGCGATGACGTGTCGTTAAGTACTTTATAAAGCAGTTGTTGTGGGAAAATAGCATCAACAGCAATGCGTAACTTACTTTCGATACCTTCACCCAAGGTTTGCCCAATGGCCTCAACTTTAGCTGCTTCATCAAGTAAGTAATTAGCACGGCGCAGCATCATTTCGCCGGCTTCAGTGAGCACGGTTTTGCGGCCTTGAATGCTGAATAACTTTACATCGAGTGCAGATTCAATTTTGCCAACTGCATTATGAATACTCGATTGGCTTTTATGAATACCTTGTGAGGCTTGGTTAAAGCCTCCAAATTCAACAACAGCACGAAACATGCGCCACTGTTCTAGCGTAATTCTTAGCATGATGTTCCTTTGCTTATTTAACTACCTAATAGTACCTGTAAATGCTGAAAAAGTTTACTTTTTAGGTGAGGGCAACTCAATATACTCAAGCTCATCACCGGGAATTTTAGGAAAGCGCTGTGCTTGCCAATCTTGTTTTGCTTGCTCGATGCGCTCTTTGCTGTAAGCGACAAAATTCCAGTGTAAATACGGGACTTTATTGAATTTACTGCCACCGAGTAAAATAAAGCGGCTGTGCACCAGTGTCGTTATTTCGTGTTCGCTGTCATCAAGTAGTACAAAGTCGCCTTGGGTATAGCGAGTATCACCCACACTAATTTCACCATAAATAACATACACAGCGGTTTCATGATGAGGATGCGGTTTAGTAATATGGCTGCCTTGCTCTGCTACCGTATCTACATAAAACATCGGAGAGTAGGTTTTGACAGGGGAGCTTAAGCCAAAAGCATCACCGACAATGAGCCGCATCAGCACGCCTTTTTCGATTTTCTCAGGCAATTGTTGTTTTTTGATATGTTCAAAATGCGGTGCTATTTCGGTCATACTTTCAGGTAAAGCAACCCAGCATTGCAGACCATTAATGTCGTGCTCGCTCGCCCGCACTTCAAGGCTTTCTCTTTCTGAGTGAACTATACCGCGACCTGCGGTCATCCAGTTAACATCGCCGGGTTCTATTTGCAGGCTATTACCTAGCGAATCGCGATGGTAAATACTGCCAGTAAATAAATAAGTGAGCGTTGATAAGCCAATATGAGGGTGAGGCCTCACATTTATGCCTTCCCCGCGAGGAAAGTGATTTGGCCCCATGTGGTCAAAAAAGATAAATGGGCCAACCATTTTTTTGTCAAAATGAGGCAAGATGCGTTTTACATCGAGCCCACCAATATCATGGCTGGTTGCTGTTAATAACGTTGCCATATTCGCGCCCTCTTAAAAACAAATTCAGCCAACAACCTAGGTTATTGGCTGGGATAAATGTTATGCCTGACTACGTTTTAACACTAGTTGATCTAGGCTGATTTTGCCTGCACCAACACTGGCTAATGCTAAAAAGCCGCCTGCCATCGCAATGTTTTTGTAGAACATTAAAAATTGCATTTGATCATCAAGTTGAAAGTGGAATAACAAAGCACTAACTAGGCTGAAACCAGCAAAAGCGACAGCGGTTAGTTGTGTTAAAAAGCCGAGTAAAATAAATAATCCGCCAACAATTTCAAAGGCAATCACAAACGGCAGTAAGAACTCTGGTAAACCTACTGATGCCATGTACTGTGCTGTTGCATCAAAAAATTCTATTTTGCTAAAGCCGGTTAGTAAAAAGATGGCCGATAAACCAATACGTGCCAATAAAGTGCTAATATTTTGTAAGTGTGGTTGAGCTGAGATTAAAGTAAAAAGTTTCATAGTAGGTATCCTGTTTAGTTAAGCAGTGTGTCTGCGATGGAGTAACTATAAGTTCACTTTAAAAGAATTAAAAATTGTAAAATTAGTATTTATCATTCTATAAAAAAGAACATAAAAGGAGGTTGAATATGAAGTTGTTGTTATTAATAGGGTTTTGTTTTTCGGTGGCTACAAGTAGCTTGGTGTTTGCCGAACAAAATTTACCAAATAGTCGTCATTATGAGTTGCTAGCTTCAGATATTGCGGTGCAGCAAAGCTGGCAAGTTAAAGACACAATTAAAGGTTATGAGATGCTGGAATATCAAATTAACCTTAATAAAGGCACTACTTTAAAGGTTGATTTTGCTCCATCAAATTCAAGCAACTACTTTAATATTTTACCAAAAGGCAACCCAACTGCTTTGTTTGTTGGCCCGGCAAAAGGTGATCATGCCGAGCTTACAATTCCTGATAATGGCGATTATGTGATTCGGATGTTTCTCATGCGCAATGCTGCGCGCCGTGATGAGCAAAGTGAATTTACAGCCGATATCACGGTATTAAAAAGTACATTAAAAGGCATGCATCCAAGCTGGGATGTCGATGGTGATGGGGTAAATGATTGCGAGAAAGACGGTAGCTGCGATCACACGGTTGACTACAGCCTTCCTCGTAAGTCGAATTAGGCCTTTGCTAAGGCCTAATCAGCATATTATTCAGGCGCTACTTCAAGCGTTGTGAACAATGAATAGCGTACGTTATCGATATCAGCCTCTGTTGGCTTTTGATTTACAGATGCTTCAATCAAATACATATCAGCGTGAGCGAATGTCACAGTAAAGAAACCTTTTTTATCGGTTGTTACTTTAACTTCGTCACGCTCATTACGGTAGCGAGCACTACCACGAACAATAGCAAGCTCAACGTCAGCAGCTGGTTTGCCATCCATTAGTAATTGGAACTTAGCTTCTTCACCAGCAAATAGATCGTTCGGGTGAGTAGGGCCTGAAATTTCTAAGCCCTGACCAAGCAATGTTGGCTTAGAAGTACCATTACGGCTAACAAAAGTATCAACAGTTGCGATTGATTTTACAGTGCGCACGTCGGTTGCGCCTGCTGGTAGGTCTGCTTCTTTTTTACCTGCGAACACACGACCGCGATTGCCGTCTTTATCTTTATAGAAAGTCATTAGCATTGGCTTTTGCTGCATAGCAATATGGTACGTACCATCTTGCGTTAAGCTCACTGCCGCTGAGTTTTTGCGTTTTAAATAGTATGCACGAATTGTTTCTTCAACCGGCTTACCATTTGGAGCAAGGGCAATTAATAAGTTGTCGTCATACTCTGCGCCTTTTTGTTTTGGGCGGTATGCTTTATCTGGGCTAAACAACTCATTAGAAATACTGGCATCGATCATCACATAGTGAGTTTTCTCACCAGATAAAGAAGTGTGAGATGGCATTAACCAACGGGCATGTGCTTGTGCATAGCCAGATGCAATTGCTGTGAAGGTCACGGCGCCGATCAGCGCCGTTTTTAATAATTTTAATTTCATTGTTTGTCCTTAATTACTGGTAATGGTAACAAAGCTAGTCGCGAACTCTTTTTCGCCTTTAATTGTGACTTTGCCGTCTTTCGTTAAGTCGATTTCAACGCGGGTGTAATCTCGGCCACCTTCTTCACGTACAACTTCAACATTTAGTAGGTAGCTACCAGGTTTAACTGGATTACCTTTTAAATCTTTACCTTGCCACTCAATGGTGTAAGTGCCTGGGCGTTTTGTTGCACCTGTTACACCATCAAAGCTGTCGTTGCTACGACCTGCTTTTCGCCACCACTGACGTAAGTCTTTAAACCATTCAGCTTTTTCGACCCAAAGTGCAATAGTGGTAACGTGTTTACGTTCAGGTGTTTCTAGCCATAACGCCACGTAAGGGCGATGATATGGAGAAACATCTAGCTCAGGTAAGGTAAATTCAACTGTTAGGTTGGGAGCTTTTGCAAAGCTCAGTGGGCTGAACAAGCAGCCAATTAGTAGAGCAACGAGTAAGTGGGCTTTTTTCATTAAGATACTCCTTTAAGTTGAGGCACCCAAACTAGATAAATAACCAAAGGCGTGGCAACACCAAGCAGCGTTAACCAAAGGCCTGCGGCACGTTTTTTACGGTTTTGAAAGAGAATAAATAATCCGGTAATAGCAAACAGAATCATCAAAACAGCTGAGATATCAATCACCCAGCTCCATGCTTCGCCTGTATGGCGGCCTTTGTGTAAGTCACCAATCAGACTCATAAAGCCACCAGTTTGATAATCAATATTAAGTTCACCGGTTTGAAAATCGATTTCGGCGTAGGCAAAGCCAGCCGGAAGCGGGTAGTCGAGCATTACCAAGGCATCTTCTTTTTCCCACTCAATACTTTTTACATTGCTGAGTGAAAACTGCTGTTGCATGTATAGCTCTATTTCAGGGTAAAGGCTTGGTAATGTGTCGAGGTTTGCTTGTGCTTTTTCGAATAGCTCTGCAGAAACAAGTAGTTGGTTCTGACCATTATGTTTATCATTTTCGAGCCAACTAACGTGGTTAAGAATGATGCCACTGACACAAAATAAAATAAGCAAAAAGAATAAGGCCGTTGAAAGGTATATGTGTAAGGCGCGGCTAACGCTATAAAAGCTGCGTTTGTTAAATGAGAACATAAAGCGGTTTATTCGTTAAAGATACAAATATGATAATGATTTGTATTACTGATAACAAGCAGGTTTACGTTCTTTACATTTCTTTGTGCTAGAAATGAATAGCGAGGTAAGCCATAACTGCTAGTTGCGAACTGAGGAAACAAGCAAGCAACATCAAGCGCATCTGTGTGGTTATATTAACTTGAATTAGGGTTGGTTTATTTGGCTCAGATGGGCGGTTAATTAAATAGGCTAATACGCTCAATTCAATCACTGCTACTAAATACATCACCCAAATTGGCGCGGCACTTTGTAGTAAAAAAGCATATCCGATAGCCATACCAAAACCTGCTAATAACTTAGCACGGGTAGGGACAACCTTATGCTCTTGCCAAAACCTTAACGGTTGGCCGTATTTGGGGTGGTTTAGCAGCCAGGCAGAAAGCTTGGGTGATGAGCGGGTAAAGCACGCCAATGCTAGTATAAAAAAGATAGTCGTAGGCATCACAGGTAATGCAATACCTATGATACCTAAACCCACCATCAATAACCCGAGTAATTGATAGCAGCCATTTTTATAGGCGGTAAACGCCGCTCTCACATTCATCAATAAAACTGGGCCTGATAAAACTTAAATCGTTGCAGTGCTTGCTCGGCACCTTTTATCAAGGTGGCTTGTTGCTGTTCACAGAGCTCAAGGTTATCAATAAGATGACTTAGTTGACAGTCTTTAGAGTATTCACTGGCTTTAGCAAGGTAGCGTGCACCACGTTGATTATTTAACTTTAGCTCAGCTTCTACCTGTTTGCCTAATGTAGCTGCAGAAAATTGCGATCCTTCAATTACATACAGCCAACCAAGTACATAGGCAAAGTCAGCATTTTGAAAGCGGCAGGGTTGCTGATGATGATTTGGTAATGGGTGCTTTAAATCGTCTAAGTCCTGCTTGATTAAAGATAATCGCGTACGATCATGTAAGTTATCTATATATTGATGTAAACCAGCATGCTCGTAGAGGCCTTTTAATTCTAACTGGTAAGCATACTGTAAGGTTAAAAACTTTTTATAGTTATCTAAATCAGCACTAGGCGCTAGCGCTAATAAATGATGATCAATATCATCGGTTATGATGCTTATCGCTTGTTTTAGCTTTTCAGCTCGAGAAAGTAGCTCGAGTATTGGCATGAATATGTTCCTCAGCAACGTCTTTAGAGTAAATGCACGGAGTAGTTGATGTTGTCATAGGGTTATACCCATAATTTCTAAGTGATAATCAGACAAAGCTGCTATACAGCTTTTAACAATAAATCGGGCTTAGAATGATACTATATGATAATGATTTTCATTTGTATATCCATAGAATGTTTTAACTAAAGGTACAGATCGGACCTTAGCCTTAAGCATAGTGGACTACTTGGGAGTGAAGTAAGAAGTTTGCTAGTAATGAATGAACGTTAAGGGTAGCGTGAGGTTGTTGTGTGGTTTCGAGTAAATAAAAAAGCAAGGAGGCCAGCTCCTTGCTTTCACTTAATTAAGCGTATCTTAGAAGTAATAACCTATATTGATATTGAAGCGGGTTTCAGTCTCGTCGCTGTCGCCAGCAATTGAACCTCCAACAAATGGTTGGTTTTTAGCTTGTACAAAATCAAAGTAAGTGAATAAGCCACCTGCGGCAACAGATACACCGGTTACATTCATCCATGTATCTTCGCTGTTATCTGACTTGTCATAAATGATGCCGTAGTCATTATAAAACTGCAGGTTTGTTACCGGACCCCACTCTACAGGCAGGCTGTAAGCGATATTAGCATTAGTCATGGTCGCTTCTGCGGCAATACTATCGTAAAACGCATAAGCACCCACGGCCATACGGTCGACGTTGTCGATATCGTAGTTATACTCACCATGCTGTAGCTGGAAATTCCATGGACCGATAGTACTGTTTAAGTGCACAGCCCAGGCGTAGTAATCGCCGGCTTTATCTTCACCGTCATGCAAGCCACCCGATAACGCAGAAACACCTAGCTCAGTGGTGCCGCCGTCATGCTCAAAGTGATAACCATAACGACCAGAGAAGGTGTTGTACTCACCAATCGCATTGGTTGGTTCGGCATAGATACCTTCATCAGCAGAGCGGAAACCGACAACATCGTATGAATAGCGGTCGCTTCTGTCGCTTACGTAACCATCAACGCCACCTAGCTCATCATTTTTGAAAAAGCCAAGGTCAATTTGCCAGTTATCAGCAATTTTGCGCTTGAATAACACACCTAAATCATGGTCATCTTCAAGACCAATATAGTAAGTAGTGCCAAAGAAGTAGTTGTGTGAGTTATAAGGCCAGTTACCAAAAGGCACTTTGGTAATACCTGCCTGCACTTGCCAGTCTTCGGCAAAGTCATAGGCTGCATAGGCATACTTAACTGCAGTCATGTAATCGAAAAAACGGATCTCAGCGTTAAGCTGTACATCACCGACATCACCTGCAAAATTTAGCCTGAAGATGTCAAAATCGAAGTCACCACCGCGGTTTTTATTACCATCATTATAAGATGTATGGCTGAAGTTGGTACGTACTGCACCCCCGACCTTAATGCCAGATTCTTTTTTAGGCGCTTCAACAGCTGCTGTTTGTTGCTCAAGTTGCTTTTGCTGTTTTGCTACTTGTGCATCAATCTGCGCTTGTTTTTCGGCTTGTTGCTGCGATTTTTCTTCGGCAGCATCAAGTTTGCTTTGCAGTTGCTGCATTTGCTGTTTCAGCAATTGCAGCTGCTTTTGAAGGTCATCAATTTCAGATGCCTGACTAAGACTTGAAGTTGTGCCCAAGGCTATTGCGAGGGCTAACTTTGATAGTTTAAGCATGAATTTTCGCTAGTGTTGGAATGGGTACTACCAAGCATAGTTGATAATCATGCTGAACCCAAGACTAGACACAGAAAATTAATATTAATCAATCAGTTTTAATTTTTACTGTGGTTCTAATGTCTTGGTGATTGCGCCAACTTCAAGCAGAGGTGAAGCATCAAGCTGATCTGCATCCATCATTGCGGCAATGCGTTGCATTGATGAAAGTAGTAAGCTTTGCTCCCACTCATCGAGTGCTGAGAACTTTTCAATGAAGTGTTCTTGCAGAGGCTGAGGTGCTTGATCTAGTAGCTGTTTACCCGCTTCTGTGAGATGCAAACTAACTCGGCGTTTATCTAATTGGCTACGAACACGGGTGATCAGGTTACGGTTTTCTATACGGTCTAAGATATTAGTAACCGTCGCTGGGCTTAGATTAACATTTTGTGCAATACGGCTAGCGGTTATGCCATCGGTTTGTGCAACCTCGTTCATAATCAGTAATTGTGGGCCTGTTAAGCCAGAGGTTTTATTGAGCTGTTTTGAATGAAGGTCGATGGCTCTGATCACTTTACGCAGCGACACTAGTAGCTCGTCATACTTTTGCATGTTTCTGTCTCTTAAATAAGGCGGCGTGGAGCAACCGCAATCAAAAAATTTTACACATCTAATAAATTGAGTTCAAATAAATAATGACTATATTGCTTATAATTTATGGCCATAAAGGTTGTTTTTGTGCTTTTAAAATGATTAGAGCAGAAATTAAAAAGCAAAAGTTAAAATTTAGATGGAGTAATTGTTGTTAACACTTAAAATGTAACTACGAGGTGACACCATCACTTTGTAGTAAAACAATTTATACAAATAACTAAATATTATTTACTAAAAGCCACTGCATTGGGTAAGGTGGATTTTTCTTTCATTAAATGGGACGAATTATGAAGTTATCGCCATCAGTTACGATTGAGCAAAGTGAAACCGGGCTTGAATTTATTAAAGTTGCTAGTGAGTTTTGTAGCGCAACTATTTTTCTGCAAGGTGCGCAGATCACTGAGTTCACGCCAACCGATAAAAAGCCATTATTATGGGTCTCAGAATTAGAAGATTACCAAGAAGGCAAAGGTGTGCGAGGCGGTATTCCGATTTGTTGGCCATGGTTCGGAGTAAGCCAACATGAAGGCTGGCCAGCTCATGGTGTTGCTCGCACAAGTTTATGGCGCGCAGAAGAAGTGAAAGAACAAGACGATTCTATTTATATCAGCTTGTCATTGCCGATGGCGCAAGTTGATGAAAAGTATTGGCCTTATAAAACTAAGTTATTGGCTGAGTTTATTTTAACCTCTAGCTTAGAGATGCGTTTAACAACCACGAACTTAGATAACCAAACAGTACAGTTTACTCAAGCACTACACACGTACTTCCCAACACCAGCAATTGAAGAAACAAAAGTAGATGGTCTGCAAGGCGCGAAATACATTGAATTTGCTGAAGGTCCATTTGAGCAAAATGAATTAGTGTCGTTCGCACGTGAAACAGACATGGTTTACACCGAAGCAAAAGACACTCAGCGTATCATTACACCTGATGGCATTATTGAAGTAGGTCGCGAAAATTCAACATCGTGTGTTCTTTGGAATCCATGGATTGATAAATCAAAACGCCTTTCTAATTTTGCTGATGAAGAATACCACGTAATGCTGTGCTTAGAAGCGGCTAATGTCCTTGATGATAGTGTTGAACTTGCACCAGGAGCAAGCCACACACTTGCAACAAAACTACGCTGGGTATAATTTATAACATATAACAACTCAGTGTTAGCACGTAAGGCCAGCACAGCTGGCCTTTACAAGGAATTACCGTGTTTAGTAATCAACAAATAGAAACCCTTCCAAAGCATCAAACGATTCAATTCCAACCACTTGCTGATAATGCGATATGGCATGTACAACTAAATTGGTTGTTGTTTTATGTGCCTCTGATGGCCGTGATCATTGCGGTACGGCACTTTAATCCTGCCGTTAGCGAAGCTATTGCTACACCTTGGCTTTTGGTTTTGCCATTGTTGGTAATACTGTCGATGGTTTACAACCTTTACAGCGTTCGCGCTAAAGGGGTGGCAGTAAGAGAGCATGATATTGCCTTTAAGCGAGGTTTAATTTGGCAACAAATCACTTTATTGCCTATTTCTCGCGTGCAACACACCGAAATTCATCGCGGCCCAATTGAGCGAAAGTTAGGACTCGCAACACTCAGGCTTTACAGTGCGGGTGGCATGAGTGCTGATTTACATATCAGTGGGTTAACTGACGAACAATGCAATGATGTTCGCCAGTTCGTGCAAAGTTATGGTGATAATGCAGCAACTCAAGAAAATGAGCTTGCCGATGAGTGATCAACAATGGCAACGCGTGTCGCCATGGGCGCTACTGTATTTTATTGTTCACTTTGCACTGCGCTTCATAAAAGATGGGCTACTTAATTTACTGCCAATTTTGGTGTTATTTGTTACGCAAGTTGAGCAAAAGCTGTTTTGGGGGCAAATAGCTGTTGCCGTAGCCTCTTTAGTTTTAGTGCTGTATGCCTTTGCTTATTATCGTAATTTTAAATACCGCATAACAGATGGTCATGAAATACTGCTCAATAAAGGGGTATTTAAAAAAGAGCGGCTAACCCTAAAATTTGCTCGAGTACAGAACGTAAACATTGCCGAGCCTTTTTATTTTCAGCCAGTTAATTTAGTTAATTGTATTTTCGATGCCGCCGGTAGTAGTGCTCAAGAAGCTGTTATCCCGGGAGTTAAGCTTAGCTATGCCGAGCAAGTTCGTGAACAAGTTATGGAATTTAAGGCTCAGTTACAACAGCAAGAGCAGCTACCTGTTGAGCAGAGCGAAGCAACAGATAAACCGAAAACCTTAACGATCAGCAATGCTGAAATTGCTAAGTTTGGTTTGATGTCGAACATGGCAATTTTAGCATTGGCTGCGCTTGCCCCATTTATGAATGTGATTTTTGAGTACCTCGAAAAAACTATCATAAACCGCCTAGAGGCCATACTGAATGAGCAAGCTGCTTTTGTTGGCAGCGCAGCTGCAATCGCTGTGTTAATTATGGTTGTTGCCATTGTTTTATGTGCCATTTTACTTTCTGTTGTCATGGCCTTAGTGCGCTTTTTTAACTTTCAGCTGTATTTTCAGGACGATAAGTTTAAGCGTGTGGCAGGTTTATTTGAGCGACAGCAACTCTCGATCAGCGTGTCGAAAATTCAAAGTGTGCAAATCAAACAAAATATTATTGCTAGGTTCCTTAATCGCTATACCTTAATTTGCCCACAAGTGAGTAGTGGTGGGATGGCAGCTGGAGTTGCGGCACATAAAAATAAACAAACGCTAGTGATGCCAGTAATCACCAAAGAGCAAGTGCAAGCCGTGTGTGGCTGGTTATTTCCATGGTTTGTTGATTTAACAGAGCTTAACTTTATTAAGCCTGAGCGAGCTTTACTTTATAAAAATACGTTTTTATATGTGATCCTGCCAACTGTATTTTCTGCTTTAATTTTCAACGCCTTATTTGATGCTGCTACGATGCTGTGGAGCATTGTCGTGGGCTTAGTTTTGATGACCGGTGTGTTTTTGAATTATCAAAAAACGGGTTTGGCTATGTATCAACATGACGGCCGTTTTTTTGCCGTATTTAAAACCGGCATGCTGGGTGTGCAGTATCGTGTTTTTGAAATCTATAAAGCGCAAAGCGTCACCACAATAAGCACTTATTTAATGCGCCGATCACAGCTTAAAAGCTTGTATATACAACTGGCTTCTGGTTCAGTATCAATGCCTTACTTAAAAGCAGAGCTGGCTGAGCAGTTTGCTGATTTCGCCCTATATGAAATAGAAGGCGTTGAGCGGAATTGGTTTTAAATGAAAACAATTCTCAATATCATTGACTCATTTTAATATCGAGGTATACTAGCGCAACGTCAATAATCACGGGTGCGCAATGATTTATTTACTACCTATTTTAGCTATTTCAGGTGTTGTTGCCTTACTTTGTTATGCACGTTCGCAGCAGGAGTGTAAGGGCTTATGTGTGAGTGTTGCCGTTACAGCAATTGCTTTACTCGTAACCGCAGCTTTAGTCATTGCGGGGCTCGGTGCATTAAGAAGTAGCCTGATGTTTGCCGTGACTATTTTTATTATTTATCAATTACTCGGTTTAGTACGGCCGCTAAAAATCGAGTAATTTCTTACACTTTTTAACTTCAGCCTTTTAAAAAAGCATCGCATACTAGCCCTTAAATTAAGCAACTTGCTAATCAAGGATTGTGATGAAAAAAGCTCTGTTAACTGTGGCATTACTTGCTGCTAGCCACGCTTCAAGCCAAGAGACTTGGCAAACTATTCATACCGAGCACTTTAATGTGCACTTTAGTACTGAGAATCAGCAATGGGCCCGTTCAGCGGCAACAGAGCTTGAAATTGTTCGCGATAAGGTACTAAAACAGCAAAACCGTGCTCTTGATGAAGTGGTCGATGTTCTGGTTTTTGACCCATTTAACGCCTCCAATGGCTTTGCTTTGCCGGTGACTAACAAGCCTTTAATGGCTTTGTTTACTACGCCTCCACAATCCGATACGGTGATTTCTAACACCGATGGCTGGCAGCAGTTATTGATTTTGCACGAATATATTCATTTGGTGCACCTTGCTCAGCCTACTCGAAGTGACGTGCGCCAAGCTATTCGTAATAGTTGGGATATTTATGACTTAGTTGAAGGCGAAATGCCGCGCTGGGCTGCCGAAGGGTATGCAACGCTACTGGAGTCGAAAATGACAGGGCGGGGTCGTTTATACGACAACCTTTCAGAGGCAATACTGGTTGAATTTGCACAGCAAGGTGCATTGCCACGATATAGCCAATTAAGTAGTACCGAAGGGGGCTATTTAGCTGGCTCAATGGCATATTTAATGGGTTCTCGCTTTCTTGCTTGGCTTGAAGAGAGCTATTCAGCGCAAACTCTTGATGCAGTTTGGACTCGCATGCAAGCGGTTAAAGCACGTGATTTTAATGAGGCCTTTAGCGGCGTTTTTGGCGACTCACCTGAGCGCCTCTACCGCCGTTTTATTGCAGAATATACCTATAAAGCAATGGCTAAAGAAGTAAGTGAGCAAGCACTTACAAGTAAGCTATGGTTGGAGCTTGATCTATACGCCTCGAACCCTGTTTTAAGTTTAGATAACAGTAAGCTTGCCATTGTTGAGCGCAACAAAGATGACGAAACCCGTTTAGTCATTTATAGCACTGATGACAATCAACAGGCTGCTGATGATTTTGCAAAGCAGCAACAAGCGTTACTCGATGATGACCCTGCTGATATTGCTGATAAAGCCCCCAGTGTTTTTAAACGTAAGCAAAAACATGTGCTTAACCAAATTAATAGGCAGGGTATAAAAAACCCGCAGTGGTTAGACGAAAATACATTGTTTTTTACCGCCACAACAACTGTTGCTAAAGGCTCAATTCAAGGTATTTCTGATTTATACCGTTATGATATCGACACAGGTAAAGTGAGCGCTTTGACCCATCATGCAGGGCTGCGCCGCTTTAGTATCAGTGATAACGGGCAAACGGTTTATGCTGAGCAAACGAAGCATGGTTTCTCGGAGCTAGTGCGCCTTGACCTCAATACTGGTGTCGCTACGCCTTTATTTGAGAAAAGCCTAGAAACGGTTTATGACTATCCATTACTAAGCCCTAATAAAACACAACTTGCCTATTTAAAAGCGACATTGAATGCTAATTGGCAGTTGTATATACAAGATTTAAGTTCCCAAAAATCACTTACTGTGCCAATGCCAGAGGGCTATCAGTATGTGTCACAACCTAATTGGCAAGCCGATGGCAAAGGGCTTTATTTTGTCGCTGGTAAAAATAAAGCTCTCGATTTATATCATTATGATATACAAAGCAATTCACTACGCCAATTAACGCAAGGCCAAGAAGCTGTTGCACACCCAATGGCAATGAATAACGGTGAACTTTTGTATTTATCGATCACTGCTGAAGGGCCGAATATCAAGCATTTTGCTGAGCAACCACAAGGATTAGAGGTTGTTGAATTTGCTAAAAGTGCGGAGCCACCACGAGGGCAAGTAACGAGCGAAGTATTACCTGAGGCTAAAATCTACCCGCAAAGCCCAACTGAGCCAGCCGATTATGATATTTGGCAGCAAAAACCCACCTTTTCATTGGCATCTCAGTATTACTCGGCATCATCTTCGCTGCTTACCCTTGGAGTAAAAAGTAACGACTTTTTAAAGCAGCTCGATTTACAAGCAGGCTACAGTGTTGATTTACATGACAAAGCATTAGAAGGGGTGTTTGCGGCCGCTAAGTACTCAGCGTTTGATTTAAAATTTAAAGCGCTGTTATTTGATTACGACCTTGAATCGGCAAAACAGTACCATTCACAAATACCGGTGAATATAAGTAACACTGGGGCGCATTTAGCCATGAGCTACCCGTTGCAGTTTCAGCAGCTTAGTATTACACCGAGTTTGAGCTATAACTACAGTGATTTTAGTAAGGGGGATGATCAATGGTTAACCCTTGGACTTGAACAAAAATGGCAACATGATAGACAGCGATACGGTTTTGCTCAGTCTGTGAGTGCTCAGTGGTTATCCGGTGATGCTAACTCGAATAATTGGCAAGGCTATAACCTTGCCACCGTATTGAGCGGTTATGCTTTTGATATTCCTGTTTATGTTAATTTTACACAGCAATATCGCGATGACAGTATTCTTGCTCTTGGCGGTTATGAGTCAAACTTAATTAATAATGACACGCAAAGCGGCTTTGTTGTCGCTCCTGAGTTGCCGTTTATTAGTCAATCAGGTAACCGCTATAAAGGTTATGGCGGGGGCATTAGTTACAAAGATTCATTACCTTGGCTTTATTACCAACAGCATCAAGTTGATAACCGAGTCTATGCACAAAGTTACGGGCTAAAATGGCGAGGAGACTTTAGCTTTGGTATGGGGCCCGCTGGTTTAAATGATGTAAACCTTGATTTTGGCGTCGCCCGGGTAGAAGGCGACGACTTTGAAAATGATTTACGGGCTTGGCTAAGCTTCTATTACTCGTTATAGCCTAGTGTTGGTCTTTTAAGGCGAAAAGCTTGGCGTGATATAGCGCCAGTTTTTCGTCTTTATTCTCTATCTCAATGGCTTTTTCTAACCATTCCTTACTACTTTTTTCATTACCTTGCTGATAACTAATAATCGCTAATTCTATATAGGGTTCAGATAAATAAGGGGCTAATGCAATAGCGTCTTCGAGTTGTTGCTTTGCCTTGAAAAGCTTGCCATCGTTACGGGCGTTAATTGCCGTTGCCAGTAACTCGAATGGATCCTGCTCTAGCATCGCCAACTGTGAATTGAGCTGCTCAGCCAAAACCTGATCATTCAGTTGCTCGGCCAGCACTGCGTAATTATGTAGTAAATTTGTATCGCTAAAGCCATGCTGCATTGCTGTTTGATAAATATGTTTTGCTCCAGCTAAATCACCCGCTTGGCGATGTAAAACGGCAGCTAGATTATAAAGTGCTGCTGCATTTGGGGTGTATTCATTGGCTTTTAATATATAACTATAGCTTAAGTCGAATTGTTTCAAGGCCAGTGCTTTTGCAGCTAAATTACTGTAATAACGGCTAATTAAGTCTTTTAATTCAGCGCGGCCAGAGTAAAAACTACCACGAGCAGGGAAGTAATCGATGACTGTGCCTGGTGGCACCAAGTAATTATCGTCCTCATTTAAAGGGGCGTAGACTTTGGTGCGAAAATGGCCCGATACATACACGATGTTATTTTGTTTACTATAAACAGGCTCACTCGACACTGCCTGAAAGCCTGTTTGAAGTCCTGCTAGTTGAGCATAAGCATGGGTTAAAATTGCTAAGCTAATACAGTTACCTTGATGACCTTGAAGAGTCTGCTGGGCATTGAGTGTGGCGCTAAAGTAATTAAAATTGGTGAGCTTATTTTCTAAATAGTGATATAGGATTTGGTCATCCCTTAAATCACCACCTTGACGTTTGGTAAAATAATTAAGAAAACGTTTTTGCTCATCCGCAGGGAGCGTAAAAAGCTCAGGGTCGCTAAGTTCAACGTGTTTAAAATGTGCTGCATTGAGTAAGCTGGCCACACTCGGTGGTGGCGTTGGTTGTTGTTTTGTACTCTTGCATCCAAATAAAAAAGTACTTAAAACAAGCGCATATAAAATTGACTTCATGGCTTAACCCTCCTGAGCACTATTTAATCAATGTACCCAGATCACATTAATTATTCAAGTCAGTCGTTAGTGTCATCAGCTGTAAACAGCTTGTACGGATATCTTGCCAATAGACTGTTGTTTGTTTTTTATTCTTTATTGCATTCTAAAGCGCTCTCATTACAATGCCGCGCTCTTTTAAATTGCTTTAAAAACAGGTGTTTACTGTAATTTCATGGGCGATTTATAAACTGCTAACTTATTAACTAAATTGTAACGAGAGAGGTCTGTTTTGGCGCACTTTTTGCCGATTATTTCATGCTTTATTTTAGCGTTTAGCTTTTATCCGCTTTTAAATAAGATCCGTAAAAATCGCAGTGTGTCGGGCGTTTCGCTGTTAATGATGAGCTTTGGTGTCGCGCAAAGTTTATATTTCATCACCTTTAACCTGTTTTTTCAGCGTTTTTACATGGTTTTGCCGTTTGTTGTTACCGGCATGCTAAGTGGTGTGATTCTTTACTACTTTGTTCGTTACAACGCTGCGCGAAAGCAACGCATGCAGCTAGCTGGGTTATTAGCCATGTCGGTCGTGCCTTTTGGTTTGTTGCTTAACCCTCATTATGAAACAGCAATGGTGCTTAACTGGCTAACCTATGTAGGTTTAGTCATGAGCTCTATTCGTGTTATGCCGCAGACTTATAAAACCATTAAAAGTGGTGATATTAGTAATTTAAGTGCGCGCTACTTTAGCCTACAGTTTGTTGCTGGAAGCTGCGGCCTCGCTGCCGAACTTGCTATGGCGACACCGAGTGTGTCTCACATCTTAACCTTTGTGATGATATTACTGACTAATGCCGCACAACTAGGGTGTATTCAGTATTATAAATCGCGCCCAGCAATGGCTTAAACTAAAAAACAAAAGGCTGCCAAGTGGCAGCCTTTTTTGTGTTGTTTTACTTATGCTTCGAGGGCTTTACTAATTAAGCGATCGATATATTGTTTGTGCGCTTTAGCTGCGGTGTCTGCACCCCAAGGTACGCTCATATCAGCAATTTGATTTAACTGATAAAGCGCGGCAGCTTTGGCTAGGTTATCGTGCTTGCTCGCTTTGCCTAAACCAGCAATCGCGATTAGCTGATTCACATATTCAACTTGTAGATTGTGACTTAGGGTATTTGCTTTTTTGCTGTCTACAAAAATGCTTGCTGTTAAGTCATTCATAAATTGGTTAAGTGAATACTCGTTGCCATACATTGCACTGTCTGAAATACGCAGCATAACTGCTGGGTGCAACAACTGAGCAAGTACCAGCTTTTGCATACCTAAAATCATGCCATGTGGTTTAGGGTCTTCGTTTTTACCATAATGATTAAAACCACGACGCTGCTGTAGCAGGTAGTTATACAGTGGCTGCATGCTCGAAAGTACATTTGGCGAGAATACTTTGTCGGCTAACACTTGCATTGCATGTTGCTGGCGCTCAAGTGGCACTGGCGTAAATGGTGCGCCATTTTTGTCATCACCCACCACATTACGTTCTACATAAACACCACCAATTTGACGAGATACCACGCCTGCTTGTGTTCTGTAGCTTCTAAATAAAATGTTCGCTGAGGTAACCAGCTGTTGGTATGACTCACCATTAACCGTGGCATTGTCTTTAAGTTCAGTAAACAGCTTATTGATAAGTTCCATACGATCATCAGCATATGCGGCAGGGTTAGATGACATATCACCAATCATTACACGTGGGTCGATATGGCGGCCTGGGGCACGCATATCATCAGCATCATTACCAAAAGCTAAAGCATGCTCAGATGATCGAGCGAGAATTTTTTCAAGGCGCTGCTGCTCAGCGACTTTATCTGCTAATGCTTGGCTGTAGCCGTACTCAATCGCCCAATCATCGTAAGGGCCAGGTTTTGTTTGGAAGATATCACCTTGTTGCATGCCAATAGGGGCAATGTTTGCTGGTGCATAGTCCATAACTGAACCCGTTACGATACCTTGTGTTTTACTCTTATCGTGAACTTCTTTTTCATCCCACAAGATAGATGATTTCATATTGTGGTTAAGACCTAGGGTATGGCCCACTTCGTGTAAAACAAGCTGAGTTAAGCCTTGGCGTAAAATCTCTTTGTCTTCAATGCTCGCACCTGTGCCTAAGCCTTTAGCAAGTAGCATGTTTTCTTGAATGCTGTGACCCAATGAGCAATGTAAGTCTGCGCTGTTTTGGCTAGTTTCAAGTGTGGCTGCACCTTGAGTGTATAAGGTGTCGTACATCCAACGGTTTTTCATGAAAACATACTCTAACATGATGTCAGAGCCTAAGATTTCACCGGTTAATGGGTTTGCAAGGGCAGGACCATAACCGCCAAATGGAGGGCGTGGTGATGCAGTCCAACGTAACACGTTGTAGTTAATATCGCCCGCATCCCAATCAGCGTCATCAGGTTGTACTTTTACTTCGATGGCATTTTTAAAGCCTGCTTTTTCAAATGAGCTATTCCATGCTAGTACTGCATCACGAATAGTGTCTCGCCACTCAACTGGCGTAGTATTTTCAATCCACCAAGTAATCGGTTTAACTGGCTCAGACAGTGCAGCTGATGGGTCTTTCTTTTGTAAGTCCCAGCGCTTGATGACATCTTCATAAGGTGCCCAATCCGCTGATGTCATATTGTCGAATTCGTTAGTGAAATAACCAATACGCGCGTCATCTTGGCGAGCTTGATAATCATTTTTTGGTAACGCAACGAATGAATGCTGGACTTTAATTGAAACGTTACGAGGATCGCTTACGGCTTTTGAACCTCGTACTGTTGGGTTGGCATTAGAAAATACATAATCCACTACAACATCTAGGTTATTTGGGTAAGGGCGCTGTTTAACTATTCGCGATTTTTTGTCGTTTAACTTACCAAGTTTAAAGCGTTTGCTGGCATTTTTATCTTTTGGGTTTGCCCAAGGTGACACTTTATGCAGTGCTTCACTTAAAAAGAGCTTATCAACTTTAAAAGCAATTTTACCGTCTTCTTCTTTTTCGATTTTAATACTCGCAAGGACAGCTTCGCTGATGTTGGCATCGGCAGAGCGTGCTAAGGCTGAGTTTTCATCAAATTTATAGCGTGGTGTTTTGCTAATAATATCAATGCGGTCAAAATATTTACGAAACTCAATTAGTTTTGTCTCGCGGTATGCCCCTCTGAAGTGACCTGCATCAGTCACACCATCAACGGTGTGAGCAAAGTACACAAATGGTGTATCAAGTTGAGATTGGTCGATCACCATTAAGTTATCGCCGGTTTTCGCATCTTGGTAAATGCTGAAAACACCGGCAAACTCGCTTTTATCTTTGATCATTTCAGCCAGTGTTTTTGGCTTCTTTTCTTCTTTTTTTGTTTCGGCTGCGTGGCCATTCATGGCAAACGCTAAGCTTAGTGCCAGCGCAATGTTTGTTATTTTCATTGTTAACTCGTTCCTTTAATTATTTCTCAATCAAGTTTAATGAATTAACCCCTTGATAAAAGGCTGTTTGTTAACAAGTGTGAAGGTGTTTTTGTAAGTCTTTGATATTAGTTGGCTTTTGTTTGTAACAAATTGTTCTTAGATAAATTTTGAGGTTTGTGTTGCCAATTTATCTGTTTTTGTAACAGTTCCTTACAAATGTCACATTAATGTTTCTGTCAGCTTTGGTATGATAGGGCCAGTGAAAATATTATAGGTGTAAGTTATGCGCACAAGTTTATTAAAATGGATATTACCGTTTGTTGCATTAATCGTTGGTGTTGCTGGTTTTAAAGCAATCAACGCGATTGCTCAAGAGCCTAAAGACAAGGATGTAGTTGATGTGCGTCCTTTAGTACAGGTTGAGCCAGTAGCAAGTGATGATCATCAAGTGATTATTAATAGTTACGGCGAAGTGAAACCGCTTGAAAGTACCTTACTTGCCTCGCAAGTGGCTGGTGAAGTTACAAGCTGGCACCCAAACTTTGTTGCGGGTGGCATCGTAGCTCGTGGTGAAGTGTTATTTACCATCGAAAAAGATAACTACGAAGCAGCTGTACTACAAGCTGAGGCGTCACTTGCTAGTGCTCAAGCGGCACTGATCGAAGAGCAAGCACAAGCTAAAGTGGCAGAGGATGAAGCAAGACGTTACCCAGAACGTGAGCGCACTGACTTATTCCTACGTAAGCCTCAAGTTTTAAGCGCGCAAGCCGCTGTTAAATCAGCGCAAGCTGCATTAAAACGTGCCGAGCGTGACCTTGCTCGCTGTGAGGTAAAAGCACCTTACGATGCGCTGGTGATCAGCCGTGAAATAGGTGTCGGTCAATACATTAATGTAGGCAGCCAAGTTGCTGAAATTAACAATATTGAAAGTGCAGAAATCATTGTACCAATTGCTGGTTTCGATAGTGTATTTTTGCCAAAACGCTTAAAAGGCGTTAAAGCGACTATCATCAATAAAGGCTTAAATAGCTTTACTCGTGAAGCCGAAATTGACCGTGACCTAGGCGTAGTTGATAACGCGACGCGTATGAGCAACTTAGTTGTTCGTGTTGATGACCCATACGGCTTAAAGCATGACGTACAACCAATTAAATTTGGTGCTTACGTACAAGTGAGCTTTGCCGGTGCAACATTACAAAATATCTACCGTTTACCGCAGTCTTTAGTGAATAACCAGACTGTGTGGATTGTGAACGACGAGAATAAACTTGAACCACGCAAAGTAACGGTAGTACGCGAAGAAGGTGAGTATTTCTACATTAGTGATGGCCTTGAAGTGAATGACCAGTTGGTTCTTACGCTACCTGAGTACCCGCAAGAGGGTATGGAAGTGAAGGTTGCAGGTATGAAAGAAATGACAAGCGATGCAGAAACTGCAGCGGTTGAAAAGCTTTAAGGTAGCACTATGACTGATACAAACACAGAAAAACAGTCTGGCCTTATAGCTTATTTTGCCAATAACTCGGTCGCAGCTAACTTAATGATGGTGTTTATCATCATCATGGGGATCATTAGTTATTTCACTATTCAGCGCCAGATGTTCCCAAATGTTGAAATTAACTATATTGAAGTACAAGCCAATTATCCGGGGGCCTCACCACAGGAAATTGAAGAAAGTATTCTGATCAAGATTGAAGAGTCACTAAAAGATGTCACCGAAATTAAACGTGGTGTATATCGCTCGTTTCGAAATAGTGGCCGTGCAAGTTTAGAGATCAACACTGATGCAGAACTTACTGATGTACTCGATAAAGTGAAGCTACGGGTAGACAGTATTGCGACTTTCCCTGCGGGCATGGAGCCTGTGACGATTAGTCAGGTTGAATTTCGCCAAGATGTAATCGGTATGACGCTGGTAGGTGATATTCCACTTACTGAGTTAAAGCCAGTAGCAAATAAAATTGAAGATGAGTTACTGCAATTATCCAATGTGTCACTGGTGCAAAACGATGTACCACTTGATGAAATTGCAATTGAAATTGACCCTGATTCACTACGTCAATACAACCTTACTTTAAGTGAGGTGGCAAGTGCAGTACGTCGTTACTCTGCGAATATCTCGGCAGGTCAACTACGTACTGACGCAGGTATTATCTCGGTACGTGTTGAAAATCAATATTACAGCGGTGATGAGTTCCGCCAGATCCCAGTAAAAATTGGTGCTAATGGCGCGAAAGTGCTGCTAAACGACATCGCTGTGATTAAAGACCAATTCACAGAAGGTGAGCGCTACTTTAAATTTAATGGTGAAAATGCCGTTTATTTATCAGTAAAAGCAACCAAAGAACAAAACATGATCCCGGTTGCTGATTCAGTTAAAGCGTTTATTGAGCAAAAGAATAAAGAGCTACCGGCGGGCTTGCGTCTTGAGCCATTAATGGACATGACTTACTACCTAAATGCCCGTTTAGACATGATGAAAAGCAATTTATTCCAAGGGGCTATCTTGGTTGCCATTATGTTGTCTATCTTCTTGCGCTTTAAGTTGGCACTTTGGGTAATGATTGGTTTACCTGTGTGTTTCTTAGGTGCAATGATGATGATGCCATTATTTGGTATCAGTATTAATATCGTATCGTTATTTGCCTTTATTATGGTACTCGGGATCGTGGTCGATGATGCCATCGTCATAGGGGAAAGTGCCTACACCGAAATTGAGAAAAAAGGCGGTGGTGTTGTAAACGTGGTAAATGGCGCAAAACGCGTTGCTACCCCAGCAACATTTGGTGTTTTAACAACAATTGCTGTATTTGCACCATTCACCTTATCAAGTGGCCCAGAAAGCGCATTCTTCTTTGGTATCGCCGTGGTGGTAATTCTGTGTCTGATATTTAGTTTGATTGAATCGAAACTTATTTTACCGGCACACATTGCCCACACTAAGTTTCCGCCAATTAATCCTAATAGCTGGCGAGCGCGTTTTAACAAACGTTTCTTTAACTTTGTAAATGGCCCATATAAGCGTTTTATTGAGCTGTGTGTGGAGTGGCGTTGGTTTGTGCTATTTGCGTTTATCGGTTTATTGATTTTGACGTTTGGCTTAATTTCATCAAACCAAGTGCGTGTGGTACCAACACCAAAAGTACCTCATGACTTCCCGCAAATTCGTTTAGAAATGAATGAAAATGCCTCGGATATGCAAACGATTAATGCTATTCGTGAAATCGAAGCCATGGTTAACAAGGTAGACCAAGAGACAGAACGAGAATTTGGTCAAAAGCTAATTCGCGATATCTTAGTGTTCAACCAAGGTCGTACTGAAGCACAACTACTTGCTCCGCTGGTAGATGAAGAGCTTCGCCCGTATAACGCATTCGAATTATCTCGTCGTTGGCGTGAACAAATGCCAAGTATCCCAGGTGTGAAATCGCTGCAAATTTACGATGATGTAAATGGCGGTGGTATGGATGGTGAGTTTGGTTACTTACTTTATGGCCCAGATATCGATACCTTAAATGAGGCAGGTCGTCGTTTTATCCAACTACTACAACAGCAAAAAGGCTTATTTGATATTAGTTCGACTATCGATCCGGCGAGCAAAGAGGTGCAATTAAGCTTAAAACCTGTGGCATATGATCTAGGTTTAGACCTTGCCAACATTGCTAACCAAGTGGGCGCAAGCTTTTACGGTGGTGAAGCTCAGCGTGTTATTCGTCGCGGTGAAGAAGTACGTGTTATGGTTCGTTACCCGAAACTAACACGTGAAGCGTTTGCATCATTAAAGCACGCTGTTATCACAACGCCTGCAGGCCAAGAGGTGATGCTGGGTGATGTTGTTGAACTGAACGAAAAGCCAGGTATTAGCTATATTCGCCGTGAAGGTGGCTATCGTACTGTGTATATCTACGGCAGTATCGATGAAGAAGCGATTGAACCGGGTGAAGTGGTTAAGCAAGTTGATGAGAACTTATTACCGCAGTTAAAAGAGGAATACCCATCAGTTAAAACTGAGCTAGGTGGTTCTATTGAAGAACAACAAGCGCAAGCTAACGAGCAAATCATGTTCTTTATCGGTGGTATGATTTTAGTATATATCTTGCTTGCAGTGCCGCTTAAGAGCTATTCGCAGCCTCTTATTGTTATGTCGGTTATTCCATTTAGCTTAACCGGAGCTATTTGGGGTCACTTCTGGTTTGGTCTAGATATTAGCTTGATGTCGGGCTTTGGCTTGATTGCCGCAGCCGGTGTTGTAATTAATGACTCGTTAGTTATGACCGACTTTGTAAACCAAGCACGCCGAGAAGGTATTTCAACTCGCCAAGCGGTTATTGAAGCAGGTTGTGCGCGCTTTAGAGCAATCACCCTGACATCAATTACAACCTTTGCCGGTGTACTACCGATTATGTTCGAAACCAGCTTGCAAGCTAAATTTGTAATTCCAATGGCGGTTGCACTTGGTTTTGCGGTTATGTTTGCAACTCTAATCACTTTAGTACTAGTACCTTGTTTGTATATTGTAATGAGTGATGTGGGTAATGGCTTCTTAAATGTATTCCGCGCAGGGCACCGAGTAGCGACCAGAAGAAAGCTAGCAAGGGATTAATAACCCATTTGCGAAAAAGCCAGCCAAGAGGTTGGCTTTTTTGTTCCTAACGCATTTGCTAGTAACTATTTGCTATATAAGACGTTTGGTTACATTCTTTTGTTTGATTTGTGATTCGGTCACGATTATACTCAGTCTTGTTTTTGGCAAACTAACTGAAAGGTTAGGACGCAAAGTTTCCGGTCTAAGGTTTTAAACTATGATAGCGGGACCGCTGATAAGCACATAATCTAGTGCTTTGGTTCACTTGCCTCAAACTAAAAGTATTTATTTTGTTCGGTTGTTAGATAATGCCTATTAGTTGTTCTTAGGGTGATATTTTGTTTATGCATACGTCAATGGCCTCCGGGAAGTGGTTGCCGATTGGTTGCTTAAATCATCATACCCAACTGTTTGTTGGAGATAGGGTGATTGTAACCTTTTATGACATGCAAGGAGAGCTAGTCGATTTATCATTCGAATACCCGATCAGCAGTTCCGATCAGGGTGAGCCTCATAATTGGCCACGTTCTGTTGCCGAGCATATAAACGTGCATGTTCCGCTGGTAAAAGCGGGCAAAATGACTCAACAAGGTTTAGTGGTTGCGTACCGTTCAAACCAAATTTATGCCCTTGAAGGGTCGGGCATTACGCATGTAAAAGTGGCGTTTAATTGCATCGCAAAATGTAAAGAGCGAGTGCAAGATAGTCTGCAAGATTATGACTATGTCTACCCACAAGCATGCAGCGATTACAGTGCAGGTGTTAAAGTACTGCAGCCAAAAACGGGCCATATTTATATGTGCAAACCGTGGCCATTTAGCGAGTTTTGTCGTGTTAAAGATTCACACAACCCGCTGTTTGAGCCAGGTGTAGGAAAAAGCTGGGCTATGGCTTGGCAGCAAGTATCACATTAACAGTTTCCCCCTAAATGCTATTTTAGCATTGCTTAGCCCACTCAATTTGAGTGGGCTTTTTTAATACCAACCCGCAATAATACTTAATCATTTTGAGGGATTAAACCTGCCGCTAACTGCGTTAAAAATTTCTCATTTAGAACAACTAAATAACGACATTTTTGCCTTGTTATCAACGAGGTTTTATTGCCTCAAAATAGACTACTTAATTAAGCTGATTGGTATAATTCTGTGATAAACTGCCAGCAATTCGTTTTTTTATTTTGGTTTTTCTTGTGTCGTCAAATTCGTATTCTTTGTCTTTATTAGCGCATCCTCCTGTTGCAAAAAAACACCCTCAGCAATTAACTACACATCAACTGACGCGCACCGATAATTATTATTGGATGCGTGATGATGAGCGCGAAAATGAAGATGTATTAGCGCATTTAAATGCCGAAAACGATTATTGCGATAAACAACTTACCGACATAAAACCACTGCGCGAACAGCTATTTAATGAGTTAAAAGACCGTATTGTAAAAGACGACAACACGGTACCCGTGAAAGATGGCCAATATTGGTATCACTCAGAAGTACGTGGTGACGATGAATATGCACGCCATTATCGTAGCAGCTCAATAGAAGCGCGCGACAAGCACCTGTTGTTAGATGTAAATCAATTAGCTGGCGATTACGAATTTTATGAGTTAGGTGAAGTTGCAATTAGCCCTGATGAGCAGCTGCTTGCTTACTCTGAAGACACCGAAGGTCGCCGTATTTATACCGTGCGTTTTAAAAATATTGCCAGCGGTGAGATGTTTAGTGATGTGCTGGAAAACACCGAAGGTCAAGTGGTGTGGGCTAATGATAACAAAACGGTGTTTTATGTGAAAAAAGACCTGCAAACCTTATTGGGTTTTCAGGTTTACCGCCATGTTTTAGGCACCCCGCAAGCTGATGACGTACTTGTTTATGAAGAGCAAGATAAAAGCTTCTTTATGGGGCTTGGCAAAAGCCGCGATGAAAGCCTTATTATTATTGACCTTGCGACCACAGAAACAAACGATACTTGGGTGCTTGATGCCAATAACCCAGAGGGTGAATTTAGCGCCTTAATGCCACGCGAAGAAGGCCATGAGTTCGATGTCGATAAGCTAGGTGATACCTTTTACATTGTTACCAACTGGCAAGCGAAAAACTTTCGTTTAATGACCGCGACGCAAAGCACCATTGCCGATAAAAATCGTTGGCAGGAGCATACACCGCATCGCGAGAACGTGTTGCTAGAAGGGGTCGAAATTTTCGATGAGTATCTTATCCTCACTGAGCGAGAGCTTGGCCAAACACGTTTTGTGGTGGTGGATCAGCAAGCAGAACGTCTTACTTTAGAGTTTGATGACCCTTGCTATTATGCTGCTATTGCCATGAACCCTGAGCCGAATGTGAGCTCTGCGCGTATTTACTATTCAAGCTTAACGACGCCAGGTTCTTTGTATGATGTTGATTTAAAAACAGGTAACAAAACCTTATTAAAACAACAGCAAGTGTTGGGTGATTTTAACCCAGAGCATTATCGCTCAGAACGTTTAATGGTTACTGCAAGGGATGGCGAACAAGTGCCGGTTTCTTTGGTTTATCGCATTGATAAATTTAATAAAGATGGCACTAACCCAGTACTGCAATACGGCTATGGCGCGTACGGCATTACCATCGATCCAAGCTTTTCAAGCAGCTCACTAAGCTTGCTTGACCGAGGCTTTGTTTATGCGATTGCACATATTCGTGGTGGTGAAATGCTAGGTCGTCACTGGTATGAGCAAGGTAAAAAGCAATTTAAGCAAAATAGCTTTAGCGATTTTATTGATGTTACTCAAGCGCTTACCAAGCAAGGCTATGCACACCCAGAAAAAGTATTTGCGTCTGGTGGCAGTGCTGGTGGTTTATTAATGGGCGCTGTGGTTAACCAAGCACCTGAGCTTTATTTAGGTATAGGTTGTCATGTGCCATTTTTAGATGTGCTTACCACCATGCTTGATGAAAGTATTCCACTGACGACCAATGAATACGACGAGTGGGGTAACCCAAATGATCCAGCGTTTTATGATGTGATTCAGGCTTACTCGCCGTACGATAATATTAAGCCGCAGGCTTACCCTAATATTCTTGTTACCACCGGGTTCCATGACTCTCAAGTGCAATACTGGGAACCAATGAAGTGGGTTGCTAAGCTGCGTGAACTTAAAACCGATGACAACATTTTGGTGTTTAAAACCGACATGGATGCAGGCCATGGCGGCGCATCGGGTCGCTTTAAAAGCCTTGAGGAAAAGGCATTAGAAATGGCGTTTTTTATTGCTTTATTACCGAATTAAGGCTTAGATAAATAAGTAAATAAATTTTATAAGCGTAAACTTAAGTTGTATTTCAAAGGGGTGAGCATGTTTAAAGCCCATGGTGATTGGCGTTATTTTGTTGAGCCGCCAGTGATTTATGTGGAAGTTAGTGGCAGCTTTAATAAAGAAGCCGTTGCTTCATTTAGTATTGAAGTCGGTCAAGAAATCATGAAGTACCCTGAAAATTCAATTCAGTATGCTGTGGTTAATTTGGAACAATTTGAATTAGCAACTGCAGATAGTATTGAGATTGCAAAGGCTTACTTTCAGGCTGTAAAAGCGCGGGGTTACAAACGCGTTGATTATATTAAAGCGAATATCATTGCTCGCAATTTATTAGAGACAGTTTGGTCTGGTGTAGAAATGGATATTAACTTTCACCCAGATGCTGAAAGCTTTTTTCAAGCAAGACCCGAGTACGATAATTTAAGAAAGTGGTTAAAGTAATGCTTTCTAAATATAAAAAAGCCCTCATTTGAGGGCTTTTTCGTGTCAATTCTAAATATTAACCAAGGTAGGCTTTTAACATCCAAACAAGTTTCTCTTGTTCTTTAATGTAGTCGCCCATTAGCGATGCTGTACCTTCGTCATCTGCATCACCTGCTTGTGCAAGGATTTCACGCTGCATTTGAATAAGCGTGCTGTAACCTGCTAAAAGGTTTTCTACTGCAGCAGTACCTTCAGTAATATTTTTAGCTTCACTGATCTTGCTATCTTCGATGTACTCAGAGAATGCATGTACCGGTGTACCGCCTAACGTTAAAATACGCTCTGCAATCTCGTCTACTTTCTCAAGTAGTAAGTTATAAATTTCTTCAAACTTAAGGTGTAATTCAAAAAAGTTACGACCTTTAATATTCCAATGAAAGCCGCGTGCGTTCATGTATTGGATTTGGTAGCAGCTTAGTAAAGAGTTTAGTGAATTTACGATATCTTCACTTTTTGCGCTGTTTAAACCAATTGCATTTACCTGTGACATAGATTGCTCCTTAAAAAAACCGTTAAGTGTTTACTTGCTAGTGCTTGGTGTTAAGTATTAGCCATCTTGGCTAATCTGTAAAATGGTTTAATTCGAACATAGTGATAGGTTTTAACTATCAAAGGTTGGTTTTGTCCATTTGTGCACTATCAACATAACTTTGAATTACTTTTATATAGACTTGGGGCAACTGAGCAAAAAATCTACCTTATTTTGCAAATATTCAAAAATTAGGCAGAAAGTATGATCTAAAACAAGGTTTGTACTCGCTGATAAGTAGGCCGATTTAGAACTTGATTTAGGTCAAAAAAACAACGAACCATAAGCGCATAATGACTTTACCGCATTTAACCAGGAGAAGAAAAATGGACGGTAAAACAGTTAAAGAAAGCAAAGCTGAAATAGTTGTTGTAGTGATTGCATTACTTGCATTTGTTATCGGTTTGGTAGGTCATCTAGCAGGTGCTAGCTTCGCAAACTTTGATACCTTTGGCTATATTGCTGCACCTGTACCATTGATCTTAGGGATCATTGTTTTAATCTCATATAAAGTGGCTGCAAGTGCTGAAGATTAAAGTATCACTCACTTTGATTTATAAGCTTAATAATGTAATCCATCACTTGGCGTGAGTAGATCATACTGGTGTGACTCAAATGAAACACCTTATGTTCTGCCATGCCATTGAGCTTGGTTTCATCTATCAAAACTGTACCATCAGAGACACTGCCTTTAGCAATCAGTGGCATTAGCCCTATTGGTAAGTCACCGGCAATACTATAAAGCTTGGCATCAAACGGCCAATCGCCATTCTCAGGTAATAAAAACTCCACGCTATTTTTTAACAGCATTTCAAAGCCCTTTTGCTGCATTTGCTTAGCAATATGACTGCCTTTATGCGGGGTGCCTAAGGTGATCACCTTTTCAACGTGGCGACTTTGAAGAGAATTGGCCTCTAAGTAAGCGCGAGCAACCAAGCCACCCATAGAGTGGCAAACTAAGGCGGTAGGTTTACCACCGATAAAGCGATCAATCTTATCGAATATTGCCGCTCTATCGGGAGAGAGCGTGTTATAGGTCAAATTGAGTATTTTTAGACCTGACTTTTCAAGACGCGCGCACAGTGGGCGCATCACAAAGCCTGACATATAAAGTCCGTGTAATACTATAACTTGCCTAATTGCCATCGCATTCCTTACATTAACTGTTGCGGTTTAATTTCGATATTTGCTGTATCTGAGCTAACCCATACTTCACCATCTTGAATGGTAATAGTGAGCTTAATATTGCGATCAGCTAAGTCGGCTAATGCCTGAGTCGCGGCATAATCGAGACTAAAAATACTTAAGTTTTTAAAATCATACAACTTAGGTTGATGTTTTTGCCACCAAATCGCTTGGTTATTTTCGCCGTAGGTATATAAAACAACTTGCTTCGACTTATTGCAGGCTTTTTTCAGGCGTTTTTCATCAGGTAAACCTAGCTCAATCCATAATTCAATTTCTTCGCTATAGTTAATGTGCCAAAGCTCAGGCTCATCATCGGCGCATAAGCCTTTAGTAAACTCTAAGCCTTCACGGGCATTTAGCGCAAAAGCCAACAAGCGGATCATCAAACGTTGTTCGGTTTCTGATGGGTGTTGTGCCAGTGTTAAATTGAAATCTTGATAAATGTGGCGATCCATATCGCTTAACGATAATTGCGCTTTAATAATGGTTGATTTAAGAGCCATAACTGCTTACTTGAAAAAATTTGCGTCATTATAGCGCAATTCGTTGCCGAGCCAGTTAAAATACCGTGAAATTATCTTGTAGGAGTTAAAAATGGCCATCCAGTGGTTCCCGGGTCACATGAACAAAGCCCGAAACGAAATTAAAGAAATCATGCCACAGATGGATGTGATCATTGAGGTACTTGATGCCCGTATTCCTTATAGTAGTGAAAACCCAATGGTTACTGCGTTGCGTGGCGATAAGCCGGTGATCAAAATCATGAACAAGGCGGACTTGGCTGATCCTAAGTTAACGCAAGCTTGGAAAGACTACTTTGAGCAGCAAAGTGGCGTAAAAGCGATTGATTTTGGTAATGATAAAGCGGGTGAAGTACATCGTATTAATGAGCTTTGTAAAAAATTAGTGCCTCATAAAGTAGGCGCTGATAAACAAATTAAAGCCATGATCATGGGTATTCCAAACGTTGGTAAATCAACTCTTATTAATACCTTGGCCGGCCGTATCGTGGCAAAAACAGGTAATGAACCTGCGGTAACCAAAGCGCAGCAACGTATTAAGCTTGACGATGGCATTATGCTTTACGATACGCCGGGTATGTTATGGCCTAAAGTAGAGAACGAAAACTCTGGTTATCGTTTAGGGGCAACTGGCGCTATTCGTGATACCGCTATCGACTACGAAGAAGTGGCAAGTTACACCGCTGAATATTTATTGCAAGCATACCCAGAACTTTTAAAAAGCCGCTATAAAATTGATGAGCTACCAGAGTCTGACTGGGAGTTTGTTGAAATGGCAGGTAAAAAGCGTGGTTGTATCCGCGGTGGTAATCAAATCGATACTTACAAAATGTCTGAAATTCTTATCAACGAATTACGCGATGGCATTATTGGTCGTATTACCATGGAAACACCGGCTATGCGTGAAGAAGAAGAGCAAATGGTTGCTGAGCTTCGCGCTGCTGCAGAGGCGAAAAAAGCCGCTAAAGAAGAAGAGAAAAAACAACGCCGTGCACGTGCACGTAAGAATCGTCGATAAAGTTAACGCATTAACTTTTAGACATAAAAAAAGCCCTGCAAGGGCTTTTTTAGTTTCATATCTACCGTCACCGATATGAGCAATGTAGCAAGTAAAATAAGTAGGGTCGCTTATATGTCGCCAATATCAAGGGGCGTTGCCATTAGTAACATATAAGCTAAAGCTTTAACGTGGCGACACGTGTTTCAGGGTAGAGAAACAAATTTAATCTGAACAAGTCATCATACTTTGCTTGGCTTGTTGAGATTAATTATCAATTAGGTTTTCGATGCTGTCAACATGTTTTTGAAAGTAATTCTCATTTAGTTTGGCTTGCAGATTTGGTACGAATTTTAGACATAAAAAAAGCCCTGTAAGGGCTTTTTGAGTTTCATATCTACCGTCACCGATATGAGCAATGTAGCAAGTAAAATAGTAGGGCGATCACCTGTTGCCAATATCAAGGGGCGTTGCGATTAGCAACAGGCGATCTTAGCTTTATCGTGGGCCACACGTGTTTCAGGGTCGAGAAACAAATCAGTTTATTCCGAACAAGTACTTTATTGTCTTGTTGATAGTGATTATCAATTAGATTTACGTGACTGTCAACACTCAATTGAAAATAATTCTCATTTCTTTGTGTTTGTTTTTTAAACTTCCGTAATACAATGCATTAGCACTAAAGTTAGGCTGTAAATTACGTGCAATAAAAACTATGCTGGGGCTATAACAATTAAAATAATCACATGCGATGTTCTCAATTTGGTCAATAAGCCTTCTTGCAATTGTATACCTGGCAATTTTATTTGCGGTTGCAGGCTGGGCTGATAAAAGAAAAGTATTGCCTTTTAAAGGCTTAACCTATGGTTTATCACTTGGGGTGTATTGCACCTCTTGGGCGTTCTTTGGTACCACAGCACAAGCTGCATACAACGGCTGGTGGTTGGCTCCGACCTATGCCGGTACTATTTTGCTATTCATTTTTGGCTGGCAAGTCTATTGCCGCATAGCACATATTTGTCGGCAGCAAAAAATAACCTCAATGGCAGATTTTATTGCGACTCGGTATGGTCAATCGTCGAGTTTGTCTGGACTCATTTCATTGATTTCAGTAATTGCCATTGTGCCCTATATCTCTTTACAGCTAAGTGCAACTGCACAAAGTATCAACTTACTTACCGACCGTGCTGCCACACAAAGCCATGAGGTATGGGCCGATAGTACTTTTTACATCACGCTTGTATTGGCACTGTTTGCTATTTTATTCGGCGCGAGGCGGTTAAAGCCCAGCGAACATAATCCAGGTTTGATAGCCAGTATTGCCTTTGAATCTGTGGTTAAGTTGTTGGCGTTTTTAGCGGTGGGTTTGTATGTGTGCTTTGCTCTATTCGACAGCCCAGTGGCACTGTTTGAAAAAGCGCATGACCTAAATATTGATCAGCAAGTGGCTGCAACGCAAAGTCCAACCTATGTGTATGTTGCTCATACTTTGCTTGGTATTTTGGCGACCTTATGTTTGCCAAGACAATTCCACATGAGCTTTATCGAAAAAAATAACGATAAAGAGCTGGCCTCGGCGCGTTGGCTATTTCCGATTTACCTCTTACTTATTAACCTGTTTATTCTACCGATTGCATACGCCGGATTAATTTACTTTCAAGGTCAAGAAGTCGGCTACGACACCTTTGTATTGGCTTTACCCATGGCGGCTGATGATGCTTTTGTGGCGTTATTAGCCTTTTTAGGCGGCTTTTCAGCGGCAACCAGTATGGTGATTGTGTCATCAATTGTGCTTTCAGTGATGATCACTAATGACTTTATTAACCAATTTATTTTACGCCGCTCGCAACTTACATCGAGTAGTCGCGGGCTTGATAAAAATAACCTATTACATGCGCGTAAAATCGTTATCGTATTGATTCTATTGCTTAGTTACTTCACTCACCGAGTGCTGGGCGAAAGTACAACCCTTGCCAATGTGGGTTTGATGTCGTTTACCTTAGTCGCGCAATTTTCGCCTGCCATGATCATAGGCTTATGGTGGCGACAAGCATCGTGTCGCGGTGCTCAATTGGGGATTTTAAGCGGCTTTATTATTTGGGGATACACACTTTTACTACCGAATATCGCCGGAGGTTTAGGAAGCGATAGCTTATGGCTTGTGAATGGACCGTGGGGAATAAACTGGTTAGCGCCAACCGACTTATTCTCATTAGGCATGGAAAGTATTAGCCAAGCTTTATTGCTATCGCTAGGTGCGAACTGTTTAGTGTATTTCTTAGTACCGTTATTTAGTCGAGCAACCTTAGCTGAACGCTTGCAGAGCAATAAGTTTGTGTCGCAGCTGAATGATTCGAAGGTAAGCAATCATCTACAGAAAAGAAGCGGCGCAGTCGTTGGTAAATCATTACTTTCCGGAAGATAAAAGTAAGTGGAAGCGCCCTGCCAATGTTGAGTTAGAACTATTAGTTGAGCGCGAGATGTCTGCGGTGATCGGCGGTGCATCGGCACGGCTTATTTTAGATGTGGCGAAAAATGAGCAGCGCCAGCCTCTAGAGCAGGTTGCCGAGTTTGTTGATGAAGCAAGCCAAGTACTTAAATTTAATCGTGATTTACTACAATCAACAATCGAAAACATTCAACAAGGGATCAGTGTAGTTGATAGTGAGCTGCGCTTGGTAGCTTGGAACCAAGGCTACAAAAATATGTTCGCCTACCCAGATGATGCGCTTTACATAGGCCGCCCTGTTGCCGATATTATTCGTTTTAATGCTGAGCGCGGCTTATTTAGCGGCGAGAGCATGACCAGCGAAGTTGAAAAACGCTTAGCCTATTTACGCCAAGGCAGCGCTTATAAATATCAGCGCTCGCACAATGATGGCCGCGTGTTTGAAATGCAAGGTAATCCACTGCCAGGTGGCGGTTTTGTAACAACCTATACCGACATTACTGAGTTCGTAAAACAACAAAAAGCGTTAACCGAAGCCAATGTTAGCCTTGAAGAAAAAGTCGCAGCCCGCACCTTGGCATTGACTCAAGCAAACCAAGAGTTGTCGATGGCAAAGCAAGTGGCGGAGCAAGCAACGGTCAGTAAAACACGCTTTTTTGCTGCTGCCAGCCATGATTTACTGCAACCTTTCAATGCTGCGAGTTTGTTTTGTTCTTTAATGAATGAAAAAGCCCAAGACACCGAACTTAAAGAGCTGGCGATGAATATTAAGAATTCATTGGGCAGCGCCGAAGAGTTGTTATCGAGTATTTTAGAGTTAACCAAGCTCGATTCAGGCTCGTTTAAAGTACAAATGAGCGAGTTTGCAGCCAGCTCGTTGGTTGAGCCACTGCGAAATGACTACGAAGCCCTTGCCCGTGAAAAAGGCTTAAAGTTTATTATTGAAACCTGTGATGTGCGCTTGCATACCGACAAAGCGCTGTTACGCCGAGTACTACGTAACCTTTTGAGTAATGCGATTCGTTATACCGAGCAAGGTGAAGTGCGCTTAAAAATGCAGTACGACGATGACCATGTATCCTTTATTGTTGAAGACACAGGGATTGGTATTGCATCGAGCGATCAACAAACTATTTTCCAAGAGTTTAAACAGCTTGGTGCAAAGCCAAGCGCCGAGGGGTTAGGCTTAGGGTTGGCAATCACTAAACGTATATGTGACTTACTTAAAATACCCCTAGTGATGGGGTCTGAGCTTGGTAAAGGCACGCAATTTACCCTAACTCTGCCTTGTAGAGTGAGTGCTGCGCCAGCGCAAGCGAAAGGTGCTGAGGCATCACAAGAAACAGAGCTGGGGCAATTGCGTATTTGGTTGCTTGATAACGACCGCAACGTGTTAGAGGCATTAAAGCAGCTACTCGAAAATTGGGGCTGTGAAATTTCAACAGCCACTAACTTAGCGGAGCTTGAGCAGTTAAAGGCAAGCCAAGCCCTGCCGCAATTGTTGATCATTGATTACCAGCTTGATGATGGGGTAACAGGCCTTGAAGTGATTGAACAAGCGGCATTAACACGCTTACCTGCCATAGTGAATACCGCGAATCATGATGAAGGCATACGCGAGTTAGTGCTAGATGCGGGCTACCCATTACTTTATAAGCCTCTGAAAGCGCCCGCCTTAAAGCGCATGATTAAGCGACTGACTTAATCTGCGTTTTGCTCAGTTGTTGGGGTATTGGCTTTAATTAATCGCTCTACCTCAGCGACAAACTTCTTATCTAAGTCATCTTCATGGCTCAAAAATAACAGCATTTCATCACCATTATGGTCGATTACTGTTACCGTGGTGGTTAGTAGGGCGCTTTTAGCATAATCAACGTTGATCTCCTTAATGTCACTAAAGCGGCGTTGATCTTTTTCGAGCACACCTTGCTCATTTTCCCAGTAACTAAAAATAGTGTTTTCTGTGATGCCGTTTCCATCAGTTTTAAAATCGATAAATGCGTCACTATAAAAATAATGTACACTCTCGTTGGCAGGAATAATTTCTTTTCTTTTTAAAAAGTTAACTTGATAAGACCAAAGCTTATCGCCGGTTACTATGGTTGAACTTGGCAACAAATATAGCTCATAAATTAAGCCATAAAATAACCAAGGCAACATGAGTATCGAAATGATAACCTGCCTCGCTCGCCACTGAGAGTGGTACTCAAGAGCCTGCTGTGGTTGCTTGAGGTTTTGAATGTAATTAACCAGAGGCAACCATAGAATAGGTGTAACTAAAAACAGCCAAGTACCATATTCCCAGTTATAGCTTACGACTTCAGAAATGATAATCGCCAGCCATAACACGAACCCAACCGCAACGGGCATGATCTTATTTTTGCCAAAGGTTTGCTCGCTGTGCTTGCAAAGCTCAAGTAACAACGGAATAAAAAACAGCGGTGCAAATATCCCTCGAGCAATCGGCATAATATGGCTTTGTTGTTGCTCTTTTATCGCTTTCCAGTTGCGATAGCTCCAGTAGTGAATGAATATTCCTAAGCTTAATAAGCTGTAAATAACAAACTTACTGTTACTGACAGGGTAGAACTGTTGCTCAGCAAAAACTGGGCGATTACTTGCTTCTATACGCCAAGCCGCGATGAAAAAGATGATTGCCGCCAAGTAACTTAAAATAAAAACGCTATACCAGTTGGTTTCGTCATCCGCTGGTGTGGTTGTGGCGCTATTTGTGCCGTATTTAATGATGCCGTAATGGGTCGCGTTATTGAGTTTTTTACGCTCGCTTAGGTAAAGGTTTATTTGATCGGCTGGAATATGATCCTGCTTAGCACTGTAATCAAAGTATAAGGTCAACACCGAGTCTTTAAATGTCACGCGTTTTTCGAGATGAAAAAATGGGTTGTCGACTGTGACCTGCTCATCATTAAACTGCCAATTAGTATCCGTAAACGTAACCTTTATGGTTGTTTCGATATTATTTGGGTAACGAAACCACATTGGTGCATTGTTACGTTCTCGCTGTTCCGGCTTATAAACTGAGTTTTGAATTTCACTAGCGTAAAAGTCGTTTTGAAAATCATTACCCTTAGGTCGCCAAAAGTTATCAATAGTATAGTACTCATTGGTAATTAGCTGACCGGTGTCTTCTGGAGATTCAACCAGCATAGGTTTGACTGTTTTTAAGCCCTTGTAGGTATCTTGATAATATTCGCGGTAATCATCTTCTATGCTTTTTAAGCTGTTTTCAGCGATTGAGCTGCGGCGGTTAATTGCTTCAAAGTCGCCGTATTTATATTGAGTTGAGAAACTAACTGGCTCATCAATACCTTCTGGGATCTGATAACTATCAAAAACCTGTATGCGTTTTAGGGCAGGCTCTGTGAACATATCTGTAAAGCCTGTCTCACCTTGCTTTATGATTAACGCTACATCGTAGTTCGGTTGAGCTAAATGTGCTAAATCGCCGCGCTGGTACGAAATGGTCGGATCAAGCCAATAGCGCTTACCTTGGTGCTCTAAGGTGACAATCACATGGTCAAACAAGCTAGGAGAGACCGGTAAGCTGGCAGTACGTTTTCTTTCTTCGGTGTTAACTAAAGCTGGATGAGCCTCAACGCCGAGCGCTTTAAGTAAAGAAATGAGCAAGACGGTTTTGTCTTTACAGTCGCCATAGCGCAGTGCCAAGGTTTCTGATGCAGGAGTAGGCTGGTGCGAGTTAGTGCCCATTTCTAGGCCTAAATAACGTACTTCGTCTTGGCTAAAGCGCAGGGCAGCCACAATTTGAGACTCTAAGTCGGTATGTTGAAACTTAATTTGACGGGCAATTGTTTCAATAGCTGGGCTCACTTCGATGGCCGATTGGTATAAAGGTAACGACCAATTGATCACCTCTTGCCAATTATTTACTTCAGAGAAATACACTTCCTTGTAAGGCGAATACCAATGCGGTACTTCGCTTGCAGAGCTAAGGGTCGGCTCATTGTGTTGGCTAATTTGGTAGTCAAAACCCGTATCGAGCTTGGTTTTAGTAACTGGTGACTCGCCATTCATAAAGTTGATATATAAGGGCGTAGGCTTTTGCCACTTTACCCGCATAAATTGCTGCACTATCGGCACCGACCAGTTCAGTGTACGCTTGGTACTGAAGTGCTGATAAACCGGATTACTTCCCGAAACCGTATAGCTGTAATCTAAAATATCCATTACCCGCATATCATCAATAATGACATTTAGGCTTAAGGTGCCATTGTATATACGACTTGCTAAGTCGGTCTCGCGTTGTAACACCTGAAGCTCGGCACTATTTAGTTTATCTATATATTGGCCGTCACGAATAATGCCTAAACTATTGAGCGTAAGAGATTGATAATTTGGGTCAAAATCAATATTCAGCTGGCTTATATAATCAACCCCAGACTGATTGACCGCCTGCATTACAGTACGATTAAAGCGTTGCTGTGGGGCTTGCTCAGATACCTGAAGCTGAGTGTCGAGCATCAGGTAGAAAGTCCCGTCTCGTATTTGGTCTCGAGGAATCTCTGGGGTGAGTAACTCATGGTGTTTTACCCAGTTAGCTGCAGGCGCAACCTGATAGTCTTCAGCGGCTGCAAAGCAGCTCACAAAGAATAAAAAAACAGCCAGTACCTTAAGTTGTAAGTGCATCCATTTCATTGTTATTTTCTAATTACGTTTAGTTTTATATGACAAATTACTGAATTTCACGGCATGAGCCAAATAAAATTCAATATAAATGCTTCTTTTTAGGTCCAATGCTCAATAAGCGCTAATTTTCAGTGCTTTCTTTATTAGGTAAATCAGTGATTTCAACGCGGCTATTTACTTCATAGTATTTTTGCGTAATTTTTTTCAAAATCTCGCGGCGTAATGTGCTTACAGTGCCAGCTTTAGTTAAGTGGTTACCATAGGTCGTAAATGTTTTATCCCAGCCCAGTGCCACAATACTAGGATCGACAACAACTGCATTACCTCCACCATAAGCAACATCGGTACCTAAAATATCGGTAATATCGTAATTATCGATACTAAAAGAGAGGTTTTGCACAACTTGGTCTTTATCTGGTTCTTGAATAACTAATGATTGAAGATGGTCAGCTAAGTCTTCTTCAAAGTTAGGGAAATAGTTTTTCTTTTCAAGGTATAAAGAAGAAACACGTGTGCTATGAGTATCAATAACACTGCCACGATTTGAATTTACAAATTGCACTGCATTGTTAGTCAGGGCGGTAAATACATTTTTCGCTGTATATGGGTAGTTAAGTAAATTTGGGCTACCAATATAACCACGGTAATAGCCATATATTAATAGCGGGTCATTGTTAAATAGCGGTGCAACAATGTTGTACTCTATATCGTTCAATGAATATTGATTACCGTTAAAATTAAAGCGTGGCTTATCAAAAAAACTTGGCTCTTCGTTTATTAGCTTAGATAAGTTTTTTACTGGGTACTGCTGGACTAACTCATTGAGTACCGTCACGTTATAAAGATTGAACCAGTAAGCAAGCAGTTCAGACTTTGGCAAGTTACTCAAGTTAATCTTATTTGGCAGGTCGGCCATATTTTTTTGTATGACCTGCAAGGCTTGCCTCATTTTAGGATTGTCTTTATATGAATCATAATAAAAGCGGTTTGCTTCTGTTGCTGTTGAAGGTTTAGGGTTGGATGATAAATGTGTACCAATCGTCGTGGTGTGTGAGGTGATGCGGTAGCGGTCAGACATGCCTAAATCAATGACCGAAGCACTTAATATTTGCCCATAGCCAGCGTAATCAAGAGTAATGTTTGAGTTTGCATCATACTGATGAAATTGGCTAAATTTTTCTTGGTTAATTGCTGTGATGGCTGTTTTATTAATAGGAGCCGTTGAATTACAGGCCGTTACCAAAATAAGTGATGTTGTTAATGCGATGGTCTTTATAGCGCTTTTCATTTTCACCACCTTCCTTAGTACAAAAAATAAACACATTACTTTTGCTTTAAATTGGCAATATCCAGGTAATTAACACAGAAAAAACAAGACTTAAAGTTGGCTATTGCGGTTTTGCTAAGTGTTTTAGTTGGGTACTTAAGCGGCTCATAGCGAGCCGCTTTAGGTTTATATTATTTATCTTCAGACTCTTTAGCTGGTAAGTCTTTTATTTCAACGCGAGTATTTGCTTCATAGTATTTTTGCGTGATTTTTTGCAAAATCTCGCGGCGTAACGGGCTTACATGGCCGACTTCTTTGGTTAAGTTTTTACCATAAGCAATAAAGTTAGTATCAAAGCCATCTGCTACTATACTCGGATCGGCGACAGTCGCGTTACCTCCACCATATTCAACATCGGTACCTAGAATGTCGGTAATGTCGTAGTTATCGATACTAAAAGAGAGGTTTTTTACAACTTGGTCTTTATCTGGCTCTTGAATTACTAACGATTGAAGGTGGTCAGCCAAATCTTCTTCAAAGTTAGGAAAATAGTTTTTCTTTTCAAGGTATAAAGAAGAAACACGAGTGCTATGGTTACCTATCACACTACCACGGTTTGAATTAACAAATTGCACTGCATTGGTGGTTAGGGCTGCAAACACATTTTTTGCTGTATATGGGTGGTCAAGCAAATTTGGGCTGCCAATGTAGCCACGGTAGTAGCCATATATTAATAGCGGGTCATTGTTAAATAGCGGTGCAACAATGTTGTACTCAATGTCGTTTAATGAATACTGGTTACCGTTAAAGTTAAAGCGTGGCTTATCAAAAAAACTTGGCTCTTCATTTAATAACTTGGTCAGGTTCTTAACAGGGTACTGCTGCACTAACTCATTGAGTACCGTCACGTTATAAAGATTGAGCCAGTAAGCGAGTAACTCTGATTTTGGTAAGTTACTTAAATTAATTTTGTTTGGCAGGTCGGCCATATTTTCTTGCACTATTTGCAAGTCTTGCTTCATCTGAGGATTCTTTTTGTACGAATCATAATAAAAGCGGTTTGCTTCTGTTGCAGTCGACGGTTTTGGGTTCGACGACAACCGGGTGCCAATTTTGGTTGTGTTTTGTGAAATGCGATAGCGGTCTGACATACCTAAATCAATCACCGAGGCATTTAATATTTGCCCGTAGTCAGTGTACTCAAGGGTGATATTTGATTTTTCATCGTACTGATGAAATTGGCTAAATTTTTCTTGGTTTATGGCTGTCGTTGCTGTTTTATTAATAGGAGCCGTTGAATTACAAGCTGTAACTAGAATAAGTGATGTTGCTAATACGATGGGTTTTATAGCGTTTTTCATTTTTATGACCTTCCGTAGTTTAAAAAATAAACATAGCGTGGTTTTTCTGAAAGCGCAACAATCTGTTGTTTTTGTGAATTTTATTAAAAAATAAGCGTATAGTAGAAGAAATAAAAATAAAAAGGAAAACTCATGGAAGAAGCAAAACAACAAAACCAAATCGAAACACCAGAAGCTAAAAGCTCCGTAAATGATGACTTAGTTGGCATAAAAGGTTGGCTCATTCTTGTGGCGATAGGTGTAGTGATCAGCCCTTTTAGAGTATTTATCGAATCAATTAATACCTTTAAACCCATTTTCACGACCGAGATGTGGCAACGTTTAACGTCGCAATTTGGTGATATGTATCATCCGCTTTGGGAGCCTTTACTAATCATTGAAATGGCTTTTAATGCAGCATTATTTTTAGCTTCGCTCTATTTAATCGTGTTGTTTTTTAAGCATAAGAAAGCGTTTGTAAGTTGGTACTTAGCGATATTATTTGGTGGATTAGCGTTTATTGCTCTCGATGCCTATGCGGTTAGTTTAATTGTGCCCGATGTCGATGTGTTCGACGATGAAGTTAGAACTATGATTATCAGAGGCCTTATTCAAGCTGTGATCTGGGGACCTTACATGCTGTTATCTAAGCGTGTGAAAGCCACATTTGTAAAATAAGTTAGCTGAGCACAGTAATTGTAGCTTGCGTGCCTTGCTGGGGTTTTGAGTTTATTGATAACTCAAAACCTTGGTTGCGCACAAGTTCTCGGGTGATCACAAGTCCTATACCTGTGCCATTTGCTTTGGTTGAGTAAAATGGCACGAACAAGTTATCGGGGTTTTGAATGCCACAACCTTGGTCGCTAATTGTAATATTTAAGCTATCACCTTGCCTTGACCAAGTGAGGGTTGGGGCAGAATTGCTGCCTGCTTCAAAGGCATTTTTTATCAGGTTGATCAACGCTTGTTCTAGCTGACCAAAGTCGGCATTAATATGTAACTCTTCGCTGCTATTTATTACTAGTTCAGGAAAAATAGCACTTAAACGAGTATTTAATTGCTCGCTACTGATTGCCTGCTTTTGTGCGGGTGGTAGCTTGGCAAACGCACTGTAACTGGCTACAAAATCAAGCAAGTGCTGAGCGCGTTTTTCTATTACTTGCAGCATATCTTGGGCGAGATCATCGTGACTGCTAATTTGCCCTTGGCGCTTAAGGGTTTGCAATGATTGACTCATCGAATAAATCGGCGTGAGTGAGTTACGCACTTCATGATTTAACACGCGAATTAACCGTTGCCAAACAAGTTGTTCGTTATCGCGAAGCTGTTGCTCAATTGAAAAGAAGGTTAGTAATTCAAAGTTTCTGCCGGTCCGCCAAAAAGTCTGCGATGAGATTTGAAAGCGTTGTTTAAACAGCGAGTCACTATTTTGTTGCCATTCGCCATCATGCAGAGCAATGCCTAAGTCGCTGGCCGATTTACCTTCAATTTGGCGATGGCTAATACTATTTATAAACGCCTTATTACTAAAGTAAATTAAGCCATGGGGGTCTAGTATAACGATGGGTAAGTCCAGCATGCTGGCAAACTCAAAAACAAACTCTTCTGTTTGCATATAATGGCGTTTGTTCTTGGCTATTTTATTGCTGAGCTTGGCAAAATCTTGCTTAAGCGCTGCGACTCGTCCACTTTGATAAGACGCTAAATGCCAACTATTACTTTCGTCATTTGCCAATGCATCTAGTTGCAGGCCAAAGCGTTCAACCACATCGGTGATCGCACGGTAGCTTTTAATTAAAGCAAAAGCGCTTATCCCGATAAACGGCAATAATAGGCTGATACTGGCGAACCAATCTAGTTTTAAGCTGAGCGAAAGGGCAATGCCAAGCGTTAATAGCACCGCTATAACCATATAAAAATAGCGTCGAATACGCTGCTCTAACGACAACTTGCTACTCATTTAGCGTTCTACTTCTTTTAAATCGAGCTGATGTTTATCAATGCGACGATAAATAGCCGATTTACTTAATCCTAAAAACTCTCCTGCGGCGATAACATTGCCATTAAATTGCAGCAGCGCTTTTTGAATCATTTGTTTTTCAAGCTCTTCAAGGGGCAATAGTGGCAAAGCCTGTTCGGCATTGCTATTTGTTTGCTCGCAACTTGGTTGATCTAAAATAAGGTCATTGGTTTGAATATTGTTGTTATCGCTCATGATCACCGCGCGTTCAATGCAGTGACTTAGCTCACGAATATTACCAGGCCAGCTATAATTTTTTAGCGCCTGTAGAGCATCATCACTGAGCGCCATATTCGCTCGTTGGTATTTTTTACCATGCACTAACAACAAGTGTTCAGCTAAGGGAGCGATGTCGTCTTTTCTGTCACGAAGCGGTGGAATGTGCAGTTCAATGGTATTGAGTCTAAATAATAAATCACGGCGGAACTCACCCTGCTCAATAGCCGTAGCTAATTCGCTATTGGTGGCAGAAATAATGCGAACATTGGCGGTTTTGGTTTGGCTTGAGCCTAGCACTTCAAATTCTTTGCTTTCTAGCACACGGAGCATTTTACTTTGTAGCTCAAGGCTTAAAGTCGCAATTTCATCTAAAAATAAGGTGCCGCCTTCGGCAATTTCAAAACGCCCTAGGCGGTCTTCTTTGGCATCAGTAAAAGAGCCTTTCTTATGGCCAAATAATTCACTTTCGAATAGCGTCGGGGCAATGGCGCCAACATTCACGCTTACATAGCGTTTATCAGCTCTGAGCGAGTGCTGGTGGATATAATGTGCCAATAAGCTTTTGCCAGTGCCATTTTCGCCGGTAATTAAAATGCTGGCATCGGTTTTAGCTGCGCGCTCAGCTTTGGCAAGCAACAGCTGCATGATTTCTGATTGAGCTATGTAATGTGCTTGTGTGTCACTGGTAAGCGCCTTTAAGCACGCGTTGTCGTGATTACTTTGCTTGAGCTTGAGTTGTTGTTGTACAACGGCGGTTAAGCGCAAGTTATTCCATGGCTTTTCAACAAAGTCGACTGCCCCTAATTGCATGGCTTTAACAGCGACGTCAATGCTGGCCCATGCGGTCATCACAATGACAGGTATGGTCGAACCTAATTGATTTAGTTGCTTTAAAAAGCGTAACCCTTCTTCACCTGAGGTCGTGTCGAGCTTGTAGTTCATATCAAGCAAAATCAGGCTAACGTGCTCTGATTTTAATAACTCAAGGGCATGTTCAGGGCCTTCGGCCTCATGGCAGTGTAAGCCTAATTGTTGTAATGCAACAGTAGCAGCCAGACGTACATCAGCTTGATCGTCTATGACTAAGATTTTGTCCATGATGTTTTTTTATTATCCTGTTGAGGTGGCTTAAATTTAAGCCACCATTTTGTGCTGTTAATCGTTACGTAGTGCGGCCATAGGTTTTGCTTTAAGCAGTAAAACCAAAGGTCTAAAGCAAGCGAATAGCGCAATAAATAAGGTAATACTCCAAGCGAGTAATTGCAGTCTTACATCAAGTATCAGCCAAGACATTAGCTGTCCTTGTAACATGTAAAAGCCTACTATTACCGCGGCGAGAGCAACCGCAAAACCAATGAGCACAGGGATAATCGCTTCAACACTCATCAGCTTGAATAAGCGTGCTTTTTTCGCACCTAATGCCATACGAATACCAAACTCATAGCGGCGCAGACCCAGGTTGTAGCTCAGTACCCCAAAAATACCGATTGCTGCTAATAATAGAGTAAATAGCGCTAAGGTACTACACAGAACCACGGTCAGTCGGCTCATATACAGTAAATTGTCGTACTCTTGTTGCAGGTCATTAAACTGCCACATGGTTAAGTCGCTGTTCTTTTCTTTTAGCGTATTAAGTATTTGTTTGTTAGTCAGCTTAACGCCATCAGAAGCTTTAATAGTAAACATGTAGCTATACGGTGTTGCTGGCCACCAAATGTGACGACCAAACGATTCATCGTAGTATTTAGGGTGATTAAAATCTTCGGTTACACCCACTACTTCATACATCTTTTCTTCTAAGCCTTGGTAGCTCTTGCCGATGATATTTCGATAGTCTTGGCTTGGTAATAAGTTCTCTGCAACGCTAACTGATACCAGTATCTCGTTGGTTTCACCACGTATAGCTTGTTCGCTAAAGGTGCGGCCAGCGAGAATTTTGGTGTTAACTAACGCAAAGTAATCAGGCCCTACCCACTGACTAGGGAAGAAAATTGAGCTTTTACCGTTTACATCAGTCAGGGTATTGGCATTTTGTCTTTGCGAAACAGGGCTGTGACCCAGGGCAACATCATCAATGCCTTGGCTATCAAGCAAAACCTGCTTGTATTGCAGCATATGTTCGTAGCGTTCAGCCAATGACATTTGATTATTTGGCTGGAACAGGTTGGCAAAATACAGGTTTTCGGTATCACTGCCGAGTGGGCGGTTAATCGTGCCCATGGCTTTACTGACTACCATCACCGAAAAACTCACAAGCAACGCGGCAACAAACATTTGTGAGCCAATTAAAATACGCACTGTACGACCTGATACCTGCGAAACTCCGCCTTTACCACTGTTCTGCATTTGCGTATTTAGGGTTTTGTAATTTACCAAACGCGCTGTAATTACAGAGAAAATATAAGCAAGAGCAATACAAAGTATGATGGCAACAATGACCAATGTGCTATCCACGGCCAAGCTATTAACCAGTGGTAATCGGCCTTCTGCTAGTACTTTAAATAAACGTATGCCCCATACCGATAAAAACAGCGCAATGCTTACCGATAAGGTCATTAAAATCAGTGACTGTAAAAAGATACTTTTAAATAATGTGCTGCGTTTTGCACCTAACACCGCCTGCAAAGCGAGGGTTTTATGTTGAGCAAGAGCGCGCGAGAAGAATAAAGTGCTTACATTAAGTACCGCAATAATCAGTAGCCCTACTGCACCGGCTAACATCATTAAGCTTAAGTCATCGTTATTACCCAGCTCAACGTCACGATACGGGGTTACTTCAGGTTTTACATCGGTGATACCACCATTGTTTAGCCACTCTGATTTAACCGTATCAATTTGCTGTTTTAAATCGACTTTAACTTGATCTATGGTGACCCCAGGCTTTAAAACTGCAATCAGTTTTAGGTTTTTAAAAGTGTTTGTCCATGGGCTTTGCCAATCATCATTGTGAAAGAAACGGCGGTCAGCACTTGATGGAAACCATACTTCAACATCGCTTGCTTTAAACATGTAAGGAGGGCTGAATGAGTCATCAACAACACCCACGATACGGTGAACATAATCGGTTTCACCCGCCATGACTGAAAGTGTTTTACCAATAATGTTCGGGTCGCTGTTGTAATGCTTGCGCCAAAAATTGGCAGATATAACAACGCGGTCATCAAGAGTTTCCAGCGTTTCACCAAGGTCAAAGCCCTGTCCCATTAAAAATGGCGTGTTTAATAAGTCAAAATAGTTGCCGCCAACATACAGCACAGGCTCTTTCGGCTCGCCATCAAGGTTTGCAAAGATTTGCTCACCTGCATTGATCATCATACTTTGTTCAAAGCTTTGATTATGCTTAAGCCAATGCACCATCGACTGATAGCTTTGAAAGCCAGTAGCATCGTAGTCATCATAAGTAAGTGATTGCTCAACCACTACCATGCGGCTTTCATCGTACACATCAAGGGGCTTTAAAAAGTAGCTGTTAACAAGGCTAAGCACCACAAACAAGGTGGCCAATGTTAAAGCAAGCGTTGCGATAACCGCAGTGACAAAGCCCGGAGCATTCATTAATGATGCCCACGCTAAGCTTAATTGGGCGCGTGTTTTGGTTAATTTCATTACATCACCTCAGCGCTTTCAAGTGCATGCTCAGTATTGTCGCTGCTAGGTGCTTGGCGAGCTTCAGAGTAGGAAACAATTTCACCATCTAGCAATTTAAGTTGCGTTTTAGCACGTCCGGCATAACGTAAATCATGGGTTACCATGCAAATCGTGGTGCCTTTTTTATTCAGCTCATCAAGCAAGTCCATGACGGCATCACCATTTTTTGAATCTAAGTTACCAGTTGGCTCATCCACCAATAAAATGCTTGGCTTGCCTGCCAGTGCGCGGGCAATAGCAATACGCTGTTGCTGACCACCAGATAATTGATTTGGTTTGTGCTGAGAGCGGTGGCCCATCTCAACTTCATCAAGGGCCTGTTTTACCGCAAGCTCAATTTCGCTCGGGCTCATGGCTGGCTCTCGATAAGTGAGCGGCAGTGCTACGTTGTCAAACACCGATAATTCATCAATTAGGTTAAACGACTGAAATATAAAACCAATGTGAAGGTTTCTAAGTTCAGCTTGCTGATCCATATCAAGTGTTTTTGTGTCGACTTCTTTAATGAAATAGTCGCCAGCAGTTGGGCTATCGAGTAAGCCTAATAATGACAGCAACGTCGATTTACCACAGCCAGATGGGCCGCTAATGCAGATATAGTCACCTTGATTAATATTCAGGCTGATGTCTTTTAATGCATAGGTTTCAACATTTTGGCCGCGATAAACTTTGGCGATTTTGTTTAATGAGATAAGCGTATTGGTTTTCATAAACTGTCCTGTTCGATTTTTATTGTTGCCAAATGCTGCCATTTAGAAAGGTCTGAAATGATCAGCTGTTCGCCCACGGTGGCACCGCTCAAAAGTTGAATTTGATTGTCACTGAGTGTACCAAATTCGATATAGGTTGGCGTTGCTAACTGGGTATTTGGATTAAGTTTAAATAGCGTGGCTTCGCTATTTGCTTGTGCTTTTTGCGGCACGTTAATGGTTAACGCATCGGGAATAATGTTGCTAACCACATAGCCTTCAATGCTTAAATCGGGGCGGGCATTGGCTGGTAGTGTGCCCTGTAAATCAAGTTCGATAATGACTCGACCATCGGTAACGATAGGGTCAATTCGGGTGACTTTGGCATCAACTTCACCGTGATCTGCTTGGCTAAAGGTGTTTACTTTCGCTGCCATATTGAGTGCCACTTTTTCGGCATCAGCTTGCTTAACGCTTAGCTCTGCTTTGAGTGCTTTGTTTGATCCAACCACCGCAAGGCGGGTACCGGGCACGAGATTTTGGCCAAGTTCAACATTCAATTCTTGCAGCATGCCATCGATACCTGCCGTTATTTGCAGCTGATCAAAAGCGTGTTGCTCAACTTGATAATTAAGCTCAAATTGGCTTAATAGTTCTTGCTGTATTTTGCTACGTTGTAAGTGCATTTCTTTAAGCTGTGCAAGGCGTTGCTGCTCGATACTTACGCGCTCTGTAAGCTGTGCAACGTTTAGCATGCTTCGTTTGTAATCGAGGCTTGAAACAATCCCTTGCTCGATCAGTTTGCTTTCAGCATCGACTCTAAGTTCTGCACTTTGCAGCTCACTTTTTAATATGGCGAGATTTGCTTGGCGCTCAAGTAGTTCACTTTGCTGGTTAATTCTTTGCTCATTAACACTGGCTTTTTGGCGAGCAAGTTCTAGCCGAGCGACCGATAAACGCTGCGCTTGCTGTGGGTTGACGAGGCTTAAAATCACTGTGTCTTTTTTAACGATAGTGCCGGGGTAAACATGGATAGCTTCGACCATTGCAGTATCGGTATTGGTTAAATAACGTTGATACTTTGGCTTTAAACGGCCAAAGCCACGTATTTTTACCACAAAATCGGCTTGTTCTACGGTTGCTATTTGCAGTTGGCTTGCAGCAACCACAGTGGGTGTCGCCCATTGATACACCATTAAAGCGCCAAGAGCCGATACGCCAATAGCTGCACTAGCCAGCCATTTTTTAGCTTTTGATTGCTGAGGTTTGCGTTTTAGTGTGCTGTCTAAATCCATGATACTGAGAAATGTAAATAATCATGGAGTAGCTAAGGCGAGTTCTGTGCCAAAAATTAAGGTGTTGAAAAGTAATAACTTTTCGTTTTTTGGAACGTGAGCTTTTCCCATTACTGGGAAAGCGAGTTTTAAAACTGGGAGTGAATGCTTAAATTAGCTTTCTTCGATTTTGCCAACCTGCGAAAGCTGATTAAACAAAATGCCCGCTTGAGTACGGTTATAAACATTGAGTTTGCGTAAAATCGCTGACACATGTTGTTTGATTGTGGTTTCTTGAATCGACATTTCAAAGGCGATTTGTTTATTCAATAAACCGTCGGCAATCATCGCTAGTACGCGGTATTGCTGGGGGGTTAGTTTTTCAAGGTTACGAGCAAATTCGCTTTGTTCGTCGTTGATCACCACATCGGTTAAATCCACTTCAGGTGGTAACCAAGTGTCGCCATTGAGTACATGACTAATTGCTTCACTGATAACATCTAAAGAAGATGACTTTGGAATATAGCCAGCAGCGCCAAGGCTCATAGCTTGTTTGATTATGGCGGGTGTCTCATTGGCTGAGACCATGATCACTAAGATATCAGGGTAGTGGTTACGCAGTTGCGAAAGGGCTTGTAGGCCATTTGCACCAGGGATCGTAAGGTCTAAAAATATTAGTTCAATCTCAGGGTGAGCGCTTAACAGTGTAAACAAACCATCAATGTCACTGGTCTCTTTAATATGTTCTTCAGGCACTGATGTCGCCGCAGCTTGACGCAGCGCACTTCTAAATAACGGGTGATCATCGGCGATTATAGTGTTCACAGCTAAAGACATTCCCTCGATTCTCCAATGCGTTATGTTATAAGTGATTTTGCGCTTTGAAACAAGGTTTGCCTGAAGGGAAGTTTCAGACAAACCTTTCTCACACAAGGATTTAGATTCTATTTTAGAAACGGTAACCAACAGTGAAGGCTACAGTGCGAGGGTCGCCGTAATAACCAATCAGGGTATTATCACCACCTAAACCTGGGGTGTATTTGCTGATATCTGTTGGGTCTGTTGGATCAGGTGCCACGAATTGGTAACCACCAATCATGTACTCTTCATCCGTTAAGTTTTTACCGTAAAGACCTGCAGTCCAGTGACCATCTGTGCTGTACCAAGTGATACCCATATTAAAGATACCGTAAGCATCTTGCGTTAATAGGCTATCTTCTTCGAATAGCGCGTAGTCGCCTCTGTGGTAGTAGTTACCATTGACAACAAAATCACCCATTTCTGTGTACATACGGTACGTTGCACCCAGGTTAAAGGTTAAATCAGGTGTGTTTGATACCGTAAAGCGGTCTGATTTATCGAATGCTTCACCGGTTTCTGGGTCGTAATCAATTACGTTATCAAAGCTACTATCAATGTAACCCACTGACGCATCAAAGCTGAGTGATTCTGTTGCAACATAGTTAAGTTCAAGTTCAATACCATCTGATGTTGACTCACCAATGTTACCTAAGCGTTGATTTAGATCTGCTGCGCTATCACCCGGTAATACCGAAATATATTGACGATCTTTATGGTCAAGGGTGAATAAGGTGACGTTTGCACGTAAGTTGTTGTTCCACTCACTCTTCATACCGATTTCGAATGAATCAACGATTTCTGGTTTTGCTGCTGGCTCTGCAGTCGTTGCACGTGGGTTGAAAGTACCTGACTTAAAGCCTTGCGCGTAACTTGCAAAGAACATGATGTCACGATTGTATTGGTATTCAACACCTGCACGTGGTGTGAAGCGTGACCATTCTTCTTCATCATCGAGTACTGTTGGAACCAGTTGGCCTTCTGGGCGAGTATAACCTGGTACCCAACCTGATTCTGGGTAAACAATGTCAAAGATTAGACCGTTGTTAACCTGTGCTTCTTTTTTGTCTTTGGTGTAACGCGCACCGAGTGTCATTGACCATTTATCGGTTAAATCAATTGAGCTTTGGATATACGCTGCTTTACTGTTTGAGTTACTACAGCCGCTTACTTCACGAGTTAGACCCGGTGCGCCTAGGCTTTGACCTAAAATACCTAAAATTGCCTCAAATTGACCGCAAGATTCACCATCATAGTAGTAAAGGCCCGAAACCAGTTTATAGTTATCGCCTTGATGATTTAGCTGTAACTCATGAGTGGTTTGCTCATCATCGTAAATAGCAGGTACATCGAAAATTTGCAGTGACGTGTTATCAAAGTCGATATTAGTCGGTGAGTAGCTCTCACGGCTTGAACCAATATATTTAATGCTAGTGCTGTCAGTCATATCCCAACGAGCAGTTAGGCTATAGCCTTCTAGTTCAACTTTATTCCATGTTGGCAAGCTGGTATATGAGTCATACACGCTGTCTGGAACTGGTGCATCAGTAAGAATACTTGGTAGTAAACGGTAACCACCTTTTGCGTTTGATTTGTCTTCTGTTTTATCCCACGCTAAGCGGAAGAATAAGTCATCGGTCGGAGTGTATTCGAGTGTAACGCGTGCTGCGGTTACATCTTTGTTGTAGTTTTCGCGGTCTTGGTTATCAAGAGAAGACGTTAAAAACTCACCAAAGCCGTCACGGTTAAGCGTTGCAAAACCAAAACCCACGTAAAGTTTTTCGTCAACAATCGGTAATTGGCCAGTGATTTTTAAATCTTTCTGGTTATAGCTACCTACAGTGCCTTGAATATTTAAGGTAGCATCACCGCTCATTTCTTTGGTGACGTATTTAATGGCACCACCTATGGTATTTTTACCATAAAGCGTCCCTTGTGGACCACGTAATACTTCGATTTGTTGCACATCAAGCAGATCAAGCACGGCACCTTGAGGGCGAGCAAGATAAACATCATCAATATAGATACCGACACCTGGCTCATAGCCCCAAAGTGGATCTTGTTGACCTACACCACGAATAAACGCGGTAATTGTAGAGTTAGTACCACGGCTTGCTTGCAGGGTGGTATTTGGCGAGAACTGCTGAACTTCGGTCATAACGACGATGCCATTTTCAGCCAGCTCTTCAGCACCCACTGAGGTTACAGCAACAGGAACTTCTTGCAGGTTTTCAACAGTTTTACGTGCTGTTACCTGAATACGTTCAAGTTCACCTTTTTTTGCTGCAGGTTCGGCTTGTTCTGCCGCTTGAGCACTGACACCTGCCAAAGCAAGTGATACAGCCAGAGTAAGTGGCGCGACTTTTGGGTTAAGCTTTATCATGTTGTATTCCTTGTTATTGTTGTCATTAGTCTTATGGCCACTCACATTGATGTTGCCGAAGACTGAATAAGATTTGCCCGTGTCACCTGTCAGTTAATGTAGAAGATAGTTGCAGAAATTGAATTAGTACCATAGTGCTATACCCGCCACAGCCCTTTATTTATCAAGCAATTAAGCTATTTTTAAAGCAGATAGTACCTTAGTGTTATGTATTTTTTGAACGCTTAGGGTAAGACTGAAAGCATTATTCCGATGTCACCTCATCTGTGTAATAACAATAATTATAGGAATGTCTATGCTGAGCATGATAGGACTGTTAGGCGGTTTAATACTGCTGATCATTTTAACGCTGCGTGGGGTAAACTTATTTATCGCTGCGCCAATCTGTGCACTGTTAGTTGCACTTAGTAGTGGCATGGCCATTTTCCCTGTATCGGCAGATACAAACTTTATTAACGCCTATATGGATGGCTTTGCAGGCTTTTTAAGTGCGTGGTTCTTTATGTTCTTACTGGGTTCTTTATTCGGTAAGTTCATGGAAGACACCGGTGCTGCAGACAGTGTTGCGAGCTACATTGTGGGTAAACTAGGTATGAAGCACGCCGTTCTTGCAGTTGTGATTGCCTGTGCAGTTTTAACCTACGGTGGCGTGAGCGTCTTTATTGTTGCGTTTTCTGTCTACCCAATGGCATTAAGTCTGTTTAAAGATGCAAACTTACCGCGCCGCTTTATTCCAGCAACGCTGGCATTTGGTTCGGTGACCTTTACCATGACTTCGGCAGGCTCGCCAGAAATTCAAAACTGGATCCCGGTTAAGCACCTTGGTACGTCACCCTATGCGGCATGGGAAGTGAGCTTAGTCGTGGCTATTTTTATGGCCACAGCAGGTTACTTTTGGTTAAACAAGATGATCAAAAAGGCCGTTGCTAATGGCGAAACCTTTGAAGCGCGTGATGATGACCCTGTCATTATTGAGCGTCGTCGTCCGCATCCAATTACGGGTGTGATCCCGCTGATCGTGGTGCTGCTTTTATCATTTACGCTACATGATGTACTGCAGCAAACCGCGCTTATTGTCGCTTTGCTTGGTGGTGTGCTGAGTATTGTGATTATTAACTTTAAGCATTTTCACGATATGGGTAACGCGATTAATGTTGGTACAACTGGCGCTTTAGTGGCAATCGGTAATACCGCTGCTGTGGTTGGTTTTGGCGCTGTGGCGAAAGTATCACCGGCATTTACCGCCGCTGTCGATGTGATGACCCATATGCCGGGGAATGAGTTGGTTGGTGCTGCTGTGGCTGTGAGTGTAATTGCCGGCTTAACAGGATCTGCTTCTGGCGGGCAAGCCATTGCATTACCTCTTGTCGCACCGGGTTATTTAGACATGGGTGTAAACCCTGAACAACTGCACCGAGTAGTGGCAATTAGCTCTGGAGCCCTCGATACCTTGCCGCATAATGGTTATGTGGTCACAACAATACGTGCTATCTGTAAAGAAACGCATCAACGAGCGTATTGGTCAATGGCAGCACTCACTGCGGTTATTCCGCTTATCGGTGTCGCATTGGCACTTGGACTCTTTATTATCTTTTAAGGAACAGCAATGAAAACCAAATTAATAATTTTGCTATGGCTGGTTGTATTTAGTAGCACTGCGTTTGGCGCTGCAAATAAAGCCGACACCATGCTGGTGGAAAAACAGCATTTTACGACAAAAGATTTTACCACTGTGTCTGGTGTGACTTTAGATCAAGTTGATATTGGCTGGGAAAGTTACGGAAAACTAAACGCCAATAAAGATAACGTGATTTTAATCACTCATTACTTCTCAGGTACTTCTCATGCCGCAGGTAAATATAAAGCGGATGACGCCCTACCGGGTTATTGGGATGCGATTATCGGCCCAGGTAAAGCTATCGATACGAATAAATATTATGTGATTAGCTCAGATACCTTAGTGAATGCCAACTGGCATGATGAAAATGTCATCACCACAGGCCCTGCGTCAACGAATCCAAAAACAGGCAAACCTTATGGCTTAGATTTTCCTGTGGTTACGATTACTGACTTTGTGAATGTGCAAAAGCGCTTACTCGACAGCCTAGGTATCACTAAATTACATGCTGTGATGGGCGCATCAATGGGCTCGTTTCAAGCACTTGAGTGGGCAACACGTTACCCAGATAAAGTAGAGCGTTTAATTCATGTGATTGGCGCTGCAACTATGGATGCATGGACAGTTGCGGCACTTGAAAAATGGGCGTTACCAATTCGTTTAGATAAAAACTGGCAGCAAGGTAATTACTACGGCAAAGAGCGCCCGTTAGATGGCTTAGCGGCAACCATGCTTAATATTACACAAGATGCGATGCATCCAATTATTTATAACGCGAGCTTCCCTGACTTTAATGTATTGGATGAAGGTGCATTAAAAGATATTCGCACCTTGCCTAAGTTAAACCAAGTACTCGCTCAACGCGCAATGGCACGAGCGAAAACGCAAGATGCCAACCATGTACTTTATTTGGTCCGGGCATCACAACTATTTACAGCTGGCATGCAAAGTGATTTAACAACGGCACTTAAAAATGTCTCTGCCAAAACATTATTACTACCCGCAACGAACGACTTACTGCTTCGCCCTGAAAACATGCGTACTGTGTTTGACACCATGAAAGCGGCAGGTAAAGACGTTGAGATTTCAGAAATAGAAGGGGGCTGGGGACACCTTGATGGCATTTTCTCAATCGCCCCGAAAGCGCAGCTTATCAGTGAGTTTTTAGAGGAGTAACCCGATGAGCAAAACTGTTTTAATTACCGGTGCAGCCAGTGGTATTGGTCTATATGTTGCCCAGCAACTGGCGATGCAAGGTCACACTATTATTGTGACTGATTTAAATCAGCAAGCAGCACAACAAGCGGCAGCAGGCATTGTTGAGCAAGGTGGTAGCGCCGAAGGGTATGCACTTAATGTGGCTGATAGTGATGCAATAGAGCAGTTTTTCACTGAGCTTAATCAGCCAATTGATGTACTTATTAATAATGCGGGTATTCAGCATGTTGCAAAGCTTGAAGATTTCCCGGCTGATAAATGGCAGTTCTTACAGCAAGTTATGCTCGTTGGCCCGGCGATGATGACCAAGGCGGTACTCCCTCGCATGCGTGAGCAAGATTTTGGTCGCATCATTAATATTGGCTCAATCCATGCGATGGTGGCGTCTAAATATAAGTCGGCTTATATCGCCGCAAAACATGGCTTAATCGGCTTTGCTAAAACCATGGCACTTGAAACGGGCGATGCCAACATCACGATTAATACCGTGTGCCCAGCCTATGTAAAAACGCCGCTTGTGGAGCAACAAATTGCCTCGCAAGCTAAAGAACATGGCATTTCTGAGCAACAAGTGATCGACACAATTATGCTAGCACCGATGCCGAAAAAAGCATTTATCGGCTTAGATGAGATCCTGCATACCGTTAGCTTTTTAATGGCCGATGCAGCACGCAATATTACCGCCCAAGCAATCGCCATTGATGGCGGTTGGACTGCACAATAGGAGGAGCCAATGGCAGGTTTTGATAAAGTAGTTACAAGTTATAGCGAAGCGATGGCTGGCCTTGAAGATGGCATGACAGTGATAGCCGGTGGTTTTGGTTTATGCGGTATTCCTGAAGGACTAATTGCGCAAATTAAACGTCAAGGCACTCGTGGTTTAACAGTGGTATCGAATAACTGTGGCGTTGATGGTTTTGGTTTAGGAGTGCTACTTGAAGACAAGCAAATCAGTAAGATGGTTGCCTCTTACGTTGGTGAAAACGCGCTATTTGAGCAGCAACTATTAAATGGTGAACTTGAAGTTGAGCTCACACCGCAAGGCACTTTAGCTGAAAAAATGCGTGCTGGTGGTGCGGGTATTCCTGCATTTTATACCGCAACGGGTGTCGGTACACCGGTGGCTGACGGTAAAGAAACCCGCAATATTAATGGTCGCGATTATTTATTAGAGCCAAGCATTACTGGCGACTTTGCGATAGTTAAAGCGTGGAAAGCAGATCGCTACGGTAACTGCATTTATCGTCATACGGCGATGAACTTTAATCCGATGGCAGCAACCGCAGGCAAAATTACGGTTCTTGAAGTTGAAGAAATTGTTGAGCCAGGGGAGCTAGAGCCAAGCCAAATTCACACGCCGGGTATCTATATTGACCGAGTGATTAAAGGTGAATTTGAAAAGCGCATCGAGAAAGTTACCACTAAGCAAGAGAATCAATAAGGAGCACGCTGATGGCATTATCACGAGAACAAATCGCTAAACGCGTGGCGATGGAACTACAGGATGGTTACTACGTTAACTTAGGTATAGGTATACCAACCTTGGTTGCTAATTACGTCCCTGATGGCATCGAAGTGATGCTGCAATCTGAAAATGGTTTACTCGGTATGGGGCCATACCCAAGTGCAGACCAAGTTGATGCCGATATGATCAACGCAGGTAAAGAAACGGTCACCGCTGCAACGGGGGCGGCTATATTTAGCTCCGCAGAAAGCTTTGCCATGATCCGCGGCGGCCACGTTGATTTAACCGTGCTGGGCGCGTTTGAAGTAGACCAAAACGGCAACATAGCTAGTTGGATGATCCCGAAAAAGCTGGTTAAAGGAATGGGCGGTGCGATGGACTTGGTGGCTGGTGCTAAAAACATTATTTGTACTATGACCCATGCCAACAAGCATGGCGAATCAAAACTGCTGACCGAATGTAGTTTGCCGTTAACGGGCGTTGGTTGTATCAATAAAGTGATCACCGATTTGGCACTTTTAGAAATTAAAGACGGTGCATTTCATTTATTAGAGCGTGCGCCAGGTGTCTCGGTTGATGAGATTATTGCTAAGACACAGGGCAAACTTATTGTCTCTGGTGACGTTCCTGAGATGACTTTTAGCTAGTTTTGCGACTTTTAAGCAGCTAATTTGCCTAGATTTTATACTAACCCCCAGTAATGTGCTTTTTGTTCATGGGTTTTATGAACAAAAAGCCATTTATCATCATCAATGCAACTTACCCCCTAAACATTTCGTTAATCTATCGTTAACACTATGCTCCAAACCAGATCGCCATTTGCAGTCGGCCGATCAACGACAACAAATAACTATAATCTGGTGTGGAGTAATTCATGAAAGCAAGTAACACACAGCTCGCTTTAGCCGTTGCAGCGGCGTTAGCAAGTACATCAGCATTCGCACAAAGCGACACTGAACAACTACAGCAACAACTCGATGCACTTCAAAAAGAAGTGGATTCATTAAAAACATCTAGCGGCTTCAACCTAGAATTTGGTGGTCGCGTGCAACTTGATTACAACTATTTCGACGGTGCTTACAATGCCGACAATGATGGCGCTGGAGGCAGCGACTTCTTCCCACGTCGTATCCGTACTTATGTTGAAAGTGAACATGGCAACTGGGATCACAAATTACTACTCGAATTTTCTGAAGGCGCGGCTGCAATCGTGTTAGCGCGGGTACGTTATGCATTCGACAACGGCTTAAAAGTAAAAGCCGGTAAAATTCGTGAAGACATGTCGCTCAATGCGCTGACTAGTTCTAAACACATTAATACTATTGAGCGTAGCACCCTTGCTAACACCTTCTCGCCTTTCTTCCGCTGGGGTATCTCAGCTTATCAATACTTTAAAGATTCAGGCTTACGTTACGCCGTGGGTGTTTACAAAAACGATGCGTTTGGTGCATCGGGCCATGACGAAGATGACAAACTGACATTGGCTGTAACAGGTCGCTTAACTTGGTCTAGTGCAGCGCCGGGTGATGTGATTCATTTAGGTGCTTGGCACTCTTATCGTGATATGGGCGACAATGATTTAAGCGCTCGTTTTGCCCGTGGTGAAGTGCGTGAAACCAATGTTCGCTTAGTGGATTACGCAGTCGGTGGTGAAACCGCAGCGCTAAATAGCATGTCGCAAAGCGGTCTTGAATTTGCCTACCAAGCGAATGCATTCACTCTAGAGGCTGAATATGCCAGCCGTTACCTTGATACGGTAGATAGTAGCAACGAGCTTGATGGTGAACGTTTTGATGGCTTTCATGTATCGGCAAGTTACTTCTTAGGCGGTGAGCAGCGCCGTTACAAAGCAGGCTCAGCATTATTTGTACAACCAAAAGGGATTAAAGATGCATGGGAGCTGGTTGCACGTGTGTCACAAATGAACGCTAGCAGCAAACAGCAAGGTACCGACGTAACCACTTATACATTAGGCACATCATATTACCTAAGCAGCGATATCAAATTTATGGGCAACCTGATTTACAGCGATGTTGATGGTGCCGGTGCTTCTACGCTGGTAGGTGATGAAGATTCAGGTATGGGCATCAGTGCTCGTATGCAGTACTTATTTTAGGAGTCGTGCATTATGACTATGTTTAAATCATTAAAAAGATCTGTTTTAGCAGCTTCATTATTAGTAGCCAGCCCACTGGCATTAGCAAACTTACACTTTTTGGTACCGGGTGGCCCAGGCGGCGGTTGGGATACCACAGCACGTGGTGTTGGTGAAGCAATGGTAAAAGCGGGCATTGAAGATAATGCATCGTTTCAGAATATGTCGGGCGGCGGCGGTGGCCGTGCAATTGCTTACTTGATTGAGTCGGGCACTAAAAAAGGCGATATGTTGATGGTTAACTCAACGCCTATCGTACTGCGCGCATTATCAGGCAAAATTCCTTACAGCTACCGCGATTTAACACCAGTTGCCAGCATGATTGCTGATTATGGTGCATTTGTGGTGCGTAATGACTCGCCATTTAAAACATGGCAAGACGTTATTGATGCAATGAAAAAAGATCCAGGCTCTGTAAAAGTAGCAGGTGGCTCTGCGCGCGGCAGCATGGATCACTTAGTGGCTGCACAAGCGGTTAAAGCGGCGGGTCTTGATGGTCGTCGATTACGTTACATTCCTTACGATGCCGGTGGTAAAGCGAAAGCTGGTTTACTGTCGGGTGAGGTCAACTTACTTTCAACAGGCTTAAGTGAAGCACTCGAAGTCGCTAATGGTGGTCAGGCACGTATTTTAGCGGTGACTTCTGCAGATAAATTGCCAGATTACCCAGCAATTCCAACCTTAAAGTCGCTAGGTTACGACATGGAGTTCGTAAACTGGCGCGGCTTTTTTGCAACCCCAGATTTACCGGCAGACAAACTAGCCGAGTACACAGAAAAGCTACGTAAGCTGCAACAAACTCCTGAATGGGAAGCGGTTCGTGCCCGTAATGGTTGGCTAAATCTATTTCAAGAAAAAGAAGCGTTTATTAAATCGCTTGAGCAGCAAGAAGCGCAATTACGCGTTGTAATGAAAGAACTTGGTTTTATCCGAGGCTAAGGTTAGACGATGTTAAACCGTGAACTAATTGGACCAAGTTTATTCTTGGTCCTCTTTACCCTCTACGCCCTTGTGGCTTGGCAAATTCCACTTATGCCATTTGAAGAGTACGAAAGCGTTACTTCTGCAACCTTACCAAAAGTGTATGCAGTATTTGGTATCGTGGTGTGTGTACTTTCGATTGGTGCCAACTTATTAAAGCAAGCGCCTGCAGAAAAAGCAGAGCTACTCAGTAAGGGCAACTTACTACGTACCTTTGCATTGTTGGTTTTAATGGTTGCTTATAGCGCCATGCTTGAACCGTTCGGTTTTTTAATTGCCACCAGTGCATTTTTAATTACGGGCTTTTTTATCATGGGCGAACGCCGTAAGGCAGTGTTGTTGTTTGCGTCTGTGCCTGTGGCCGTGGTTTTTTGGTTTTTAATGACACAAGTACTGGGCATTTACTTAGTACCTGGCAATCTGTGGAGTTAAGTTATGCTTGATGGAATTATGTTAGGTTTGTCGACCGTACTCGACTGGAACAACTTGTTATATGTGATTGTTGGCTGCTTTGTTGGCACGTTCATCGGTATGCTACCTGGCCTTGGCCCAATTACCGCGATTGCGTTGATGATCCCAATAACTTACAGCATCGGTGCTGATTCGGGCATGATTTTAATGGCCGGTGTTTACTACGGGGCTATATTCGGTGGCTCTACTTCTTCAATTTTGATTAATGCGCCGGGTGTAGCGGGTACGGTAGCGTCATCGTTTGATGGCTACCCGCTAGCAAAGCAGGGTAAGGCAGGTAAAGCCCTTGCGATTGCCGCTTATTCATCCTTTATAGGCGGGACCATTGGCGCCATTTTATTGATGGTGGCTGCGCCATTATTAGCGAAAGTGTCATTAAGTTTCCAATCGCCTGATTATGTTGTACTGATGTTTTTAGGCTTAACGGCTATCGCTGCGTTCTCTAATAAAGGGCAATTCTTAAAAGCCATGATGATGACGGTATTTGGCTTAATGCTGGCAACGGTAGGTATTGATCCCTCTTCAGGTACCGAGCGCTTTACTTTTGGCCAAGCTGATTTATTAGATGGTATTAGCTTTTTATTAGTAGCAATGGCAACGTTTGCGTTGGCTGAGGCGCTGATTAATGTGGCACGCCCTGAGGCTGAACCAGATAAAAAAATTGATGATCCTGATACGCCAAAAATTGGCTCAACAAAACTGACTAAAGAAGAAGTAAAAGACATGGCTCCTGTGGTTGGTCGCTCATCTTTACTTGGTTTTATAGTCGGTGTGTTACCGGGCGCAGGGGCAACCATTGCCAGCTTTATGGCCTATGCCACTGAGCGTAATCTTGCTCCAAAAGCGCTGAAAGATAAATTTGGTAAGGGTTCGATGCGTGGCTTAGCGGCACCCGAGTCGGCTAATAATGCAGCTTGTACTGGCTCATTTGTACCATTACTGACTTTAGGTATTCCAGGCTCTGGTACAACAGCTATTATGCTAGGTGCATTAATTGCCTACGGTATTCAGCCGGGCCCTATGTTAATGCAAGAAAACCCAAGCGTGTTTTGGGCTGTCATTGTCAGTATGTACTTTGGCAATATTGTACTGCTGATTTTGAATCTGCCGTTGATCCCATATTTCGCTAAAGTGTTGGCAATGCCTAAATCTGTGCTGACAGTGATGATTTTATTCTTCAGCTTAATTGGTGTGTACTTAGTGTCATTTAACACCTTTGATTTATTTATGATGGTGGGCTTTGCGCTGGTGGCCTTGGTGCTTCGCTTGTTAGCTTTCCCGATGGCGCCTTTATTACTTGGCTTTATCCTCGGTGATATGATTGAGCGAAACTTCCGTCGTGCCATGATGATTTCAGATGGTTCACTAAGCTTTTTATGGGACCGCCCATTAACACTGAGTATTTTTGTGATTTCGATCTTAGTGTTGTTGTTCCCACTGAAAGACTATATTGTCCAACGTCGTAAAGAAAAAGCAGCTACGCAAGCAGAGCAACATGCGTAGAACAAGGCACTGATATGAGATACACCAATAAGCTAAACCCATTTCAGCATGTGGTTAAAAAACCCAAGCGCTTAGAAACGCGACTCATTATTTGGGTTACCGGTCTATGTGTTTTACAGGCTGTATTGTTTGGCGCTTTGGTGTATCAGATCACTGCAGAAAGCTTACATAACCACATGGGTGATAAAGCGCTTGCGCTCGCAACTAGTATTGCCTCACGGGATGACGTGCAAAACGCATTGCAAACCAAGCAAGGGCTTGATGAGTTAAATACGCAAATAGAGCATATTCGTGAACTCACCGCAGCCAGCTTTATCGTGATTGGCGATAACAATACCCGCCGCATTGTTCACCCAGACCCCGACAAGCTAGGTAAGCCGATGGTGGGTGGTGATAGTAAAGCGGCGCTACGTGGTGAGCGTTATGTGTCGATTGCAAAAGGAAGTTTGGGCGAGTCTATTCGTGGCAAAGTCCCCGTGCTCTCAGAGCGAGGCGAAGTCATCGGCTTGGTATCGGTTGGCTTTTTAGTGCAATCAATTGAACCGCTTATTCGTGCTCGCAGTGCTGAAATTATGCTTTGGGGTTTGTTGTTAGTCGGTTTAAGTATTTTGGCCGCGGTGTATATTGGTCAACGGGTTCGTAATGCTATTTTTGGTTTACAGCCTGATGAAATAGCACGGTTGTTCTCTGAGCAAGATGCTATTTTGAATACTGTTCGTAGCGGCATTATCGCCCTCGATCCTGAAGGTAATGTACGTAACTTAAATCAACGTGCCTGCGAAATCCTCGGTAAACCGACCAGCTGTATTCATCAACCACTTAAACTTGCAGACTTACTTCCTGAACATAGTGAGTTTTTAATGCATAACCAACAGCGTCCGATTGTTGGTTTTGAATTATTTGCCGCCGATAAACGCATTGTGTTGTCGCGATATGCATTGCAAGTGCAAGGTCAGGCTGATGGTATTTTGTTGAGTATGCGCCCTGCGGATGAACTTGAATATTTATCGCAGCAATTAACCAAAGTGCAAGCCTTTGCTGAGTTATTACGAGTGCAAACGCATGATTACTCGAACAAGCTAAACTTAATTGGTGCGTTAATTCAGATGGGGCAAACGGATCAGGCGATTGAGCTAATTGGTCAAGAAAGTAAAGGCTCGCAAGCGCAGATCCATCATTTGCTCGAAAGGATCCAAGATCCGGTACTAGCAGGTTTATTGGTTGGTAAATACCATAAAGCCCGTGAATTAAATGTGATACTTGAGCTTAATCCAGATAGCTTATTAGGATCGATCACTCGTAAGGATATGCTTGAACGGGTTGTCTCGATACTTGGCAATTTGATTGATAACGCAATTGAAGCTGCTATTCGAGCTAGCGATACACGTACCCCTAAGGTTCGTGTTACGGTTGATGAAACCAGTAAAACATTATTGTTTGATGTTGAAGACAGCGGTTTTGGTTTAGGCGATGACAAGGATGTGATATTTACACCACAATACAGTTCTAAGTCAGGGGCTGAGCATGGTATCGGCCTTTATTTAGTTAAAACCAACTTAGATTCGTGTCGTGGTAGTTTAGAAATAGGTGAGTCTGATCTGATGGGGGCACGCTTAAGTGTCTACATTCCAAAATAATAAAAAATGATCAGCCTATAAATAAAAGGTAAAGAACATGACTTACTCAGTTGTCATTGTTGAAGACGAAGTAGAAGTTGCTCAATTATTGGCGCAATACTTATTACTTCCTCATGGCGTTGCTGGCCAACAAGGGACGCGGCAAACACTGCGTCAGGGGCAATATCAGGTTGTGGGTATTGCAGGCAATCTTGCCACTGCGAAAGCGTTATTATCGGCGATTAATGCCGATTTAATTTTGCTCGATATTCATTTACCCGATGGTAATGGCCTTGATTTACTCAATGAATTACGCCGCGAAGAAATGAAAAGCGAAGTAATGCTGTTAACCGCAGCAAAAGAAGTAGAAACACTGGAAAAAGCCATGCAGCTTGGTGCCTGTGACTTCTTAGTTAAACCATTAATGCTAAATCGCTTAGATCAAGCGCTAGCGCGATTTGAAGCAAGGCAACAATGTTTGTCAGATGCCGATGAAGTAACCCAATCTATGGTCGATACTTTATTTGGATCGCAAGAACAGTTAAAAGCCCCAGTTAGGCTGCCAAAAGGGGTTGATCAGCTTACTTTGCAAAAGATCTTAAAAGCTTTTAGAGCGAATATTGGCACGGCTTTTACTGCTCAGCAAATGGGTGATTTAGTCGGCGTAAGCCGCTCAACAGCCCGTCGTTACCTCGAATACTTGCTTGAAGCTGAGCAAGTCGGTGCTGATCAGAGCTACGGAAGTATCGGGCGACCCGAGCGCTGTTATAAAATGACAAGTAGCTAATCACATCATTTAATAACCTAATCATCGCTAAATTAGCGATTTTAGTAGCATAAATTCATTGTTCGGCACCTTAAAAAGTGCCGCTTATCTTGACCATAGAAAAATTTTATAAAATTGATTGCATTTTAAGCGACTTCGATGGTGATGTTCGCTTTAAGTAATGCTATACTCCCGCCGAATAATTTTTCGACTTTATTAAGAGTAAAATAATGGCAGATTTATCGAAGTACAGAAATATTGGTATTTTCGCCCACGTTGACGCGGGTAAAACTACCACCACTGAGCGTATCCTTAAGCTTACGGGTAAAATTCATAAGACTGGTGAGGTACACGACGGTGAGTCTACTACTGACTTCATGGAACAAGAAGCTGAGCGCGGTATTACAATCCAATCAGCAGCTGTAACTTGTGAGTGGAAAGGCCACCGCTTAAACGTTATCGATACTCCGGGACACGTTGACTTCACAGTAGAAGTATACCGTTCACTTAAAGTACTAGACGGTGGTATCGGTGTATTCTGTGGTTCTGGTGGTGTTGAGCCGCAGTCAGAAACTAACTGGCGTTATGCGAACGAATCAGAAGTTGCACGTGTAATCTTCGTAAACAAACTAGACCGTATGGGTGCTGATTTCTACCGTGTTGTTGGTCAAGTTGAGAAAGTACTTGGTGCTAACCCACTAGTTATGACTTTACCAATCGGTATCGAAGACCAATTCACTGGTGTTGTAGACGTACTTGAGAAAAAAGCATACGTTTGGGATGACACTGGTCTTCCTGAAAACTACGAAGTACAAGACGTTCCAGCTGACATGGTAGACAAAGTTGATGAATACCATGAGATGCTTGTTGAGTCTGCTGTTGAGCAAGACGAAGACCTAATGATGGCTTACATGGAAGGTGAAGAGCCTTCTCTAGAAGACATCAAACGTTGTATCCGTAAAGGTACTCGTGATCTTGCGTTCTTCCCAACATACTGTGGTTCTGCATTCAAAAACAAAGGTATGCAGTTAGTACTAGACGCGGTTGTAGATTACCTACCTTCGCCTACAGAAGTTGACCCACAACCTCTAACTGATCCTGAAACTGGTGAGCCTACTGGTGAAGTAGCAACTGTTTCTGCAGATGAGCCACTTAAAGCGTTAGCGTTCAAAATCATGGACGACCGTTTCGGTGCACTTACGTTCATCCGTATCTACGCTGGTCGCATGAAGAAAGGTGACACAATCCTTAACTCAGCAACTGGTAAAACAGAGCGTATCGGCCGTATGGTTGAGATGCAAGCTGACGAGCGTAACGAACTTACTGAAGCACAAGCGGGTGACATCATCGCTGTTGTTGGTATGAAGAACGTTCAAACTGGTCACACTCTTTGTGATCCTAAGCACGAATGTACACTTGAAGCGATGATCTTCCCTGATCCAGTAATCTCAATCGCTGTTGCTCCTAAAGACAAAGGCGGTAACGAGAAGATGGGTATCGCGATCGGTAAGATGGTTGCAGAAGATCCTTCATTCCAAGTTGAAACTGACGAAGATTCAGGCGAAACCATCCTTAAAGGTATGGGTGAGCTTCACTTAGATATCAAAGTAGATATCCTTAAGCGTACTTACGGCGTAGACCTAGTTGTTGGTCAACCTCAGGTTGCTTACCGTGAAACTATCACGAAAGAAATCGAAGATAGCTACACGCATAAGAAACAATCTGGTGGTTCTGGTCAATTCGGTAAGATCGATTACCGCATCAAGCCAGGCGAGCAAAACTCAGGCTTCACGTTCTCTTCATCAGTTGTTGGTGGTAACGTACCTAAAGAATTCTGGCCTGCAGTTGAGAAAGGCTTCGCATCAATGATGCAAGAAGGTGTTCTAGCTGGCTTCCCAGTATTAGACGTTGAAGTTGAGCTTTTCGACGGTGCTTTCCACGCAGTTGACTCATCAGCAATCGCGTTCGAAATCGCTGCTAAAGGCGCTTTCCGTCAGTCTATCCCTAAAGCGGGTGCACAACTTCTTGAGCCAATCATGAAAGTTGACGTATTCACTCCGGAAGACAACGTAGGTGACGTAATCGGTGACCTTAACCGTCGTCGTGGTATGATCAAAGACCAAGAAGCTGGCGCAATGGGCGTTCGCATCAAGGGTGATGTACCACTTTCTGAAATGTTCGGTTACATCGGCCACTTACGTACTATCACTTCTGGTCGTGGTCAGTTCTCTATGGAGTTCTCACACTACGCACCATGTCCTGCAAACGTTGCTGAAACAGTAATCGCTGCAGAAAAAGAGAAAAAAGCTGCTAAGTAATTAGCTTCTTAACTTCTTTTAAAAAAACCCGCACTTGTTGCGGGTTTTTTATTGCCTAAAAATCGTAAATGTATTGTCGTAATTTTTTCGATTACAAAGTAATCATTTCTTTCCTTTGTATGTTAATTAACCATTCAGCTTTGAGTTATTAATGTACCGGTACAGATATCGCACTTTTAAAGTATTTTCTAAATAGCTAATACGATTTAAGTGCTGCTGCTCTTAAATTGTACGATTTTAATACAAATTTCATTTTCAAGAAATATATAAGGTTATTAGTAAGTTGTAAGCTAATTACTTTGTTCTAGTAAAAAAGTGCTTTTTTGTACCTTGTGTACCTTTTTTAGTCTATGTAAAATGGCGCCCGAATGATTTTTTAATCATTTTGTATTAAACGTCTGCTTATTAAATATTACAACTATAGAAATATACTCATGAAAACGATTAAGTTAAGTCCTAATTGGACTCTACAGGGAAGCAAGATAGCACTGGCTATTCTTGTTGCATTAAGCGTTACTTTGCTAGGAGCATCAATTTTGATGCTATTGTTGCCTGTTCTGCTATTTATTACTCTATTAAATTTTTTAGAATTGCGCTTCTTACACTGTTACAAGGCGGGGATTTGTTATTCGCGAGGATTAGGTAAGCGTTACATCAACGCTGAAGATATTGTCACTGTTGAATTTAACCCAATGGCATTCATCACAGTATTTAAAATTACCTTAGCGAATGGTAAAACACACCAGTTTATGAACTGGCAGATTGATGAGCAGCAACAGATTGACATTGCTAAGCTCTATAAGTCAAAAGCAGGTTGTGCCATAAAGCCTAATCTGCAATGTAAAGCCTAATACTAGCAAGCCTCAATAATGCTAAATTAAGTGAACTGAAATAAAAAAGGCCGCGAAATGCGGCCTTATTCATATGCAGTGTCGTTTATTTTTTCATACGACGACGAAGTGCAAATGGTAAAGCAAGTAAGCTTAACCAGGCAAATGAACCAGAATCATCGTCTTTTGACTCTTCTTCTGTTTCTTCTTCAACTTCTTCAGCTACATCTTCTACTTCATCATCAGCTTCATCGTTTGTGATGTTGATGTATAGCAGTTGTGCTTCTGATAGGTTACCTGCGCTATCTTCAGCACGGATCATCAGCGTAAGCTTGTCTTCTTCTTCGAAGTCTAGCTCTTTAGCCACTGTGATTTCACCTGCAGCACTAATTGCAATCGCATCAGCATGCTCACCTTCAATGCTAAAGCTTACTACTGGGGTGTAATCAGCATCACCATCAGAGAAAACTAGTTGGCCAATCACAGCGCCAATTTCACTATTTTCTACGATTTCGAATGATTGACTTGCTTCGATTACTGGTGCCTGCTCTGCAGGAATAGGCTCTGCAGATTGAATATCAACAATCACTGGGTCGTGATCAGATGCGCGGTATGCATTGTCAGAGTATAGGCTAGCTTGTTGTGTCGATGACTTATACTCAAGGTTGTAGTCTAGGCTGATTGGTTCATCGGCATTGATATGCCAATCCGTAGCAGCGACAACTTTAGCAAGCATAGATTCAGAGACTAGTGCGTGGTCAAGGCTACCAATGCGGCCAGAGAAGCTATAAGAGTAACCTAATGTGTCGCCGTCTAGTTCAGCAACCGCACTCTTCAGACCTTTATCTGCAAATGCACGGATAGGATCTTCCATCGCATAAGCGTTCATATCACCGACTAGGATGATATCTTCATCTTCAACTTCAGTTGGGTAAGTTGCTAACCAATCAGCATATGCATTTGCACCCGCAACACGGATTTCATTCCAACATGCTTGACCATCGCCTAAGTCAGCATTATTACCTTCAGCGCTACCACAGCCGCCTTTAGATTTTAGATGGGCAACGGCAACAGTGAAGATTTCTTCGCTTTCAAGAGATTGGAAGCTTTGTGCAATTGGCGGGCGATTACTGTAATCGAAAGGTTCTACTGTAGTATGAGCAGCCTTACCAACTTCAGATACTTTATTTGATCGATAAATCAGTGCTGTTGTGATTGCATCAGTACCAATTTGGTCAACACCGAAATCAACAAATGCGTAGGTATTTTCTGCATCTTCATCATTAAGTGCAGATACTAAGCTAGCAATAGCGCTATTTTCACCGAAACCGTCATTTTCGATTTCCATTAAGCCAATAACATCAGCGTTAATAGCTGTAATTGCGCTAACTAATTTAGCTTCTTGGCGAATCAGCTCTTCTTCGCTATCAGCACCACGGCTAGTAGGGAAGCCTGCGCCTTGGCCATCACCATTGAAATAGTTTAATACGTTGAAGCTTGCAACACGTAGGTCTGCATCTTCGTTAAGCTCTGGAGCATCTGTACGAGGGTTAGTTGCAGTGAATTCAGGTTGTACTGTTGGGTGAATACGGTAACGGTCGAAGCTGTAACCCATTACACCCGTAATCGTATTAACAGTATCGCCTAAACGTAACGTGTTATAGGCATCAAGGCCCGTACCTGGGTAGGCAATAGGATCAAGGTTTTGCTTTGTTGAACCATCGTCGATTAAGATTTGTTTTTTCAGGTTTTCAGTTTCAACAGCATTTGCTGCATCACCTGGTAGTGCAACTTGAGTACCTTGGTATAAACGCTCAGTACCTAAGTCAACTTCACCATAGCGACCAAGACCGTAGTTGTTATTAACGACTAAAGGTTGATCTATGGTCACTAACATACCTTCGTAAGCTTCAAGGTCTGCCACGTCATCAACAGGTAAAGTGATAGCGGTTGCGTCAGTAGATAAACCTGTCGCACAGATCTCAACTTGGCTAACATCGCCTAGTTGTGTTGCGCTGTAGTATTCAGCCACGCTACCTTTAACACGCACATGGTCACCAACAGCAACGTCGGTATCTGCGAAATAAACGAATACACCTTCAGAAGTAAGTGGGTTTTCATCAATATCAGCAGTAAGTGAGCTAATGAAGAAGCCTTTTAGTTGATCATCACCTTGGAAGTCAGCCGTCACAACACCTTCAACTTCTACTTCAGTGTCGATAAGAGGGCTGTCGCCGCCTTCACCTTGAATTGCGCTGATTAAGGTTTTTTCTGCACCACACTCAAGAGGAGTGACTGGCTCTGGTTCAGGCGTTGGCTCTGTGCTCTCACCATATTGACCTATATTGCTGAAATCGTCTTGGTCGAATTGCTCCCACTCATCGCTTGGGTTAAACGCTGAGGTTGCATCAGTACGGCCTGAAGTGATTGAAGCTTTACGGCGAAGTGTTTTATTTTGTGTTGAAACGCCGCCTTCATCCCATGCTGAACCTGGATCTACGCCCAGTTGACCAAAGCTATCAACAATTGCACCGTCTTTAGTTAGCACTAATGCGTCATCACCGTTGAAATAAGTGATTGTTGATTCAGTGTCCGCGTTGGCTTTTAACTCATCTGCAGAGCTTGCATTAACAATAACGTAAGTTGCGTTTGCTGCAAGAGTACCGGTTAAAGCTAAGCTGTTATTAGGATCTGCTAGATCGCCGTTACCATTTGAGTATAAAGAGATGGTGTAACCGTCAAGCGATAGCTCAGCACCAGAAGTGTTGTAAAGCTCTACCGCTTTATTGTTAGAGCTTCCTTCAACGTATTCAGAGATGATTAGGTTGGCAGAAGCAGGTGCGCTCAGGCTTGCAATCACAAGCGCGAGCGGCGTTAATTTTGTATTTATCATTATTTTTCCCGTGTATGTATTATAAAAGTCCCAATATGGGACACAGTACTTTAAGAAAAATCTATGACAAATTAAATACAAAATGTTAATAAAATAGGAATAATTACCAATTTTTAGAACATTTACTTTAGATTAGTTATTTTTTAACCAAATAGCTGCTTGTTTTGCAAAATAAGTCAGGATGCCATCAGCGCCAGCACGTTTAAATGCTAGTAATGATTCCATGATTACTGCTTCTTCTGCAAGCCAGCCGTTATCAATGGCTGCTTTATGCATGGCATATTCACCACTTACTTGGTAAGCAAAAGTGGGTACACCAAACTCATCTTTTACGCGGCGTACTACATCTAAATAAGGCATACCTGGTTTTACCATCACCATGTCTGCACCTTCTTGCAGATCGAGGGCTACTTCACGAATTGCTTCATCAGAGTTCGCAGGGTCCATTTGATAGGTCTTTTTGTCGGCACCTTTTAAGTTGCCTGCAGAACCTACCGCATCACGGAATGGGCCATAATAGCTAGAGGCGTATTTAGCAGAGTAAGCCATGATACGAGTGTGGATATGGCCCTCGGCTTCGAGTGCTTCACGAATTGCACCAATACGTCCATCCATCATGTCTGATGGTGCAACTACATCCGCACCCGCTTCGGCATGCGATAGCGCTTGTTTAACTAAAATTTCAGTTGTTACATCGTTAATCACATAACCGTCTTCATCGATAATGCCGTCTTGACCATGAACGGTGAATGGGTCAAGTGCAACATCTGTGATCACACCTAATGTAGGAAAAGCTTCTTTAAGTGCGCGAACAGTGCGTTGTGCTAATGCATCTGGGTTATAGGCTTCTTCAGCAAGTAGAGATTTTTTATCGCTCGGTGTTACCGGGAAAATAGCCACTGCAGGAACACCTAATTCAACAAGCTCTTTTGCTTCTTCAAGTAGTAAATCGATAGAAAGACGTTCAATGCCAGGCATAGACTCAATAGCTTCGCGGCGGTTTTTACCTTCTAACACGAATACAGGAAAAATAAGGTCATTAACTGTTAGTTGGTTTTCAGCCATTAGGCGACGAGAGAAGTCATCACGACGCATGCGGCGCATACGTGTATAAGGGAAAAGGTCGAGTCCTGATTGGGCCATGCTTTGTATACTCCTAGTCTGGTAGAGGATAACTCACTACGCGATTTCGACCTGTTTGCTTGGCATGATATAAGGCTTTGTCGGCATAGTCAGTGAATAAACTTGGGTTATTAATGTCTTCAGCAATTGCGCTGTAAACACCTGCACTCAAAGTAAATTTAATCGTTGTTCCGGCAACTATTATATCAGTATTTTGGGCTGCTTTGCGTATTTGTTCGGCAATTTCTAATGCACCTATCAGTGGCGTATTAGGCAACAGCACGACAAATTCTTCGCCGCCGTAGCGCGCCACTTCATCGAGAGGTCGTTTCAGGTGCTGTTTAATGACATCGGCAGCTGATTGAATGGTTTGATCACCGGTTAAATGACCGTAGGTGTCATTAATTACTTTGAAATGGTCAATATCTAACATGATGATGGCTAAAGGTGTTTGTTCACGTCGCGAGCGGCGAATATCCATTAGTAGCTTTTTATCGAAGTAACGGCGGTTCTTGGTTTTTGTCAGCGAGTCTTCCATATTGAGTTGTTCAAGCTCTCGGTTTTTCTCTTCAAGCTCGCGTAATGTCACTTGTAACTCAAAGGTACGCTCCTCGATATTCGCTTCAAGGTCTTGGCGAGCTTGTTCTTGCAGTTCAAGGCGCTCGCGCATTAAAGTATCTTTAGCTTTGCTCTCAGCTAAGGCATTTTGTTGTGCTGCAACTTCAGCATCGCGCTGCATCAAAAACAGTTTTATAACTGCATAGCTTAAACTTAAGCTACAAACCAAAAAGCAAATAAAGGTAAGTGACAGCACTCCGATATTTAAATTAAACGGGTTAAATACCCCAAGTGCGCTGTAAATAATGGCGCAGAAGAAAGCGAATAGGGCGATTAGAAAAGCGCTACAAGGCTGTTTATACTCACGGTTAAACTGCTTTAGAGCAATACTTGCAAAGATGATAAGCACCACAGGTAAACTTAATAAGCAAAGTGTAATAGTAATATGAATAGGTAAGAACCACATTGTTACAGTAATAAGTACAACCGCCCACGCTAGCCAATACTGAAAGCGATTTAAGCGAGATTTGGTAAAGCCGAATATATAGCCTTGCAAGGGCACAAATAACGCACCACAGATAAAAAATAGAGTCGGAATAGTTAACTGTTGAAACGATGAACCGCTCGGTTGTAAGTAACGATAACCATAGCCATAAAGGTAGGCTAGCGACAACCAAAGTAAGGTAAGTAATAACCCTGTGTAGGCGAAATAGCGGCGTCTAGAGAAGCCATAAAGCACTAAATTAGTGAGTGCGAGAGATAAAATAAAACCGACTAATAAGCCGTATAATAAATTGAACTTACTTTTATGTTTTAGATATTCAGAGGGGCTCCAAAGGCTTAGGGGCACTCTTAAACCACCATTGTTTTTAACTTTGAGGAAGATTTCGGAATGGCTGGCTTTTGGAATAGTTAATGAGGCTAGCAGCGATTCATTTTTAATTTGCCGACTAGCTAAAGGAACGGCGTCACCAATTTTGGTGTTAAATAACACATGCCCACCTTGCAGATGAAAGACGCTTACTTCATCTAGTAAAGGGTTATCTATCGATAATATCAGGGGGACATCATTTAACGATGTGTTTTTTATCGATAGCTTGAGCCACAGAGGCTTTAAAGTCATGCCTAGATTTAAGGTTTCACCTCGGTTTTTCAGCCATTTTACATTAGCATTGCTAAACGCTTGTTGTTGAGTAATAGGATCAAGGGTGTACTCAACATTTAGCGTATGTTGAGACTTAAATTGTGAGCTAACAATAAGTGGGTTAGCCAATGAATAAGGAGTAAATAAAAAAACGAAGAGTACGCCACAAAGTGACCATAGGCGCTTCATCTTAACCCTTTATGGAAAATAATTGTTGAAAGTTTAGTGTAGTTTGTTTTGCCACTTCAGTAAATTCACAGCCTTTTAAATCAGCAATTTGCTGACACACATAAGGAAGGTTCTGAGGTTCATTGCGACGAGACTTCGGTCTTGGTCTAATATTTCTTGGCATTAAAAAAGGCGCATCAGTCTCGATTAACAAGCGATCTAAAGGGATTGATGGCACTAAGGCTTGAAGTTGCTCACCACGGCGTTCATCGCAGACCCAGCCCGTAACACCGATATAAAGCCCCATTGCTAGGTAACTTTGTAGCGCTTTTTCATCCCCCGTAAAGCAGTGCAATACGCCTCGTACTTTGAAGTCACTTAAAATTGCGAGCATATCTTCACTAGCATCTCGCTCATGCAAATACACTGGCATATTCAGCTGCTCAGCTAGCTGCAGTTGGCGTCTAAAAACGCTGCGCTGAACGTCCCGAGGAGAAAAGTCACGATTGTAATCGAGGCCACATTCACCAATAGCAACTACTTCCTGGTTTTGGCTAAGCGTTGTTAAGTGTTCTTCAAGGTGTTCGTCGGCGGTTTTTGCATCATGAGGGTGAACCCCCGCAGTGCAAAATTGCTTAAATTGTTTGGCGAGGTTAAGAGAGGCTTGGCTACTTTGCAGATCGCAGCCGATAAGAAGCAGCTGCGTTACATTTGCCTCAGCGGCACGTTGTAACACAGCTTCATGAATATCATCAAATTGATGATTGCTTAAGTTGACGCCAGCATCAACCAGCGAAATGCTCATTAGTTAGTGCGCTTTACACGAATCGAACGGTTTTGGCCTTCAACTTTTAAAAGGAAAGAATTGAAAACGCCACGTTCAATAACCACAACATCTTGTTTTTTTAGACGTAAGCTATCAGAGCCAACTTGACGCCATTGTTGACCATTATCAAGTTCGATGATGAGTTCACCGTAAGGGGCTTTTTTCACGCTTTTTACACTAGCGCTAATTTGGTCATCGTTTACTTTAGCAACTTCTTTATGCTCTAAACCAAAGTCTTCATTTTTTGTTCTTACGATTTGTTCATTTGTTGCTCCTGCTGCGGCAACAGGTGCTGGGGAAGCAGCTGCAGCTGAGCTTGCAACAGGTTGTTCAATTTGTTTCTTTGTCGCAGGCTTTGATAGTGATTTACCTGCCATCACGTTGTCGTAACAAAGTAAGCGGTTAAAATCATTTTCAACAAAAGTACAGGCTTGCAATGCTTGTAAGTTAACTTCGTTTGCTTGTGCAGTGCCAGTAATCGTTAACAGTGCAACGAATGGAATGAGTTGTTTTTTCATTTATTCCTCTGATTCCTGTTGAGGTTTGGCGGTATAAAATGCAGCCAAAATTAAACCTAATTCAAATAATAACAGCATGGGTAATGCTAGTAATGTTTGTGACAGTACATCAGGAGGTGTTAAAAACATGGCAACCACAAATACACCTACCACGATATAAGGTCGTTTTTCTTTTAAACTTTTCGTTGTTGTTGCGCCACTCCAGCATAACAGCATGATGGCAACAGGTATTTCAAAGGCAATACCAAAAGCAAAAAATAGTTTTAAAGCAAAACTTAAGTAGCTACTAATATCAGGCGCTAATGTCATCATATCAGGGCCAGTGTTAGTGAAAAAACCTAAAATAATAGGTAACACCACAAAGTAGCAAAATGCGATACCACTATAAAATAGCAAAATGCTAGAGGCCAAAATTGGCATTAGCATACGCTTTTCATGTTGATACAAGCCAGGTGCTATAAAACTCCAAACTTGGTGCAGTATCATAGGAATAGCAGCAAATAACGCCACAAATAAGGTGAGTTTAAACGGTGCAAAAAAAGGTGCCGTTACATCCGTTGCGATCATGGTGGCAGTGCTAGGCAAGTTTGCAATAAGTGGTGCTGCAACAAAGCTATATATATCGTTGGCAAAGTACACCAAGGCGATAAATATTAGCAAAATGCTTAACAAAGCTTTCATGAGTCGATTTCGTAACTCAATTAAGTGGCCAACAAAGCCTGTGTGAGCTTGCTCGGTCATAGTTTACTATTCATCATCATTGTTATTGACCACAAAAGCAGAGATTAAATTCACTTTTTTTCGTCATTATTGTTACTTTCTGCTTTTTCAGGCGTGTCTTTTTTGTAACTGTGGGTGACTGACTGAGCAGCCTTTTGAAGTTCGTTTACAGAGTCCTGCAGATCTGGAGATAGTTCTTGCAAGTTTTGTTGCTCTGCTTTTTTTAAGTTTTCGTGAAGCTCATGGATACGGAGTTCTTCGTTCACTTCTGCTTTCACTGAGTTGGCGACTGACTTTAAGGTTTTTACCCAGCGGCTAACCGTGCGAATTGCCACAGGCAAGCGCTCTGGGCCTAATACAATTAGACCCACGATCAGTACGACAACAAGTTCCCACATCCCCATGTTGATTAAGCCTTATGGTCGTCTTTGCTTTTCTCTACGGTTTCTTTGTTTTGCGTGTTAGAAGCTTGTTCTATTTGTTCGCTTTTAGCGCTAGCTTGGTCATCATCAGATACGGCTTTTTTAAAGCCTTTTACTGCGCTACCTAAATCACCGCCGATGCCACGAAGTTTTTTTGTGCCAAATAACAATACGATGATTGCCAAAATAATGATTAATTGCCAAATACTGATACCACCAAAACCCATGGGTTACTCCGTTTTTTCAAATTTATCGAATAGACTTGTCTCGATTATACTCACCAAAACATAAATAGCACTTAGTTTATGCGCTACGCCATGCTGCAATAAAGCCTGCTACAGCAAAGCCTGCGGTAATTGCAGTGGCAACTAAGTCATGCTGCAAATAACATAAGCCTGAAACAATCAAGCAGCTGCCAGCAAAGATGCTGAGTAACAAAGGTTTAGCAGATTGCGGCGCTGGCAATTGTACAGGTTGTTGTTGACGCTTTAAGTTTTGATAAATTAAATCAGGTAATTCAGGCATTTTTTCTGCCCAAAATGGCAAGTTCGCATACATTTTTTTCATTACTGCAAGCGGACCAACTTGTTCTTTGACCCAATCTTCTAGAAAAGGTTTAGCGGTTTTCCATAAATCAAGCTGCGGATACAGTTGTCTGCCAAGGCCTTCAACATACAACAGCGTCTTTTGCAGTAACACTAATTGCGGTTGAACTTGCATATTAAAGCGACGAGCCGTATTAAACAGGTTGACTAACACATGGCCAAACGAGATTTCGGCCAGTGGTTTATTGAAAATTGGCTCACACACAGTACGAATGGCAAACTCAAACTCTTCAATGCTGGTATCGGCGGGTACCCAGCCAGAATCAACGTGTAGTTGTGCTACTTGGCGGTAATCACGGTTAAAAAAGGCAATAAAGTTTTCTGCTAAATAGCGCTTATCTTCACGATTAAGGGTGCCTACAATACCGCAATCAATACCGATATATTTTGGGTTATGAGGGTTTTCGCGAGAAACGAAAATATTACCCGGGTGCATATCAGCGTGGAAGAAACTATCACGAAATACTTGTGTGAAAAACACTTCGACACCACGCTCAGCTAGTAGCTGCATATTGGTATTTTGTGCCAGCAATGCGTCGGTATCTGATACCGGAATACCGTAAATGCGCTCCATTACTAATACGTTACTGCGGCTGTAGTCACTGTAAACAAAAGGAATGTAGAGTGAATCTGAGTCTTCAAAGTTACGGCGTAGCTGAATCGCATTCGCCCCTTCACGCATTAAGTCGAGCTCATCGAGCAAGGTTTTTTTGTACTCGTTTACTACCTCAATAGGGCGTAAACGTTTGGCTTCTTTTAATAGCTTAGCAACTAAGCGCGCGACTTTTTGCATTAGCATTAAGTCGGCATCAATTTGCTCTTTAATGTTAGGGCGAATGACTTTAATTACCACATCTTGTGGTGCGCCATGCTCATCAATTAAGGTTGCCGTGTGAACTTGTGCAATCGAGGCTGATGCTAAAGGTGTTTGCGAAAAATCACTAAACAATTCACTAATATCATTAATACCCAGCGCTTTTTCGATAAGCTGCTGGGCAAGTTCACCTTCAAAAGGTTCAACCTGATCTTGTAGTAGTGCAAGCTCTAATGCGACATCATGAGGGAGTAAATCACGGCGTGTTGAAAGCATTTGGCCAAACTTGATCCATACAGGGCCAAGCTCTTGCAGAGCAAGTCGTAAGCGCATACCTGCAGGTTTATCTTTATGTTGGTTACGTAACCAAAATAAGCTGCCACGGGCGAGTTTGGCAAACCAAGGCACTCGTTTACGTGGAATTAATTCGTCTAAGCCATAGCTCAGTAGGGTTTTAGTGATGTAATAAAGACGAGCAGACGACACACAAGTTCCTTAGCGCATTAGCGAGACTGTAACAGCGCGTTAATTCGCATCTCTAATTGAGATACTTGGCTTTTTAATTGGCGGTTTTGCTGTTTAAATTCAGCAAGCTCAAGCGGGTGTATAGTCACTGCTAACTCATCTTGGCAAAGCGTTGTTAAGGTGTTTTCTAACTTACTTTTCGTTTGTGAGCCACGACGTTTTAAAGCTTGAATAGAGAGCCACAACTGTTGTGCTGGGGCATCGCCAATGTACCGAGAAAAATGTTCTGGCCAATCAATATCAAGCTCAGCAAATGCATTACTGAAACCTTGTGCAAGATTTAAATCGCCTTGTAAGTCGAGCTTATCTTGGCGAATTAGTTGCGTGAGCATTGATGGATCTTTAAGCGCCAACAAGGTGTCGATATCGGCGCTGATCATGCAATCAAAACTACGCTCTTGCGTACTGTATAAGTGAATTTGCTCGTCGCTGTAAACGCACAAAATTGACTGTTGCCAATCACGTATCTCAATCAACAGCTGTTTATCAGCAATTGCAGTAAGCTTACCCTTTAACTGAGGGTCTAAATGCAGCAGTTGATTAATGATTCGTTCGACTAGTGATAACAGAGCGTTTGCTAACATCGCGTTACCTACTTAATTTACAGAATTTTTAGTATTTAAAACCACGGTGAAGGGCAACAATACCGCCAGTAAGGTTTTGATAACTGGTTTGTTCAAAACCTGCATCTTCCATCATGCCTTTTAATGTTTCTTGATCTGGATGCATACGGATTGATTCAGCAAGATATTGATAAGACTCGCCATCATTCGCAACCAGCTCACCCATCTTAGGTAAGATATTAAATGAGTAGAAATCGTAGGCTTTGCTTAATATCTCTTGTTCTGGTTTTGAGAACTCAAGCACGAGTAAACGGCCACCAGGCTTAAGAATACGATACATTGAACGCAGAGCTTTATCTTTATCGGTCACGTTACGAAGACCAAAGGCAATTGTAATTAAGTCGAAGCTGTTATCAGGAAATGGCAATGCTTCTGCATTCATTTGAACATATTCGATATTGCCAACACGACCAAGGTTACGAAGTTTCTCACGGCCAACTTTCAGCATTGAAGAGTTAATATCGCCTAAGATAACCTGACCGGTTTCACCCACTAACTGACTAAATTTAGAGGTTAAATCACCTGTACCGCCGGCAAGATCTAATACATAGTGACCTTTGCGAACACCTGAACTTGCAATAGTTTGGCGTTTCCATAAACGATGAATACCGAACGACATAAGATCATTCATTACGTCATACTTTGCAGCGACTGAGTGGAATACATCTGCAACCATTGATGCTTTGTCGTTTTCAGCAACGGTTTTATAGCCAAAATGCGTGGTCTTTTCTTGATTCTCGTTCATGATTAATCTCTATCGTGGCAATAAAGACTAGTGTACTTGATTGTAGCTGTGGGGTGCAATTTGATTATAACTAAATCATCAGATTAGCATGGCTTTTCATGACTTAGCGCAGTTTTGAACTTTATTGGCCGGCAATAAAACTACTTTGTCCAAGTGACTTGGCTTTAGCGGCCGCTAAAGAGGCTTTACGGGCTAAGCTGTTAAAGTCGCCATCGCCTTCATGTTTAGCGATGCCTAGGGCCAGAGTGATAGCTGGAAGTTTGGTGCCATTTTTTGAGCTGACAAAGCGCAGCTTTTCTACGCCATTTCGTACTTTTTCGGCAATTAAGTTTGCAGTTTCAGGCTCTATATCAGCAAGTAAGATGGTAAATTCATCTTTACTCGTGCGCCCAGGTAAACCGCTTTCTTGTACGTATTTTTGCACTTGCTTGGCGACTTTATTTAAAATGACCTCACCAATGACATCGCCATAGTTTTCAATAAAATGGTTTAAGTTCTCAATGTGAATAGAGATAGCACAAACCGCTTTATTTTGGCCAACCCAAAGTTGGGTTTGTTGATTCAAGTAATGGCGCTTATATAAGCCTGTTTGTTGGTCGGTAATGTGTTGTTTGCGTAATTGAGTGAGTTGTTTTTGGGTTTTTTCTTGCAGTGATTTGGCTTTTGCTATTTCTTGCTTAAATTGACGGTGCTGGTTGAGCAGCACTTCTGATTGCTTACTGAGCATTTTTAATGCGTGACGCGTTTGCTCAATATTGTTTTCATCGATTGAATGCACACAGTCACTAACTTGATCTGCAAAGCGCACAATATTTTGTTCGTTATTGCTAGCATTACGTGAAAGAGTGTTAATGACTGAGTCAACGTTGCGAACAATGGCGGTTTTCATTTTATGGCCTTGCTCTATAAAATCGAAATAAAGCTGTTCTACATAGACACAATCGATGGTTTTTCTTTGTGCGATGGCACGGTCAATAGCGGCGTTAAGTTTTGGGTTAGACTGACTGACGTAGGTGTAAACAACTTGGTAGTTAAGTGGTGACGGCGGTAATGCATGATGTTCTAAAAAGATACATACCTTTGTCATTTTTTCTTGAGCAATAGCCATGGGATCATGGAACATCATTTTTCAATACCACTAAATACGCATATCAACCAATTAATCATCTCTTCCGTAAAGTTTATTTGCTTCCAAGCATAAATACTGAGTCTACAGTAATCTGTAATCAGTCTATTTAAAAGCAAAATCGCTAATTTTGGAACTTAAATTTGTTTCGTTTGTGTCTATTAGCTGATTTTCTCAACAACTTTAACAAGTGTAATTAAAAATTGCTTAAACCTTGCTCATTCTTATTTACACAACGCTGTTAATTTGAGCGTATTTAACCTGAGCTTGGTCGCATTTGCTTGGGTTTTAGCCAGTGCTGCGCTACTTTAGCGATACTGATTAAAACTAAAAAGAATGCTATGAAACAAACACTGTCGCGAACTTTAAACCGTTCTGTTATTGCGGTTGCTTTAGCTTGTACTTTAAGCGCTTGCCAAGTAACAAATATTGATGCTGATCAGCAATTTACTCAAGTAGCCGAAAATATTGTTAATTACCGCCAAAGCATCAGCCCATATGGTAAAGAAAATGGCGTTGATGGTTATTTATTAGAAAATCTATCGGCTGAATTTTTAGAACAAAAATACAAGAAGAATACTGAGTTACTTGCCGAGCTAGACGCTATCGACCGTGATAAGTTATCGGAAGAAAACCGCATTAACCTGACTATTTTGCGTGGCCAAGTGCAAAATAGTGTCGATGAATATGTGTTTAATGCGCACTATATGCCGCTGACATCTGAGTATGGCTTCCATTCTAGCCTATCATTTATGATATCAAGCTCAGATTACACAAAACCACAAGATTACCAGCTATATCTTGCTAAATTACAGCAAATTCCCCGCTATTTTTCGCAAAATATCGGCTGGATGCGTAAAGGTCTTGAAGTGGGTCTAACCCAACCAAAGGCTGTTTTAGAAGGTTATCAAGACTCAATCACGGCTTATATTGTTGATGATGCGACACAGTCTGAATTTTACAAACCATTTTTAAATAACACGGCAGGTTTAAGTGATAGCGAGTTTGCAGCGCTACAAAAGCAAGCGCAAACCATTATCAAAGAACAAGTTATTCCGGCATATCAAGGTTACTTAACTTTCTTTAACAATGAGTATCAACCGGGTGCACGTACAGATATTGGTATTTCAAGTACGCCGAATGGCAAAGCGTTTTACGAAAATCGCGCTAAGTACTACACCACCACAGATATGACGCCAAAAGAAATCCATGAGCTGGGTTTACAAGAAGTTGCGCGTATTCGTGCAGAAATGGAAAAAATTATTGAGAAAGTAGGCTTTGAAGGCTCGTTTGCTGATTTTGTGCACTTTTTACGTACTGATCCGCAATTTTACGCAAAAACACCTAAAGATTTGCTAAAAGAAGCGTCTTACATCGCCAAGAAAATGGATGCGCAGTTACCTAAGTTATTCCACACCTTGCCAAGAATGCCGTACGGTGTTGCGCCAGTGCCAGAGAGTATTGCCCCTAAATATACAACCGGCCGTTACTCAGGTTCTCGCCGTGATGACCAAGCAGGTTATTACTGGGTTAATACTTATGCGCTAGATAAGCGCCCGTTGTATGTTCTTGAAGCATTAACTTTACACGAAGCTGTACCAGGGCATCATTTACAAATCTCGCTAAATGCTGAACTTGAGTCATTACCAAGTTATCGCCGCAATGCATATTTGTCGGCATTTGGTGAAGGTTGGGGCTTATATTCGGAGTTTTTAGGTATCGAGGCGGGCTTTTATCAAGACCCATACAGTGATTTTGGTCGTTTAACCTATGAAATGTGGCGTGCAGCACGTTTAGTGGTTGATACAGGTATGCATATGTATGGCTGGAGCCGCGAACGCGCAATGAAGTTTATGAGCGAAAACACCGCACTTTCATTACATAACGTGAAGACCGAAACCGACCGTTATATTTCATGGCCTGCACAAGCGTTGTCATACAAAATTGGTGAGCTAACAATTAAACGTTTACGCCACGAAGCTGAGCAAGCACTTGGTCAAGATTTCGATATTCGCGAATTCCACCACCAAATATTACGTCATGGCTCAGTGCCAATGTCAGTGCTTGAAGAGCAAATTCAACTTTATATTAAAGCTGAATTAGCCAAACGAGCAGCATAGCGGCATAAAAGAAACGAAAAGGCGTGACTTACATCACGCCTTTTTTGTTTATTGCACGTAATATAAACACCTTATATGCTTTGAAGGATGTCATTTCACAAAGGGGCCTTGGATGAGTGATTTTATAATTTTTAGTATCGATGTTTTTGCCAGCTTGTTTATTTTTGCACTCGGCATAGGTTTGCTTGTGATTGTGTGCTTTTACATTAGTGATGTGACGCAATCTAAGCAGGCGATTCGCCGTAATTACCCGGTGATCGGCCGCTTTCGTTATTTTTTTGAACGCCAAGGTGAATTCTTCAGACAATACTTTTTTGCCATGGATAGGGAAGAGCTACCATTTAATCGTGCTGAGCGAAGCTGGGTTTATCGTGCTGCGAAAAATGTTGACCGTACTACGGCCTTTGGTTCAACCCAGAGCCTTGAAGCAACAGGTACTGTGATGTTTATGAACTGTGCGTTTCCGACTTTAGATGAAGACGCACTCGACCCGAGCGAAGTCACGTTAGGACCTTACTGCCAAGCTCCTTATACAACAAACTCGTTATTTAATATTTCAGGTATGAGCTTTGGTGCCTTATCTAAACCCGCTGTTCGCGCACTATCGCGAGGTGCAAAGTTAGCAGGTTGTTGGATGAATACCGGTGAAGGAGGGCTCAGCCCTTACCACCTTGAAGGTGGCGCTGATATTGTGTTTCAGATTGGCACGGCAAAATATGGTGTACGAGATGAGCACGGTAAATTAAGCACCGAAAAACTCAAAGCGGTTGCTGAGCACGAACAAGTTAAAATGTTCGAAATTAAAATGAGTCAAGGTGCTAAACCCGGTAAAGGGGGGATGTTACCAGGGCGTAAAGTGACTGCTGAAATTGCAAAAATTCGGGGTATTCCTGAAGGGCATGACTCGATTAGTCCAAATGGTCATCCAGAGATTAAATGCCCAGCAGATTTACTCGACATGATTGAAACGGTACGCAGTACCACAGGTAAACCAACTGGTTTTAAAGCGGTGATTGGTGAATACTCTTGGCTCGAAACCTTGTTCAGCGAAATTAATAATCGTGGTATTGAATCTGCCCCTGACTTTATCACTATTGATAGTGCCGACGGTGGCACGGGCGCTGCCCCTCAACCCTTGATGGATTCAGTTGGTTTACCGCTACGAGAGAGCCTGCCTTTGGTTGTTGATCTGCTAAAAAAACATGGTCTCAGAGAGCGAGTGAAAGTGATTGCATCGGGTAAGCTAATCGTACCGTCAAAAGTGGCTTGGGCACTCGCTCTGGGCGCTGATTTTATTGTGTCGGCGCGTGGTCATATGTTTTCGCTTGGTTGTATTCAGGCTCTACAATGTAATAAAGATACCTGCCCGACCGGTATTACGACTCATAATGAACGCTTACAGCGAGGCCTTGATGTGACCGATAAGGCACAACGAGTCGCCAATTATAATAAGTTTATTCATTATGGTGCAGGGCTGATTGCTCACTCATGTGGTGTATCAAGTGCCCGCGAGTTAGCTCGCCAGCATGTGCGAGTAGTACAAGAAAATGGTTTATCAGAGCCGCTCGATAAAATGTATGAGCACTACAATAAATAATCTAGTTGAATAATTAAAAGGCACATTGAGCGCCTTTTTACTTTTTGACTATCAGTTTAATAAACTGATTAATAAAGAAAAGAACTCGTCTTTATTGTTACAGCTTGTGGCATTGAGCATCAGTTGCTCGCCAAGTACGAGCGTTTGCTGTTGTACTGCTAAACGAGCTTGTGCATCTTCAATACCGTCTATATCTGCAACATGGGCTAAACCAATAGTACGGCGAATAAGTTCAGCGCCACAGTAGCCAATCGCATCACGCAATACGTGTTGTAAGTAATCTTCGCTAAAGGCGCGGTTTGCAAAGCTAATATCAGTTGCTTCGCTGCTTGCTAGGTTTAACCAATTTTGCTCAAATTGGCTATAACAGTCTTGTAAGCAGGTTAATAAATGGGTTTGATACTGGCGGCGTTTTGCTTGCTCTGTAATACGGGCGTTTTGGGCACAGTAATTTAGTAGCAAGTTACCCATAAATGAGCCGATATCAAAGCCAACAGGGCCAAAAAAGCCGAACTCTGGGTCGATCATTTTAGTGGTTTTGCTATCAACAAAAATGCTGCCACTATGCATATCGCCATGCAATAAAGTTTGCGGGCATGATAAGAACTTAGCTTTTAATTTCGCTGCGGCCAGTTTTAAAGCATCATTATTTCGAATACTTTCGACGTGCTCATTAAGCTCTGTTGGGAAATTATTGCGCTCATGCTCAATGTACGGATCAGTAAAGAATAAGTCTTCTGTGATCTTACATAAATCAGGATTAATAAATTGACTGACTTTGGCTTTTTTATCTTCAGCAGATAAGTAAAAGTCTGAGTTATAAAAGCCTGTTCGGCTTAAGTAGAGCGCAACATGACTTGCCAATAATGGAAATTGCTCTGCGTTGATTTGTGCGCCACGTAAAATTTGTAACTCACCTAAATCTTCTAACACGGTTAATGCCAGCTCTACATTGTGATGCAATATCGCCACGGTATGCTCTGGGCATAACTTACCATGATTAATCAATACTTCGGCTTCGACTCTTGCGCGGTCTAACGATAATGGCCATGACTCACCTACGCAGCGGGCATAAGGGAGTGCTTGCTTTAGAATTACACTGTTGTTGTGCTGATCAGCAACCCGAAAAACTAAGTTTAAGTTTCCGTCTCCAAACTCGTATGCAGTCAGTGCTGCATCAGCAGGGAAGACTGAAATTAGTTCACTTTTAACAAGTTCCTTAATGTAATCAACCGCATGCTCTGCATTAAAGGCAGTGTATTTAGCCATGGCTCTATCTCGTAATACAATTAACTTTGAGCATTCTATACCTGTAAGCGTTTAGATGTCCATACATCTAGCTTGTTAGTTATCAAAACTGATGTAAAATAACTATTCACTTAAATTAGTTATTCATTAGTTATTCGGATTCAGTATGCAAGATCTCATCGCCAGCAGTATTAAATATCAGCAAGGTACGCTAACCGTGCTTGATCAGTATTTATTGCCACATCAACAGCATTGGCATGTATGTAACGATGTTGAAACGATGAAAGATTTGATTCTTACTTTGAAAATCCGGGGCGCACCTTTAATCGGCTTAGGTGCGAGCTTATTGGTTGCACACCTAGCTGAGCAAGGCATGAGTCAATCAGCACTTGCGGTTGCTATAGATGAGCTTGAAGCGACACGCCCAACAGCGGTAAACCTTATGCACTGCATGGCCAAGTTACGCATAGCGCTAACAGAGACTGATTATGTTGCAGCTGTTGTCTCTACTGCTGAGCAGTTATTTAAAGAAGATATTGCCCTTTGCGATAGCATGGCAGAACGTGGTGCGGCTTTGGTAAATAAGGGAGATAACATTTTAACGCACTGTAATACTGGTGCGTTAGCGACTGCAGGTGTCGGCACTGCATTAGGGGTTATTTATAAAGCTCAGCAACGCCATGGTGACATTCATGTTTGGGTTGATGAAACAAGGCCGTTACTGCAAGGCGGCCGCTTAACGGCTTTTGAGCTTGAGCGCTGGCAAATTCCTTATACCTTGATTTGCGATAACATGGCGGCGAGTTTAATGGCTGCGGGCAAAGTAGATAAAATATTTGTAGGGGCAGACCGTATTGCTGCAAACGGTGATTTTGCCAATAAAGTCGGCACATATAACCTTGCTGTGTTAGCGCATTTCCATAACATTCCATTTTATGTCGTTGCGCCACTTACGACGCTTGATACACAAACGTTGTGTGGTGCAGATATCGAAATTGAGCAACGCAGTCCTAATGAAGTGCGCGGTGTTAGTGGTAGTTTTGGTGAAGCAATGTGGGCACCGATTAACGCGAAGGTTTATAACCCGGCATTTGATGTGACACCGGCGAGCCTAGTCACAGGCTGGGTGCTCGATAGCGGAGTTTATAACCAGTCCGATATCGAGCAAGGTATTCTAAAACAGTTAAAGTCGTAAATTACTCAGCACTTTTTTTAGTGTAGAGCTCAATGCTATTTTGATTATTGGCAGTTAAGAAGGTTACTGCCAGCTTGTCGTTTTTAGCATTAAGGCGCGATATATAGTGAGAAGGCTTCATTTGAAGTACTGACTCAATGCCCTGCATTGTGGCTAAATTAATGCTGAAAACTTCAGTATCAGTGGCGATATACAAGCTATGTAGGTTACTTGCCATCGACACAATAGAAGGCTTTAACTCAGTTAGTTTGTCTGGTGTAGTCAGCTCACTATAGGTGTTGTTATCGCTGTCTAAAAGCAGGTATTTATCGTATTTGGAATGCACAATCAGCTGTGTATCGTCATACCAAGCAATAGCTAGGGGTGTATCTATAGTGCTTTTAATCACTTCATCGCTGTTGGTGTGAAGAATCATTATTTGATTTAGCTGATTGCTAAGATCGGTATATAGCACGGCAATCTTGTTACCCCTTATAGCTGCCAGCTTGGTACTACCAGGAAGTGTCCAGTGCTTAATTTCTGAGAAATCAGCAGCATTTAATAATGTTAATTGCTGATCGGTTTTATTAAAACTAACAAGTCGGCTACTGTCACTATTTGCTGCAATTACTGAACTATCTTCACCAATTTTGCCAGTGATATTGATGTATTGGTTTGCTTTTCTGAGCCAGTGTTGTCGTTCTGAAAACTCAAAGTCAGAGAAGTACACATCATTATTGGCTAATGCGACTAAGTCGTCTTCATGCTTATTCGCTGTGGCGATGTAGCTCATTGTTTTTGAATTAAGGTCAAAGACTGCGGCATCTTTATCGTGAAGGTCTGTACTGATCAATACACTTTCTTTGCTTAAAGGGTAAGCATAATTTGCTCGTTTTACTGGCGCTTTTATAGCGGGTTGTCGACTCATACTATCAAAAGAGAATGACTCAATAGTTGAGGTGCCGCGGCTATACCAAATTAGTGAGTTGGTCTGCTCATCATATGTGGCTACCCATGCACGGTAATCGTTGGTAGTTAAAAGCTTTAGCGAGCTGCCATCTAAATTCGCCATGTATATCTCTACTTGGCCAACATTATGGCGCTCAAAGATGATGCGGCTCGGGTTTTTTATAGTTGTTAAAATAAAGTCCCCAGTGCCAGTGATGTTGGGTGTGCTAATGCGAATTTCTTCACCGGTTTTTAAATCTTGTGCATATAAAGCATATAAATGAGTTAAGCCACGGTAATTATTACGCCTTGAAATTGCGACATCACCCACTTCAATGTACTGACTTGGCTGAGAATTAAGTAAAGATTGGTTGATACGTGGCTTTATTAACGCTTCACTTGATAACAGGTTGCTTGCTTGCCAAGTGATGCAATCGCTGTAGTCTTTGTTTTCACAAGAGCCGTAAAATAATCGCTCTCCATCCTCAGACCAACCCTGTAAAAAGATATTGCCAGAGGCAATCACGTATTCTTTTTTAGTGGTTAGGTCGACGACAAAAAGACTTTGACCATCATTTTCTAGAATATAAGCAAGCTTAGTTTTGTCATGGCTTAGCATTAAACGATAGTGAGAGCCTTTATGCCATGAAATGGTTTCAGCTTGTAGGTCTAAAAATGGCGCGTCGTTTTGTACTTCATCATTTGCTTTAGGCTGTTGTGAAAATAACCAAATAGCAGTAATCAATAAACCAAGCACTAACGCTGCAAAAGGCCATGGCCAGCGTGAAGAATGCGCTTTTTGTTCATTAATGGCCGTAGGTTTAACTTGAGTATCAGCGTCTTTATCTACTGTTATTACATTTTCTGTTTTTAGCGGCTCTGTACTCACAGTGTGATCAAGAGGCTTAACTTCAATAAATAGGCTATAACCTTTGCGATAATGGGTTTTAATGGTTTGCCCGGGCTGTTTTTCTGATTTAAGAGTTTTTCTTAGTTCAGAGATGGCACGGTTAATGGCATTGTCATCAACAAAGCTTTGTTGCCAAATATTCTCAACCAGCTCTTGGCGAGTGATAATGCGATCATTATGCTCAATAAAGAAACACAGTAATTTAAATAATAAAGGTTCTAGTTCACGCTTATGAGTGCCATCGCTGATGGTTTGCTGCTGAGTGTTAAGTTGCCACTCACCCACATAAATAACGGTATCGCGTAAGGGTGAAAATGCCGACCCCATGTTTAGTCCTTTAGCAAATAATCAGTACTTATTAATGGGGAGGATAATAGCAGCTTTTGTTCTTAATTTGGGTCTTTTTGTTTTATATTTGTAAATTAAAGGCTGTTTTTTGCAACATATAGCCAAGCTTGGTTGTTACATTGGAATGTTTCTGCAATTCGTTGATAATCATCTACTTCGTAAGCATCTGCCTGAGCAAGCTCTTGTTCGGTGATTAAATAAATAGTGCCATTAACAATATCAGTTTGTTTGCTTGTTTTGATTAAAGCCGGGTGAAAACGTTGACCACTACTTTTAAGTACGGCTACGTCGGTGATCTCGACTTCATCAATGACATACCCAGTTAGCGTAGCAGGTTGACCTTCAAGCAAACGCCCGAAGGTATCAAGCTGAACCTGCGGGTACTGTAAGGTACCGTACGAGAATAGTTTTTCCATGTTAGTCCAGCAGTGGGAAGTTGGTAGCAATGGTTGATTCAGTGCTTTTAGCAACCCAACCTTCGGTATTATTAAATAAGCGAATTGCAGTAAATTCAGGGTCGCTACCCATATCAAACCAATGTGGTGTGAGTTCTGGTACTGAAATTAGGTCGCCTTGTTGGCAAAGCACTTGATACACTTTATCGCCTAAGTGTAAGCAGAATAAACCTTGGCCTTTCACAAAAAAACGAACTTCATCTTCGCTATGTGTATGTTCAAACAAGAATTTACTGCGTAGTTCGCTGGCATTTGGATTACCCTTAGCAAGCGAAATAACATCCACTGTTTGATAGCCCCCTTCAGCTTTTAAGCGCTCTATATCCTTAGCATAAGCAGTTAAAATCGCGTCATGACTGGTATCTTGGTCAATCTGTGCTGTTGCTTGCCACTGCTCAAAGCGAACGCCAACTGTATTTAGTTCATTGGCAATAGCGCTTAAGTCTTCACTATGAAACAGTATGTCGTTTGCGTTGTTATCGTTATAAATAGTTAATTGACTCATGCTAACAGCTCCGCGCTAAATTCCGAAAAGTCGTTGATATATGGGTGAGCGTCACTTACCGCTTGGCCATCGCGAACAAGGTGCAATGTTACAAGGCCTGCAGCTTTGGCGGCATCAAGCTCTGCCACCACATCGCTCAAGAACAGCACTTCTGCAGCGTCAAATGGTAGCTCGGCAATAATATTCTCATAAGAGCTTTGCTGTTGTTTTGCGCCGACTTTAGTGTCGAAGTAATCACTAAATAAAGGTCTAACATCACCATAATCAGAAAACTCAAAAATCAGGTGCTGGGCTTTTACTGAGCCCGATGAGTAGACATATAAACTTTTACCAGCATGTTTTTGGGCTTGTAAAAAGTCATAAGCATCTGGATAAAGGTGGCCAGTAAAATCACCACTTTCGTAGCCCGTTTGCCAAATTAACCCTTGCAACTGCTTGAGTGGGGTAATTTTTTGATCTGTTTCAATCCAATGAATTAAATGTTTAATGACCGTGTCGATATCGGCTTCGGGTTGTTCAATATGTGCTTTAACGGCCTCAATTTGGGCTGCAACTTCCGGGTCTGTTTGATGTGACTTTACAAACTCAGGTAATTGCCCTGCCGCGTAAGGAAATAATACGTCTTTAACAAATGAGATGCGGGTAATCGTGCCTTCAATATCGGTTAAAATTGCTTTGATCATGGCTGAACTCCAGCTTGAATACCTTCTAGTTTTAAGCGCTCAAGCTCACAGCTAAATAGAAACTCTAATCCTTCTAAATGGCGAAGTACTTCTTTGATATCTCGGCCAACGACATATAAACCATGGCCACGAATTAGTACCGCATGCTCAATAGGCGTATGAAGGTGATGGTCACTGACCAATAAGCTTAAACGGTCGATGTCTTGGTCATTATCAAAAATAGGAATAGTTAAGGTATCTAAGTGCGATTTGACACCGCTTAAAGATTTTTGCATTTCGTAGCCATGCAAATTGATAGCGTGGCCTTTGATCACGCGAGATAACACGGTTGCCGCAACAGAATGAGTGTGCAAAACAAATTTAGCTGATGGGATCAGCTTATACATATTTAAATGTAGCTCAGTTTCAGCTGATGGGTTGCCAGAGCCTCTAGTGCGATTGCCTTCATGATCAAATTCAATAAATGCATGAGTGCCGAGTTGACCTTTATCGAAACCACTTGCTGTGACGACATAACCGCTTGCAGTGCGGGCTGAAAAGTTACCACCAGTAGCAGGGACCCAGCCACGTTGGCTTACCCATTTACCAGCTTCAATTAGTTCTGAAATAGCGGTATTGTTATGCATATATTCCTCGACATTCTAAAAGTTATTTAGACGGCTATACATCTGTTTTAAGCAATGATAGCATCGCTTCGGGCGCAAAACCATCTTTAAGGAACCTCTGTGTTTGAAAGTAAATTGCCGAATTTAGGCACCAGTATTTTTAGTCAAATGACCGCTTTAGCAAATAAGCACCAAGCGCTTAATTTATCTCAGGGTTTTCCTGAATTTGATGCGCCAGAATTACTAAAAAAACAGCTCAATCATTATGTACTTGAGGGGGTAAATCAATATGCGCCTTCAAGTGGGGTTGCAAAGCTACAACAGCAAATAGCGGCTTTGATAGCTAGAAAATACCATAACAACATAAATTACGAGCAACAAGTTACTGTCACTTCAGGGGCAACAGAGGCATTATTCGTAGCAATTCAAGCGCTTGTTAAAGAGGGTGATGAAGTTGTGGTATTTGACCCCGCGTATGACTCGTATCAACCGGCAATTGAGCTTGCTGGCGGTCGCTCAGTTCATGTTGCTTTGCATGCGCCAGACTACAAAATCGATTGGCAAGCTGTAGCCGATGTTATAACAGACAAAACACGTGTCATCATCATCAACACGCCACATAACCCAAGCGGTAAAATCTTTAAAACAGAAGATATTAATGCCCTTAAAGCGCTTGTTACTAAGCATGATTTATATGTAATTAGCGATGAAGTGTATGAGCACATTACCTTTGATGGCGCTTTGCATTTAAGTGCGCTGACCGACCCTGAGTTATTTGCACGCAGTTTTGTGATATCAAGCTTTGGCAAAACTTTTCATAGCACCGGCTGGAAGATGGGTTATTGTGTTGCACCTGCTCAGCTCATGGTGGAGTTTCGTAAAATTCACCAATATGTGACTTTTTCAAGCTTTACGCCTGCCCAGCATGCACTAGCCGATATGCTCGAGTTAGAGCCAGAACATGTTGATGAACTTAGTTGTTTTTATCAACAAAAACGCGACTTGCTCAGCGAAGCACTAGCGCAAAGCCGTTTTAAAATATTACCAAGTGAAGGCACCTATTTTTTATTACTCGATTACAGTGATGTGTCTGATCTTGATGATGTTGAGTTTTGCCATTGGTTGGTCGAGCAAGCGGGTGTTGCAGCTGTACCACTCAGTGTGTTTTATAACACTGCAAGCAGCGACAAAGTGATTCGTTTATGTTTTGCAAAAAATAATGACACATTAAAACGTGCCGCGGAGATTTTATGCCAACTTTAACCTTAGCTTTAGTGCAGTCATCACTGCATTGGCTTGATAAAAGCGCCAACCTTGCGCACTTTGCAGAGCAGCTTAACAGTTTTAACGAGCAGGTTGATTTAATTGTCTTGCCAGAAACATTTGCCACGGGTTTTGCGATTAATCTAGATTGCAGCGAACCAGAACAAGGCGAGGTACTTAGCTGGTTAAAAGCCACAGCTAAGCAAAAAAATGCTGTGGTTGCAGGCTCTGTTTTAGTTGCAAAAGGCGACAAAAAGGCTAATCGCTTTTATTGGGTTTGGCCAAATGGCGAAGTGAAGTATTACGACAAACGCCATTTATTCTGTTTAGGTAACGAAGGCAATTTCGTCGCAGCAGGCGAGCAGCGCGAGATATTCGCTATCAATGATTTTCGTATTTTACCGCAAGTGTGTTACGACTTACGCTTTCCTGTATTTCAGCGTAATTGCAACGACTACGATGTGATGATCAACGTAGCTAATTGGCCAGCTGCTCGTCGCCATGTATGGGATACCCTTCTAAAAGCACGCGCAATGGAAAACCTTTGTTATGTCGTGGGTGTGAATCGCATTGGTGCTGATGGTAATAATGTTGCCCACAGTGGTGGTACTGCCGTTTATGATTTTAAAGGCGACACCTTGGCGAAGCTTGAAGATGACCAATCGGGCATCATTATTCAGCGCTTAGAAAAATCACCGCTTGATGACTTTCGAAGAGCGTTTCCTGCTCACTTAGATGCTGATCAATTTCAGTTACTGTAATTGCTCGAAGCCGCATACTCAAAAATTTGTTAAACTCATGGTTGGATTATTTACTATAAGCAATCATGAGTCGCAAAATCACCCCCGTTATTCTTGCTGGTGGCATAGGTTCTCGTTTATGGCCTTTGTCGCGTAAAGCGATGCCTAAGCAGTTTTTATCTTTACTAAGCGAAAAATCACTGTTACAGAGCACGCTTTTACGAGTGGCTGACTCACGATTTAATGCGCCAATTTTAGTGTGCAATGAAGAGCATCGCTTTATCGCTAAAGCGCAAGTTGCAGAAATCACAGATAGCTATACTTTATTGCTTGAACCTGAAGGTAAAAATACCGCGCCAGCGATTGCCTTGGCCGCTGAATTTGCATTGCAAAATGGTCTAACCGATCCCTTACTAGTCATGCCTGCTGATCACCATATCAGTGATTTTGATAAGCTTATTGCCTGCTTAGATAATGCGATAGCGCTTTGTCAGCAACAACAATTAGTAACCTTTGCTATTACTCCCACTGAGCCACATACCGGCTATGGTTATATTCGCCAAGGCGAGCCATTAGCCCATGAAGGTTGTTTTAAGGTGGCTGAGTTCAAAGAAAAACCAGCCCTGCAATTAGCCGAAAAATACCTTGCCAGTGGTGAGTATGGCTGGAATAGCGGCATGTTTTTATTTTTACCAGATGTGTACTTAAACGAGCTTAATCGTTTTGCGCCAAAGATTGCTAACAGTATCGCAAAAGCGGCAAGCTTCACCGCAGATTTAGGTTTTCAACGGCCTGTTGCGGATGCGCTCACAGCATGCCCAAGTGATTCTATTGATTATGCTATTTTGGAGCGTAGCGCTAACGTTGCTGTTATTCCTGTTGATTTGAATTGGAACGATGTTGGCAGCTTTTCAGCATTGTCGAAAATCGCAGAAAAAGACCAGCATGGCAATTATTTAGCTTCGCAAGGGGTGAGCTTAGATAGCGAGAATAATCTACTTATAAGTGAAGCTGACCACACTATCGCGGCGCTCGGCGTGAGTAATAAAGCAATTATACATACTCATGATGCCACCTTAGTGGCAGACAAAAGTGCGCTCGATAAGCTCCCTGATTTACTTAAACAGCTTGCTGTTGTCGATAACGATAAACTAACCCACCATCAAGCCGTATTCAGACCTTGGGGCAACTATCGAACTTTAATTGAAAGCACTGGCTTTAAAGTAAAGAAAATCATCGTAAACAGCGGCGCAAAACTCTCAACTCAACGACATCAGCACCGTGCAGAGCATTGGGTTGTTGTTTCTGGAGTGGCAAGTGTGCGAGTAGGCGATGACGAATTTGAATTAACAGCTGATCAATCTTGTTATATTGCAGCTAAGCAATTGCACAGCCTTGCTAATCAACAAAACACGCCACTGATCGTTATCGAAGTACAAACCGGAGCGATACTTGATGAAACTGACATCGAGCGATTTGATGATAGATATGGAAGGGAGTAGACATAGCTATCAGCTTTCAGCCGTCATACATCAGTTGAGCGCTGGAGTTGTTGAGTGCAGTGTCTTACTCAGCATTCACTCTGTTCATTCTTTGAGTAGGTTGGTTTGAGCGGAGCGAAACCCAACGTAAGCGGAGCTATCAGCTTTCAGCTTTCAGACGTCAGATAAGATCGATGAGGTTGTTAAGTGCGGTGTCTTACTCAGAAATAAAATACCGTAGGAGGCACTTTAGTGCCGAATTAGAACCATTCTCACAATTAGGCTTGACCTAGACTCTTTAAACTTTACTCTCGCTAACTCGCTAACTCGCTAACTCGCTAACTCAGTACCGACATAAAGCCTTATATTTTCAGCATTTGTGTACTGAGTGAATACCATCGTATTCGCTGTGTTTATCAGTAATTGTTGCTGTTGTTTTTCTAGCTTTAGTTCTGCGCTAAGTAGCTCTTTGCGGATGGTAGGGTAGTCTGAAATCTCGTTTTGAATAGTTTTCAGGTAGGCGCGTGTGGCTCGTAGGGGCTGTAAAGCTTGTTGGTCAAACTCGGCAATGCACGACTCAAGCTCACTCAGTTGAGAGGCTGTTACAGCCAGCTCTAAAGAATCAAGATAATAAAGCAGCAGGCAAAGGTTAACATTTTTGCCTTGCTGGTCTTGATAGCCTAGTAGCTTTGCTTGCATGCCGTCTTTGCTGTAAAGCTTGCATGCAAACTGCCAAAACTGTTCGCTGTTAAGCGGTTTCATCGGCAAAGGCCTGCTCTTTTTCTTCAAGTTCTTCAAGTGCTATGAGTAGCTCTTCTTCAACGTCATTAAGCTTGGGTGTTAAGCTTGCTTGCTTAGCGAGCAGCTCTGTCAGTTTGGCTTTATTTTCATCATTGTATAAGTCATTGTCGGCAAGTGCGTTTTCGATTTCACCAAGCTCTGTAGAGTACTTATCAAGTTGCTTTTCAAGCTTTTCGATTTGCTTTTTCAACGGCTGCACTGACTTTCTGAACTCAGCTTCTAAGCGCTTTTGCTCTTTGCGGTTAACGCTTGAATGGGCTTTAGGGGCATTATCTTCAGGGCTTTTAGCAGCTTCTTTATTGGCATTCAGTAGCCATTGGTAATAGGCATCAAGGTCATAACCAAATTGTGTTACTTCGCCGTTATCAACAAGGTAATACTCATCAGCGGTATTTTTAAGCATATGACGGTCGTGCGATACTGTAACCATAGCGCCTTCAAAGCCTTGCAGCGCCATAACTAAAGCATGGCGCATTTCTAAATCGAGGTGGTTAGTCGGCTCATCCAGTAACAGTAGGTTTGGCTTTTGATACACCAGCATAGCTAGCACTAAACGGGCTTTTTCACCGCCAGAAAATGGCGCAACTGGCTCAAGAGCTTTATCGCCAAAGAACGCAAAGCCACCTAAAAAGTCACGCAGTGATTGCTCTGGAGCTTGCGGATTTAAGCGTTGTAAATGGGTAACCGCGCTGGCTTTTAAATCAAGTGACTCAAGTTGATGCTGCGCAAAGTAACCAATATTTAAGCCCTGATGCTGAAATACTTCACCTGCTTGAGGTTGTAAATCGCCAGCTAATAATTTAATCAGTGTTGATTTACCCGCACCATTTCGGCCAAGCAGCGCAATACGGCTACCCGGCACAAGGTTTAGCTTGATGCTGTGTAAAATTGTGGTGTCGCCATAGCCTGCTTTGGCTTGGTCGAGAGTCATTAACGGGTTTGGCAGCGCTGTAGGCTCGGCAAATTCAAAATCAAAGGGTGAGTCAACATGGGCTGGGGCCAGTTTTTCCATACGCTCTAGGGCTTTTACGCGGCTTTGTGCTTGCTTAGCCTTACTGGCTTTTGCTTTGAAGCGTGTAATGAATTTTTCTAGATGAGCAATTTGTTCTTGTTGCTTTTCGAACATCGCTTGTTGTTGTAATAAGCGCTCTGCTTTTTGGCGTTCGAATTGCGAGTAATTGCCTTTATAAACATTTATTTTTTGTGCGTCTATGTGCCAAATTTGGTCAACAACGGCATCTAAGAACTCTCGGTCATGGGAAATAAGCACTAGAGTGCCTGTGTAGGCGCGTAAAAAGCGTTCTAACCAGTAAACAGCATCGAGATCTAAGTGGTTGGTTGGCTCATCCAGCAGTAATAAATCGGCATCACGAATAAGTGCTTGTGCTAAGTTTAAGCGCATACGCCAACCACCAGAAAAGGCGCTCACTGGGTTGTCTATTTGCTCATTACTAAAACCTAAACCGTGTAATAGCTCTCCTGCTTTTGCCTCAATGCTATAGCCTTGAATATGTTCTAGGCCAATATGTGCTTTTGCTTGCGCATCGCCGTCGTTATTTTGCTCAGCTTCGCGTAGTGCAATTCTTAGCGCGTAATATTCAGGGTGACCTTGTAATACATAATCTAGAGCGCTGATTTCGAGCGCGGGTGTTTCTTGCTTCACAGAAGCAATTGACCAGTCTTTAGGAATTTGGCATTCACCGGCATCGAGTTGCAATTCAGACTTTAATAGCGCGAACAGCGTTGATTTACCACAGCCATTAGCGCCCACAAGGCCGACTTTATGTTCTGGGAATAAGGTTGCAGAAGCCCCTTTAAGTAAGGCGTTACCACCACGTAGAAGTTCGATGTCTGAAATTTGGATCATGAATGTTTACTTGCACAGCACTGATTTAATTGTCGCTATCATAACACGGATCACATTAGCCTTCGCAATCGTATCAAACAGAGAATTATTAGGCTAAAATAGCCGCCTACATGCCACGGGAGATCATCTATGAGACAAAAGAAACGCTTTATTGCTGGCGCATCATGCCCTGAGTGTAAGGCCATGGATACCATGATGCTTTATAAAGAACATGATGTGGAAAAAGTGGAGTGCGTACAGTGTGGCCACAAAATGACGCAACCAGAGCAGGCAGTGCAAGCCTCAACACGCCAATTTGAGCAAGTGATTGGTGTATTTAAGCCGGGCGATTAATTCCCGGCTCTATCACTACCTAATTAATAGTGCGGCGGTGGCGGCTCTTGCATTTGTGACATTAAAGATGGCTGCTGTGCTTCTTTAATCTTTTCTGCAAGTAACTCTGTCTGGCGTTTCATTTTAGCCAGCTGCTGTTGGTGCGCTTTAAGCTCATCGTTTAATATTTCAATTGTTTCATCTTGAAAAGCGACTTTCGCTTCAAGTTCCATTAGACGATCTTCAATTGTATTCATTTGATTCTCTTAGATTAAAACTTTCAGCGAATCCGCTGGAGCTTTCGGTTAATAACGCTTGGTTGTTATCAGTAAACGCAACATCTAACACCACGGCTGATTTCGGGCGGCTTCCTTCTCGAGGAATCACTTGCCACGTTTGTAATTTTTTACCCGACTCTAGCTGCCATAAATCAACCAATCGATTGGGTGAACCTGTGGCAATTAAAGTGCCCTCATCGTTAAAACGGACGGCGGTAAAAATTTTCTGACGCGCAATATACGCCAGTTTGCTAACAAGATCACCTGTAGTCAGTTGCCATACATTTGCTTGCTTCATACTGTCTGCGGTAAATGCGTAACGACCTTGTGGATCAAGGGCGACTTGAGTAACGCGACTAGGGTGATTAAAGCGGTGAATCACTTGCCCTGTGCGAGTATCCCAAAAGTAAGCAACATAATCATTTGAGCCGCTAATGGCGTAGTGACCGTTAGGTGATAGATCAACAACATTGACTTTTTCTTGGTGGCCAAGGAACTCTATGCGCCTGCCACTCTCTAAGTCGAGGTAAACGACTACACCATCGGCGCGACCATATAATACACTGCGCCCTTGGTTACTTATCGCGATATCTCGAATTGTTGAGGCGTGTATTTTGTAATAACCCGTGTTGTTGCCCGTGGCAATGTCCCACACTGCAAAGGTGGACTTCTCAGCGGTAACTGCATGGCTATTGTCGAACGAGATAGCAACAGTATGAACTAGGCTATCTTGATTTTGTTGTTGGAACCATTGGTATTTTAGCACCTGTTGTTGATTATCCCACAGTGCGACCCCATGGTGTATTGATGAGATTAAGCTGTATTTACCATCGTGCGACAGCGCGGAGGCGAAGGCACCTTTAGCCGCATGCTCATAGCGTGCAGTTGATTGCTCATGTTGCTCAGAGCAGGCTACAACTAAGTAAAGGCTGAGCAGATACAAAAAAGTACGAAATATCGACATATTACGAGTATTTCCCCTTAACTCTTAGTGATTGAGAGGTTAGACTAGGTCTCGTTGAAGGCCTAGGTTGTTAGTCTAATCGCTGATCATGCATAGGCATGACGTTAGTTATTAGACAAGCAGCCTACCATGTAGGTCGTTAATCTTTAACTAGTAATAATACAATAATTGACAACTGCAAAGTGTGTCGGAGATATAAAATGAGAAAGACGATTAAATTGTCATTGATTGCAGCGTCAGTTTTAGCGCTTACAGCTTGTAATCAGGAAGCAAAAAAAGAACAGCAAGCTGAAGTTAAACTAGAGACTGAAGCTCAACAACAAGCATACGGTATTGGTGCATCTGTTGGTAATTTCTTAAACCAAGACCTTGCTGATAAAAAAGCGCTAGGTGTTGAACTAGACGAAGCACTTCTTAAGCGTGGTTTTGAAGACGCACTAGCGGGTAACGCTAAACTTGATGACGAAAAAATTCGTGAAGTGTTAACTGCACTTGATCAAAGCATTCGCACTAAACAACAAGAAAAAGCGAAAGTAGAATCTGAAAAGAGCAAAGCTGAAGGCGAAAAATACCTAGCTGAAAACGCGAAGAAAGAAGGCGTTACAGTAACTGAATCTGGCCTACAGTACGAAGTGATCACTGAAGGTGAAGGCGAAAAGCCAGTAGCAACTGACGTTGTTAAAGTTCACTACAAAGGCACTTTATTAGACGGTACTGAGTTCGATAGCTCTTACTCACGTAATGAGCCAACTACTTTCCCACTTAATCGTGTGATCCCAGGTTGGACTGAAGGTTTACAATTAATGCCAGTTGGCTCTAAGTACAAGTTCACTATTCCATCTGAACTTGCATACGGTGAGCGTGATCTTGGTAAGATCCCTGCAAACTCAACGCTTGTTTTCGAAGTAGAATTACTTGAAATCCAAAGCGATGACAAAGCTGTACCAGCTGAGTAATATTTAACTCAATAAAAAAGGGCTTTTTAGCCCTTTTTTTATGCGCAAATTTTTATTAACTAAATGCCGCTTCTTTCATTTTTAATGTGCCACTATCTGCATCAAGCTCAACCACGGTGCCAACAGGCAGGATAAATTGGCGCTTAATATGGCCAATCATGGCCCCACGATAAGCAGGAATTCCCAGCGGTTTTATATAATCTGTAAAAATATCGTCAAGGGTTAAAGAGCCATAACCACGGCCAGGCTTACAGTCATTACAATCGCCAAATACAAAGCCTGCAATTTTATCCAGTGCGCCCATAAGTTTTAGTGTGCTCATCATCCTGTCAATTCGATACGGCGCTTCGTCGATATCTTCTAAAAATAAAATTGCGCCATTAAAGTCAGGTAAATAATTCGAGCCTGCGAGGGCTGTCAGTACTGTTAAGTTGCCACCGATTAATCGTCCCGTGGCTTTACCTGGTGTAATCGTTTGGGTCAGGTACTGAGTGTTAACAAGCTCATCATCGGCTTTTGGTAAGTTTTGGAAATGCATCAATTTACGCGCTTCGAACATGCTCTTAAATTGCGCGACATGAAACGGGTTCCAGTCACTTGATGCATTTGGACCATGAAAGCTGATTAACCCAGCTTGAGACAGTAATGCATTGTGAAGAGCGGTAATATCTGAATAGCCCATTAGAGGTTTTGGGTTGTTACGGATCATTGCGTAGTCGAGCAAAGGTAGAATACGGGCAGCGCCTGAACCGCCACGTAAACACAAAATGGCATCAACCTCTTTGTCGCTGAATAAACTATTTAAGTCGCCGGCTCGCATTGCATCAGTGCCAGCTAAATGCCCACGTCTTGCTAAAATGTTTGGTGCAAGCTTAGCCTTGTAACCCAGTGCTTCTATAACGCCTTGTGCTAATAAAATATCAGCGTGCGCAGCAGTGGCAGCTGAAGGGCTACATAGCCCAATTGTGCCGCCTTTTTCCAGCGCTTTTGGCTTGATTAATGTTTGGGTACTAGCATTCTGTGCCGCCATTAAAGGAGCTGATGTCAGACTTGCGCCGGCGGCAAGAATTGAAAGTGACTTTAAAAATGACCGTTTATTCATAGCGAGCCTCATGTTTTTATAGTATGAGTATCGCATTGAAGAAAATATTTCAAATATTTGTTACAAAATGGAATAGATGATTCTTTTTGGCAAGGCGAAAACACTTCAGCAGAGAGTGCTTCTCTGCTGTGCAACTATGCTGTTAGCTGGTGTGATTAGAATATAAGTTGTCGATTAACTCATCTTCTAGCTCAAAGCGCAGTTCAAGTGCTTCGCCTAAGATTGATAGGTCTTTATCAAACTCATCAAGCAAGTCATCTTTGTCAACTTCTGCGTATTTGTCGTTAAAGTCGAGTGCTACATCTGTGGTTTCAGAAATGCGCGGGTATAAGGCATTCGCCAGCTTTTGGCTCTCAGGACCTTTTTCTTCACACGCTTTGGCAATGTCGTCGTAAATTTCGAAATGGCCAGCAGAAAGGTAATCCATCAGAATTTGGCAAAAGTTTTGAATTTGCAGCTGATCAGGAAGGGCGTGATCTTTCTTTTCGTACGGTGAAAAGCCTGCAATACGGCAGAACAACACAAGCAGCTCTTGACGTTCTGTGAGCCATTTGTCGATTACAGAGTGACTACCACCCCATTTTTGTTGAGCTTTTTCCAAACGCGTCAGCATATTTCATCTCCTCGCTGAGTAGGTTTTCCTTTGTATATATAAAAAGGAAATATGACACAAAGATCAACTAAATTCTTAGTGTCTAATTGCAACAGATTGTAAAAGTCATTCTAAAGACATACTTTTTAGCGCTGAATAGGCCAAAAAATAACCTCATTTTAAGAGTGGACTTTTTTTGCTCTCATTGCAGTGTATGGGAATTGATTCAAAACTACTAGTATTAATTTTGCAATTTTTATCTAAGCGGATGAGTTGTAATTTGCTGATTTAGAAAAGAAAAAACCACCAAAATTGGTGGTTTAATTCTTTTTCTTAGACTTGTTAAAACAAGCGTTCTTATTATTATGGGAAGATTGTTGTTCTTATTGTTATAAGATTTTTATTATTGTTTTTGTTAACGCGGGGTAAGTTATACCAAGCTTTTTTGTATGTTGCAAATTTATTAATGAAAAGTTTTAAATTTATTTTGTTTTCGCTCAAAAAACGCACATTAGGCTTAGGTTGGCTGAAAAAACATGATCTATATCTAGCCTTGATTATCTATCCATAGTGAGACGCGCAATATGGTGATACAATCTGCTCAATTTCATTCAGTTCTAGGATTCTATACGCATGAGCGAATTAAAAAACGATCGTTATTTACGTGCACTACAAAAGCAACCTGTTGATGTCACACCGGTATGGATGATGCGCCAAGCTGGCCGTTATTTACCTGAATACCGTGCTACACGTGCCCAAGCAGGCGACTTTATGAGTTTATGTAAAAACGCTGAACTTGCTTGTGAAGTAACGTTACAGCCATTACGTCGTTATCCGCTTGATGCTGCAATTCTATTCAGTGATATTTTAACTATTCCTGATGCTATGGGCTTAGGTCTTTACTTCGAAACAGGTGAAGGTCCGAAATTTGAACGTCCGATTTCTTCATTAGCAGATGTTAAAAAAATCCCAAATATCGATCCAACTGATGAGCTTGGTTATGTGATGAATGCTGTAAGTACGATTCGTCGCGAATTAAAAGGTGAAGTACCGCTAATTGGTTTCTCTGGTTCACCTTGGACACTTGCTACTTACATGGTTGAAGGTGGTAGCAGCAAAACATTCGGTAAAATCAAGAAAATGGCCTTCGCAGAGCCACAAACACTGCACCTATTACTTGATAAATTAGCTGACTCAGTAATCGACTATTTAAACGCGCAAGTTAAAGCGGGCGCGCAATCGTTAATGGTATTTGACTCATGGGGCGGTGTATTAAGCCCACGTGACTACAATGAGTTTTCATTACAATACATGCACAAGATTGTTGATGGCTTAATTCGCGAACATGATGGCCGCAAAGTACCAGTGACGTTATTTACTAAAAATGGTGGTCAGTGGATTGAAGCAATTGCAGCAACTGGCTGTGATGCAGTAGGTCTAGACTGGACTATTAACATCGGTGATGCAAAACGTCGTGTTGGCGATAAAGTCGCGCTGCAAGGCAACATGGACCCAGCAATGTTACATGGCACGCCTGAGCGTATTCGCCAAGAAGTTGCCACTATCCTAGAAGACTTTGGTACAGGCTCTGGCCATGTATTTAACCTAGGCCATGGTATTACACCAGATGTAGACCCAGAAAACGCAGGTGTATTTATCAACGCCGTTCATGAATTCAGTGGTAAATACCACAAATAAGCAAAAGCTAATCGTAAAAAAGCCCGCATTAAGCGGGCTTTTTGTTGTAATTTACTTCGTTACTTAAACAAACGGTTTAAACCATTTAATGCAGCTACGCGATAGGCTTCTGCCATGGTCGGGTAGTTGAACGTGGTATTTACAAAGTAATCAATGTTATTACCGCCGTTCTTTTGTTCCATAATTGCTTGACCGATGTGAACGATTTCAGAGGCACGCTCACCGAAGCAGTGCACACCCAGTACTTCTTTGGTATCAACATGGAATAAAATCTTTAAGCTACCCACCTCAGTGCCTGCAATTTGCGCACGCGCTAAATGCTTAAATTGAGCACGGCCTACCTCGTAAGGGACTTTTGCAGCAGTTAACTCTTGCTCGGTTTTACCCACTGAGCTCATTTCAGGGATTGTATAAATACCTGCTGGGATATCAATGATCAGCTTTTCATCACAGTTACCACATGCAATCGCATCGGCTGCAATACGGCCTTGGTCAAATGCCGCACTGGCAAGGCTTGGGTAACCTATTACATCGCCCACAGCATAAATGTTATCGACTTCTGTTTGGTATGTTTCGTTCACTTTAAGCTGACCACGACCATCTGCTTTTAGGCCAACAGCTTCAAGGTTTAATGTGTCTGTGTTACCCGTACGGCCATTGGCAAATAAAATACAGTCAGCTTTTACGCGCTTACCTGATTTTAAGTGCATTACCACACAATCATCGCGAGTTTCTACGCGATCAAACTCTTCATTATGACGAATAACAATGCCGCTATTCCAAAAGTGATAGCTCAGAGCATCTGAAATTTCTGCATCCATAAAGGCAAGTAGGCGGTCACGGGTATTCACTAGGTCAACCTTGGCGCCTAAACCTTTAAAAATAGAGGCATACTCACAACCAATTACACCTGCACCATAAATCAGCACACGATGAGGGTCATCTTCAAGGCCTAAAATGGTATCGCTGTCGTAAATACGTGGATGTTTAAAGTCTACACCCGGTGGACGGTAAGGGCGCGAGCCAGTAGCAATAACGATTGTTTGTGCAGTAAGCGTTTCAAACGAACCGTCTAGGTGCGTCACTTTGATAGTGTGTTTATCAATAAACTCAGCATCACCTTGATACATATGAATGCGGTTACGTTCATAAAAGCTGCTGCGTAAATTAGATTGCTTTGAAATGACGTTACTTGCGTGACGCAAAATATCTGGGAAAGTTAAGCGGTTAGGGCGCTCACTAATATTAAATAGCGGGTTTGCTTTATATTCAATATAACGACTTACAGAGTGACGTAATGCTTTTGACGGGATAGTACCCCAGTGCACACAACCGCCACCTACTGCTTCTTGGCGCTCAATAACAGCGACTTTTTTGTTACTTTTAGATAGGTTCATGGCGGTACCTTCACCGCCAGGACCTGTACCTATGATGATCGCATCATATTGATAAGATGGAGTATCTTTTTGCTTTACTTGTTGTTTGGCCACAGCCGCTCCTATGTTAACTAAAAGAGGCTTTTAACAACCTCGCATTTAGTGCAAGCCAAGCCTGCTTTTGGTTTTCCCAAGCGGCTTCAAGCTCGTGATATTGTGTCATTAATGCTGATTTTTCACACTGTTTCATCATTTTATTACGTTTGATTTCTAACACGCGTTTTTGCAAGGCACAGAAGTGTTGCAGTTTTTTCAGCAGTAAATCGTACTCAGATTGTAATAATGTAAGCTTATCTTGCGCTAAAGGCAATTTTGCAAGGCGACCTTGAGTCTTATTCATCAAGGTTTCTGCTTTGGCTTTTTCGATTCGCTCAATCGGTGTGCGCTTTAATTTTGAAGCAAGACCGATTGCAGCTAGAGAGCGGATTATCCACTTAGTTGGATCATAGTGATACCACTTAATGCCATTGCGATAGTCGCTAGCAAAAATGTGATGGAAGTTATGATAGCCTTCACCGTATGTGAATAGCGCTAAAAAGCCATTATCACGGGCGGTGTTTTTTTCTGTGTACGGACGTGAACCCCAAATATGCGCCAGCGAGTTGATAAAAAAGGTAAAATGTTGGCTCAATACTAAGCGTAGTAAACCAACCAGTAATAACATGCCCCATACATCGCCAAGCATTAAACCTAGCAATAAAGGAATACCAAAATTAGTCGCGACGACTAACTTCATATAGTGACGGTGTTGCCACATAACGACTTTGTTTTTTTGTAAGTCACGACAGTTACTGTAGTTACCATATTGCTCGCCTTGATAATCGCGCAGCATCCAACCGATGTGGCTATACCAAAAGCCATTAGTAGCGGCGTAAGGGTCTTTGATGGGATCATCAACTTGACCATGGTGAATACGGTGATCGCTACTCCAGTGTAAAGCACTATTTTGTAATGCAAAAGCACCACCTAAGGCAAAAATCACTTCAATAACAGGATGCACATCATAGGCTTTGTGTGCCCATAAACGGTGATAACCTGCAGTAATAGAAAGTCCGGCGTAGAACATACAGCCAACAAAGGCTATCCACTGTGTACTGGTGTATCCGTAGCTAAAGCCATACCAAGGAACAAGGGTGATCGCGGCCAAAAATGTAAGGCTAAAAAATAGCACATTGGTCCAAATAATCGGTGGTTTTTTCATCTGAATAAATCTCGGCGTACAGTTGTACGCTAAAATAGTGTTTCATTCTCTCCGCGTCAAGTATTAGACTAGCTCATTAACCGAAAAATCATTAAAAGTTCACGCTGGGAGTTTCCATGTCGGGTGTTAGAGCGCAACAGAAACAAAAAACACGACAAGCACTAATCGAGGCTGCATTCAATCAATTGAGTGCCGATCATAGTTTTTCTAATTTAAGCTTGCGTGAAGTTGCCCGTGAAGCAGGGATTGCCCCCACCTCTTTTTACCGCCACTTTAAAGACATGAATGAGCTCGGTTTGACCATGGTTGATGAAGCCGGTTTAACACTGCGCCAACTTATGCGCCAAGCGCGCCGCCGTATTGAGAGCGGTGGTAGTGTGATCACCACATCAATCGTTACCTTTATGGAGTTCATCGATAACTCGAGCAACCAATTTAGATTGTTATTGCGTGAGCGCTCAGGAACTTCAAAAGCATTTCGTGCCGCGGTTGCTCGTGAAATTAAACATTTCATTTTAGAGCTTGCGCATTACCTTGAAAGCGAAACACCATGCGACCCAACTCATGCATACATTCAAGCCGAAGCCATGGTGACTTTAGTATTTAATGCCGGTGCCGAAGCCCTCGATATTGAAGGGACACAACGCGAAGAGCTGGTTGAACGTTTAATCTGGCAATTACGTTATATTGCTCGCGGTGCCACTTTATACGTGCGTGATAGTAATCAATCGCAAAAGTTAATCTAAGCAATAGAGGCTTTACCTTCCGAAACTTTAAACGTTCAACACACTCAATGAGGGTTAATTAACCTTAAAAATGTATTTTTGTGGATTTTTAATTTCATTAAGGCGATTTAAAAATCGCTTTTGTGGAAAAATTATGCTTGCAAGCAAGTTTTTTGAATGTTAAAAATACAGCCACTGAACACACATTTAGTAAATTAAGATGCAAATTACACATTCAATTACATTAAAACTAAACCTCTTACTGCTTAAATCAGTGAGCGGGGCTTAGTGTATTTGCATTTGTAGAACATTAAAAAACCCCGCAACCGCGGGGTTTTTTTTATCTCGCTAATGGGTCATTGGGAACGAGGACAGTTTATGAAAGATAAGGTTTGGATTTTTGACACAACGTTACGTGATGGTGAGCAAGCATTAAAAGCAAGCCTAACCGAAGACGACAAAATTCAACTTGCGCATACCATTAGCCGCTTAAATGTGGATGTAATGGAAGTGGGTTTTCCGGTATCTAGTCCGGCAGATTTTCGCTCTGTACAGCGCATTGCGACTGAAGTGAAAGGGCCGATTATTTGTGGCTTAGCACGTGCTGTAGCAAAAGATATTGAAGCATGTGGTGAAGCACTTCGCCCAGCAGAGCAGGGCCGTATTCATACATTTATTGCAACCAGTCCATTACACCTTGAGCACAAATTACGTATGAGCTTAGACGATGCAACAGCGATGGCTGTTAAGTCGATTAAACTTGCGCGTAACTACACGGATGACGTTGAGTTTTCGTGTGAAGATGCAGGTCGTACACCGCATTGGGATTTATGCCGTATCGTTGAAAGCGCTATTGATGCGGGTGCATCAACTATCAACTTACCTGACACCGTAGGCTATGTAACGCCAGACGAATACGCTGCGATGATCCACCACTTAATGAACAATGTGCCAAATATCGACAAGGCGCGTTTAAGCGTGCATTGCCATAACGATTTAGGTTTAGCGGTTGCTAACTCAATCGCTGCAGTACAAGCCGGTGCTCGCCAAATCGAATGTACAATAAATGGTATTGGTGAGCGTGCAGGTAACTGCTCGCTTGAAGAAGTCGCGATGATCATGAAGATGCGTGAAGACCACTTAAAAGTGCATACCGATATTCGCAGTGAAGAGATTTACCGTGCTTCGCGCCAAATAGCGAAGATTTGTAATATGCCAGTGCAACCAAACAAAGCAATTGTTGGTGAAAACGCCTTTGCACACAGCTCAGGGATCCACCAAGACGGCGTATTAAAAGCACAAAACACTTACGAAATTATGTCGCCAGAAAGTGTTGGTGTACCAAATAACCAATTAAACATGACTTCGCGTTCAGGTCGTCATGTTATTGAGCATCGTTTAGAAGAGTTAGGCTATCAAAAATCTGATTACGATATGGATAGCTTATACAGTAGCTTCTTAGCATTAGCAGACCAAAAAGGCACTGTGTATGACTATGACTTAGAAGCGATGATTTACTTTAATCAAATCAAAGATAAAGACGAAAAGTACCAGCTTGAGTTTGTGAACTCTACGTCTAACTCACAATCGGTGGCGAGCTCAACAATCGGCATGACAATTGATGGTGAGTCTAAGCAAGAGGCAGCAACAGGTAATGGCCCTGTCGAAGCATCATTCTTAGCAATTGAGCGCTTAACGGGTATGTCGGTCGAAATGATTGAATATAACCTAGAAGCAACAGGCCAAGGTGCCAGCTCACTAGGGCAAGTGAATATTATCGCTAAATATGATGGTCGCCCTTACCACGGTGCGGGCATTGCAGCGGATGTGGTTGAAGCGTCGGTACGCGCCATGATCCGCGTTTATAACTTAATTTATCGTGCACAAAAAGTGTCTGATTTAAAACAACAGAGGAAAGCAGGATGAGTCAATCGAATTACAGTATCGCAGTATTAGCAGGCGACGGGATTGGTCCAGAAGTTATGGCAGCAGCAGAAACCGTCTTGGATGCTGTAAGCAAAAAATTTGGTTTTACTTTGACTCGTCATCACCATGCGATTGGTGGTGCTGCCATTGATGAGTTTGGTCAGGCACTGCCGCAAAGTACATTGAGTGCTTGTGAAAATGCCGATGCGATTTTATTTGGCTCGGTAGGTGGCCCTAAGTGGGAAAACTTACCACCGAATGAGCAACCAGAGCGAGCTTCACTGTTGCCGCTGCGTAAGCATTTTGGTTTGTTCTGTAATTTACGCCCAGCACAATTATTACCAGCACTAAGCGCTGCGTCACCGCTTCGTGCAGATATCAGTGCACAAGGCTTTGATATCTTATGTGTTCGCGAGCTAACCGGTGGTATTTATTTCGGTGAAAAAGGCCGAAGTGGCGAGGGGGAGCAAGAAGCCGCTTTCGATACCCAAACATATTCTCGTAAAGAAATTGAGCGCATCGCACGCTTTGCATTTGAAGCCGCTAAGCTGCGTAGTAATCATGTTACCTCGGTTGATAAAGCGAATGTGTTAGCGACCAGCGTACTTTGGCGTGAAGTGGTCTCTGAAGTGAGCAAAGATTACCCAGAGGTAAGCCTTGACTACATTTATGTTGATAACGCGGCAATGCAGTTAGTTAAACAGCCAAGTCAGTTTGATGTATTACTTTGCGATAACTTATTTGGCGACATTTTGTCTGATGAGTGCGCGATGATCACCGGCTCTATGGGCTTATTACCATCAGCGAGTTTAAATCAGTCTGGCTTTGGTTTGTATGAGCCAGCTGGTGGCTCAGCACCTGATATCGCTGGTAAAGGTGTTGCAAACCCAATCGCGCAAATTTTAAGTGCTGCGCTTATGCTGCGCTACTCACTAGGTCAAGATGAAGCGGCTCGTACGATTGAAAAAGCAGTAGCAGAAGCGGTTGAAGCCGGTGTCGGTACGCCAGATATCTACCCAAATGCAGGGTACACCACCAGTGATGTTGCTGCGGCAATTGTGGCACGTATTTAATTAAAAATTGTTTGCGCTGAGCTCGTCACTCAGCGTAACTAAAATGAGGGAATAGCAAGTGGCCCAAACCTTATACGATAAAATTTGGCAAGCTCATGTAGTCGCCAGCATAAATGATCAAACCGATTTACTTTATATCGACCGTCACCTCGTTCATGAAGTTACATCGCCGCAAGCCTTTGCTGGTTTACGTGAGAAAAACCGCAAAGTACGTTGCCCAGAAAAAACCTTTGCGACCATGGACCATAACGTTTCAACAAAAAGCCGTTCATTAGATGCTGCGAGTGAAGTGTCGAAAAATCAATTAATGGCACTGGATGCAAACTGTAAAGAGTTTGGTATTCAACTTTATGATTTAAATTCGATTAATCAAGGTATTGTGCATGTAATGGGGCCTGAGCAGGGTATTACCTTACCGGGCACAACCATAGTGTGTGGTGACAGCCATACCTCTACCCACGGTGCATTTGGCGCACTAGCGCACGGTATTGGTACTTCAGAAGTTGAGCATGTTCTAGCCACTCAAACACTGCAGCAGAAAAAAGCCAAGTCGTTAAAAATTCAAATTAATGGTCGCCTGCGCCCAACCGTTACTGCCAAAGATTTAATCATGGCGGTGATCGGTAAATTAGGCACTGCGGGTGGTACTGGCTATGTTGCTGAATTTTGTGGTGAAGGGATCGAAGCGCTGTCTATGGAAGCGCGTATGACGCTTTGTAATATGAGTATTGAAATGGGCGCAAAAGCGGGTTTAATCGCACCAGATCAAACAACTTATGATTATTTAAAAGGTCGCCCATTTGCACCACAAGGTGCTGACTTTGATAGTGCCGTTGCCTATTGGCAAACACTAAAAACTGATGAAGGCGCAGAGTTTGATCATGTTGTTGAATTAGAGGCTGCTGATATTCAACCGCAAATTACTTGGGGTACCAGCCCTGAGCAAGTGATTGGCGTAGATGAATTCATTCCTGATCCTGAGCAAGAACCAGATCTAATCAAAGCTGATGCAATCCGTAGCGCACTAAAATATATGGGCTTAACAGCAGGCGATAAATTGTCTTCAGCAACTGTTGATACCGTGTTTATTGGCTCATGTACAAATAGCCGAATTGAAGATTTACGTGCTGCCGCGCAAATTGTAGAAGGTAAGCAAGTTGCAGCGGGTGTTGAAGCGCTGATTGTTCCAGGTTCTGGCCTTGTAAAAAAACAAGCCGAAGACGAAGGCCTTGCAGATATCTTCAAAGCAGCTGGCTTTGAATGGCGTGAGCCAGGTTGTTCAATGTGCTTAGCAATGAATGACGATAGATTAGAAGCCGGTAAACGCTGTGCGTCGACCTCAAATCGCAACTTTGAAGGTCGCCAAGGTCGCGGTGGTCGCACTCACTTAGTGAGCCCAGCAATGGCAGCGGCAGCGGCAATTCATGGTCGTTTTGTTGATATCAGAGGAGAAGCCTAATGAGCGTATTTTTTAGTGGCTTAATGGCCCCGTTAGATAAAAACAATGTTGATACTGACCAAATTATTCCAAAGCAGTTTTTAACGTCGACAAGCCGTGATGGTTTTGATGCGGCGCTTTTTTACGATTGGCGTTATTTAGATAACGGCGAGCCAAACCCTGAGTTTATTTTGAACCGCCCTTGTTACCAAGGTGCGCAAATTCTTTTAACTCGCGACAATTTTGGTTGTGGTTCATCGCGTGAGCACGCGCCATGGGCATTAAAGCAATATGGTTTTGAAGTTATCTTAGCGGAAAGCTTTGCCGATATTTTCTTTAATAACTGCGGCAATAACCAAATGCTTGCTATCGCATTACCTGCAGAAACACTTGAGCAATTATTTGTGCTGAGTGAGCAGCATGATGATATTCATATCGAAGTTGATTTAGAAAACCAACAACTTCGTAGCGATAAGTTTGACACTATTCACTTTGATATTCGCCATGATATTAAAGAGCGTTTATTAAGTGGCTTAGATTTTATCGGTGTGACTGAAACACTTAACAGCCAAATTGATGCTTTTGAGCAGCAACTAGCAGCAGAGCGCCCTTGGCAATAAACTGTTTTTCCATGTGAACCTAAACGCGGCCAAGGCCGCGTTTTTATTTGTTTCTAAAAAAGAAAGTTGCTAATTTGGTTGGTAAAATAACGAAAACAACAAATAACTATGTGGCCTCTTTCTCCTAAATCTATCGGCATCTTGATGGGTGTGCTTTATGGCATCAGCGTGCGCATCTTTCTTGAAGTTAGCGAAACGTTTAATTTCGGTAGCCTCGTTACTATTTCGTTTATGTTTTTAGTGCCTGTGGCTATTGGGTTTATACGGGTACATTTTGAATATAATCAACTGTCGCCGATGACATATGGAAGAATGGCGGTAGTCGCTTGGCAGCCTATTTTTGTGTTCTTATTTGTCAGCGTAGTAACTCTTTTAGAAGGAAGTATCTGCGTTGCAATGGCCCTCCCTGCATTTATGTTTTTTGCTAGTATTGGCGGTATGTTAGCAGGGCTATGTCATCGCCTTTGGGAAAAGAAAAGCAACAAAGCGGTGATGTCGGTAGCTTTGTTGCCGTTGATCCTTTCTCCTTTAGAGCTCAACTTTTTACACTTATCGAAAACTTACGAAGTTAAAAATGCGATTGTTATCAATGCGCCTGTTGATGTTGTGTGGCAACAATTAGCTAATGTTAGCCAAATTCATGAGGGCGAATATCCAAGTTCATTTTCGCAATTAATTGGTATTCCTAGGCCAATTCGAGCTGATATGAGTGGTGATGGGGTAGGTGCAATTAGAACCAGCCAGTGGCAGAAAAATGTTGTATTTAAAGAAGTGATAACCGAGTGGCTGCCGAATGAGAAAATGCTTTATAACTTTGAGATTGACCCTGAGTTAATTCCTGATCATGCACTTGATCAGCATGTGAAATTAGGTGGTGAATATTTTTCGCCGCTGCATGGCGGTTATGAGTTAGTTACAAGTGGTAATAATCAAACGCTGTTAAGCCTTAAAACGACGGTACTTGATAACACTAACTTTGGCATTTATTCACGAGTCTGGGGGGAAGTGATCTTTCAGGATTTTCACCGAGCACTTCTCAAGCTAATGAAAGATCGCGCTGAAAATGACAACAAATTAGTTGCAAAAACAGGATGACCACTCGCTGTCTAGCAGCTTATCGTAATTGTTTTCTTTATGGCCTTTAAACCATTAGCCTAGGCTGAAATTTTATTTAGGGAACACACCATGAAATACTTAGTAGCATCGATGCTCGTGGCAGCGTCATCAGTAGCGGCTGCACGACCTGCACCATTAGTGTCAATTCCAAGCCATGATGGCTTTTTTGATAATATTGCTGCCCATTGCGGTAAAGCTTATGAAGGTAAAGTGAGCGTTGATAACGCTGCTGGCCCGAGCTCATTTGCGGGCAAAAAGTTAGTAATGCATGTACGTCGTTGTAACGAGCGTGAGTTACAAGTGCCATTTCATGTGGGGGATGATGCATCTCGTACTTGGATCATCACAAAAACGGGCAGTGGTTTGAGTTTAAAGCATGACCATCGTCATAAAGATGGCAGCGATGATAAATCAACCATGTATGGTGGCCATACTCTTGATGCGGGTTTTGCTAACGCGCAGTCGTTCCCGGCTGATCAGTATTCAAAAGAGTTGTTTGTGAGCCAAGGTATTCCGCAATCAATGGGTAACACGTGGCAAATGTATATTTACCCTAAGCAATTTACCTATCGCTTAGTGCGTGAAGGGCGTGAATTTCGTGTTGATTTTGACTTAACTAAACCTATCACGCCGCCAAGCGCGCCGTGGGGATATGAAGACTAGTGCTATTTAGCTTCGTCTTCACACTGTAAAACAACCGTTAAAGGTGGCTGATAGGCGCGTGGTTTAGTTGGAAAACGTTCATACTCCTGCACCCCATCAGTCACTCTTAGCATAAATGGTTTGTCTCTACATAAGCGACTTGCATGGCGCAGTAAGAATACGCTTTGATTGCGAAAGTGCTTGTAATCGTCAGACTGAATTTCGAGGTGATAGCGGCCGTCGGCCAATTTAGTTTGGTAGTAATGGACTTTTTCGTCGAAGTCATAGAGCTTTTTGGTTTCGCCTTTTGCTGCCTGCGCATTACTGCACCCCGCTAACATTAAAACGGCGCTGATTAATAGTGCTTGTGTACTTCTCACTTCACTCATAAACACTTAACTCCATGTGATTAATACCTTGTTTCATTGAGATGTTGAACCTGAGTTAGCATCCATAGTCAAACTAAGGTAACGTTACGTCTTACATGTAGTCTAACACCCAAAAAGGGAAAATGTGATGCTCAATAAAATAAAACAGCTGTTTTCAGCGCTGAATGATACCCAATCTAACATTGCTGAGCATGACCTAAAAACCGCCGTTGCTGCGTTATTAATTGAGGTTATGCGTGCAGATAATGAGTTACAAGATGATGAGCAACAGACCCTGAATGAGACCTTAAAGAAGTATTTCTCGCTTAACGAGAAAGAGGTTCAAGAGTTAGTTGCAAGTGCATCGCAAAGCTTAGATGATGCAATAGATTATTTTCAGTTTTCAAAGCAAGTTAATGCCCAGTGCAGTGCTGAGCAGCGTATTGAAATCATCGAGCTGTTGTGGCGTTTAGCCTATGCAGATGGCAATTTAGATAAGCATGAAGAAATGGTTATTCGCCGCGTCGCAAGCTTGCTGTATGTAACTCATGAAGACTTTATCGCTGCTAAGCTAGCAGCGACAAAGCTAAGCTAGGGCGTGTTGACCTTTGTGGATTAAAATTTGTTCACTCTAGGGGCGATTTTATCGCGGCGCGAGATTTGTAACCTAGTGGGCTAAGTAAAAATCGAGCAACAAAGAGTTAATCGTCCCTAGGAAGAACCCGAAGGGCAGCGCGTGTTTGGCATTGATACTGCGTTATCGCCTATTTATGTGGAACAACCACACTACATAGGCTCTGCCTTGCCTAAATACCAAACACACTGCTGCAAAATTAATCATAAAAGGTCAACACGCCCTTATATTACTTATTTAATTTGCTCGCTACGCTCACAAGTTGCTGGGCAAGGCTGGCAACTTGCTCGGCTGTATCAGCATCGCTGATGCGGCCTTGCTCATCTAATTTAGTGTGGATAGCAGGTACTGCGAGTTGATCTGCAAGTACTAAACTACCAATACCTGATAAAATATCACGTACGTGATTTAAACCACGTAAGCCACCTAAACCACCCGGTGAAGATGCATAAAGTGCAGTCACTTTATTACGAAATGCAGGCACTGCGCCTTGCTCTGTACGAGAAGCCCAATCGATTGCGTTTTTAAGTGGCGCTGTAATTGAGCCATTATATTCTGGGCTTGCTAATAAAATGCCATCAGCAGCGCGAAGCTTATCTTTTAATAATTGTGCGCCAGCAGGTGTACCTTGCGCTTCAATATCTTCATCAAATAATGGTAAGTCTAAATCACTTAATTTAATCACTTCTACTTCAGCACCACTTTCGAGGGCGAAGCGTGCAGCTTCATTAATCAGTTTTTGATTAAAGCTGTCTTTACGTAGGCTGCCTGCTAGGGCAATAATTTTTGGTGCTGTCATGATGGCTTCCTTTTTTAAGCTTCACTATTGATATGCTCGCTGTTGATATACTCACTGTAGCAAAAAACAGCTTGCAGAAAAGCCAAATAAACGCAAAACTTATGTGCGTATATGCACACAAGGAGCCGTTATGGCGATTCAATTTGATGATTGGCAAGATGTAAAAGTCGCTTATGAGGTGGCAAGGCTCGGCACGTTAACCGCTGCTGCCGAATCGTTAGGTGTTCACCACAGCACAGTGCTTAGAAGAATCAATAATTTAGAAGATAACCTTGATGCGCGGTTATTCCACCGCCATGCCCGTGGCTATACAGTGACAGAAATCGGCGCTAAGTTGTTTGCGACTGCAAAATCGATTAACGCTGAACTTGAAAAACTTCACAACGATATTATTGCCGCTGATAGCCAACTGCGAGGCAGTTTATTATTAACTACGGTTAGTGGTTTTATTGATGTGCTTAGTGATGTCTGTGAGCAGTTTCAAAGTCTGCACCCGCAAGTGCAACTCGAAGTTATTCTTGATCAAAACCGTTTACGCCTTGATCACGGTCAGGCGCACATTGCTGTGCGAGCGGGTCCTCGGCCTGATGAAGGCGACTATATTGCCCAGCATTTAGCTGAACTTTCGTCAGGGTTTTATGCCTCTAAAAGTTATATTGAAAAGTATGGCATGCCAAAGAATATTGAGCAGTTGCAACAACATAGTTTTGTTTCTGGGGTGGCTGGGTATAACGGTAAAGTGCCTTATTTTGCATGGGTTGATCAACATATTGAACCTTCGCAAATTAAGTTACGGGTGTCTGAAACATCAGAAGCTACACGGGCGATTGTTAGAGGCTTAGGAATTGGTGGTTTACAGCATGAAGTGGCAAGCCAATACCCTGATCTGCTGCCAGTGCTTCCTAAAGAGCTAAACTGGCCAACGGATCTTTGGCTGGTAACGCATCACTTGGTGCATCGCACAGCCAAAGTCCAAGCATTTAGTCAGCTTTTAAAAGCCTATTTTAAAGATTTAAAAGCTTAAACAGACTTTTTAACGCTAATGCCTAGCCGTTTGGCTAGACGCACAAGGTTGGCTCTATCAACACTTAAGCTACGTGCTGTGGCAGCCCAGTTTAGGTTATGTAGTTCAAGCTGTTGCATAATCAATTGATAACTAAAAGCGTCAGTTGCCTCTTTCAGCGATAAGCGAGTGGCTTTTTGTTCGTTAACTGCAACAGGGCTTGGTGCGGCAACGGCGGTTTTAGCAATATCACAATGCTCAGGCTCGATTGTGACAATGCTTTGTTGCCATTGCTGTTGTTTGGCTTTGAGTGCTGCGCGACTGATCACATGTTCAAGCTCTCTCACATTGCCTGGCCAATCATATTGACGCAGTAGTAACTGTGTATCGCTACTAAGCTTAAGTTGTTTAATTGCCAATTTTTTAGATGTTTGCTCAATAAAAAAGCCTGCCAATAAAATAACATCGTTATCGCGCTCTTTTAGTGGTGCAACATACAATGGGTAAACGCTTAAGCGGTGATAAAGGTCTGCACGAAAGCGCCCCGCAGCGACTTCTTGTTTTAAATCGCGGTTGGTTGCTGCAATCACTCTGACATCAACATAACGGCTTTGATCTTCCCCGACGGTTTGTACTTCACCACTTTGTAATACGCGTAATAACTTACTTTGCATAGCAAGCGGAAGCTCGCCGATTTCATCTAAAAACAGGGTACCACCATCGGCGAGTTGAAACTTACCCTGGCGAGCAGTATGTGCGCCAGTAAATGCGCCTTTACTGTGACCAAAAAACTCACTTTCGGCTAAGTTCTCTGGTAACGATGCGCAGTTTAAGTGGATCAACGGCATGTCACGGCGTTTTGAGTTTAAATGGATATTGCGCGCAACGAGTTCTTTACCTACGCCTGTATCACCTTGTATTAATACACTAAATTCTGAGGCAGCTACGAGCTGGATATCATTTTTAAGGGTCTGCATTACTTGGCTATTACCAATAATTTCGACACCTTCTCGTGTTAGTGCCTCAAGGTTAAGCTGCTGCGCAACTTGATGGTTGTGCTGTGCGTGCTGCATAAAATGCTGCAAGGTTAAGGCATGCTCAACATAACCTGCGGCTAGCTGTTTTAGTTGATTGAGCTCGTTCATTGCTAAAGCGTCAAAGGCATGTTCATCTAAACTATCAAAGGTCAAAACACCCAATAGTTCGTTATTGTCTTTGCTGCTCAGCAGCGGCACACCCATGCAGGCATGAACAGGAAAGTCTCCATGCTGGCTTTGTAATAAACCATCGTAGGGGTCGGGTAGGCCACAATCTTTGGCAAATTTTAGCGGTTCACTGCCACGGCATATTTCAAATAAGCGCGGATGCTCCGCTATTTTAAAGCGTCTTCCTAACGTATCGTCCGACAACCCATGAAGGGCTACGGGCTTTAACACATCGCCTTGTTTCAATAATAAGGCAACTGCATCACATTCAAGCCAATCATTAATGCAACTCAACAGATAACTGAAATTATGATCAACACTGCTTGCTTTGGTAAGTGCAAGTGCAACATCAAGAAGGGATTTTTTGAACGTCATGTCAATTTGACCTGAATGTGTTTTATTGATGTTTTTAATGGTGTGTCATTTTGACTTATTTATCAAGTGTCCAAATTTAATGCATTGATATTTAATGACTTTTGTTTTTGGCTCGAACTGTGCAATAGCTAGGGAAATTAAACGCTGAGAGCACTAATGAAAGTCATTAATTTAACTGAACCTATGCCAACTAAGATCAAATTTTATCAACTCAGCCAGTGGCCGTTATGGGCATTAGCATTTCGGCCTTTTTTCTTGGCGGCAGGTGCCTTAGCTGTGTTTACAATGAGTTACTGGTTTTTAATCTTGGCGGGTTATGCACAGTGGCATCTAACAATGCCCGCAACGCTTTGGCATGCTCACGAAATGCTGTTTGGCTTTGCAGGCGTGGTTGCCATGGGCTTTTTGCTAACCGCCGCACAAACATGGACAGGTGTGGCGAGTGTAAGTGGTATTAAGCTTTGTTTGCTGAGCATGGTTTGGCTTGCTGCAAGGCTTAGTTTTTTTATTGAGATTGCAGGGTTCGAGCAGCTAAACCTTTATATTGTTAGTGCGCTACAACTCGTTTGGTGGCTAGCTGGAATTATTATTCTAGCTGACATGCTGATACAGGCGAAAAGCAGCCATAACTACTTATTTGTTGTCATCGCATCTTTGCTCTGTGCACTCAATGTGATTTTTTTGAGCTTAGTTGTACTTAATAAAATGTCGCTGGCACTGGGGGTTGTTGATACCGCTGTACTTATCATGACACTGCTAGTTGGTGTTGTCGCTGGGCGAGTTGTGCCATTTTTTACCGCGCGCGGCCTTAACCTAACTGAACAAGTTAGAACCCCCAAGCTCGATAATTTAGTCGTATTTAGCTCATTTTTCGCCATTGCGTGGTTCTTTATGAGTCAGCTATTTTTTAGCGCAATGAGCACTGGTTGGGTTTTTGCTTGGCTTGCTTGTTTACATTCAGCTCGGTGTGTTTTGTGGTGGCATAAAGGCATTCTAAAAGTGCCTTTGCTATGGTCATTACACGTGGCTTATTGGGCTTTATCGGTTGGTTTAATACTTATCGCGCTGAGCTATTTCAGCCCTATTATCTTATTCAAAGATGCGCTTCATCTGATCACTGTTGGCACCATAGGTGTGATGATCATCGCCATGATGGTACGTGTCTCTCATGGTCACACTGGGCGCGCATTACAAGCCCCTGCGTACATTAGTTTGGCATTTGTACTCATTGTGATAGCTGCCATTGTACGTTCGTTACTTCCTGTTTATTTAGGTCATCACCTTGCATGGCAGTTAAGTGCGTTGCTGTGGGTTGCTGGCTTTAGCTTATTTTTATTTCATTGTGCGCCCATCTTAGTGAATCGTCGTGTTGATGGTCGCCGCGGTTAATCTCTCCAATAGGAAAAACTATGTTATCTGAAAAAACGATCCAGATTGTTAAAAGTACTTTGCCGTTGCTTGCACAAGCAGGCCCTCAAGTGACTGAGTATTTTTATGATCGTATGTTTAGCTACAACCCTGAGCTTAAAAATATTTTTAATATGACACATCAGCAATCGGGCTCTCAGCAATTTGCGCTGTTTAATGCCTTAGCTGCCTATGCGGCAAATATTGATAACTTGGCAGTGTTAAAAGGTGCGCTTGCGCGCATTAATCATAAACACACCAGTTACCATATTTTGCCAGAGCATTATCCTATTGTTGGTGGACATTTGATTGCGACTTTAAAAGAGTTATTGCCAGAACAATTTACTCCTGAGGTCGAGTATGCATGGCGTGAAGCCTATTCATTATTAGCTGATGTATGTATTAATGAGGAGATGTCGCTATATCAAAAAACCAAAAAGGCACCGGGAGGTTGGTTTGGTACTCGTACTTTCACTATTACAGAAAAACGTATGGAGTCATCGCAAATTTGTAGTTTCACCTTAACGCCTGCCGATACAAAGCCTGTAGTGGCGTATTTACCGGGCCAATATTTAGGGATTAAAGTAACGCCTGCAAACAGTGATTTAACGCAAGTGAGGCAATACTCTTTATCGCAGCAAAGTAATGGTCGTAATTACCGTATTAGTGTGAAAAAAGAAGGCTTGGTATCTAACTACCTTCACAGCTTAACTGAGGGGGATGAGGTAGAAATTTACCCACCTGCAGGCGACTTTGTGCTTCGCGAAATTGACTCGCCTGTTGTATTGATCTCAGCGGGAGTTGGTCAAACCCCTATGATGGCGATGCTCGAAACACTATTAAGTAATCAACCTAATCAGCCAATTCATTACCTGCATGCTTGCGACAGTGAGACGCAGTTTGCCTTTAAAGAGTATTTATTTAAGCAACAGCAAGCGCACGCTTCATTACATTGTGTTACCTGGTTTAAAGATGGCAAGAGGGGCGATTTTGCGGGCTTAATGGATGTAAACCACATCGCTGACAGCTTACCAATAAGCAAAGGTGACTTTTACCTGTGTGGCCCAATCGCATTTATGGCAATGATAAAAGAGCAACTACTAGGTATTGGGGTTGCAAGTGAACGCATTCATTATGAGGTGTTTGGCCCTCATCAAAGTCTATGATGTAAAAGGCGCAGCTGAAGCTGCGCCTTTTTGTTAGTTAACTTCGCACTCTACATTAGAAAGTGGAATACGGAGCTCTTTTTTGGGGTAGTAAAGCAGGCATTGCTCGCCCGCCTTTTGCAACACAAACTTCTCAGAGGGAATTGAATGGGCACCCATAATTGGCAGGCCATCAGGCCCTTTGTTGGTGCCGTGGTCAATCAGTAACTCTGCGCTTTTAGTAAACACATCATCGGCTAAGGTGACCAGTGCACCGCCCTTAGCAGACTGAATAGCCTGCTGTATATCAGTAATCACTCCCGGGTTTACCCGAACAAGCGTGGCATCTTGCGGTTGCTCCGCTTGAGTACTTTTACAGCCAGCTATGCTTGCCAGTAAGGTGCAGGTTAATAACAGTGCTTTATTCATTATCACCTTCCTTAGCTGGTAGCGGACGGGTTAAATCCATATTATTTTTGTAAAGTGTAGTATTGGCTTTTAGCGCAATACCAGCTTCATCAGCAGCATAAGATGAGGTTGTCGCTTGCTTAGCTGTGACACTTTGCGTTACCACTGGGCAACTATCATTCTCAATATGATAAAGCGCTGCACTCAGAAGTGTTTCATCACTATCACCTAACTGGTGGTTAAAGTCGTCATCGAGTTCACAGCCTTTTACATCTGCATCGAATTGCGGTGAAGGAGTTGGTACTAAGCCGTCAGAGTATTCGCCAAAGCCTTTGTAATTCACACCCGTTAGCTGAATGGTGTAGTAAGTGGTTGCACAGTTATGCGTTGGGGTAAAACCATATGGTTTACCGCAGGTTTTACCACCTATTAAAACAACTTCAGTATCTATGCCTTTTAAGCCATTGATAAGTGCTTCTGATGCTGAACACGTATTATCAGTGCTGAGTACATAGACTTTCGATAAATTTAAGTCAGGGAGAATGTTACCTGTTCCCTCGAAAGTAGAATAATCGACTTCAATATCAATAAACGGGTATGGGTCGCTCTCGGGCTGCTTGTCATTTTCAATGACTTGATAGTAAAAATAGTCACTCGTATTGGCTGGACCTGCAATCATATAGGCAAGTTGTGAAGAAAGCGCTAATAAACCACCGCCATTGTATCTAAGGTCGATCACAAGCTCGTCGATATTGTCGGTTTTGAACTTATTCACAGCACTTATCAGCTCAGGCTGAGCAATACTTATATGGCTGTTAAACTGCATGTAGCCAACTTTAGTGCCATCTCCTGTGGTAATAGTATCGACATTTTGTACAGGTGTTTGGGTTATATTACCTGCGACTAGAGTAAACGATTTTTCGGTGCCATCATTACTGCGTACAACAAAATTGTGCGAGTCGCCAGCTGTCGGCCCAAATAGCGCTTCATTTAGAATATCTACGCCTTGTTGGGTATTAGTGTCAATGCTGACGTCGTCGACCATTAAAATAGTATCACCGCGTTGTAAGCCTGCATTTGCAGCTGGTGAGTCACTCTCTAAATAGGCTACACGTAACTCTCGTGGCGGAACATTACTGATAAATGCCCAGTTAATTCCATAGCCAGAAACGACCCCAGATTGAGCCTCTTGAAAATACTCATCTGTCGGCCTGCTGAAATGGAATTGATCTTTATAAGCACCAGAGTCTGTTTTTTCGAAGGTTTTTAATTGATCAAAATAAGCGGCGACAGAGCTGAAGTTATCTGGGTCATTGTCTTCTATTTCATCGTACCAAAGATAGGTTTCGTCACTCCATGAACGAAGCCACATCTTCTCAGTAAACTCAGAGCCTGCTGTATCTGGGTAAGGTTGATTATCGTTATATGGATCATTGCCAGTTCGTGGTACAGCGCATTGATCTTTAAATTCGCTTGATGGCTCAAAGACACCAGCCGTCCAAGTGGGTTCAGAAGTTGTTGGTGGTGGATTCGTGGTATCGGTATTGCTCGATGAGCCACCACCGCCGCAGCCAGATAAAGACATGCCTGAAGCCGCTAAGAAGACAGCTAAAGCGAGTTTGTTATTTTTAAACATGGTGCTTCCTTTCTTATATAAATTGTTTAAAAACTAACAATTACTTAATCTGAAAGCAATAAATTATAGTGTCTAAAATGTAAACGAATGTGCTGCTAGTTATAAAGATTTGCGATTGCTAATTTCAGCTATTTCAAGCTTTTGCCACGATTCAAATAATTTACGTTGTTTATCAGATATTTTTAAGCCATAGGTTTTTTGCATATAAAAATAGGTATCGGCTATTTGCTTTCTTGCATAAATGGGTGGCTCAAATACGCGTTGCTTAAAGTCGACTTTTACAGGGCATGCTCCGTAACTTGCACTTGATGTTGACACCATGCCGTAGCGAAAGTTTGAACGGTCAGCATTGATCTCGCCTATAGCAGGTGCAAGGTTATTAATGTCAGCTTCCATTTGACGAAACTTTTCACTGACCTTTTTACAGTTTTTGCGACCGCCATCCTGCCAGCATTGTAATTGATGACCAAACTCCCAGGCAGGCACAATGTGCTCCCACTCTATTCTTTTTGCGCGAGCATTCTCTTTTCCTGAACGGGTGACAGAGTTTCTAGGAATATAACCACACGCATCAGGGTCTGGCACAAGTTTTTTACCTTGGCGCTTGATATCGCAACCACAATATAAGCTTTTACTATTGCTTGGTAGACTCTTAATTAAATGCTTTTTGGCACTGTAAAAGCTCGAAAACTCTTTAGCGGATATAGGAAAAGTGAAAATAAAACAAAGGGCTAAGTATAGAAATAAACGCATATCCATCACATCAGTGAACTACAGGAACAGCTATTCTAGAGCGACTATTCTAAAAAGGAAAAGTTTTTCAACTCAGCTATAGTTGTTAGGCCGTTTTTATTAAAGGAATTACAACCATGTTATTAGGTGCTTTTTCTGTAAGTCTAAATGTAAAAGATATTCGTGCTTCAAAGCAGTTTTATGAAAAGCTAGGTTTCAAAGAGTTTGCTGGGGAGATAGAACAGCATTGGCTAATAATGAAAAACGGTGAACATTTAATTGGTTTGTTTCAAGGTATGTTTGATAAAACCATGCTGACCTTTAATCCTGGGTGGGATCAAAATGCTGAAGCTTTGGATGAATTTGCAACCTTTGAGCAATTAGCTGCACAATTTCAGCAACAAGGATTAGAAATACAAAAGGCCGGTGACGCGAGTTTTATTATCACCGACCCAGATGGCAATCCTATTTTGATTGACCAACACGTGTAGCTGGCTTTTTACGTTTAATTCGAACGTTTTGTAGTAACAAGAGAACTCCTGTAATACAAAATAGTACGCTGGTGGCTGAGAAGCTGATGAGTAGTGGATTGTTAAAGTTCTCACGCTCATCATAATCCATAATGTGTAGCATCCAGAAAAAGTCGAAAATGCGCCACAGGGTGCTGCGCACAGTTATAACTTTACCGGTTTGGCTATCTAAATATAAGGTTGTTGTTAACCAATCATCGAAGCTAATTTGCCAAACATTGGCTTTGTGACCGACTTCTCTAGGCCCTTTTGTTAATAACTGCGCTTGCGTTATTTTTGCGTCAATAAGCAGGTGAGCTTGCGCATTTTCAATGATTTGCGCTTTACTCGGTGCAGGCATTTTAGCACCTGTTCTGCCATCAAAAATAAACGTACCGCTAGAGGATGTAACTTCTATAATCGGGGTATTTAAAAAATGGCTATATTTAATCCCCTCGATTTGCTCGAATTGCGCTGTTATTTTATCAATTGAAGCAGGGTAGTCCGACAATAAAAATGGGCTACTTAAACTGCGATTAGCCAGATGCTTACCATGCACTTTTTCAAGTGGTAATGAGCTCATTACCAGCCCACCTAAGAGCCAAAAAAAGATCTGCAAAGCAAGTAAGTAGCCAAGCCATTTATGCCCTTTACGAGCATACTTAAACAGGCGTTTATTCATTATTACCCCGTTATTATTGTTATGTGGGCGCTATTTTAGGTTGTTTAGCTAGATTGCCAATGCGGCATAATGTCGCATTAACTGTATTCTAGATTTGGTATATATACAAAACTGAGTTAAAGTTTCAGTCGATATAAATAGAGGGTAAAAACGAGAGTATGTCGGAAATTCAATTTTTAAATGTAGATCTGGAGCTTGAATCAAAGCACGATATTAGTGCGCTTGTTGCTGATTTGAAGAAAAACGCCATGGTTTTACATTATGACCAAGATGAATACCGCCAACTAGCACGTATTGAAGCAACCGCAGATATCAGCTCTCCTGATAAAGCAATTAACCAGCTTTGCGAGCTTATTGAGTCTTGCTCGCGCAATGCATTAAAACAGTGGTTATCGTGCTCAAAGCGTACATTTGATATAGGCTTTGAATCAGGTAATTCGCCTAAATGCTTTAACCAACCCCTGCATGCCGATACCTTGTTACGTATCTCTGCAATTGGCGCAGGGATTGAAATTACTATTTATCCTGTCGAAAAATAGCCTGAATTTATCGCTCTACAACAGCTGCGGTCATTCTTGATACGCAGCAAAGCTCTCCTGCGGCATTGGTAATTTTAATATCCCAAACAGAAGTTCGCTTACCTAAATGCAGCGGTCTAGCAGTTGCTGTTAACGTTCCTTTGCGTGACGCTTTCATGTGGTTGGCATTAATTTCTTGGCCAACAGCATAAAACTTATTGAAATCAACCACGAAATTGGCTGCATAGCTTGCCACTGTCTCTGCTAATACAACGTTTGCTCCGCCATGGACCATGCCCATAGGGTTATGATGCTCAGGAATAGCAGGCATGGTTGCCATTAAATAATCATCGCCAATTTCAGTTACCTCAATGCCCATAGTTTTCATTAAAGTGCCTTGACCGGTAATCCCTTGTTCAAGCTCTTTGCAAAGCTCTAACGTGATTGGTTGGTGCCAAATACTCATTGTGTTTCCTTAGCCTGCTAATTAAAGCTAATACCTTATGGCATCTTTCGGTGTGGTTCAATGTTAGTTTTGTAGCAATATGATGGGGTTAATTTAAATTTGCGATTTTCAAATAACTGTATATACTCACAGTTAAATGTACTGTATGGAAAACCAGTTGTATGCGCCCATTAACTAAACGCCAATCGCAAATTTTAGAACTAATTAAAGTCTTTATTAAAGATACAGGCATGCCACCTACGCGTGCTGAAATAGCTCAAACATTGGGTTTTAAAAGTGCCAACGCTGCTGAAGAACACCTAAAAGCACTGGCAAAAAAAGGCATGATCAAAATGAAGCCTGGGGCGAGTCGCGGTATTCAGTTAATTGAAGAAGATGAGCCAGAGCAGTTAGGCTTACCTTTAATTGGCCGTGTTGCAGCCGGTGAACCTATTTTGGCTCAAGAGCATGTTGAAAGTCACTGCCAAGTTGATCCTTCATTATTTAAACCTGCTGCCGATTTCTTACTGCGTGTAAATGGTATGAGTATGAAAGACATTGGTATTATGGATGGCGATTTGCTTGCAGTACACAGAACGCAAGTTGCTGAAAACGGGCAAGTAGTTGTAGCTCGAGTCGATGAAGATGTAACAGTTAAGCGTCTAGAAAAAGCGGGTCGCAAAGTACTTTTACACGCTGAGAACGAAGAGTTTTCGCCTATTGAGGTTGACCTTGAGCATGAGTCGTTCAACATCGAGGGGTTAGCGGTAGGTGTTATTCGTAACGCTGACTGGATGTAAGCGTTCCCAATTTGGTGCATTAAATTGACTCAATTTGGTGCGCCACTGAAATTTTACTACTTAATTAGGATTTGTGAATCCTTACTCTTCATTTAAAGCCTTATATAGCGCAGTTTTCCTCTCTTTTTACATTTCGTACTTACTCCTAAACATTAAATAACGCGCTGATTATAGTTGTTATTTCTGCACCAAAATAAACATTTATTATCATTAAAACTTGCTTATTGGTCATTTTTTAACTAATTGGTTAATACACTGTATTAACACCTAATTAATAAAAAGACACAAAAATGTGCGAGGTGTTAGTCAAGGGGCCGGTATCATAAGTGGGTCAAAATGATACGTAGTCGCTCTGAACAATAAGAAAAACGAATGGGCACCTTGTTGTATCGCCTTTTCGCTTTGCGTCTTGCAATAGCATCTAAAGGAGCCGTCACATGGGTAAACTGCGTTACGCCTTGTGGCTTATATTGTTTGCACTTCCTGAGCTTGCATTGGCAAATAGCCAATACAATATGCGTAAAGGGGTGACCGATATAAGTAATAATGTTTATGAGTTACACATGACGATATTTATTATCTGCTGTGTAATCGGCATCATCGTATTTGCGGTGATGTTTTGGGCTTTAATACACCACCGTAAATCCAAAGGGGCCAAGCCTGCCCAATTTCATGAAAGTACAAAAGTTGAAATACTTTGGACTGCCATTCCATTTGTCATCTTAATCGCCATGGCTGTGCCTGCCACAAAAACCTTAATTGCCATGGAAGATGCTTCTAAAGCCGATATCACCATTAAAGTGACTGGCTCACAATGGAAGTGGCATTACGAGTACATGGGTGAAGACATTGCTTATTACTCGATTCTATCTACTCCTAAAGATCAAATAGACAACCAAGCAGAGAAAACTGAGCATTATTTGCTTGAAGTAGATAAACCGCTAGTACTTCCTATCAATAAAAAAGTTCGCTTTTTAATGACCTCAGACGATGTAATTCATTCATGGTGGGTGCCTGATTTTGCGGTTAAAAAGGATGCAAATCCTGGGTTTATCAATGAAGCGTGGACACGTATTAACGAGCCAGGAGTATACCGTGGTCAATGTGCTGAGTTATGCGGTAAAGATCATGGCTTTATGCCTGTTGTGGTGAAAGCCTTACCTGAAGATGAATTTGCTAATTGGCTTGCAGATGCCAAGCAAGAAAAAGCCAATGCGGCCGCAGCAGATGCTGCTTTGCTTGATCAAACATTACCGAAAGAAGAGCTTATGGTCTTAGGTGAGCAAGTGTATATGGCAAGCTGTGCTGCATGTCACCAACCTACCGGTATGGGCCTACCAGGCGTATTTCCAGCACTTAAAGGCAGCCCGATTGTATTAGGTGATGTAAAAGATCACATAGATATCGTGTTACACGGTAAGCCTGGCACAGCAATGCAAGCGTTTGATAAACAGCTTTCAATTAAGCAACTTGCTGCGGTTATTACTTATAAGCGAAACGCGTGGGGTAATGATACCGGCGATGTTATCCAACCGAGTCAAATTCAAGCCGCGATTGATGCAGCAGCGGAGGCGAACTAATGAGTAATGTTATTAACGAGCAAGCAACTGGGCATGCGCATCACGACCATCACCATCCTGCGAAAGGTTTTAAGCGTTGGCTTTACACCACCAATCATAAAGACATCGGGAGTTTATACCTGATTTTTTCACTCACCATGTTTTTAATTGGTGGAGCCATGGCAATGGTGATCCGTGCTGAACTCTTTCAGCCTGGATTACAGCTAGTCGACCCGCACTTTTTTAACCAAATGACCACAGTACATGGTTTGATTATGGTGTTTGGTGCCGTTATGCCCGCGTTCACTGGGCTTGCAAACTGGATGGTGCCTATGATGATAGGCGCACCAGACATGGCCTTACCACGTATGAATAACTGGAGCTTTTGGATATTGCCGTTTGCATTTTTAATTCTATTGGCTTCGTTACTTATGCCTGGTGGTGGTCCTGCGTTTGGTTGGACTTTTTACGCACCACTATCAACAACTTACAGCAACGATAACACTGCACTTTTTGTGTTTGCCGTACATATCATGGGTATCAGCTCAATTATGGGGGCGATTAACGTTATCGTGACTATCGTCAACTTAAGAGCGCCAGGTATGACGTGGATGAAGCTGCCGCTATTTGTTTGGACATGGTTAATCACTGCATTCTTGTTAATTGCTGTTATGCCTGTCCTAGCAGGGGCAGTCACTATGGTGTTGACCGATAAATACTTCGCAACCAGCTTTTTTGATGCAGCCGGTGGGGGCGACCCTGTGATGTTCCAGCACATTTTCTGGTTCTTCGGTCACCCCGAAGTGTACATCATGATTTTGCCGGCCTTTGGCATTATATCGACTATCGTACCGACCTTCTCGCGCAAAAAGCTATTTGGCTATGCGTCTATGGTGTATGCAACTTCATCGATTGCGCTGCTAAGTTTTATCGTTTGGGCACATCATATGTTTACCACAGGGATGCCTGTGGCAGGCGAGTTGTTTTTCATGTACGCCACCATGCTTATCTCGGTACCAACGGGCGTTAAAGTGTTTAACTGGGTGGCCACCATGTGGCGCGGTTCGATTAGCTTCGAAATTCCGATGATGTTTGCCATCGCCTTTATTGTGTTATTCACCTTAGGTGGTTTCTCTGGCTTGATGCTTGCGATTACACCAGCAGATTTTCAGTATCACGATACCTATTTTGTGGTGGCTCACTTCCATTATGTGCTTGTGACGGGGGCTGTGTTCTCAATTATGGCGGGAGCCTATTATTGGTTACCGAAATGGACTGGCAACATGTACAACGAAACGCTGGCGAAATGGCATTTTTGGTTATCGCTAATCAGTGTCAACGTGTTGTTCTTCCCTATGCACTTTGTTGGCCTTGCTGGTATGCCGCGTCGTATTCCTGACTATGCTCTGCAATTCGCTGACTTTAACGCCATTATCAGTATTGGTGGTTTTGCATTTGGCTTATCGCAACTGTTGTTTGTATTGGTGGTATTTAAATGTGCTCGAGGTGGCGAAAAGGCACCTGCCAAAGTATGGGATGGAGCTGAAGGTTTAGAGTGGGAAGTCGATTCTCCAGCGCCTTATCACACCTTTGAAACACCGCCGGAGATTAAGTAATGAACCATGCACCTTTGCTAAAAAAACTGCTGATTACATGCTTGCTCATGTTCGCATTTGCTTTTGCAATGGTGCCGCTTTACGACGTGTTTTGCGACGTTACAGGGTTGAATGGTAAGCCATCATTAGAAAAAGCGAGCGCGAGTGAATCAATAAATACACAGCGCCAAGTTGATGTCAGCTTTACCACTCACGCCCAAAGCGGCGCGCCATTTAAGGTGCAGTCTGAGCAATACAGCGTGGCGGTACAACCTGGTGCCATGCGTGAAGTTAAATTCTCAGCAAAGAACACCAGTAATGAAGACAAAGTCATGCAAGCAATTCCATCAGTATCACCGGGTAAAGCGGCAAAGTACTTACATAAAATCGCCTGTTTTTGCTTTGATCAGCAGCCAATGAAAGCCGGTGAAGAAATGGAATTTACCTTGTTGTTTTATGTTGATACTGAGTTACCCGACGATGTTGAGGAACTGACGTTGTCGTATACCGTGTTTGATATTAGCGGGCATGTTGTGGCTAAAAACGATTAAAAGCCGCCAAGCTAATTGCTAATTGGGAGCAAACAAAATGAATCAAAATTATGAAAAATACTATGTTCCAGCCGAGAGTCCTTGGCCAATAGTTGGTGCCATCGCGATGTTTTTAATTGCTGTTGGTGCTGGCTTAACTGTGATGCAAGTAAGTGGTGAGGGCAGTAGTGGCCAGTATGTCTTGTATCTAGGCATTGCCATATTAATTTATATGGTTTTTAGCTGGTTTAGAAACGTTATTGAAGAGTCTCATAAAGGACTTTACTCAGCACAAATGGACCGCTCATTCAGACAAGGTATGAGCTGGTTCATATTCTCTGAGGTTATGTTCTTTATGGCGTTTTTTGGCGCTCTTTTTTACGCACGTATGATTTCGGTGCCTTGGCTCGGTGGCGCTGGTAATAATGCTATGACCAACGAAGTACTCTGGCCAACCTTTGAAGCCGTATGGCCGCTATTAACTACGCCAGCGGGCGAGACCACACAGGCTATGGGCTGGCAAGGTCTACCTCTGATCAACACGCTTATTCTGCTTACCTCATCGGTCACAATTCACTTTGCTCATGTTGCGATAGAAAACAATAAGCGCGGCGCTCTAAAGGTATTTTTATCTTTAACTGTGCTACTAGGTGTGATTTTCCTTGGCTTACAAGTATACGAGTATATGCATGCATACCAAGATTTAGGCTTGACCTTAGATGCGGGTGTTTATGGGAATACCTTTTTCTTGTTAACGGGCTTTCACGGTATGCACGTGACATTAGGCACCATTATTTTATTTGTGGTGCTACTTAGAATTTTTAAAGGCCACTTCACGAGTGAAAAGCATTTTGCTTTTCAAGCGGCTGCTTGGTATTGGCACTTTGTGGATGTGGTGTGGTTGTGTTTATTTGTGTTTGTGTACGTGCTGTAGCTTTGTGAAGCGGCGACGGGTTGGTGTGAATAAAGCCCAATTTCATTGCGGCAATGATGAGCACCAGCACAATACCTGAAAACAGCACTCGACGACCTAAGTAATGCGACATGGGTTTCGAGTGCTCTTTTGCTGACATCATCACAAACAGCGCTCTAAATAGGTTGAACAGAATATAAAGTAATAACAAAACAATAATGATTTTAATCATATTAGGTATTCCAAATGCAGTTAATTTTATGGCGTAAACAAAAGCTTAGCTCAATTATCGCAATTTGCGTTGTGATACTTGCAGTGCTTATTTGTATACGACTAAGCGTTTGGCAATACCAGCGAGGCGAGGAAAAACAGCAGCAACTAAGTCAGTTAGCCGTTTCGAAAGAGCAAGGCGTTTTGAGCTGGCAAGAACTGCAAAATTTACCTAGTGAGCTGAACAGAACGGGCTTGCAAGTCAAGGTCACTGGCGAGGTAAATAAACAACATTACTGGCTGCTTGATAATCAAATTTATCAGGGGCAAGTGGGCTATGACTTACTAGTAGCGATGACAATTGCAGGTGAAAGCGTGCCTTTAATCGTTAACTTTGGTTGGCTAAAAGCGCCAACAAACCGTAGCCAGTTGCCAACCGTTGTGTGGCCAGAATCAACAAGGTTTACGGCTACTGTGCAATTGAAACAAGGCAACTTACAAGGCTTCACACTTGCCGATGAGATTGGTGCAGAGCAAGGCTGGCCTAAGCGTATTCAAGGCATCGACTTAGCAATTTTTAGTGCTCAATTAGCAAAGCCCTTACAAGACTTTATTGGTTATCGCAATGAAGCAGATGGTATTGCAACCCCGCATTACCAGAGTGTCGTGATGGGGCCAGATAAACATTACGCCTATGCCTTGCAGTGGTTATTAATCGGCTTAGCGTGTGTTGTTATTGCTTATTTTGCGATGAGAAGGAGAGGTTATGAAAATAAACCCGCTTAGTTTATTCGTTTTATGCTGTTTTGTGCCGCTGGCACTTGCTTATGCAGCATTAAAGCTTGAGTGGTTACCGAGTGGTTCGAGTAATCATGGTGAGCTTTTAAGCGAAGAAGTTAAATTAGCTGATTGGCAACAAGGCGATCCTAAACAATGGACAATTGCGCTTAATTATCCAAAAGAGTGCAGTGAAGTTTGTGCAAACCAATTAGCCAGTCTAGATAACCTATATGTCGCTTTAGGTAAAAACCAGCAAAAAGTGGATGTGGCGGTACTGACAAATCAACAGCAGGTATCGGCAAATTGGCGTCAATTAGCAGTAAGTCCTGCGCTCAAAGCGGGAGACTTATACTTGGTTGATCACATGGGCTTAGTGGTTTTGCATTACCCCTACACGGCTGAGCCAGAACAAAACAGACTTATTCAAAAAGGCTTACTTAAAGACTTAAAGAAACTACTTAACTATGCGCGTTCAAGTTAAACCTCATTAAGGGGATAAAGATGTATAAAAATTATAAATATTTAGTCTTAATTACGGTTTTCTTCTCTATCTTAGTTGTTGGGCTTGGTGCTTATACACGGCTGAGTGATGCTGGGCTTGGTTGCCCTGACTGGCCTGGTTGCTATGGATTTTTAACTGTGCCAAAACATGAAACTGCTCTGTTACATGTTGAACAAAACTACCCTGATATGATGTTTGAAGCAGCAAAAGCATGGAAAGAAATGATCCATCGCTATTTTGCCGGTGCCCTTGGTTTACTTATTTTAGCCTTGTTTGTTTTTGCCTGGTTAAAACGCCAATATCCAAATACGCCGGTTAAACTGCCATTAGCACTATTATTATTGGTGGTATTCCAAGCCGTATTGGGCATGTGGACTGTCACTATGAACCTACAGCCTTTGGTTGTTATGGGGCATTTGCTCGGCGGTTTTAGTATCTTGTCGTTGCTGTTTTTATTGTATCTACGTTTAAAGACCGACCCTGTTGCTAGCAGTGATAGCGGCGCAAAGCCATATTATCAGTTAGCGCTGGTGGGCTTGGTGGTGCTAATACTGCAAATTGCGTTGGGTGGCTGGCTTGCAGCAAATTACGCCGCTCCGCATTGTAATGGCTTACCGCTGTGTAGCTACGGACAACCGTTTTCTTTGAAGAGTGTGTTTCAGCTACCGCTTGAGCACAGCACCTATGAATATGGTGTGTTATCTCAGCAGGCGCGTATGTCTATTCATCTGCTACACCGTATTTGGGCGCTGGTTACTTGTGTGGTGTTAGCGCTGATCATGTGGCGCATATATTCACGCTGTTACTCTCGAAAAATTAAGCACTGCACAGTCACTGTATTAATCGCTTTGTTGTGCCAAATCTGTTTAGGCCTAGCTGTTGTGCACTGGCACTTCCCATTAAGTGTAGCGCTTGCGCACAACCTAATGGCCGCATTGTTACTGCTTAGCATGGTAAGACTATGCTTCCACTTAAAAATAAGAACCTAGGAGGCTGTGATGGCATTATTACTAAGCTCAGAAAAATCATTATTTATTCAAAGCTCAGAGTTACTTAAAGATTACTTAGCTATCAGTAAATTTAAAGTAGTTGCCATGCTTGTACTAACTGCTTGGGTTGGTTTGGCATTGGCTCCCGATGTTGGGCGAGGGGTATTTGTGCAGCTTGCAAGTTTGCTAGGTATTGGCTTGCTGTCGGCTGCTGCTGCCGTGATCAATCATGTTGTTGATAGTGAAATCGACAGCAAAATGGCACGTACACGTCATCGTCCTGTGGCAAAAGGTCGGCTCAGTAAACAACATGCTTTGAGCTTTGCTGCAACTATAGGAATACTAGGTTTTGTTATGCTTATGGTATGGGCGAATACGCTCACCGCCATTCTTACTTTGTTTGCGCTTGTCGGCTATGCCTTTATTTACACCTCATTTTTAAAGCGTGCCACACCGCAAAATATTGTTATTGGTGGTTTGGCAGGTGCTATGCCGCCGTTGCTGGGGTGGGTATCTGAAACAGGCCATATGGCTGCAGCTCCTTGGCTGTTAGTGATGATTATATTTACTTGGACTCCCCCGCATTTTTGGGCCTTGGCGATTGCACGTAAAAGTGATTACGAGCGGGCAAAAATTCCTATGTTGCCTGTTACTCACGGTATCGAATTTTGTAAAACTTGCGTTGTTGGCTACAGCATTTTGCTTGCTTTGGTATGTGTGCTGCCTTATTTAATTGGCATGTCAGGGCTAATTTACTTATTAGGTGCAAGCGTTTTAAACGCGATATTCATTTATAAAGCGTTAAAACTAAAAATTGCCCCAAAAGATGATACAGCAATGGACTTATTTCGTTTTTCAATCGTGCATTTAATGCTACTCTTTATCGCCTTATTCATTGATAAATGGTTAGTTTTATGACGCGAATCGTCGCTTTTTTATGTTTCAGTGCGGTATTGTTTGTAACCGGTTGTGGTAAAAACAACAGCGCACCTGAAGTCGAAGCACTGGTTTATGAGCAAGCAAAGCCGATTAGTCCGTTTTTATTAACCGATCAACATGGTGCGCCCGCTGATAACAGTCAGTTTATGGGGCATTGGAATTTGGTCTTTTTAGGCTATACCAGTTGCCCTGATATATGTCCAATGACACTGGCGAAGTTAACTGCAGTGCAAAAGCAGCTAAGCCAAGGTTACAAAGTGCAGGTATGGTTTGTTGCCGTAGATCCAAAACGTGATACAACCGAAAAGCGCAAAGCCTACATTGATTACTTCAATCCCGATTTTCTTGCTGTGTCAGGTCCGCACAAGCAACTTTTTCCATTTGTTAGAGAGCTTGGCTTAATTTACGCAATTAACGATAGTGATGAGCAAGAGTATGCCGTTGATCATAGCGCGTCGGTAGTGATGGTTGATGGCGATGGCTCGGTACGTGCGATTTTTAAGCCTGAATTTAAACAAGGCAGCGCGCCATTAATAAACGCCACAACTTTGACTGAAGAGTTCAAAAAAATAGCAGATTATTACGCAAAGTAAACTTTCTTGGTTAAGGGAGTCATTTTCCGCAAAAGAAAAGCTTCCTTTTTTGATATAAATGTCTAAGCTACTAAAAAATTTTACTATTTTTTGATTCAAATTATGGCATTTTTATTTAGTCAGTCTAAGCTTTTGTTATGAATTGTTTAAAGCAGGGAAGGTATAAGTAATGTTAAAGCTCCCTACAGAATTAGCTATTAGTCAGGTCGAAACACTCCATCAAGATTTGCTCCAAGAGTTGTCAGCAAATGATGATATCTGTTTGGATATCAGTGAAGTGACCCGTGCTGACACAGCATCAATTCAGCTTTTATGTGCATTACAGAAGCATTTGCTTTCGGTGCAACACAAAATTATTTGGGTTGGCGAGAGTAAGCCGTTGCAACAGGCAATTAATAGTTTGGGCTTAAGCCATTATCTTGTGCTTGAGAATGCCAATTAAGAGGTTTTTATGAAAAGAATTTTAGCAGTAGACGATTCTGCATCTATGCGCCAAATGGTTGGTTTTACGCTTAAAAAAGCTGGCTTTGATGTGACAGAAGCGAAAGACGGCAGCGAAGCTTTAAATATCGCAAAACAACAAGGCTTTGATGCTGTTATTTCTGATGTGAATATGCCGGTAATGGATGGTATTACCCTTATTCGTGAATTACGTAGCTTACCTAATTATAAGTTCACACCTTTACTGATGCTGACCACAGAGTCGGGTCTTGATAAAAAGTCTGAAGGTAAAGCTGCTGGTGCAACTGGTTGGATTGTTAAGCCATTTAATCCTGAGCAATTGTTAGCGGTATTGAAAAAAGTGATTCGCTAATAATAGGAGCGGGGCATGAGTATAGATCTAAGCCAATTTTTTGAAGTATTCTTCGAAGAAAGCTTCGAAGGACTCGACGCTATGGAGGCTGAGTTATTAAACTTAGTGCCTGGCGAAGAAGACTTAGAGACCATAAATACAATTTTTCGCGCTGCGCATTCAATAAAAGGAGGCAGCGGTACCTTTGGTTTTAGTGCTGTTGCAGACTTTACTCATGTTCTCGAAACTCTGTTAGATCAAATTCGTGAAGGTTCACGAGATCTTACTGCTGAGCATGTTAATTTACTTTTAAAATCAGTTGACTGTTTACGGGCTTTACTCAGAACTTTACAAGCTGAGCAGCAGCCAGATCTAACTGAAGCTGATGAATTGCGTATTAAATTTGAAGAAATTCTTGGTATGCGTGCTGCAAGTAAAGCACCAGAGCCAACGCAAGAAGCTGTTAGCGAAAGCAGCTTTAACACCTATCAAATCGATTTCAAACCACACCATCATTTATTTAAAACCGGTAATGAACCACTGTACATGATCAGTGAGTTGGCTGAGCTAGGTGAGCTTGAAACACAAGCCTTTCAAGATGATGTGCCTGATATTACTAACCTTGCCCCTGAAGATTGCTTCTTGTCGTGGCGCTTTTTCTTAACTACAGACAAAGAACAAAGCTGCATCGAAGAAATTTTCGAATGGGTTGAAGATGACGCTGATATCACCATCACGCTATGCGGTGGTTTGTTTGGTGATGAAGAGATAACAGCAACTGAGACTGTTACTGAAGATGTAGCACCAGCGCAAGAGGCTGAGCCTGCAGCAGTTAAACCAGCTACTGATTCTAAAAAGCCAGCGCCAGTTAAAGCAACCACAGCCAATGCAGAATCAACCTCAATCAGGGTTGGTATCGACAAAGTTGATTCACTGATCAACATGGTGGGTGAGTTAGTTATTACCCAAGCGATGTTAAGCCAGTTGGGTGAACAAGAAATTACTGAAGCAACTATAGCCTCATTACAAGAAGGCTTGGCACAACTGGCGCATAATACTCGTGACTTACAAGAAAATGTCATGCGTATTCGCATGTTACCAATAAGTTTTGTGTTTAGTCGCTTTCCTCGCTTAGTACGCGATATCTCGCAAAAGCTTGATAAACAAGTCGAGCTAAAGCTACTTGGTGAACAAACCGAACTAGATAAAACCGTGATGGAGAAGCTTTCTGATCCAATGGTGCATCTAGTGAGAAATTCCTTAGATCATGGTTTAGAAACCGTTGATAAACGTGTTGCAGCGGGTAAAGACCCTGTTGGTACTGTAACGCTCAATGCGTTTCATCAAGGTGGCAATATCGTTATCGAAATTATGGACGATGGTCAGGGCCTGAATACCACTAAAATTCGTGAAAAGGCGATTAAAAATGGCCTAATTTCAGAAACTGATGAGTTGTCTGATAACGAAATCAACGAGCTTATTTTCTTACCAGGATTTTCTACTGCTGACCAAGTCAGCGACTTATCGGGTCGTGGCGTTGGTATGGATGTAGTAAGGCGCAATATTGAAGCGCTCAGCGGCTCTGTTGAAGTGGCTTCTGCACCGGGAGTGGGTTCGACATTTACAATTCGCCTACCGCTAACGCTGGCTATTTTAGATGGGCAGTTAGTCCGGATTGCTGAACATACTTATATTATCCCACTGATTTCGATTATTGAGTCATTGCAAATCGATATTAGTAAAGTGAGTCGGGTAGGCAAAGACTTAGATGTGCTGCGCTTACGTGACGAATATATTCCAATCTTAAGGCTTTATAACATTTTCAATCATAAAGGGGCGATTGAAACGCTTGATAAAACCTTGTTGGTTGTCGTTGAGAGTGACAACCAAAAAGTAGGTTTATTGGTTGATGACTTATTGTCGCAACAGCAAGTGGTGATCAAAAGCTTAGAGGCCAATTATCAAAAAGTTGATGGTGTCTCAGGGGCGACAATTCTAGGGGATGGTCGTGTTTCTTTGATTGTTGATATTAGTGGTTTGATTAAATTATCTGGGCTTAGAAAGCCTGGGAGCCAAGAATTGATTATTGAATCAAAAGCGAATTTGGAGGCGTCATGATTGCACAGCACGACGACCTGCATAACAAGCTAAACCTTGAACAAGATCAAGATGTAAAACAGTTTTTAACCTTCTTCATGGCTGAAGAAGAGTATGGTGTTGATATTTTAACGGTGCAAGAAATTCGCAGTTGGGAAGAAATTACGGTGATCCCTAATTCACCGGATTTCGTCAAAGGGGTTATCAACCTGCGTGGCACCATTGTGCCGATTATTGATTTAAGGCTTCGTTTTGGTATTTCAGCCATCGAATACGGGCCGTTAACCGTTGTAATTGTTCTAAAAGTACAGCTTGAAAATACATGTAAAATTATGGGCATCGCCGTTGATGCCGTCTCGGATGTCTATAGCATTGCTGAGCATGAAGCGAAGGCAGTGCCACATTTGTCTGACTCAGACAACGCGCAATTTGTTGCGGGTTTAGTCAATGTGGGTGAGAAAATGGTCGCATTACTTGACCTACAAAAAACAATGGACATTTAACTGGGTAGATTAACAAGAAGGTGAAGGGTATGGGATGGTTTAGCAGTCCTAAAAATGTTGAGTCGGAAAATGATTTAGTTATTGCGGCACTTAAAAAGTCGCAAGCGATGATTGAGTTTCAACCATCGGGGCAGATCATTACTGCCAATGCTAATTTCTTAAACACCATGGGTTACCGACTCGAAGAGATCCAAGGGCAACACCACTCTATGTTTGTTGCTGAACAAGAGTCGCAAAGCCCTGAGTATCAACAGTTTTGGCAACGATTACGCAGCGGTGAATTCTTTGTTGATGAATTTAAGCGTGTCGGTAAAAATGGCAAACAAGTGTGGATCCAAGGCACCTATAACCCAATTATTGATAGCAATGGCAATGTCACCAAAGTTATTAAATTTGCCAGCGATATAACTGCGCAAAAAGAGCTTGAACGTCAGTCAAAACGTGATGCCGATTTATCAAATGCGCTGCGCGTTTGCCAAGCTAATGTGATGATTGCTGACAACGATTTAAAAATTATCTTTGTTAATGAGCAAGTAAAGCAAATGCTGCAAGCTCGCGAATCAACGTTACAAACAGTGCTACCGAGCTTCTCTGTGGCTAACCTAATTGGAACTTGCGTTGATGATTTTCATAAACAACCATCACACCAACGTGAGTTGCTAAAAACCCTATCTGAACCATACAAAACCACATTACGTTTAGCGGGGCTTATTTTTAGCTTGATTGCGACTCCTTGGGTGAGCGCATCTGGTAAGCGTTTAGGGACTATTGTTGAGTGGCAAGATATTACTGATAGCGTAAATAAAGCGGAAGCGGAAAAGCGTGCAGCAGAAGAAAATCTTCGTGTTCGACGCGCGTTAGACCGTGTGGCAACTAACACCATGATTGCTGATTCTGGTAACAACATCATTTACATGAACGAAGCCGTTCTGAACATGATGAAAATTGCTGAAAGTGATTTACGTAAAGACTTACCTAATTTCAATAGTAATAATCTAGTGGGTCAAAATATCGATGTATTCCACAAGAATCCAGCACATCAACGCAATATGCTTGCTAAGTTAAGTGATACTTACAGCACGGAAATTCAAGTTGGCGGCCGTACTTTTGGTTTGGTCGCAAACCCTATTTTTACCCCAGAGAACGAACGTATTGGTACGGTTGTTGAGTGGGAAGACAGAACTGCTGAAGTCGCGATTGAAAAAGAAATTGCGGGTCTGGTTGCTGCCGCGGGGAGTGGTGACTTAGAAGCCCGTGTAGAAGAAGCGGGTAAACAAGGTTTCTTCTTACGCCTAGCACAGGGCTTAAATAGCCTAGTTAGTATTGTTGATGATGCAGTAAAAGACACAGGCAATATGCTGGATGCTATGGCAAACGGTGATTTATCAAAACGTATTGAACAAGACTATCAAGGTTCATTCGATAAGTTAAAACGTGATGCAAATGCCACGGCTGATAAGCTTACTGAAGTGATTAATCGCATTAATACCTCAGCAACCTTGGTTGCTAGTGGTGCAGAAGAAATCTCGCAAGGTAATGCTGATTTAAGTCAACGTACTGAAGAGCAGGCTTCATCACTTGAAGAAACAGCATCAAGCATGGAAGAGATGACCAGTACGGTTCGCCAAAATGCTGATAATGCAAAAGAAGTGAATGAACTTGCTGAAGAAACACGTACAAAAGCACAAAAAGGTGGTGAAGTTGTAAATCGTGCTGTAATCAGTATGTCAGCAATTAATGAATCAAGTAAAAAGATTGCAGACATCATCAGTGTCATTGATGAAATTGCTTTCCAAACAAATCTACTTGCGCTTAATGCCGCTGTCGAAGCAGCACGAGCAGGTGAGCAAGGCCGTGGTTTCGCGGTTGTTGCTGGTGAGGTTCGTAACTTAGCGCAACGTTCAGCTGCTGCTGCAAAAGAAATCAAAGAATTGATCCGAGACAGTGTTGGAAAAGTTGAAGATGGTACATTACTAGTTAATGAATCGGGTTCAACATTACAAGAAATTGTTACGGCGGTGCAAAGAGTTACAGCAATGATTTCTGATATTGCCCAAGCTTCTGAAGAGCAAAGCTCTGGTATTGAGCAGGTCAATAAAGCCATTGCCCAAATGGATGAAATGACCCAGCAAAATGCAGCATTAGTTGAAGAAGCCTCTGCCGCGGGTGAATCAATGGCAGAGCAAGCGAATGATATGCGCCGCTTGTTAAACTTCTTCTCGTTATCGAATAACGAGATGGATATTACAAGCCGTGCAAGTTCAGCGCCTGCAGCTAAACAGCCAAGCTCACCAGTGCGTTCGGCACCTAAAGGTAATAACTTTGTTGACCCTAGTGATGAGTGGGAAGAGTTTTAAAACTCTTCCCAATTAAATTCTAACTAGTTAATTGCATCTAATGTTACAGCTGCAGGGTCAAGCACATGAAAGAGTTTTTACTAACGGATAGTGACTTTAAAGCTATTTCGTCACAAGTGTACGATGCTTGCGGCATTGTTTTAGCTGAGCATAAGCGCGAGATGGTTTACTCGCGCTTAGCAAGGCGTATTCGCCAACATAAGCTTAAGAACTTTAAAGAATATTTAGACTTTCTTGAAGAGAATAAAGAACAAGAGTTTAGTGAGTTTATTAATGCTATAACTACTAATCTGACTTCTTTCTTTCGTGAGCCACATCACTTTAGTTATCTAAAAAATACCATAGTCCCCAAACTGCTGATTAGTAATGCTAAACAAAAGCGTGTAAGGGTGTGGTCTGCTGGCTGCTCGACCGGCGAAGAGCCTTATACCATTGCTATGACCTTAAGCAGTCTATTTCCATCTGATTGGGATGTGAAAATCCTAGCTACTGACTTAGACTCAAATGTGCTCGCTAAAGCACAGGCTGGCACCTATACCGCTGCCAATGTGAATGGTTTAGACAAAAGCCAACTTAAGCGCTGGTTTCTAAAAAGCCATGACGGTCAGTTATATAAAGTAAAACCCGAACTACAAAAGAATATTTTCTTTAAACGTCTAAACTTATTACAGAGCTGGCCTATGAAAGGGCCGTTTGATGTTATTTTTTGTCGCAATGTAGTTATCTACTTCGATAAGCCGACGAAAGATACTCTATTTAAACGTTATTACGATTTGTTGACCAATTCAGGTCATTTATTCTTGGGGCATTCCGAAACACTGGGTAAGGACCACAAAGAGTTTAAGAATTTAGGCCAAACTATCTATCAAAAAGGTGGTCTATGAGTAGTCATTTTAAACCTGTATTGTCTGGTTTTGAGCACGTTAAACGGTTTTGGGATGGCAAGCGCCATAAAGTGGTTGCTAAAGTATTACCAGGCGAATTTTATGTGTCTAAGTCTGATGAATTGATCACAACTGTGTTAGGGTCGTGTATTGCTGCATGTATCTACGATGAAGGCTTAGGTATTGGTGGTATGAATCATTTTATGCTGCCGGCGGAAAAAGGCGTTGATCCGAGTAACGCACACAGTCTTAATTGCCGTTATGGTAACTGGGCAATGGAATACTTGATCAATGAAATCCTAAAAAATGGTGCTTCTAGACGCAACCTCAAAGTAAAGCTGTTTGGCGGCGGGAAAATAATCCGCTCAATGACAGATATTGGTGTTGGCAACATTCGTTTTGCAAATGCCTATGTACTTGAGGAAGGTTTAGATTTAGTATCCCATGATGTTGGCGGGCCTTGGCCACGTAAGGTGATGTTTGATCCACAAACAGGCAAGGCGCAGGTTAAGAAAATGCGTGAATTGCATTCTGATAAGCTTGAAAAACGTGAAATTAAATACTTACACGATATTGAGCAGCAAGATGCAGAAACGGATATTGAATTATTTTAGGAGAGCAAATGATCAAAGTACTCATAGTTGATGATTCTGCTTTGATCCGTGGTTTACTCAAGGAAGTGCTCGAGCAAGCGCAAGACATTCAGGTCGTTGGCGCGGCAGAAGACCCTTATCAAGCCCGAGATTTAATTAAGCGCCTTAATCCCGATGTCTTAACGCTTGATATCGAAATGCCGAAAATGGATGGGTTAAGTTTTTTAAAAAACTTGATGCGCCTTCGTCCTATGCCAGTTGTGATGATTTCTACACTGACTCAAAAAGGCTCACCAATCACACTTGAAGCCCTCGAAATTGGTGCTGTTGACTTTATTGCTAAGCCAACAATCAATGTCACTGAAAATCTGCAGCGTTATGCCCATTTATTACATCAAAAAGTGCGTACTGCAGCTGGCGCTAGAGTGCGAGCTTTTAAAGAAACAAAAGTTGAAGACGACAGCTCTTTAACAGCATTGCAATTTAAGGCAAACAGCGTGCTTGCAATTGGCGCTTCAACAGGCGGCACAGAAGCAATTAAAGAAGTGCTCGTGCGTATGCCAGAAAGCTGCCCACCGATTGTTATTACACAGCATATCCCTCCAGTATTTAGTACCTCGTTTGCAATGCGCATGGATAGAACGTGTAAAATCAACGTTAAAGAAGCTGAGCATGGCGATAAGCTACAACCAGGCTGGGCGTATATTGCACCGGGCGATCAGCATTTGAGTGTAGTAAAAAAAGCAGGCGGCTTGTTTTGTCAGCTAGATTCAAGTGAGCTGGTTAATCGCCATCGTCCAGCGGTTGATGTGCTATTTAACTCCTTAGTCGTGGCTTGCCCTAAAGCGACGGTAGCTGCGTTATTGACCGGTATGGGCAGCGATGGCGCAAAAGGCATGCTTGCATTAAATCAAGCTGGGGCTTACACCATAGCACAGGATGAATTGTCGTCAGTGGTATGGGGCATGCCTAAAGCCGCAGTAGAGCTTAATGCGGCTAATGAAGTGGTTCGCCTTGATAAGGTTGCAGCGCAAATGCTAAAACAAGCTGCTAAGGTACAATAACCCAAGGTTGAGAGAACCAGTAGTAACTGCCTTTTTTCGCGATAGAAGGGGCTGTGCAGTTAAAGCGAGAGCGGCCTTTTTTCAGTTTTTCAGGTGAGGTGATCTTCACCGTATCTTTACTAAGCCAAGTTAAGTCTGCTTGGCCAATACCAGAGACATAACACGCAAACTGACTTTTATGAAAGTCCTGCATATCAAATTGAATGCTTATACTTGGTGGGTTTTCGTTTGTAACGCTATCTGAATAGCTGAGCTGTTTGATTGCGAATGCTTGAGAGTCGAGTTTAGTGGCAAGCGTATCAAGCTTTGAATAAAAGCCCGATGCCGGAAAGCGTGGTAATCGGGTAAAGTCAGAATGGATGCCTACACCACCCGAATGTTGACCTATACCAACAAAGCCTAGCGATTTTACTAATTGTTGCAATGAATTATTAAATTCACCATAAGGGTAAGCAAGGTATTTAAAATCGTGGCCAATTTCTTCTTTAATGCGTTGCTGGGCAGATAAAATATCTTTTTTAGTACGTGCAAGCCATGCTTCTTCACTCTCGCCATTCTGTTTGCGATGCAAGTAATTATGAACTTGTGTGTGGTTACTGATTAAGGCGCCTTTATTAGATAGCTCCTTTAACTGCTGCCATGTCATTACATAGCTTTTGCCTTCATCAATTAGTTTGGGATTTACGAAAATAGTATACGGATAGCCAAACTTCTCTAAGATAGGCGCTGCTTCTTCATAGTTATTTTTGTAGCCATCGTCGAAGGTAATCGCGACAGTTTTATCTGTTAGCGGTTGGCCTGTTTGTAACGAGGTGATGAGTTCATCTAGTGGAATAACGTTGAAGTTATTATCTTTTAAATATTGCATATGCTCAGTGAATGTTTCGCTACTGACACTGGTTACCGCAGGAAGGCTTTCACTGACGTGGTGATACTGTAGAATGACTGCGCCATGGGCACGCAAAGATAAACCTAACAGGACTGCAAATACTAAATGAAACATTTTCTTAAACGTCATAAGGCACACCATAAAAGTTTACTGTTATTAGCCGGTCCGATGATTTTATCAAATATTACCGTGCCAATGTTAGGTTTAGTTGATACAGCTGTAATCGGCCACTTAGGAAGCGCTCACTATTTAGCTGGTATAGCGCTTGGCTCAGCAGTTATCTCGTTATTATTTTGGCTAGCAGGCTTTTTGCGCATGAGCACCACAGGATTAGTTGCACAGGCCTATGGTAAAAGCGATCACACCTTACTTGCTGAGCTATTAAAGCGCAGCTTGTTACTAGCAACAGCAGTTGCGCTGTTATTAATAGCGCTGAGTATACCTATTCAATCCTTAATGGCATATTTATCAAATGCTAATGAAGCTGTTTTAGAACAAGCAAATAGCTATTTTTCGATTCGTATTTTTAGTGCACCCGCTGCTTTGTGTAATTTGGTTTTACTTGGCTGGATGCTAGGTGTTCATTATGGCCGCGGGCCATTCTATTTATTACTTATCACCAATATAACCAATATTGTGCTTGATATTTATTTTGTGGTGTTTCTTGATTGGGGTGTGGCTGGAGCTGCGTGGGCATCTTTAATCGCTGATTATATCGCCCTTGCTTTTGCACTGATGTTAGTTGTACAGCTCGCTAAAAAGCAAGGTGTTAACCTTGCCGTGAAAGCCTGGTTAAGTGTTGCTAAGTTACTTGATTTAGTAAGCTTAAATCGCGATATTTTTATTCGCTCATTAGCACTCCAGCTATGTTTTAGCTTTATGACTTTTTATGGCGCACGTATCGGCGAAACAACCTTAGCGGCTAATGCCGTGTTGCTAAACTTTTTAATGTTGGTGAGCTTTGCGCTTGATGGTATTGCTTATGCAAGTGAGGCAAAGGTCGGTAAAGCGAAAGGTGAGCACAGCGCTAAGCAGATTAAGTTATGGGTTAATTTGAGCTTGTTTTGGGGTGGGTTATTTGCACTGTTTTATAGCCTTATATTTTTATTATTTGGCGAGGCAATTATTCGCTTACTTACCGATGTGCCCGAAGTTATCAGCCTTGCAACGGTTTATCTTCCTTGGGTGATTATATTGCCTATCGCGGCGATGGGCTGCTTTTTATTTGATGGCGTATTTGTCGGTTTAACCCGTGCTAAAGACATGCGTAATACTATGCTATTTAGTGCTCTAGTGGGCTTTTTTGGACTGTTTTGGGTAGTGAGTAGCTGGCAAAATCATGGTTTATGGTTTGCGATGACCAGCTTTATGCTAATGCGGGGGTTAACGTTGTGGTTTCGCTACCGTAAAATTATCAATAATCAGCAATTATTAGATTAAATTACTTCCACAAATCAGGGTCGTGATTTTTGGGAGACGAGCGCTCTAAAACTTGCGCAAAACGGTTGGCAAAAATACCTAAGTAGCCCCAACCAGCAAAGAATAAAGCCACTGCTAGTATGGCTAGGCCAATTAATTGAAACAGTGCGGGTCCATAGTAACCTATGGCAATAAAAATCACGGCTAGCACAAACAGTGCTAGGCCGCGAAGAAAGCGTTTTAAGCTTAACTTGGGGTCGCTGCCTAAGCGAAATACCCATTTTTTAAGCATGCTTAATATACCGGTTAGTAGTAAGAGTGCTCACCAGATTGGTGATCAGTAATGTCTCTTACACCGTTGATTTCGTCAAACTTGGCGATCATTTCTTTCTCGATGCCTTCTTTTAGTGTGACATCAATCATTGAACAACCGTTACAGCCACCGCCAAATTGCAGTACCGCGATACCGTCAGCAGTAATTTCCACTAGGCTAACTTGGCCGCCGTGGTTAGCGAGCTGTGGATTCACTTCAGTTTCAAGCATGTGTTGAACACGTTCTTGCAGTGATGCATCGTCGCTAAGTTTACGTGCTTTTGCATTTGGCGCTTTAAGCGTTAACTGAGTACCCATTTTGTCAGTTACAAAATCGATTTCAGCTTCTTCTAAGAAAGGGGCGCTTTCTGCATCAACAACGGCATCAAAACCATTGAATGGTAGACGAATATCAGTCGCTTCAACGGCGTCTTCTGGGCAGTAAGAAACACCACACTCAGCCTGCGAAGTACCTGGGTTTACTACAAACACACGAATGTTTGTTTGTTCAGCTTGGTCTGCTAAAAGTTTAGCAAAATGAGATTGTGCAGATTCAGAAATAGAGATCATAAAACGGACTATACTTGACTAAATTACTCGGATACTGTGTATCATACTCCGCTCATCGTGTTGTCGCCAGTGTTGAGCGTAAAAAGTTGCATCTATTTTATCGAATGGTAGCGTTAAAACATCAAATAATTACGGGTGCTATCTATGCGTTTCATAATAACAATATTAACCATGCTAGTGAGCGTTAGCGCATTAGCAAAACCTCTTTCTTATTACTTTGAACAAGATGTGAAATTTGACCCAAGTATTCCGACTCCTGAGCAGGTGTTAGGCTACGAGGTGGGTGAGTGGCATGTACGTCACGATCAACTTGTGCAATATATGCAAGTTCTTGCTGAAAAAAGTGACCGAATGAGTTTTAAAGTAATCGGTCGCACTCATGAGCAGCGTCCACTGGTGATGCTAACAATTACAGCGTCCGACAAACTTGGCCAAGTTGAGCAAATCCGCAAGGCGCATTTGGCTCGCCTAAATGGTGGGGCAAGTGACTCAAGCAAGCAGCCAGCGGTTGTTTGGATGGGTTACAGTGTTCACGGTAATGAATCATCAGGCAGCAACGCATCGCTTCTCGTTGCGTATTACCTTGCAGCCGCACAGGGGCCAGAAATCGATGCCTTACTTAACAACACGGTTATTTTACTCGACCCATCATTAAATCCTGATGGCTTAGCGCGTTTTGCAAATTGGGCAAACAGCAACCGTGGCATGAAGTTATCATCAGATCCACAAACTCGCGAGCATATCGAAAGTTGGCCAAGTAGCCGTACTAACCATTACTTGTTTGATTTAAACCGTGACTGGTTGTTACTGCAACACCCTGAATCACGTGCACGTATTGCACAGTTTCACCAATGGAAGCCGAATATCCTAACTGACTTCCATGAGATGGGCCCAAACAGCACTTACTTTTTCCAACCAGGGATCCCAACTCGTAAGCACCCAATCACGCCAGAAGAAAATGTCACGCTGACTAAAGCCATTGCAAACTATCATGCAAAGACACTTGATGAGCACAATGCACTTTACTTCACTGAAGAAAGCTTTGATGACTTTTACTATGGGAAAGGCTCAACTTACCCAGACGTAAATGGCGGTGTAGGCATCTTATTTGAACAAGCGAGCTCGCGTGGTCACTTACAAGAAACTATTAACGGCCCGTTAAGCTTCCCGTTTACGATTAAAAATCAGTTATTAACTAGCTTATCGACGTTCCAAGCGGCGATTGATAACCGTACAGACTTACTTGACTATCAAGCAAAATTTTACAACAAAGCAGTTGATCTTGCTGGTGATGAAGACTTTAAAGGGTATGTAGTTAAAGGCGGCGCTGATCAAAGTCGCATGCAATACTTCCTTGATTTACTTAGACAACATCAAATCAATGCGTACATGTTAGAAGAGCCGTTAAAAGTAAACGGTCAAAGCTTTTCTGAGCAGAGTTATTATGTACCATTAGCACAGCCACAATTTCGTTTAATTAAAGCGATTTTCAGTGAGCAACAGCGTTTTGTTGATAATACGTTTTATGATGTGTCTGGCTGGACACTTGCTCATGCCTTTAATTTAGAATTTGCAAAGGTAAGCAGCAACTGGGGCTTAAATGTGGCAAAAATGCCTTGGCAGCAAAGTGTTAAGTCAAGCTTTGCAGCATTACCGCAAAGCTATGCCTATGCATTTAAATGGGATGATTACCTAGCGCCAAAAATGCTTAATAGCTTGCTTGAACAAGGTGTGAAAGCACGCGTGGCATTAAGCCCACTTACAGCAAAAACGCCATCAGGTGAAATAGCTTTTGAACCAGGTAGTATTCTTGTTCCTGCTGGTCTGCAAACTGATAGCAACTGGGTTAGTTATTTAAACCAAGCACAGAATGAGTTTGGCATTGAAATTACGCCAATTAGTTCGGGCTTAACGGTTAAAGGTGCTGATTTAGGTTCTCGTGCAATGGCGGTTGTGAAAGCGCCTAAAGTATTACTCGTGGGTGGTCAAGGAACTAGCCAGTATGAGCTTGGTGAAGTGTGGTATTACTTAGATCGTTTTGTTGGCACCGCGCCAAGCATTATCGAAATGGAGCGCTTAGGTAACATCGACCTTGAGAACTACAGCCATATTATTTTAGCGCACGGAAATTTCAATCGCCTTGATGATGCGACTAAAGTGGCTATTAAGTCGTGGGTTCGTAAAGGCGGTGTTATTTGGGGTCACAAAGGTGGTGCTAAGTTCTTAGCTGATCAGCAGCTACTAAAAGCAAACTACTTATCTCGTCGCGATGTAGCCAGTGCCTTTGATACAACAGGACTTACTTATGCTGATAAAGATGACTTAGCTGGTCGTCAGCGTATTGCCGGTGCAATTTTTAATACCTCTGTGGATTTATCTCATCCACTTACGTATTCGCTGAACCGTAATACATTACCAGTATTTAAGAATAGCACTTGGCTACTTGAGAAATCAGACTCACCTTTTGTTAATGTGCTTACTTACACAGATAAGCCGCTTTTAGCTGGCTTTACTGATGACGTAAATGTAGAGCAAGTAGCGGGCGCGGCAGGCCTCATTGCGCATTCATATGGTAAAGGCAGTGTGATAGGCATGACAGATAACCCAGTATTCCGTGGTTACTGGTACGGCACGAGTCGATTACTAAGCAATGCCTTATTTTTTGGTAATGCCTTTCATGCCTCTGGTGATAAATAATCACACTTAATCATAATGCAGGTTGCCTAACCCTGTTAGGCAAGTGAGCATAGCCCATACCTGCTTTGCCCCTGCATTTTTTATGGCTTCTGTCGCAGCATTTATGGTTGCGCCAGAGGTCATCACATCATCAATAATTGCCACGGTTTTTCCTGTTAAATCTTGCTGACAAACAAACGCATTTTGTAGATTTTTAACTCTTTTCGCTTTACTTAACTGTGATTGCGCTTTGGTTGCTTTTTGCTTGTAAAGAGCTGGGCTAACAGTACATTGTTGGTTTTTCAAAACAGGCAGCCAAGTTTGGCTTACCTGATTAAAGCCGCGTGCCAAAAAGCGCTGATTATGCAGAGGCAGCACAATAAAAAGATCGGGCCAATTTGTATTAACTTGACGAGCTAATTGCAGCTGTTTCTCTACTACTTGTTGTAGTGCCACACGAAAATATTGCTGGTCATTAAATTTCAATTGCTTGAGCCAAAGCTTAAAAGGTGCTTGATACCAAGCACAGGCAATTAAATGATCAAAATTACTATCAGGAAATGCATCACATATATCTGGTCGATGTAACAAATTTGGATGGCGTGTAAGGTCAAATAAATTAAGGTCATCTAAACAATACTGACACAAAGCTTGATCAGCCTGTATGTGATTTTGGCAGCTAATGCAAAAGTTGGGGAATAGTGCGTCTAGCCCTAGTTTTAAGACATGAGGTAAGTGAGACATTGCATTCATTCCTTTAAACGCTATTATGAGCGCTAAGTGTGGTTGGGAAATACAAAATATGCAAAATGAGATGGTGCTATTACATGGCTGGGGAATGAACCAAGGGGTTTGGCAAGTGATCAAACCTGAGCTTGAGTTTTTTCATGATGGTGAAGTCCGTTGCCTCGACTTACCTGGCTTTGGTAACGCGCAGTCAATCCCTACACCTTACACTTTGCACGCTGCAGCTGAGCAACTAAGTACACAGCTAAATGATCAGTCTATTCTTGTTGGCTGGTCGTTGGGCGGACTTTTTGCCATGTATATTGCAGCACATTGGCCTGACAAAGTCGCAAAGGTTGTATTGGTTGCCTCAACGCCTTTTTTTGCGCAAACCGACGAATGGCCGGGTATTAAACCTGACGTATTGAACGCATTTAAAGATCAGCTAGTTAGTCACAGAGAAAAAACGATAGAACGGTTTTTGGCGATACAAGCAATGGGCAGTGAATCAGCTCGAGATGACATTAAGCAACTTAAAGCACTTTTAAACCAATACCCTGCGCCTCAAGAGCAAGCTTTAAGTGCGGGCTTAGACATTTTACAGCAGGATGATTTACGGGAACTATTCGCTAACCTTAGCGTACCTGTGCGTGGTATTTTCGGTCGCTTAGATTCATTAGTACCTTATCGCGCGATTGAAAAAATGCATGCCTTACACCCTCAGTTTGAATATGAAGTTTTAGATAAGGCCTCACACGCGCCTTTTATTTCACATAAAGCGTCATTTATATCAGCACTGAAATCAATGTGTTAAGCAAAACTCGCTGAGAGGCCAGAAAAATAGCGGGATTTAGCTTTATTTTGCTCGTTTTATGAGCGATACTTAACGGGTAGATCTCACTGTTGGAGGGTGTTATGCCAATCAGTTCTGTTTTTAATAATGCGGTAGAAGGTTATAACCGTGCAAGCCAAGGTATCGAAAAGGCGAGCGCTGAGATTAGCCGTGCCTCAATTGATCAGCAAGATGATGCCCAATTAGCTCAACAACGCCAATTACAAGCGGCAACTCCAAATGAAGCTGTAACTCCGCCAGTTTCACAACCTGCCCCAATCGATGAGTCGCTTGTTAATTTAAAAGTTGAAGAGTTTAATGCAAAAGCCAATATCAACACGATTCAGACTGCTGATGAAGTGCTCGGTACATTAATAGATATTAAAGTTTAGTACTTATGAATATCGTCACTCCGTTTCCTTCGATTAATATCAACACAGCGAATGTGCACACCGAAAGTGCTCGCCGTGATAATCAGTTACGTGAAGTGATCCCGCCTCCTGCTGCTACCAAGCCGAGTAACGCAGAAAATAAAACCCTGAATGATGGCGACAAAACCAAGCAGCCAGGTTCTGAAGCTGGTACGTATGATGCTAAAGGTCGTCTAGCTGAAGATAAGGTGATTGAAGAACGTCAGCAAGGTGGTGAGCAGGGTGAGCCTGAACAATCAGAGCAAGAACAGCAAGAAGCTAAACAAGAGCAGCAAAAAGAGCAAAAGGTTGCAGAGCAAGAGCAACAAGACACTGAGCAAATTAAAGAGCTAAAAGCCCGCGATACCGAAGTGCGTATTCATGAACAAGCGCATGCAGCGGTAGGAGGGCAATATGCTGGCTCACCAAGCTATGAGTATCAACGCGGCCCAGATGGTACAAACTATGCCGTGGGCGGCGAGGTGCAAATTGATGTTGCTGAAATTAAAGGTGACCCAAAAGCTACAATTGAAAAAATGCAGACGGTGCGTGCAGCTGCGCTTGCACCTCAAGAGCCTTCAAGTGCTGATCGCTCAATTGCTGCCGATGCCACACAAAAGCTTATGGCAGCGCAAGCTGAGCTTGCCAGTCAATCAGTTGATGACGATGCTGACTCAGGCAAATCGACCTTCAAAATAAACAGTGAGTATGCCGAAGATAGCGCTACTCAAACCAGCGAAACTAAAACAGCCAAGCGTGATGTAGAAGTAGACGAGCGTGCCGCACGTATTGCTAATTTTTATCAAGCGGCTACCTCGCCCACGAACCAAAACCAGTTCTCTGCCTTTATTTAACTAATATCAATTAACAGTATCAGTTAATCACTTTGCGGTTAAAACTTGTCGCTAACGAAGTTTAAATACTACATAACTACTCACTTAATTTATTAATGACCCTAACAGTTTCTTACATTTAGACTACAAAAACGAATATTGTTTCCATTGCGGGTCCTTGCTCGCTTTGGTAGATTGTCCACGATTTATAATTAGGATGATTTAACAAATGAAATACACTCTTCTTGCTTGCGCATTATCACTTGCTTCTACCGCTGTCATGGCAGAAAACACCTCACTTCTAAGCTATGACTTTGTTGAAGCCGGATATAAAAAGACAGAAATTGATGACTTCGATGAGCTATCTCCTAAAGGTTATGGCTTTAATTTCAGTAAGCAGTTTGCTGAGAATTGGTATGTTACAGGTCATTATTCAATTTTAAATGATGATGTGACTGCAACGAATGAATTCAATGGCTCAGGTGTTTACGATAGCAATGATAATTATTTAGGTGATACTGTCATAGCTTATACTTTCGATTATGATGTTGACATGACCCGATACGAAATTGGTTTAGGTTATATTTATTCGCTATCCGATCGCACTAAAGTTGATTTTTCAGCAAAGATTGGCCAGTTAAAGATAGAAACTGACCTTAATTTTAAAGAAGTTGTCTCATACCAAGATCAAGTTTTTAATAGCTTTTCAGAGAATCACTCAAATTCAGAAACCGCAGATATTTTGTCTGCTAACGCGCAAATCAGACATCTATTAACTGATTCATTTGAGATCAACGCTGGCGTTGGCTACGAGCGTTTGCACGACGAAGAGAGCGAAAATAATGCTGTATTTCATGTGGGGGCAAACTATGCCTTTACACCAGCTTGGCTGATAAGCGCAAGCTATCGTGATGCAAATGATTACTCAGACCTTGCACTTTCGGTTCGTTATAACTTCTAATTTTTTAGCAGCTAGGGATGCCTTTCCCTAGCTGTTTTCACTACTCACTTTGTTTCTGTAATCGTATTTTGTACAAAACGCTACATTTTGTATAAACATCCTTCAATGCGTTTATTTTTACCGCTCTGGTGTTTATTTAATGTTAATCTTGTGTCTCAGGTGTGTACAGGTCGGTTTGACCATGTAACCCCCCCTCTGTATATGTTTGCCTGCTAAATAATTTAGTGTGTCAGCTCAAGCAATTTATGAGCTGTTTAGAATTAAATCAGTGGGAATCATATGCAACCTTGCAATAAGAAAATCGCACACTTGAAGAAAAGTTCAGTAGCCGTACTTACAGCCTTGTATGTCGGTGCTACAGGCTATGCTGCGGCAGAGCCTGGCTTTAACAAAGTGTCAGATAAAGGCTTTTATCAGCCAACATTTACAGCTGAAGATATCGCGAATTATCAACAAGAAAAAAAAATCGAAGATCATCCAAGCTTACTCAAAGGGAGTGCTCAACGCTTAAACCAGCACTATCAAAGTCAGCAGCCGGAACATGTTTTTCAACCTCAAGATGGGGTGACAGGAATTCAAACATACATTGTGCAAATGCATGATGAGCCTGTGGCAAGTTATCAAGGTGATATTCAAGGTTTCAGCGCTACAGCTATTACTGAATCTCGCTCTTTAATGGTTAGAGAGCGTATTGATACAGCGTCGCAAAGTGTACGTGCGTATCAAGGTTTTTTAAAGCAACGTCAAACAGCAGTATTAAGTAAGGCGCGTGCAATAGGTGCCAATATTGCGATTAAAAAGCAATTTACTCTTGCAAATAACGCGGTAGTGGTCGAAATGACACAAGCTGATGCAGAGCTACTTGCGACACAATCAGGCGTAAAGCGTATTACTCCTAACCGTATTTTTGAATTACGCACAGACCGTGGTCCTGAGTTTATTGGTGCTGATCAATTATGGCAGGGTGCAACACCGGCTTCATCGGTGGGTGTTAAAGGTGAAGGTATGGTTGTGGGTATTATTGATACAGGTATCAATACAGACCATCCAGCATTTGCTAGCGACGAACAATACAGTGAGAAAAATCCACTAGGCGCAGGTAACTTCGTAGGTGACTGTGAGGAAGAGCCTGAGCTATGTAATGACAAGCTAATTGGTGTTCGCTCGTATCCAGAAGTCACAGCAATGAATGCTGATTATCAATTTGCACGTGCAGATCGCCGCCCTGAAAATGGTGAAGACTATAATGGTCATGGCTCTCACACAGCAAGCACTACGGCGGGTAATTACATCGAAAACACACCGCTTCAAGCTGCAACAGGTGAGAAAGTAAGTGATGGTGAAAACTTACCATTTACGTTTGAAAGTACCAGTGGTGTGGCACCTCGTGCGCATATCATTTCGTACCAAGTGTGTTATGCAGGAAACTCGGGTGATCTATATTCTGGCTGTCCTGAGTCAGCAATTTTATCTGCATTTGAAGATGCGATTGAAGATGGTGTAGATGCAATCAACTTCTCGATTGGTGGTGGTGAAAGCTTCCCGTGGGAAGACCCAATGGAAATGGCTTTCTTAAGTGCGCGTGAAGCAGGTATTTCAGTAGCAGCAGCAGCGGGTAACTCAGGCCCATATTATATGTCTGCGGATCATACTTCGCCTTGGGTAACTACAGTAGGCGCATCAACCCATGATCGTGTAATGGACTTAGGTTCTAAAACCATCAATAACTTCCAAGGAACGCGCACGCCTTATGCTGGTGAGTATTCAGGTAAGAGTTTCTCTGGCGGTATCACAGGTGAAGTTGTACTTGCCGAAAAGTACGACGACCCGAACGAAAATGATGATTACAATGCAGCAAGCTGTAATGCCCCTTTCCCTGCTGGCACGTTTACGGCTGACCAAATTGTAGTGTGTTTACGTGGTGACATTGCACGTGTCGACAAAGCTAAGAATGTGGCAGCTGGTGGAGCGGGCGGCTTTATTCTACAAAACATTAGTTCTGCAGAGAGCCTTGTTGCTGATAACTATGTGATCCCAGGTATTCACTTACCATCAAACGCACGCTATACAATTCGTAATTGGGTTAATGCTAACCCTGATGGCGCAGCTATTGCGACAATTGGCGAGCCAGAAAATAACTATTCATTTGATGAAGAAGCAGGTAATCAACTTGCTATCTTTAGTTCTATGGGACCAAGTTATTACATCAATAACCTTGTTCCAGACGTGACTGCACCAGGTGTTGATATTTATGCTGCGAATGCTGATGACCAACCATTTACAGCTTATCCAAGTGCTTCTGATTGGACTTTTATGAGCGGTACCTCAATGGCTACGCCACATGTTACGGGTGCAATGGCGCTAATGATGCAAATGCACCCAGATTGGACGCCAGCAGAAATTCAATCAGCGCTAATGATGACGGCAAATAAAGTACGTATTTCTAACGGCGTTACTTTAATTGACCCATACTACAACTTCATGGCTGGTGGCGGTGCGATTGACGTAGCACAAGCTGCCAATGCGGGTCTTATCATGGATGAGACTATTGAAAACTATCATGATGCGAACCCGCGCAATGGTGGTTTAGTAGAGTGGCTTAACCTACCTTCGTTAGTTAACCAAGACTGCGAACTTGAATGTACGTGGATGCGTACAGTTAAGGCAACAAAAGATGGTACTTGGGATGCAACGGCTTATGGTTGGGCTGTTGAAGGTGAAGAAGAAAGCTCTGGTGTAGAAGTTAGCGTAACACCAAGTAATTTCACACTTCAAGCAGGTGAAACACAAGATGTGATGGTTACTATGAAGTTGCCAAATATCATCGAGTCGAAGCTTGATCCTGTTGAAGAAGGTGCGCCTTGGGACAATATCTTAAATAAAGATGCTTGGTTCAACGGTAAAGTGTTATTCAAGAACACTGATGGCGACTCACCTGATGCTCATTTCACATTAGTTGCGAAAAACGTCATTGATGAGCTACCAACCATGGTTGATATCGATATGGCACGTGCAAGTGCATCAGAATCAATCGTAGTTAATACCGATAGCTACAGTGAATTTACGCCGACTTATTATGGTCTAGTAAAACCAACGGAGATTACCGCAAATATCTTAGGTGTTTCACCTTATGTGACAAAAGACCGCGTTGAAAAAGCGTGGGATATCCAAGCGTTTGAAGTACCAGAAGGTACAAAACGCTTAATGGTTAAAGTTGCATCTACCGAGCAAACTACAGATTTAGCAGACCTTGTTGAACCTCGTTGGCAAATGAAAAAAGCACACTTGATAGTGGGTTATGATGCTAATGAAAGCGGCTCATTCATGGTTTCTGATGAAGAGATTGCGGAAGATTCTACAGCACTTATCAAAGCGCTAAATGAAGAGATGATTTGTTACTCTTCAAGCAGTGTTGAAGATAACTATTGTAATATTATTGACCCTAAGCCTGGTAAATACTGGTTTGCGACTGCAGCTCTAGCAGGTTCACGTGATGTTGGTTATCAAACAGTGACTCATTACGCCATTGTTAAAGAGCAAAATACCGGTGAATTCAGTGTATCAGCGCCACAGCAGCACAGCGGCAATGGTAACTATGAAATTGCTGTAAATTGGGATTTACCAGATGCGCAACCGAATGATGTTTATTATGGCGGCTTTGCATTAGGTAATGCAGAGGGGGCTGAAGGCACCCTTGGTTTTACATCGGTTAACTTAAAGCGTGATGCAGAAGCACTTACCCTAAATGTTGATCAAGACACTGCTCGCGCTATGGACTTAGTTAACGTTAATGTAAAACTTAAAGCTAACTATGAATCTAAGGCGCGTGACTATTCATTGTCATTGACGATTCCTGATGGCATGCAAGTTTGGCCACAAACGCTAACTTCAAACAATGAAGAAGTTGCAGCTTCGTTAGTTGTAGAAGGCAACACGTTAACTATTCAAGGTACACAAGACGCAACGCGTAACGTACAACGTGATTATGTGGTAACTAACAACATCACTAATGAGATGTGTAAAACGCCAATGATTGATGAATTCTCGACAGGGGGATATATCGATTTATGGGGTGATTTCCGCATTCAACCTGAAGCTGCTTGGTATGAAGGTGGCTCAAATGTGTACTTTGATGTGCCAATTGATTGGTTATTCTATAAAGAAGGTGCGAAGTTTGAAATTTACAACCAAGTAAATAATAACGAAGTACGTTTACACCCAACAGGTGCAATGCAGTTCACACCTATTTGGTGGATGATGAGTGCACACCGCGGTCCAGGTTTCTTAGTTGAAGCATTGGCACCATTCTGGCGTGGTTCGTTTGAAATCGAAAATCTTCGCCATCCAACGGATCCAACAGGTCTAACGATTGCTTCTCAGTATAAAGAAGAGCGTCCTGACTTAGGTGATCTCGTATTCATGGAATTCGATAATGTGACTGATAAATACACAGGCGACACGTTTGACTATGAAGTGATTTTACGTAGTGGTATCGATGACCATGAAGGTATGTTCGAAGCTATTTTTGCTTACGATAACCTAGGCGCAGGTGTTGATGAAGGGACTATCTTTATTGAAGGTGGTGATAGTGTTTACTCTACAACTGCCGGCTTTAAAGACGGTGCATTAAGCAATGTGGTTGGTTATGACGACCTTGGCAAGATCTTACAAGATGACTTAGTGATCTGTTTTGATTATGTTGGCCCAGAGCAAAGTGAAGTTGAGTTTAACTTTACTGCTACGGTTATGCCTGATGCGAAAGGTTCTGTGCAAGATATCACCCTTGATTACCAACTAGGTAGCCAAGAAGGTGGTATGTTAATGCACTCAATCGGCGTACAAAGCAACCTGAAAATGAGCGACATCGCTGATATGACGGTAGCAGAAAATGGCCGTATCGATGGTGTTGACGTGATGGTTGTTGATGCAGACCAGTCGCCAAATGAATTAGTGGTAACCGGTGAGAACGTTACGGCTGAAGTTGACGGAATGTCGTTTAACTTAATCCCTGATGCACATTTCCATGGTGAAACAATGGTAACAGTCACAGTGCAAGACAAAGCTAACCCAGCAGACAAAGTAAGCAAAGAGTTCTTGCTTATGGTTGAGTCTGATGGTGTAGAGCTTGGTTGTACTGATGCTGCTGCGACTAACTATGATGCGACTGCGAATGAAGATGATGGTAGCTGTGAATTCGCTTCACAAGTAACACCAGAAACTGAAGCGGAAACTAAGAGTTCTTCAAGCGGCTCATTAGGTCACTTCATTGTGTTACTACTGCCATTACTTGCACTTCGTCGTCGTAAGTAATAGCGATAAAGGCTCAGTTTATTGAGCCTTTCATAGCAACGAGACTGATTAAGTTGCTATACAAATAAAAAACCGCGTAAGTTTTAACTTACGCGGTCTTTTTCGACTTATGCCTACAGTCTATTATTTTTTCACTTTTGCATTGGCAAATGCATCTGCAAAGGCATTACCCATGGCAACATTGCCAAATTCGCGTTTTTGCTTAGGTGCACTTTTCGCTTTCGCAGCTGGCTTAGGTTTGCTAGCTGGTGCGGCTTTATTGCTGGTATCAACATCATCATCTAAACGCATGGTAAAGCTAATACGTTTACGAGCAGCATCTACTTCAACTACTTTTACTTTTACAATATCGCCAGCTTTAACCACTTCACGTGGATCAGAGATAAACTTGTTAGTAATCGCAGAAATATGCACTAAACCATCTTGGTGTACGCCCACATCAACGAAGGCACCAAAGTTAGCAACGTTAGACACTACACCTTCTAAAATCATACCTGGTTTTAGGTCGTTAATAGTTTCAACACCGGCTTTAAATTCAGCTGTTTTAAACTCAGGACGCGGGTCACGACCCGGTTTATCAAGTTCTTTGATAATGTCGGTAACCGTTGGTAAACCAAATTTTTCGTCTATGTAGTCGTTCGCAACGAGCTTGTTTAGGATGTCAGAGTTACCAATTAGGCTGTTTACATCTAAGTTGTTCTTCTCGCAGATACGCTTAACAACCGGGTAGGCTTCAGGGTGAACTGACGAGTTATCAAGAGGATCTGAGCCTGTGCTGATACGTAAGAAACCGGCAGCTTGTTCAAAGGCTTTAGGCCCTAAACGTTCAACTTTTTTCAGTTCAGAGCGTTTGCTGAATGAGCCATTCGCATCACGGTAGCTAACAATATTTTGTGCTAAGGTTTTGTTTAAGCCAGATACGCGGGTAAGTAGTGGCACCGACGCCATATTTAGGTCTACACCTACTGAGTTTACACAGTCTTCAACCACTGATGTTAGCGTTTGACCAAGTTGGCTTTGCGATACATCGTGCTGATATTGACCTACACCGATTGATTTAGGCTCAATTTTTACCAGCTCAGCAAGTGGATCTTGTAAGCGACGCGCAATAGACACAGCACCACGTAGTGAAACATCAAGGTTAGGGAATTCATTAGCGGCAAACTCAGATGCCGAATAAACAGAAGCGCCTGCTTCACTAACCATCACTTTATTAAGTTTAAGCTCAGTGTTGGCTTTAATCAGTTCAGCTACTAATTTGTCAGATTCACGTGAAGCGGTACCATTACCAATAGCGATTAGCTCAACTTTATGCTGGCGGCATAATTGCTCAAGAGTACGAAGCGATTTGTCCCAATGATTTTGTGGTGCGTGCGGGAAAATCGTTTGTGTTGTTAACAGCTTGCCTGTGCTATCTACAACGGCAATTTTACAACCAGTACGTAAACCAGGATCCAGACCTAACGTGGTACGTGGGCCTGCAGGAGCGGCCATTAATAAATCTTTTAAGTTCTTAGCAAAAACGTCAATTGCGCCGGTTTCTGCTTTTTCGCGCATTGCACCTAAAAATTCATTCTCAAGGTGAAGGCTTAACTTAATTTTCCATGCCCATTGCACTACGCCCATTAACCAAGCGCTTGCAGCAGAATTGCTAACATCTAAGCGATAATGATCGGCAATCATTTGTGCGCACACTTGCGCCGGATTTTCTGCGCTAGGCTCTGGGTTGATACTAAGTTGTAATACGCCTTCATTGCGAGCACGTAGCATAGCAAGTGCACGGTGTGATGGTACTTTTTTAAGCGGTTCTTGATGCTCGAAGTAGTCGCGGTACTTTACACCTTCATTTTCTTGACCAGCAATTACAGTACTTTCAATCTGACCATGTTGTGCGATATGGCTACGGAATTTAGCTAGCAATTTTGCGTCTTCAGCAAAGCGTTCCATTAAGATAAATTTAGCACCATCTAGCACTGCTTTATTATCTGCAAAACCTGCATCAGCATTAATGTAATCACTTGCTTGTTGTTCTGGGTCGAGACTTGGGTTGTTAAATAGCGCATCGGCAAGCGGCTCAATGCCCGCTTCAATGGCAATTTGCCCTTTTGTACGACGTTTAGGTTTGAAAGGCAGATATAAATCTTCAAGCTCAGTTTTACTGTCAGCGTTATTAATATCAGCACTTAGTTCGGCTGTTAGCTTGCCTTGCTCTTCAATAGTATTAAGGATAAAGCTACGGCGTTCTTCTAATTCACGTAAATACGATAAGCGCTGTTCAAGTAAACGTAGTTGCGTGTCATCTAAGCCACCAGTTACTTCTTTACGATAACGGGCGATAAAAGGAACTGTGGCACCTTCATCAAGTAATTTGATTGCAGCAACAACCTGTGGTTGCTGGGCACTTAGCTCGGTTGCTAAGCGTGCAGAGATATTGCTCATGCATAAACCTTTTTAAAAATAGAAAATCAGTAAAACTGAAGATTAATTGCCTGAATAATATCACAATAAGAAGGCCTTAAAAGCACTGCTTTTAAGGCCTGCAAAAATAGTCTTACACAACGCAGATTTTAACGCTTAGTGCGGGTGATCAACCTGCTGTAATACTTCGCTAAAGCCATTAGCAATTGGGTTGATATTAACAGGAATATGTAATTTTTTAGCGATCTCTCGAGCTGAAATCAAACCACATATTTCTTGTTTAGCACTGGTTACTAATAAGAACATCATACCTTGGTGTTCCATGGTTTGCAGTGCATCGCCAATACTTGCGTAGCTGATGCTTTGCAGGCTCACACCAGCTAAGCTGCTAAGTGGCGTCATTACATCGTGTAAAGTAATTTCTTCACGGTGTAAGTTCAAGCGCTGTGCAAGGATCATAATTTTTGAGCTTTGCAGATCGGCACTAGAAGTAATACCGAGTAGTTTATCTTCGTTATCAACCACTAAAATAAAATCTGAGCAACAGCTATTTGTTTGCTTTAAAGCATCAACAATAGTGGTGCTGTAATGTGCACGTAAAGGATCTTTTTTAGTAAAGCTATTAAGTACTTTTAAAGCTGAAGAAGTGAGATCTAGTGTTGGCTCAACTTCATTCACTGCATTAGATAATGCGCCATTAGAGATATCTTGAAGACGTAATTCTTTGAAATTATTCATTTTGGTCACCATACATTTTAATAAAACTGAAATAGAAAATTTGAGTTAATTAAAAAGCAGGTGGCCCTCGCTGGTGCGCGCTATAAACAGACACCTTATTACAAGGGTGAACATACGAAACCACACGTGCATCTGGCAGTGGTTGGGCTACATTAGCAACGAACGCAGGTGTATGTTTATCGAGGTCGGTATCTAAGTTGGCAGGGTCTGCACTATCACACGCAATAAAGTGAGCGGTTGGCGTAACACTGTCTGAATGGCTCTCTATATCACTGGCGTAAGATATCAAACTCACACTAATTAATAGTGCGAATACAATGGCATTACTCATTATGCGTTGTATTGCGTTTGACATACTTACTACCTTCTAAAACTCAAGTAATGATTTATCTTGAGTACCTTTAGTTATAGATCACATTTTTAGACTAAACAATCACTAATTAACGCTTTCTGAATTTTCTGGCAAAAATTATTTCGCATCCGGATAAGTTATCTCATTGATATACCATTCTTTTGCGCCTTCAGGCGTGTTCACCGAAAAGTCATCATCTACTTGTTTGCCAAGTAGCGCTCGAGCCATAGGTGCATCAATCGAAATGTAATCTTTGCGTTCGTAAATTTCGTCGGGGCCGACAATACGAAAGCGCTTTGTTTCGCCTTGCTCATTCTCAATTTCGACCCAAGCACCAAAAAACACTTTTCCCGCTTGCTGTGGGTTGTAGTCAACAATTTTAAGATCTGGCATGCGTTTACGAAGATAGCGTACACGGCGATCTATCTGTCGTAAAACACGCTTATTAAATTGATAATCTGCGTTTTCAGAACGGTCGCCTAAGCTTGCTGCCCAAGTAACAATTTTGGTAATTTCAGGGCGCTTTTCATGCCATAAGTAGTCATGTTCTTGTTGTAATTGCTGATACCCTTCTCGGGTTATTAAATTTGTCTTTGCCATTTTATTCAGCCTAAAAAGAAAACCAGCCGCAAGGTATAAAAGTCTTTTACCTTTGTCGAGTCGGATTTTGAAATGTTCAGTAACAATCTAAGCGCGTAATTCGTTTTTTATTCTTAACTTTTTCATTTATATTAATAAGTAACATATTACAAAAAGAATGAAAGTTATGGGACACGAAACGACAAAAGTATTGGTTGTTGATGACGATATGCGCTTACGTAGTTTGCTAGAGCGTTACCTTGTAGAACAAGGCTTTATTGTTCGCTCAGCAGCAAATTCAGAGCAGATGGATCGCTTATTAGAGCGCGAGAACTTCCACTTGATTGTATTAGATTTAATGTTACCAGGTGAAGATGGGTTATCAATTTGCCGTCGTTTACGTCAAAAAGAAAATGACATTCCAATTGTAATGCTTACAGCCAAAGGCGATGAGGTTGACCGTATAATCGGTTTAGAGCTTGGTGCTGATGATTACATTCCTAAACCATTCAACCCACGTGAACTGTTAGCGCGTATTAAAGCAATTTTACGTCGTCGTGCTAAAGAAGTGCCAGGTGCGCCGGCTGCCGAAGAAAACGAAATTAGCTTTGGTGACTTCACACTAAACCTTGCGACCCGCGAAATGAGCCATGGTGATAAAACAATGTCGTTAACCAGTGGTGAGTTTGCGGTATTAAAAGCGTTAGTGACTCATCCTCGTGAACCGCTTAGTCGCGATAAATTGATGAACTTAGCACGTGGCCGAGATTACAGTGCGCTTGAGCGCAGTATCGATGTTCAGGTTTCACGCTTACGCCGTATGATTGAAGTGGATGCCGCTAATCCTCGTTATATTCAAACAGTATGGGGCTTAGGCTACGTATTTGTGCCAGACGGTGAAAAATAACAGTAATGGGCATGTTTCCACGTAGTGCGTTTGGACAAACGGTATTTTTGGTTGCGGCCCTGCTGTTAATCAATCAAATTGTCTCTTATATCACGGTTAGTTTTTATGTTGTTAAGCCAACTATAGAACAAGTAAACCTGATCCTTTCGAAACAGGTGAAAACTGTGTTTATCGAATGGGAAGAAGGGGTTGAGGTAAGCAAAGAAGCCTCTGACAAGTTTTTTGAGATCACCGGCATCGAAGTGATGACCCAGCGTCAAGCGATGAGTGAGGGGTTGGCTGAAACTCGTGAGTATTCAATGCTATCGCGCAGTATGTCGAAAGAGCTCAATGGCTCTGCTCGGGTACGAATAAGCCAAACCGATCCACTTGTTTATTGGGTTGAAGCCCCGCAAGCACCGGGTTATTGGGTGCGCGTGCCGCTCACCGGCCTGCAAGAAAACAACCTGAAGTTCTTAACCTTTTATTTATCGAGTATTGGCTTTTTAAGTGTACTCGGTGGGTGGTTGTTTGCCCGCCATCTAAATAGACCTTTAAAGGCACTGCAACAAGCCGCTGTTAAAGTAGGGGTGGGTGACTTTTCTACCAAGCTAGAAGAGCAAGGCTCTACTGAAGTTATTGAAGTAACCCGTGCGTTTAACCAAATGTCGCGTGGAATTGCTGCCCTTGAGAATGACCGTCGGTTATTAATGGCAGGTGTTTCTCATGACTTGCGCACGCCGCTTACACGTATTCGCCTTGCCACCGAAATGATGTCGGACGATGAAGATTACCTGCGTGAAGGGATCATTCATGATATTGAAGACATGAATGCCATTATCGACCAATTCATTGAATATTTACGCCATCACAAACGTGAAGAACTTGAGCTAGAAGACTTAAACGCGATTGTTTCTGAAGTTGTCGAAGCTGAACAAAAACATCACCGCACTATTACCTTTAAAGAGAATCCGAGCTTAAGCGAAGTACCAGTGAGTATGGTAGCAATAAAGCGTGTTGTTACTAATATGATTGAAAACGCAATTCGCTATTCAGATGGTGATATAGAGGTTGAAACCCGCGTGAGCAGTAATAAAAAGTTTGCCATGGTCGTGGTTAACGATCACGGCCCGGGGATCCCAGAAAGCGAACTTGAAACTGTATTTGAACCGTTTAAACAAGGTGATGCCGCTCGCGGTAGCGAAGGCAGTGGCTTAGGCCTTGCGATAATTAAACGTATTGTCGATATGCACGGCGGCCGAGTACAACTACTTAATCGTCCAGAAGGTGGCCTAAGCGCGCAAATCTATTTGCCTTTTTAAAAGTATTTAGCTTTAAGCCTTAAGCTATAAGTTTCAAGCAGCCCGAGTGGGCTGCTTTTTTATGGGTGGAGATTTACAGAGCAGTTAGTTACTTATAATTTAAGTTGCCTCAGTTATGAGTTATCAATAAAACTAGTTTTAAAGTGCTTTCTTGCTTTGAAAGGTGCTGAAGCAATGATGAAATTTAAAGAAAGTAACAAGATAACTATTAAGATAGTTAGCCAGTTTAAAGCCATCTGAATGAGAGTTGGTGGTTTATAAAAGCCAAAATGCATGAAGTCGGCAATTAAAATTTTATTCTTATAAATTAAGCTGTTACAAAAATTGCCAAGTGCAAAAAAAGATACACTAACCAGAAATAGCATAGCAGTTATAGTTGCCACTTTGAGCTTTAAAATATTTACCTTTATATATTTCGTTAAAAAATATAGAAATACTAAAAACGCAATACTGCTTACAAAGAGCGTGGCACCTAGCCCTAGAGTTAGTAGATTTGAAACCACCCATACTGGCTTTACAGTTATTGGCAAATCATTCGGATTTATGTCGTCAGTCACTAAAAAGATGTAAATAGACATATAAGTCAAAATACTGATTACAGTGATCGGAATATGCCAAAGTAATTCACGCTTTTCTTTTTTTCGAGCTGTTTTATGTGCGGTATTTCTCTGTGCAAGTCTTTCTAAAGGGTCCATTCTTTACTTACCTGAGTAATCATTCAAAAAATTTACCTTTGAGAAAGGTGATTTGCAAGTAACCATAGCCAATACTCGTCCTCCTATTTCTCAAAACAATAAAAAAGCGCGACATCAAATGCCGCGCTCTTTTTTCTTGAAGCTTAAAACTTACAGCTTTTAGCTTAGATTGCTTTAAATCGAATCGCTGTGCCGCCGCTGGTGGCAAGCTTTAATGTTAGCTTATCATCAGCAGTAACAACGCGTTTTTCTACTTTTAAGTCGTAAGGGTTATTTACCCATTCGGCTTTGTCACCGTCACGGTAGATTTGCGCTTCAAACTTTTTACCTTTATCTAAGAAGTCTAACTTCACTTCTAAAGTGCGAGCTTTTTCGTCTGTAACAGCACCTAGATACCAGTCGTTACCTGAGTATTGATCACGCTTGCGTTCTTTACGTGCAAACACAACGTAATCGCCAACCTCACCTTGTAGTGCAATACTTTGTTGCCAATCAGTTGGTACATCCTGAATAAACTGGAATGCATCTGGCTTCGCTAAGTAGTTACGTGGTAAATCTGCCGCCATTTGAATTGGGCTGTACATTACAACGTATAGCGCTAATTGCTTCGCTAGGGTTGTTTGTGGGCGGTTGGTATCAGCACCTAAACCGTTAAAGCCCATATCAAAAATACCTGGCGTAAAATCCATTGGGCCTGCAAGCATACGGGTGAAAGCTAGCATAGGAATATGCTCTGGTGGGTTCGGTGGTGTACCCCATGCGTTAAACTCTTGACCACGGGCACCTTCACGAGCAATCCAGTTCGGGTATGTACGACGTAGGCCGGTATCTTTCACAGGCTCATGTGTGTTGATACTAATTTTATGCTTTGCAGCTAGTTTTACGTTGTGTAGGTATTCATTAACCATGAACTGACCATCGTGCCATTCTTTGCGTACAATGCCGTTTTCATCGATACGCTTGATGTTACCACCGTCGGCGACATAACCTGTTTTAACTTGGCTTACATTTGATTTTTCGTATAACGCAAATGCATCTTCCATTTGGTTACGGTAGTTGGTCACGTTGCCCGAAGTTTCGTGGTGACCAATTAATTGTACGCCTTTTTCTTTGCCGTAACGTGTCAGCTCTTCAATATCAAAGTCGTCGTAAGGTTGTGTGAAGCTAAATACGTCACCGTTAAAAAACCAGTCGCCATCCCAGCCAATATTCCAGCCTTCAACTAACACGCCATCGAAGCCATATTTAGCAGCGAAGTCCATGTAATACTTAGTGTTTGCAGTGGTTGCTCCATGAATCTTACCGCTACCCCAAGTATTTTCATTGATGTGCATACCCCACCAAATACCTACGTATTTACCGGGTTTTACCCAAGATACATCACCCAGTTTATTTGGTTCGTTTAAGTTTAAGATGATATCTGAGTTGATTAAATCAACGGCTTCATCACCAATTTGAATTGTACGCCAAGGAGTATTAAATGCGCCTTGTTTTTTGACCGCTACACCGTCTGACCAAGGTGTTAGATCGGCTTGGAAGGTACCATCACGACGTTGATTTAAAACCATGCCTGCATAATCAACAAGGACAGCTTCGTGAATACTGATATGCACACCCTCTTTATTTTTTATAGTAAATGGTGTGTGCACAAGTGCTGCTTTATGAAGTGGGGTGGTGTTATAAACATATTCATAACGGTTCCAACCACGAGCGGGGATCCACCAAGCTGTTGCATCTGATGAATCTGTAATAGCAAACTCTGTAAGCTCTTTAGTGATTTCTACATCATCATAGCCAGCTTGTTTTGGTAATTCGTATCGAAAGCCTACACCATCATTAAAAGCACGAAAACGTACCGTAAATGTGCCACCTTGTGGTTGTGGTTTTTTAAAGGTAACAGCGACTTCGTTATGGTTATCAACCACAGTTTGGCGTTCACCCCAAGGTTGCTCCCAGCTGCTTTTTACCGAATCAGTGGTTTGGCTGCTAATTTTATAACCTTCACTCATTGCTGGTTGTTGTTTAAAAACAAGGCCTAACGAAGAGTTAGCAATGACTTGTTTACCGGCAAAGCTGATTTCGTAGCTAGGTGTGTGTTGCTCATCTGAGATAGTTACTTTGATCTGCCCATCAGGTGAACTGACGGTTGTGGTTTGTGCTAGGCAAGTACCTGAAAAGGCTGCTAACATTAAGGCAGTTAATCGCATTGTTGTTCCTTGGCGGCTTATGGTTATGGATTGTTGTCATGTATTCACATATATCCTTAAAGCATAAAGTGACTTGCTGGTTAATACGAGAGATCTGCATACGTATTCAACAAAGTGAACGCGGCGATATCCAGCCCAGCACCTAAAAAGGTTTAGCAAAATGACAAGAATAACCCTCTTGCTACTACTATTGTTTAGTCAATGTTTATTGGCACAGCAAATACAGATAGTTGATAAGCAGAATCAACCTGTCAAAAATGCAGTGGTTTGGCTTAAAGGCTCAAAACAACTCACATCTCTTGATAGTCATTACACGATGAGCCAAAAAAAACGTGCCTTTGTGCCTCATGTGTTGGCAGTGCCACAAGGGGCTAATGTTGAGTTTCCTAACCTTGATTCAATCATGCACCACGTTTATTCATTTTCTAAAGCAAAGCAATTTGAGTTAAAGCTTTACCACGATAAACCAGAAAAACCGATTAACTTTGCACAATCGGGGGTTGTTGAGCTTGGCTGTAACATTCATGACTGGATGCTGGGTTACATTGTGGTTGTAGATGGGGGTATTTATGGGCAAACAGATGAGCAAGGTATGGTTGAGTTAAGCTTACCAGAAGGTAAGTTTACTTTGGCTGTTTGGCATGACCGCTTTAATGATATCAGCACACCAGAAACCATCGATATGACTAACAATGCAAAGTCATTGAGCTACCAGCTAAAACAAGCCTTATTACCAAAACTAGAATTAAGCAGTGACGAGTTTGATGATTATGAATAAATGGCAAGCTTTAGCACTGGCGAGTGTTTTTGGGTTGCCTGCAGTGGCATTTGCTGAGCATGATGGGCTGGTAACTGTTTCGGCTGTGCGTGGTGACCAACTAGCGAGCTATCAGCGCAAAGGAATTGGCTTATACCGTTATGACCAAGAGCATGATGGTGTTGTGATATCCCAAGCTATGCTGAGTAGTCGTTTTGAGTTAACGAGTGATTGGTCTGCGCATACAGTGCTTAACGCCCTTCCTGATCCTGAACTAACAGTCGGTTTTACTCAGGCTTACTTACAATATCAACCGCTCACTGCAAGTCGTTACAAATGGGCTGTTAAAGCGGGTGGCTTTTATCCAAAAATGTCACTTGAAAACCCACAAAGTGGTTGGATGTCACCTTATAACTATACTAATTCTGCGATTAATAGCTGGATTGGCGAAGAGTTGCGGGCCTTTGGTTTAGAGGCAAACATCAAGCGCCCAGGTAGAAAATTTAGAAGTAACCATAGCTTTGAAGGCTTTGCTGCGGTTTTTAAAGGTAACGATCCAGCTGGAACACTACTGTCATGGCGAGGGTTCGCTATGCATGACCGGCAAACCACGTTCAACGAACAAATCGACTTTGCTATTCCACATTCTTTTGAGTGGATGCAGTTAGAAAAGCAAGCTGAGTATGTTGAGCCTTTCGAAGAAGTCGATGGGCGCTTTGGTTATTACGTCGGTGCACATTGGGATTATCAAAAAAAATCGCAATTACGTGTTTATTATTATGACAACAATGGCGATCCAGGTGCGTTGAATACCCGTACTGGTCAGTATGCGTGGGATACACGTTTTTTAAGCGCGGCATGGTTATATAAGTTTAATAAGCAAACCCGCATTATTGTTCAGATCCTTGATGGTAAAACTGCGATGGGTACAAATCGTGGGGTAGACAATGATTTTTATAGTCATTTTGTTCTATTAAGTCACAAGTTGGACCAGCATCGTCTCACAATTAGGTATGATTATTTTAAGGTTAGCGATCATGATGATTGGCAATTTGATCCTAATCAAAGTCGTGGAGAAGCTTTAACCGCAAGTTGGCGTTATCAACTGTCGACCAAGTGGCAAGTAGGTGCTGAATATTCAGTGCTGAGCAGTGACGCTCAAAATAGACCCAGTATGGGATTTAATGAGCATAACTCGCAGCAGCAATTACAACTTTCAGCGAGCTGGCACTTTTAATTTCATACACTTTTTCAGTTTTTCTACTAACATTCTAATGAACGTGCTGATTAGAATTTGAATTAGGATAATGTATGAAGTTACAAAGCATTCGCGTCAAAAGTTCTTTGCCTATTGTGCTACTCGGCATTGCTATCGTCATTTTAATTGCTGGCTATACCTATCTAATTAACCTTCAAAAAGAAGCGATTGATGCACAGTCAGAACGCTTCTTAAATGCGGTCTCTGTGGTTGTTAATGCTGACCGAGACCTATACCAAGCTAAAGTGGCAGAGCTGCAACTCGTTACCCTAATGAAAGGGGATAAAGGCCAACTTACTGACCATCAAGAAAATGCCGAACAGGTTAAAGACCGTTTCAAGCAATATTTATCTTATATGTCGCCATATTCTGAGGTGACTGGTCAGTTTCGTAACTTTGATAGCGCATTTGACGCTTGGTATGCAGCATCAACAGCTCATATTAATAACCCAGCAAATGCTTCACAAAAACAAGCGTCTGAGCAAAGCTTTTCAGCACTACGTGATATTTTAGATAAAGCCGGAGAAGCGGCAGACAAAACCTCTCAAGCAGAGACAGAAAAGCTGATGGATAAAGTAATAGGCTTTAAAGTGATGCTTATGGTGATGATTGCTGTGGTTTTAGCTGTTGCTGGTTGGTTTAGTTATTTTGTGCCGCGCCAGCTTACAAAACAAATTAACTTTGTCACAGAGCGGATTAACGAGATAGCCTCTGGAGATGGTGATTTAACAGGTCGTATCAATGTTAAAACGCAAGATGAATTTGCCGAGTTAGCAACTGCATTTAATCGCTTTTTAGATAATCTGCAGCAGTTAATCAAAGATATTTTAGAGCAAGCGAAAGAGCTACATAATCTAGGCAACGATTTAGATAACTTTGCAAATCAAAACCATCAAGTTAACCAAAAGCTTAGCCAAGCATCTGAGTCTATAGTCAGTGCTGTACATGAAATGAGTGTAGCAAGTCGCGAAGTAGCTAATGTGGCGCAAAACTCATCTCACGAAGCCGATAATTCGCAGCAGCTAGCTAAACAAGGTTTAGCTGCGGTTGATAATTCAAGCCGTAAAATTATTGCGCTATCAGACAACATGGAGCATGCCAGCCAGCGTTCAACTGAGTTACAACAAAGCTCAGACAACATTGCTAAAGTGCTTGAAGTTATTCGTGCTATTGCTGAGCAAACTAATCTACTTGCACTGAATGCAGCAATTGAAGCGGCCCGCGCCGGAGAGCAAGGGCGAGGTTTTGCGGTAGTAGCTGATGAGGTTCGTACCCTTGCGACTCGCACGCAAGATAGCACTAATGATATTCAAACTATGGTCGAGCAGTTTGCTACAAGCGTAGAACAGTCGCTGCAAGCTATTAACAGTGGTAAGCAATATGCCGATGAAGCGGTTGAGTCATTCACACAAACCAATGATGTGCTTAACTCAATGCAAGAGTCATCAGTTAAGGTAAATGATATGGCGATGCAGACAGCGCAAGCGACTGAAGAGCAAACTGCTGTGGCAGATGAAATTAGCCAAAATTTATCAGACTTAAATGACCAAACCCAACAAGGGGGCGGCTTAGCAAGTTCAACACAAGAAGTGGCTAATCGTATGAACCAACTCACTGATGAGCTCAATCATTTAGTGAATCGATTTAAAGTCTAATTATAAACCAACAAAAAAGGGCTCAATGAGCCCTTTTTTACATCTAGCTAAAAACGCTTACTTTTTCTCAAAAGCACGTTTCATATAATTTGGTGTCGCTAATGCGCCGTGGTGAATACCTGCATTATAGTACTCTGTGCTTTGCGCCAGTGTATTTGCATCATCTTCACGAAACCCTGCGAATGCTTCTGACTTACGAGCAAGGGTTACTGACCATAAACCGCTTGGGTAAATTGGCTGTGGGAAAGGCAGCGTTTGTAGGTCAACAAAACCCACTTCTGTCATTGCATCACGCATTTCTACTAATAGTGGCATATGCATAAGTGGTGATTCACTTTGCTGAATTAAGATGCCACCCGGGCGAAGTGCAGTTAAACAGCTAGTATAGAAAGCGTGGTTGAATAAACCTTCGCCCGGACCAACTGGATCTGTACCATCAACAATTACTACATCGATTGATTCTGGCGCTGCTTCACGCATGTACTTGATGCCGTCGTCAAACATCACTGTTGCGCGAGGATCTTGGTTTGATTCACACAGCTCAGGGAAGTATTTAAGTGACATTTGTGTCACGACTTCGTCGATATCAATTTGCGTTACGCTCTCAACACCTGGGTGTTTTAAAACTTCGCGTAAAGTACCGCAGTCACCACCACCAATGATCACAACATTTTTTGGATTTGGGTGTGCAAGCAATGCCGGATGGCTGATCATCTCGTGATAAAAAAAGTTTTCACGGCTACTTACCATAGTACAACCGTCAATAATCATCAGATTACCGAAGTCAGTTGTTTCGTACATTTCTACTTTTTGAAATGGCGATTGCTGTTCATCAAGCTTTTTAGTAATGCGTAACGAAAAGGCACTACCATCACGGTCACTAATTTCAGTGAACCAGTTGTTTTGATCTAAATTAGCCATCTTGCTTATACACTTTTGGTTAATGGTAAAAAAGGGGGGCAATTTTGCCAGTGCTTGACCAATTGCTCAATCAAATTTTAATCAGTATAGCGAATATTTTTTATCACTTTGGCATATAGCGCAATTTTTGTTAGCGTGGTCAGCCCTAGCGTATTAAAATGTGCGTTTATATTTAATGAAATTACAGAAGATATTGCCATGACTTGGGGTTTAGACAAAGCACGCGATACATACAATGTTGCTCATTGGAGTGACGGTTACTTTGACATTAACGCACAAGGTGAGCTGGTGGCTTACCCTGATGGCGATCAAACAAAAGCTGCGGTGTCTTTATCTGAACTAACCGAGCAATTCAAAAAGCAAGGTCTTACTTTACCTGTACTAGTACGCTTTACCGACATTTTACAAAATCGTGTTGATACCCTAACGAGTGCTTTTACCAAAGCCTGTAATGCCCGTGAATATCAAGGTAGTTATACCTGTGTTTACCCAATCAAGGTTAATCAGCAGCGCTCTGTGGTTAGTAAACTACTTGCTCACCCAAGTGGTTTAGTCGGCCTTGAAGCCGGCTCAAAGCCCGAGCTTATGGCGATTTTAGGTGTAGCACAAGAGCCAATTACCATTGTTTGTAATGGCTACAAAGACAGTGAGTTTTTACGTTTAGCCTGTATCGGTCAAGGCATGGGCCATAAGGTTCATATTGTTGTAGAAAAACTGTCTGAACTAACCACCTTATTGGCTGAAATTGATGACTTAGGTATTGAGCCATCAATCGGTATTCGCATTCGCTTAAACTCGGTTGGTAAGGGCAAATGGCAGAATACCGGTGGCGAAAAAGGCAAGTTTGGTTTAACTGCAGGCCAAGTGCTTTCTGCTGTTGAGCTACTTAAGTCACGTAATAAACTCCATTTAATGCAATTGGTGCATTTCCATATAGGTTCTCAAATTGCCAATATCCGTGATATTCATCGAGCACTGCGTGAATGTGCCCGCCATTTTGCAGAGTTAACACAGTTAGGCGTGCCACTTAATACAGTTGATGTTGGTGGCGGTTTAGGTGTTGACTATGAAGGGTCTGGTTCACGTAGTTCGTGTTCGATGAACTACAGTGTTGAAGAGTATGCACGTAATGTAGTGAATGCATTTGCTGAAGTATGCCAACAACATGATCTTAACCACCCAGCCATTATTACTGAATCTGGCCGTGCGTTAACTGCGCACCACGCAGTATTAATTACAGATGTTATTGATGTTGAGCGTGCACCTAACCATGCGAATCCAACGGCGCCTGAGGCTGACAGCGTATTAGTGTTAGATGAAATGTGGCAGTGCTTACAGCGTTTAACGCCGCGAATGGCACTAGAAATTTATCATGATGCAATGCATCTATTTAGTGAAGCCCATGACCAATATGTGCATGGCCTACTCACTATGCTTGAATGGGCAAAGCTCGAGCAGCTGTATTTCACCATTTTACACCGTGTTCGAGCATCTCTCAGCGAGAATGCCCGTGCCCACCGTGAAGTGTTAGATGATTTAAACGAAAAGCTGGCCGATAAGCTATTTGTTAATTTCTCATTATTCCAATCACTGCCAGATGTTTGGGGTATTCAGCAGTTATTCCCAGTAATGCCAGTAGAAAACCTTCATCAGCCATTAACGCAACGCGCTATTATTCAAGACATTACCTGTGACTCTGATGGACAAATTCGTAACTATGTTGAAGGTACAGGTATTGAGAGCAGCTTACCTATTCCTGAGTACAAGCAAGGTCAGCAATACCACATTGCGATGTTCTTAGTGGGTGCGTATCAAGAAATTTTAGGTGATTTACATAACCTGTTCGGTGACACAGATTCAGTGCATGTTGAGCTTACTGAAGCGGGTTATCAGCTGACTAACGCAATTAAAGGTGACAGCGTTAAGGACGTATTAAAGTTTGTTGATTATGATAGCGACATTCTTGCTGAAAACTTTGCAAAACGGGTTAACTCACTGGCAATTGATGAGCAATCTAAGGCACAATATTTGTCAGAACTAAATGCAGGCCTTGCTGGCTATACGTATTTTGAAGATTAAGCATTAAAGGAATAAGTAGTAATGTCCATGATCCGTTGTGTGTTCAGTTTTATATTTTACACCCTCAATACACTTTTTTGGTTTGTGCCCATCTTTATTTGTGGCGTGATTAAACTGATCCCAATTAAGCCATTGCAAAAAGTAATGAGTTGGATTGCTAAGCAATGCGCTACTATGTGGGTGAGTTGCAACAGCATCAACCAAAACATATTTGCTTCATATAAGCTAAACGTGACAGGTCTTGAGCAACTAAAAGCGAAAGACTGGTACTTGGTGATCGCAAATCATCAAAGCTGGGTAGATATCGTTGTAATGCAACGCGTGTTTAATCGCCGCATACCGTTTTTAAACTTTTTCTTGAAAAAAGAACTGATCTACGTTCCTTTTTTAGGTCTTGCTTGGTGGGCATTGGATTTCCCATTTATGACTCGCACGAGTAAAGCTCAGTTAAAGAAAAACCCTAAATTGCGTGGTAAAGACTTAGAAACCACGCGCAAAGCCTGTGAAAAATTCAAAGAAATGCCAGTAAGTATCGTTAACTTTGTTGAAGGTACGCGTTTTACACCGCAAAAGCACTCGCGCCAAAATAGTCCTTTTGAGCACTTATTAAAGCCAAAAGCGGGTGGTGTTGCGTTTGTTATGCAAGCAATGGGTGAGCAAATTTCCAAAGTGGTCAATGTCACTATTCATTACCCTGGTGGTATTCCTAGCTTTGTAGATTTTGCCAGTGGTCGTGTAAAAGAAGTCGAAGTGCGAGTAGAAGTGATGGAAGTAAGCCCTAATTTAATCGGTGATTACACCGGTGATGCTGAGTTTAGAGTTAACTTTCAAGCTGAATTAAACCGCATTTGGAATGAAAAAAACCAGCAGCTAGCCGAGTTAGAAGCAAAAACACAGTAGTATTGCTAACGCAGTCGAGAGCACACTTATGTTAAAGAAATTTTTACCAAATTGGTTAACAGGCGTTCTAGTTAGCATTGTCTTGTTTGCTAATGTAATCATTTGGGGCACGCTTGTGCTGCTGTTTGGTGTGCTTAAATTAATACTGCCATTTAAAGTGGTTAGCGACATTCTTCATGCGGCCTATCGCGGTTGGTGTAAAGGTAACCGCTTGGCTTTGTGGTTAGGTTGCCCCACAATCGATATTGATATTAAAGGCAAAGTCAGTACAGATGGTTGGTACTTACTTATCTCTAATCACATGAGTTGGTTAGACATTGTTGTTCTAAGTGCGATTGATGTTTTACCCGCGCCAAAGTTCTTTTTAAAAGATGAGCTGAAGTATGTGCCATTCATTGGCACCGGCGCGTGGGCCATGGGTATGCCTTTCATGAAACGTGTTAGCAAAGCACAGCTGGCAAAAAACCCTAAGCTGAAAGGTCTCGATGTTGAGCGCACTAAGCGCAGTTGCCGCGACTTCCGTAATCACCCGACAACCATTATCAACTTTGTTGAAGGTACGCGCTTTACATGCCAAAAACACAAAAAACAAAATAGTCCGTTTACTTATCTTTTAAAACCTAAAGCGGGCGGTATTGCATTTGCCCTTGAGGTGTTAGGCGAACAGTTTGATGCATTATTAAATACCTCGATTATTTACCAAGGCGAGGGCGATCATATTTGCCGTAACCTGATGCGTGGCCGCCTTAATGTGATCAAAGTTGAAATGCACGTACAAGCAATTAGCGCAGAGATGATTGGTGATTATCAGCATGACCGTGCATTTAGAACGGCTTTTCAACAACATATTAATGAGTTATGGTTGCAAAAAGACGCTCAGCTACTAACTTATCATCAAGCCCAACAAGCTGAGTACATTGCCAACATCAATAAAGAGGTTGAAACCCCATGAAGCAAACTCACCTGCAAGAGCTGGTGATGCCTTGGTTTGAATCAATGCCAGATGCGGCGCTGTTAAGTGCATTAACTGCTACAGCGATTGGCGTTGGCTCATTACTATTAATTTATATGTTTACCCGTCGACTGCTGCTGCCGGGTATTCAAAAGGTTGTTACACGCCTGTCTCCAGAGCGCATAGGTGCGCTTACTCCAATGCTCAATAAACTGAATCGGCGTTTTGCGGGGATATTGTGCTGCGTACTGTATTTGGCAACCTTTGATTATGTGTATCCAGTTCATGATGTCGCTGCGTTGGTTTTGAAAACCGTAGGCCAAGTGGCATTGATCATTTATGGTGGCTTCATTTTAAGTAGTGTGGTGAGCATTGCTGGTGGCATTTATAACCAACTTGATTTTGCCCGCGATATTCCGATTCAGGGCTTGATACAGGTTGTTAAACTTATCACATTTATGGTTTGCGCCATTCTCATTGTGAGTATTTTGCTCGAAAAGTCACCAACTTATATTCTCTCTGGCTTTGGTGCGATAGCGGCGGTGACCTTACTCGTATTTAAAGACACCATTTTGGGCTTTGTCGCCAGTATTCAAATTGCAGCTAACCGATTAGTGACTTATGGCGATTGGATCCAAGTGGATAGCTATGGCGCGGATGGCGAGGTTATCGACCTTGGTTTAAATACGGTAAAAGTACGTAACTGGGATAACACCATTACAACCATTCCGACTTATATGCTGGTTGCTGGGTCATTTAAAAACTGGCGTGGCATGCAAGAGTCGGGTGGTCGTCGTATCAAGCGTTCTTTAAACATTGATATGAATAGTATTCGTTTGGTTGATGATGCGTTTCGAGAGCAAATTGATGCTGCTATTCCACTTAACGACTATATTCGTGTTTCAAGCTTGCCCGATCCGGTGACAAACCTTGGCTTGTTCCGTCGTTATGCTGAAGGTTACTTAAAGCAACATGAGAAAATTAATCGTGATTTGACCTTAATGGTGCGTGAGCTACAGCCGATGAATCACGGCTTACCTATTGAGTTTTACTGCTTTAGTGAAGATAAGCGTTGGATTTCATACGAGCACTTGCAAGCAGAGATCATGGATCACCTGCTTGCTGTGTTGCCAATCTTTGGACTTAGACCATATCAAAGTGTTACTGGGCAGTTAAATACAAGCGAAGCTCAAACAGGGCTAAAACCAAGTATCAAGGTTGCTAACCCTGTGCGCGAAAAAACTTAAAACTGACTAACTAGCTAGCACGCTCAGTGCAATAAAGCCTAACAATAGCCACCAAATAGGTGGCTTTGCCATTCTTAGCCACGTAAATGCTGCAATGACTAAAGCTACTTGCCACAAATTTTGCACTGCCGATTGCCAAATAGGTGAATAAAGGGCGGCAGCTAAAAAACCCACAACAGCCGCATTTAGCGCTGCAATACTGCCCGCAAAGCGAGGCTTATCAGCCAGTTGTAGCCAGCTTTTCATAAAGGCTAGCATCAATAAAAAGCCCGGTAAGAAAATCATGATGGTCGCGACAATGGCACCTAAAAGTGGTGTATTCGGCGACACTTGTGCGCCTAAGTATGTAGCTATTGTGAACATCGGTCCAGGTATGGCCTGAGCACTGGCATAAGCAGATAAAAACTGCTCGGTTTCAAGGCTCGGCACGCCAGCTTGTAAAATGGGTAACACAACGTGGCCGCCACCAAAGACCATAGCGCCAGTTTGGTAAAATGGGGCAAACAAAGAAAACCCTTCGCCTAAAGGTAAAAAGCTGATCAGTAACAAGACTGTAAATAAAAAAAGCGGTAACCAAGCAATTTTCACAGGTTTATGTTCTTGGTTCTCTGGCAGTTTAAGCTGAGGATAAAACCAACCTATGGCTGCAGCTGCAATCAGCACGAGAATCTGGCTTGATAGCTGTGAGAACACAATCAGTGCAATCGTGCTCAATACCGCGATTAGCTTATGTAAGTGGTTTTTGCAAAAGCTCATTGCCATACTGTAGGTCGCATCCGCAACAATCACCACAGCAAAGAGCTTAAGCCCGGCAATCACTGCAAAGTAAATATCACCAAATTGATGAGCACTAAGAGCCAAAAAAAACATAATCAAAAATGAGGGCAGGGTAAAACCAATAAAAGCACATAGGCCGCCTAATATGCCCCCTTTTTCAACCCCCATAGCAAAGCTAACTTGGCTTGAACCAGGGCCTGGTAATGCTTGGCTTAGGCTTATCAATTGCGCATAGCGCTCAGCAGTGAGCCATTTTAAGTTATCAACAAAGTGGCGCTTAAAATAACCAAGGTGTGCCGCAGGACCGCCAAAGCTCATACAGCCTAATAAAAAGAATTGTTTAAAGATGAAAAATAACATTACTGTTGCCGTTACAGGATGATTGTTTCTATTATGACAAAATTGTATGACATTTTTGTGGTTTTTATGACACAAGGCCGTCTACAATATAGAGAACGAGTGAACGTAGTTATGAGTATCACTATGAAACGCTATATTACCAGTTTATTGTTATTACTTTGCAGCAGCTTTGCACTTGCAACCTCTTTTGAGAAAGTTGTGGTGGCTGTTGATCATGCGCCTCCTTATGGCATGGTCTCTGAAGATGGTAGAGTCAGTGGCGCAATAGTGGATATTATGCGTGAAATGCAGCGTACCTTGCCTATCAAGCTTGAGTATGTCGCTTGCCCGTTTTCTCGTTGTTTAAAAATGCTCGAGCAAAATGAGCTAGATGTAATGGGCGGGCTTATTCGCACAGAAGCGCGTGAGCAAAAAATGCAGTTTCTTACTCCACCATACATGATGCTGTCATCTTCTTTTGTGTTTTATGCCAGAGCCGATAGCGAGCTTAAAATAAACAATTATCAAGACCTAGTCGGTAAGCGTATTGCGGTAATGCGAGGCGCTGCGCACTTTCCTCGTTTTGATAGCGATAAAACACTCACCAAAGTCGAAGCGTTAAGCGAACATAATGCTTTTGATATGTTATTAAAGGGCCGCGTTGAGTTGGTAATTGCTGTTGAAACCACAGCTGATCATGCCTCAGTGTTTTTGCAGCGACCTTCGCAAGATATCGTAAAAATGCCTTATCGCTATAAAGATGTTATTTATGGTCACATTGCCCTTAGTAAGCAGTTTGCAAGCTCGGGTTTAGCCGAAAAAATTCAAGAACGCCTCAATACGTTAGTCCTCAATGGCCGTTTAACAGAATTGGTCAAAAGTTATAACTTACCTCCGGTTACTGCTGTAGCAATCGATAAGTAACCCATTCTTCATAGTTTGTTCATAGACGCTCATTCATAATTGTTAACAATTCAATTTGAATAATTGCCATGGAGAGATACATGACTTTTACAAAATCAGTTTTAACAGTGGGCGTATTAGCCGTTCTATTAACAGGTTGTGAGACTACGAATACAGGTAAAGGCGCTGCGATTGGTGCTGCTACAGGTGCAGTACTAGGTAAAGCAACTGGTGACCATGACGATAAACGTATTTTCATTGGTGCGGCTATTGGTGCATTAGCAGGTGCAGCCGTTGGCGATTATATGGATAAGCAAGAAGAAGCATTTCGCGATGAGCTAGCAGGTTCAGGTGTTGAAGTGGTTCGTGAAGGCGACAATATTCGTCTAGTGATGCCATCAAATATTACCTTTGCAACTGATCAATCTTATATTTCTTCTGGCTTTCATAGCACCCTAGACGCAATTGCTAAAGTAATGAATAAATACGAAAAAACCTACTTAAGCGTTGAAGGTCATACCGACAGCACAGGTAAAGATAGCTACAATATGACGTTATCTCAACAACGTGCGCAAAGCGTAAAAGATTACTTAGTTAATCATCAGATTATGTCTGCACGTATCAGCACGCGAGGCTATGGTGAAACACGTCCTGTGGCGAGCAATGACTCAGCAAATGGCCGAGCTTTAAACCGCCGCGTAGAAATTCAGATCGTACCGAATACACAAGGTTAGATTTTATATCTAGATTTGTGGTCAGGTTTGATATGCCCTTTCAAACCTGACATTTCCCTTCTTAATCTCGATTAAACTGTAATTCGCACAATTGTTTATACAATGGGTTAGTCTCAAATAATTGCTGATGCGTACCCGTTGCAATAATTTCTCCTTTATCCATCACGACAATCACATCGGCGTGTTTAACTGTGGCTAAACGATGGGCAATAATCAGTGTTGTTCTGTCTTTCATTAAATGCTCAAGGGCAGCTTGTACATGAAACTCACTTTGTGCGTCGAGTGCACTGGTTGCTTCATCAAGCAATAAAATGGCAGGGTCTTTTAATATTGCGCGCGCTAGTACTATACGTTGTTTTTGCCCACCTGAGAGCCTAACACCTTGCTCCCCTAAAAAGCTGTGGTAACCATCTGGTAGTTGCTTAATAAACTCATCGGCATGGGCATATTTAGCCGCAGCATATACTTGCTCGTCGCTGGCGCTTGGGTTGCCATAACGTATGTTATGCATTACGTCTGAGCTAAATAAAATTGGGTTTTGTGCCACCATCCCCATTTGCTGGCGTAAGCAATCAAGAGAAAGTGCTTTTATGTTTATTCCTGCCAGCGAAATACTCCCAGAACTTGGGTCATAAAAGCGCTGTAGTAATTCAAACAACGTTGTTTTACCAGCGCCTGATGGGCCAACGATTGCAACAGTTTGCCCCTGTTTTACTTGTAAATTCAGCGCATTTAAAGCGGCTTTATCTGGCCTTGAAGGGTAATGAAAAGACACATCATTAAACTGGATAGCAGGGTGATTAAGCTTGTTTTCCTCAAGTTGTGCATCATGATTTGTATCTGGACTTTTTATCATGCTTTCAACGGCGAGTAGCTCTAATAATCGTGCAGCTGCACCTGCTGCTCTTTGCAACTCACCGTACACTTCGGCAACGGTTGCTACAGACATCGCCACCATAATCGCATAAAACACGAAAGCACCTAGCTCACCACCAGTCATGGTGCCAGCTAATACGTCGCTGCCACCGACCCACAGCATCACGCTAATGGCACTAAAGGTCAGAAATATTACCGCTGCAATCAAAAACGAGCGCTGTTTGATACGGCTCTTCGCTACTTGAAACGCCTTGTTGGTTTCTTCGCTAAATGCGGCTTTTTCACGCTCTTCGTGACTATAACTTTGCACGACTTTAATATTTTGTATGATCTCACCAGCATAGGTGCTGATATCGGCAATGGCATCTTGGCTTGAGCTTGCCAGCTTTCTCACTTTTCGGCCAAAAATCATCATCGGCAGTAGTACCACGGGTACGCAGGCAACAACCACAAGAGTTAGCTTTAGGTTGGTGATAAGTAGCATAGCCAAGCCACCAATCAGCATTAAGCTACTGCGTAATGCCATCGAAAAAGAGGAGCCAATGATAGATTGCAACAAGGTGGTATCGGTGGTTAGTCGCGACATCAGTTCGCCGCTGCGGTTTTCTTCAAAGTAGCTTGGGTGTAATGTAACGATGCAATCAAACACGGCTTTACGGATATCGTTACTGACTCGCTCACCAATCCACGACATTAAATAAAAGCGACAAAAAGTACCTACAGCCAATAAGCTTATTAAACCAATCAATACCATCACCGCTTGTTGAAGCTGAGCTTGTGAGCCTGCAATAAAGCCATGGTCGATAACAAATTTAACGCCTTGTCCGAGTGACAAGTTAACACCGGCCGTAAGCAGCAAGGCGCCAAGGGCTGCAAACACCATCCATTTATAGGGTTTTATAAAAGCTAAAATCGGTAACAGGCTACTAAATGCGGCCTTTTCTTTATTGTTAGACATGCTAGATTCTTGTTGGTGAATAGGGTATAGATATGGTTATCAATGCTCTAAAAATCAACAGTTATTAAGGGATTAGTATGGAATCTACAACGATCAGTGGTCAATTCACCGTAAAGTTAAACCCAATTGGCGGCTATGCCACAGGGCAAGATGGCGTAAATTTGGGACGCATGTCGATTGATAAACAGTTTTCAGGTCCGTTAGAGGCAACAAGCCAAGGCGAAATGCTCAGTGCCATGACTGCAACTCAGGGCAGTGCAGGTTATGTAGCGATTGAACAGGTCGTAGGTAGCTTAGAGGGTAAGCAAGGCAGTTTTGTACTACAACATTTTGGCACTATGGATAAAGGGGCTGACCGATTGATTTTAGAAGTGGTGCCTGACTCTGGCGCAGGAGAGCTTGAAGGTCTCTGTGGTAAAATGGCAATTCGAATTGAATCGGGTATTCATCATTATGACTTTGAATACCAACTGATGGACTAACATGCAAAAAGTAGTTGAGTTTAAAAAGAAGCGCTTTTTCGGCGGTATCGATATTGATGCATTAAATCAACGGGTGTTCGAATTAGGTCAAGCTGGCTGGCAAGTGAAAACAATCACCACTGCCACTGGGGTTTATGGTCAGATAACATCCGTTTTATTACTAATTGAGAATAACGAATAATGACACTAACTGAGTGGTTGAGTTTAGTTTTAATTTGCGTGATGGGGGCAATGTCGCCGGGGCCGAGTTTAGCTGTGGTTTTAAAACACAGCTTACATGGCGGTATGAAGAACGGCATGTTAGCGGCGTTGAGCCACGGTATTGGGGTTGGCTTTTATGCATGTGCCTCGTTACTAGGTTTAGGTGCGCTGATGACTCAGTTACCAACGCTTTATCAAGTGCTGGTCTATGGTGGTGCAGCCTATCTCGCATATTTGGGTATTCGTATTCTGTTAGCTAAATCCAGCTCGCAAACACTGAATGTTGAGCAGACTAAGCCTAGCCCTCGCAGCGCGCTGCAAGATGGCTTTGCTATTGCCTTTTTAAACCCAAAACTTGCGGTATTCTTTTTAGCACTGTTTTCGCAATTTATTGACCCTGAGAACCTGACTTTGCAAGTTGGTTTAATCATGTGTTTAACGGTATTTGTGCTTGATACAGGCTGGTATCTACTTGTTGCACTGTTAACCGAAATATCAAAAAAGCGTTTTGGTTTCACCAAGACAAATCCATGGCTCGAAAAATTGCTAGGGGTGATCTTTATTGCCTTAGCTGTTCGTGTTGTTATTACCCTATAAATCCCTCTATATTGCGATTACATCACTAATAAAAAAGGGTTGTGATCGCTGCTCTCCCCAGCAACCTCCTATTGCATACGTATTCATCACACAATATTTACCTTTTGGTTACACTTTATTGGTTGTTTTTTGACAACAACAATAACCACAAATACAACACCTCCAACGACAACAGGGTGGAAATCCAATGGGGAAATTCAAGCTAAGTGCGCTTATGCTGGCTTTAGTGGCAGCAAATAGTGCAATAGCGGCGACGGAAGAAGAACGCACATCAGCAAAGGAAATCGATCCTGAGCTAGAAGTAATCGAAGTGCGCGGCTTTAGTCGCAGCTTAATTCAATCATTAAATCAAAAACGCTTTAGCGACACTGTCTCTGAGCAACTATCAGCTGATGACTTAGGGGCATTACCTGATGTGTCTATGGCTGATGCATTAACACGTCTACCGGGGATCTCGGCGGTACGTACCGGTGGCCAAGCTGCCGAAATCAACATACGCGGTTTATCTGGTGGATTTGTTTTTTCGACATTAAATGGTCGAGAGCAAGTATCTACTAGTGGTAGTCGCAGTATTGAGTTTGACCAATACCCGTCAGAGTTAATCAGTTCCGCGGCGGTCTACAAGTCGCCTAAGGCCTCACTTATTGAAGGGGGCGTAGCAGGTACGGTAGAGCTACAAACAGCCAGCCCATTGGATAATGACCAGCAACACAAATTTACTGCGAATGTGCGTGGTATGTATAACGACCGTGCTTCAGAGGTATTTGATGCCACGGAGTATGGCGACCGTATTAGCTTTTCTTACCAAGGCAAGTTTCTTGACGATACGCTAGGTGTCGCAGTGGGTTACGCGCGCTTATTCCAACCAAGTGTGGCGACTCAGTTTATCGGTTTAGCATATAACGGTAATAAAGATGTTGATGGGCTAGCAAATGATACCGATGGCCCTGCAGATAACCCTGCTAATGAATACATCAGTGAAGGGTTTGAGCTTCAGCACTTAGGTGGTGAAGAAACCCGTAATGGTTATTTAACCTCAATTGAATGGGTGCCAACCGATAACTTTAAACTAAAAGGTGATGCGTTTTTATCACGTTTTGATAGCGAATCATTTGCCCGTGGTTTTCGGGTTAAGTTTGGTGGTCCGTCTGCGGTGTATGCTAACCCTGTGCTTGACGGTAATGCGGTGATTGGTGGTGCAATTAACCGCACATCAAATAGCTTTACCCGTGTTGAAATCGTTAATGATGATAACCAAGACTTTGATGAAGTAGACAGCTATGGCATTAATGCCGATTGGCAAGTTACTGAGCGTTTAAACGTCAATGCTGACGTGTCGCTATCACGTGCGAAAAGTAATTTCCGCAATGGTTTACTGTGGGCATTGGTAGCAGAAGATGCCACCGTTGAGAACCCTGTGTTCGATACCAATGTATCGCTTAACTATCAATTGAACGGCTTAAACTTGCCTGATGTAGGTTTTAACCAAGCCGACGCATTTAGCGATATTGACCGAGTTATGGTCAGTAAATACGGTATTTACCCGTATGAAAATGAAGATGAAGTAAAAGCATTTCGACTCGATTTTAAGTATGAGTTAGAGAATAACTGGTTTAGCTCAATTGAATTTGGCGCTCGTTATTCAGACCGTGAGTACAGCAATAATCGCTCTGTATTTGAATACGGTAACGATGGTGCATTCTCCTCGACTCAACCACCGCTTCGTCTTACTGATGACATGACTACAGTAGTCGATTGGCAAGGTGAGTTTAGTTATTTCCCATCATATTTAGCGATCGATTTAGATAAAGCACTCAACGCATGGTTTCCTGATGGAACTCCGCAGCCAGTACAGACCTGGGGTAACGCCGATGGTGTTGTGGATTTAGATGGTGATGGTGAGCCAAATGCGCAAGGCTATACCACTAACTACTCATGGACCATGTTACAAAGTGGCTCAGTGTATGAAGAAGTAGTGTCAGCCTATCTTATGCTTAACATTGATACTGAAATTGGCACTCTACCCGTTACAGGTAATATTGGTATTCGCCGAGTAGATACCGATCAGTCAGCGACGGTACTCGAAAACGTCGGTGGCGATCCGCAGCTAGGAGCGCAATATATTGTTGATGACAATGGCATTGTTAACGACCTTTATGCGCCAAGCGTGTTAGGCATTAAATACACAGACTACCTGCCTTCATTAAATCTGAACTTTAAAGTGAGTGACGCGACACAAATTCGTTTTGCTGCGGCAAAAGTGATGGCGCGCGCTCCGATTAACCGTTTAGCGGGTGATGCCAGTGCATCGGTTAACAATGACGGCGAAATTAACGGTTCAAGTACTAATAACCCATTCTTAAAACCTTTCTATGCTGATCAATACGATATCTCGTACGAGCAATACTTTGAAGACACCGATGGTGCACTGGTTGTTGCTGCGTTTTATAAGAATATCGACTCATTCATAGATACGGTAGCCATAGAGAACTTTGACTTTAAAGGTAATGGTTTTAACGTACCAGAATACATTGTTGACCCTGTCAGCGGTGAGCAAATCGAAACCACGAATGGGGTGTACACAACTGCGGTTAACAATGCCAAAGGCGGTTATATTCGTGGTATTGAGCTTGCCTATACGCAAGTTTTCTCTTTCTTACCCTCGCCGTTTGAAGGTTTAGGTATTAACGCCAGTTACTCGTATACCGAGAGTGAGGTGCAATCTATTACCGATTTAGGTGGTGATTCTGTGTCGCAAGACTTGCCTGGCCTTTCAAACAATGTCTTTAACGGCACACTTTTTTACAGCTATGAAAACTTTGAAACACGTTTGAATGTGCGTTATCGCGATGATTTCGTTTCAGAGCAAGTTGCTGTCAATGAGCAAGTGGTGAATTTTGATGCAGAAACGGTTGTCGATTTCCAAACGTCGTATCAGTTCACAGATTCATTCGGCATGTTATTACAAGTGAATAACTTAACCGATGAACCAACACAAAGCTACTTTGGAACAACCAGTAAAACAGGCACCACGCAATTTTTTGGTCGTCAGTTTTATCTAGGTTTTACCTATAACCATTGATCAGTAAGTTGGAGATAATAATATGAAAATAATAGCTAATTTTAGCCGCTTACTGATTGCATGTAGCATGGTATTGCTAACTGCATGTGGTGGTGGCGCTAGTAACGATATAGATTCTGGGCAAGTTTTATTGACCTGTAGTGTCCCGCAAGTTCCCAATGAAGCGGGGACTGAGTGTGTTGATCCACCACCGATTAGTTGTCCGGCACCAACGGTACCCGATGAGAATAATGAAAGCTGCGTGGTAGGCGCTGATCCCACTTTGCCTGATCCTGTGGTTTTCCCTGCAGATGACGAAGCCATCTTATTCTATAACCGCACCAGTGATGATGCCTACGAAGGTTATCGATTACACTCATGGAATAACGATGACTGTGATGCGTACGCAGCGCCGTTTGATGCCACTGATTGGGCCAATGGGCATGAATACGATGGTATTGATCCTAACTATGGCGCGTACTGGATTGTAAAACTAAAAGAAGGTTACAACGAGTGTGCTAACTTCATCGTGCATATTGGTACCGAAGGGTCTGGCAAAGCGTTTGGTGATGTTGATTTAAAAATGCCATTGATGCAGGACGATGAAAAGTTCCAACGAATGAACTTTACTATTCATGGTGAACCATCAGTATTTGAATATCCAATAGTTAGCTTAGGTGAGCGCCCGGTGAGTATTTCTGGTGCTTCAGCGCATTGGATTGATTTGTCTACTGTGATTTACCAGCCAAGTAATGAGCTGACAAGCATTATTAAATTACACTCATCAAACAGTGCTGATTTAGCTGTCGATGAAGATACCGGTGAGTTAAATGGTCAAGTGGTTGAGCTTACATCGACATCTTTAAGCGATGAACAAATCGCTAAAGTGCCGCACCTTGCTGGATGGAATGCATACCAAGGTAACTGGGATGCAGCCGCTGCAAAAGAGCTTATTAAACAACAACTGGTTGTGGCAGGCTATGATGCTGATGGCAAGCTAACAGAAGCCACTTATGTGCAAGCCGCTAAAGCCCTCGATGACTTATACACTAGTGGCGAAAGTGATGCTAATGAAGCACAACTAGGTGTGCATTACGCCAATAATGGCATTGATGTGTCGGTATGGGCGCCGACTGCAAGCAATATGAAATTAGCGCTGTATGATGCTGATAAAACAGAGCTTGAACAACTTGCTATGACCTTTGATAGCACAACGGGTATTTGGTCTAGCAATGTCGATATAAGTCACGATCGCCATTACTACCGCTTTATATTTGATGTTTATCATCCTGCGACTAAGCAAATTGAAAGCTTATGGAGCACAGATCCTTATTCATTAAACGTTTCAACCAATGGTCTATATAGCCAACTGATCAACCTTGATGATGAAGATACTAAACCAACTGGCTGGGATGAGCGTATGGTGCCAACGGTTGATTACCCTGAGCAAGCGGTCATTTACGAAGGTCATGTGCGTGATTTTAGTGTACGGGATGAAACCGTCAGTGAAGCAAACCGTGGTAAGTATCTTGCGTTTACTGAGCTTGATAGCGCACCAATGCAACACCTCAAAAAGCTGGCAGATAATGGCTTAACTCATTTCCATTTACTACCACTGACAGATATTGGCACCATTGATGAAGATGCCAGTCAGCGTGTTGATATTACTGCAACCTTAGGTGATTTATGTAGCCGCATTGACGATGATGCCGATGCATGTAAAACCGAAGATAAGAGTGCATTGATAGTTGATTTAATGGCGTCATATCTACCAGGCTCTGATGATGCTCAAGCACTTGCTAATGCAATGCGTGGTGTTGATAGCTTTAACTGGGGTTATGATCCGCATCATTTTATTGCACCTGAAGGCTCTTACGCTTCATCGCCTGAAGGTATTGCACGAGTCAAAGAGACGCGTGCGATGATCCAGTCTTTACAAGAAATAGGTTTACGTGTCGTGCTTGATGTTGTTTACAACCATACGACCTCATCAGGTGTTTGGGATAAATCAGTGTTCGATAAACTCGTTCCGGGTTATTACCACAGATACAACGAAACCTCTGGTGATATCGAGCGTTCAACCTGCTGTGAAAATACCGCTACTGAACATGTCATGATGGATAAGTTCGTTACTGACTCTATGATGATATTAGCCCGCGACTTTGGTTACGATAGCTTCCGCTTTGATGTGATGGGGCATATGCCAAAAGCCTCAATTATGGCAGCGCTTAATGCAGTGCAAGCAGTTGATCCTGATACCTACTTCTACGGTGAAGGATGGAACTTTGATGAAGTCGCAGATAACCGTTTATTTGTGCAAGCTAAACAAATGGATATGGCTGGCACAGAAGTAGGTACCTTTAATGACCGTATTCGTGAAGCAATTCGTGGTGGTGCATTCTTTAGCAATAATGCCACAGATGGCAATTTATCTGAGCAAGATACGTTGCGTTTATCACTGGCAGGTAACTTACAAAACTACATTCTTAAAGACTTCAAAGGTAATTCAGCAAAAGGCAGCAGCTTTAGTTGGGGTGGTCAGCCAGCAGCTTATGCCCTTGACCCAGCTGATAGCATTAACTATGTCTCTAAGCATGATAACGAAACACTATGGGATCAGCTGCAATATAAGCATGGTACTAACTTAAGTATTGAAGAGCGTGTGCGTGTTCACAATATGGCTTTAGCTATGCCGCTGATGAGCCAAGGTATTCCATTTATGCAAATGGGTGCTGATATGCTGCGTTCTAAATCAATGGATCGTAACAGCTATGATTCTGGTGATTGGTTCAACTTTGTTGATTTCAGTATGGATACCAATAACTGGAATGTAGGCCTACCTCCTGCGCAAGATAACCAAGCGAAGTGGGGCGAAATTGCACCTATTTCAGCAAATCCTAACGCACAAGCGATGGCAAGCGATATTGAGTACGCAAGTAATGTATTTACTGAATTCTTAGCAATTCGTAGTGCCAGCCCACTATTTAGTTTAACCACAGAGCAAGACATTTTAGACCGCGTTGGCTTCCACAATATTGGTAAGCGTCAACAGCAAGGCTTAGTCGTGATGAGTATCGATGATGGTATTGGTTTGACTGACCTAGATAGCCAATACGATGCCATTGTCGTGGTGATGAACGGTACGGAGCAAAGCTTATCGCATACAGTATCAACGGCTGCGGGTTTTGAGCTTCACCCTGTTTTAAAAGCGAGTGTTGACTCAAGTATGTCAGCAGCAAGTTTTATGGCTGGTGAAGGCGAAGGTACCTTTAATGTTCCGCCTTATACTGTAGCTGTGTTTGTGAAACCACAAGGTGATGCACAAGGTGAAGGCTTAAGTGCCGATGCGACTGTGGGTGCGCCAGATATTGTGCCATTTGGTAGCACAACAGTTTATGTTCGTGGCTCGTTAAATGACTGGGGTACGGCAAATAGCTTTGAATATGTGGGTAATGGCGAGTACAAAATTGCGATTCCTCTAACAGCAGGTAGCTATGAATTTAAAGTGGCTTCTGAAGATTGGTCTACTGTTGATTTTGGTGCGCTTTCTGCCGATGTTGCTGAGGTGATCGAAGGTGAAGATGAGCCATTGACACGCAGTGGTGCCAATATGACCTTTACGGCGGCAATGGATGCTGTTTATGTGTTCTCATTCGATGCCACAGACACCGATAACCCAGTGCTTAACGTCTACAACGAAGAGCCATTTGTTGGCACGCCAATTTATGTGCGCGGTGACTTCAATAGTTGGGATACCAGTGATGAATTAATGTACCAAGGCAAAGGTGTTTATACTTTCACTAAACAATTAACTACAGGTAGTTATAGCTTTAAGTTTGCTTCAAGTGATTGGAATACCGTCGATTATGGCTCAGGTGAAAGTAGCGCAGCAGTAACTGTAGGTACAGAAAAATTACTCGCAGTAAAAGGTTCAAACATGACCATTGATATTGCCAGCGATGGTCAATATCAGTTTGTGTTTGATGCTAGTAACCTTGAAGAGCCACTCATGACCGTATTTAATGCAGAAATGTTTGGTGACACTCAAGTCTATTTGCGAGGCAGCATGAATAATTGGGATCCAGTGGATCCGTTAATTTATACTGGCGATGCTTTATATAGTACGACACTGGCACTTGAAGTGGGAGAATATGGATTCAAAGTCGCTTCAAGTGACTGGAACACCATAAATTATGGCGGTAGTGGTGATTCACCCATCGCTATTATTGGTGAAGCGACCTTATTAGAAGCCGTTGGGGGTGATATCACCTTGAGTATTGCAGCTGCTGGCGATTATCGTTTTACAGTGCAAGGACCTGATCTGAGTAAACTAACAGTGACGGTTGAAGCAGTGGAATAGCTTTCCCTGCAGTACCCTTAAGCCGGGCTTTTGCTCGGCTTTTTTTGTATTTAATGAAAAGTTTGTATATTGTCATAACTCTCTATCAAGGAGCCTATGATGACAGAAACCAGTTTAACGAGTGCTAGCTTTGATCCAAAAGTAAAACAATATTGGTTATTACTGGGTATTTTTACCTGTGTGATTAGTATGGTAGGGATCCCTTTCATTCCCATAGTTGCGTTAATAATCTGGCTGGTGGCAGGGCGTATTTTAGCGGCGATGTCAGCCACGTTGTTAACGCGTAAGTTAGTGGTAAAACGCGGTGTCTTCTTTAAAGAAGAAAAATCGATCCCACTTGAAAAAATAACCGATGTGGCACTTAGCCAAGGTCCTTTAATGCGTCAATTTGGCCTTTATCGACTGAGTTTTGAAACGGCAGGTCAATCAGGACAAGGTGCATTGGTATCATTGCTCGGAGTGGTTGATGCTGAGAAGTTTCGCGAAGCAATCTTGAAACAAAAAGATGAAATGACTCAAAGCAGCAGTGCTAAGGTTGAACATCAACCTGAAGATACTCAGTTAGAACTGCTGCGCTCACTTACTTATAGCGTAAAAAACATTGAACAAATGTTAGTTACGCTATTAGATGAAAAGCGTTAAAAAACCTGACAGATTTGCTCTGCATTACAGGTGATTACAGTGACATTTTCGTAGCCAACACGAGTCAGTGCTTCGGCACTTAGTGTGGCGCGGGCACTACTTGCACAGTGTAAGTAAATGGGTCTTGCAGGATCTTTTTCAATTTCCATTAATTTCATTTCAAGTACACCACGCGGGATATTAATTGCACCTGTTGCTGCTTTAGTTGCGTGCTCAGCAGGTTCTCGTACGTCTATTAATAAACCGTGGTTTTCGCTTAATTCTTGTTTTGCTTGGTCAGCGCTAATGCGGCGCTGGTTTGGGGCAATAATTTTCATTAAGTCAGGAATTGGGGTCAGCATACTAATCCTCCATGCCAAGTTTGCGTAAAATGGTGATCATTGGGCACCACTTAGTGAATGCCGATTGAATTAAGTTTAGAGCAATAAATACCGTAAACCAAATCCACAGCGGACTGTGAAACTGTTGTAGCAACAATGAAATACAGATCATTACACCAGCAATTAGGCGAAGCGCGTCATTTAGTTTCATAATAAGACCTCGATAACAGAGTGATGTATTTAATATATTAGATAACTCTACATTAGTAAATTCTAATATTAGACTTTTCTAATATATCAATCTATACTTTAGCGGTATTTTAAGAATATAGAGTAGTGTGATTATGAACATCGATTTTGCGGCTATGGCCGACAATGTGGAACAAGCAGAGCAAATGCTAAAGATATTGGCGAATAAAAATCGTTTGATGATCTTATGTTCGCTCCAAGATGGTGAAATGAGCGTGAGCGAATTAAACGAAGCTGTGCCGTTGGCGCAGTCTGCATTATCGCAACACTTAGCGGCGCTGAGAAAAGCTCAGATAGTTGCGACTCGACGCGAAAGCCAAACTATTTATTACCGCGTGGTGGATGAAAATGTGGTATCAATCTTAGCGACCCTACATGGCTTATTTTGCAAAGGTAATTAAGCAATGAATGCTATCGATAATGCAGTAAAAAACAGCTTGAGCGGTCGCCTCCCTGTCATTATTTTTATTATGTCGGTGCTGCTTGGTTTAATGGCATTAAAGCAAACACCCCGTGAAGAAGAGCCGCAAATTGTGGTTCCGATGCTTGATATATATGTGGCAGCGCCAAACGTTGAAGCGCCAGAAGTAGCAAGGCTGGTAACTGAACCATTGGAAAAGTTATTGGCGCAGTTAACGGGCGTCGAGCATATTTACTCGACTACACAAAGTAATGCTACTGTTGTTACTCTTCGCTTTGAAGTCGGTCACGATCGTGAGCAAGCCATCCTCGACACTTACGCTAAACTCTATAGCTATCAACACACGATGGCGTCAGTGATCAGCTCATGGCAAATACGTCCGGTTGAAGTGAACGATGTACCCATTGTGATGCTGGGCTTATTTAGTAAAGATCCAAAACTTTACGATGATTATCAACTTACCCGCTTTGCTAACGAAATCGCTAACAGTTTACAGCGCATCGAAAATACCAGCGAAGTGAAAGTGATTGCAGGTAGAACTCGTCAATTAACGATTAACCTTGATGCAAGTGCTCTTGCTGCACATCAAACAACCCTAACCGATGTGTATTATGCGCTTAGCGTATCTAACCAATTAGTGAATGTGGGCAGTGTTGTTGAGGGTAAGCAGCAAATTGCCTTACAAGTGGGTGATGTTTTACGCTCTCAATCTGCGATTGAACGTCTTGTTGTCAACGTGGTAAACGGTAAGAGTGTTTATCTAAGCGATGTGGCCCAGGTGAGTGATGGTCCAAGCGAAGCACAAAGTTATCAATGGTTGGCTCATTCAGATAACCAACAACAATTTCCTTTAGTGACCATTAGTGTCGCTAAGCAAGCAGGTACCAATGCGGTAGCTGTAGCCAACGAAGTGCACAGCATGATGGACAGTTTATCGGCTAATCTACTACCAGATGAAGTGGGCTACACCGTACTGCGTGACTATGGCCAAACAGCGAACGAAAAAGTAAATAACCTTACCTCGAGCTTAGTGTTTGCGGTATTTACCGTGGTTATTTTTGTTGGCGTATTTTTAGGTTGGCGACCAGCGATTGTTGTGGGGCTAGCGGTACCTATTTGCTACGGCATCACCCTGACACTTGATTTTGCCTTTGGCTATACGATTAACCGAGTCACGCTGTTTGCATTAATACTTTCTTTAGGTCTATTGGTTGATGATCCCATTACTGGGATAGACAACATAAGTCGCTTTTTAACAAAAAAAGGCGATAAAAAACAACGCATAGTTGATGCCATGAGCGAAATTCGTGTGGCGCTGTTTATGTCTACATTGACCATTATGGTGGCATTTATCCCACTTGCATTTATCACCGGCATGATGGGGCCGTATATGGCACCGATGGCATTTAATGTACCGGTTAGTGTGATGGTTTCGACTATAGTGGCATTTTTTGTCACGCCATGGTTGGCCATGAAATTACTAAAAGCGCCAGTCGATGACAGCATGCAACTAGAAGCTAATCCCCATAGCTTATACGAGCGCATGTTATCGCCATTACTTGAGTCTAAAGGCCGCGCCAAACTCGTTTTATGGACCACATTAGCTTTGTTTATCGCCAGTGCCATGTTACCCGTAATGCGTGCAGTGCCTCTAAAGCTATTACCGTTTGATAATAAAAACGAGTTGCAAGTTTTAATTGATATGCCAGAAGGCACGAGCCTTGAGCAAACCGCCGCTTTCACTCGACAAGTACAAACCATCACTTGGCAATTAAATGAAGTAAGCGAGGCGGCAGCCTACGTTGGTCAGCCATCAAGCATGGACTTTAATGGTATGGTGCGTGGCTATTATCGACGTGAAGCTGCTAATTTAGCTGAGCTCAGAGTATTACTGCTCGATAAAACTGAGCGTGATCATCAATCTCATGGCGTGGTCATGCGCTTGCGAGCGGCATTAACGCCACTGGCAACCGATGGCATTGTTATTAAAGTGGTTGAAGTGCCACCGGGTCCGCCGGTTTTAAGTACCTTAGTGGCTGAAGTTTACAGTGAGCCATTTGTTGATACAGACACTCACTATCAAGCAGCCCTTGCTGTTGCTGCAAGATTAAAGCAAGAGCAGCATGTGGTTGAGGTTGATACCAGTATTGCTGCCAATGCGCCGTTACAACGTTTTGTTACTGATAAAAGTAAAGCGTCATTGTCGGCGGTGTCTACGCAAGATATTGCCCAGACCTTAGCCATTGCCTCGCATGGGCAAAATGTTGGGGTGTTATATGTTAGCGGCGAAACAGATCCTGTCGATATAAAACTGCAACTACCATATCAAGACCGTAACCAATTTGCTCAATTGCTGGCATTACAAGTTCGTGGTGATAGGGAGCTTGCAAAAACCAGTGACGAATTTGGGCTGCAAAGTGCACCGCGGCCGCTGGTGGCGCTATCTGAGTTAGGTGAATTTCAGCATCAAGAGGTTGCCAAGCCAATTATGCGTAAAGATCAGCGTAATGTTGTATATGTTATGGCTGAGCTAAATGGTCGTACACCCGCTGAAATTATTGCTGACGTTAATGCCGACTTAGGCATCAGCGCTGACGAATTTAGCCAAACAGATTGGCAAAGTAGGCACTTTTTCAATAATGGTGGTGGCCAAGCTTGGCAATTACCAGCTGGCACTGACGTGACCTTTAGTGGTGAAGGTGAATGGCGAATTACCATCGATGTATTCAGAGATATGGGGATTGCCTTTGCGTTTGCGCTAACAGCAATTTTTATCATCCTACGCATTCAAACAAACTCTGCCAGTTTGTCACTGATCATCATGTCGGCTATTCCATTAACCGTAATAGGGATCATGCCGGGTTTTTGGCTTTTAAATCAATTTGGAGAGCGCAGCATTGCTGGTGCTCCAGAGCCGGTGCTATTCACCGCAACAGCCATGATAGGCATGATTGCACTTGCCGGTATTGTGGTTCGTAACTCACTTATTTTAGTTGAGTTTATTAATCAAGCTCGCGGCCAAGGTATGGCAATTAAACAGGCTTTAATCGCCGCAGGCACCGTGCGTATGCGCCCTGTATTACTGACTGCGGGAACCACCTTATTAGGTAACTTGGTGATCACCCTAGATCCGGTATTTAGCGGTCTAGCGATCGCAATTATTTTTGGTATTGTGGCATCAACATTGTTCTCATTATTTGTTGTGCCGCTGGTTTATTATTTAGTGTTTGCAAAGGATGCAGCCAAAGAGGAACAAGCTCATGCAGGGTAAATCAAAACTTATTGGTTCAATCATCGCGTTATCTGTGATCATTGTGGCGGTACTTTACATGGCAGGCAGTTTTTCTGATAAGCAAGCTGCAGGCATGAAAAACCCATCGGCAAATGATTACACTGGCCAGTTAGTGACAGTGACACTGGCAAATATTGCTCGTGATGAAGTTGTACCGGGCACCGTGATTGCAAAACAAAATACGCAAATCTCTTCTCGTGTAATGGCACAAGTTGAGCGTTTAAATGTACGCGCTGGCGATACTGTAAAACAAGGTGACGTGCTAATTACCTTGCAGCAAGATGACTTTAAAGCTGGGCTTGCTCAAAGCGAAGCACAAATAAATGCAATTAATGCCTCGCTGACTCAAGCGGAGAAACAACTAAAGCGTATTAACGACTTATACAAGCAAGGCTTGGTATCTGTTAGCGAATACGACGATGCAAAAGCAAGGTTCGATAACTTAACTGCGAACCTAGCGATTGCTAAGCAGCAGCAAACACAAGCGCAAGTTGCACTGAGTTTTACGCAAATTAAAGCGCCGATTTCAGGTGTTGTGGTTGAGCGTTTTGCAGAGCCTGGCGATACCGCAACGCCTGGCACGCCATTACTCGCACTGTATAACCCACAACAATTGCAATTAGCATTTAATGTCAGAGAACAACAAGCAATTAAGTTGAATGTTGGGCAAACTCTAACGGTTAAATTACCTGCTTTATCTACGTCAATGCCTGCCACAGTGACAGAAATTGTACCCGTTGCTGATAGTGCTGCGCGTAGTATGGAAATCCGTTTAGAAACAGATGCGCAAACTGGATTAATGCCTGGGCTTTATGCACAATTACAATTACCGCTCGCCACTGAAAAAGGGGTGTTGATTGAGTCAAGCTGGGTGCACCAATATGGCCAATTGAGTATGGTCTATTTACTTGAAAATAATCAGATAGTGCGTCGCTATGTGCGCCTTGGTGAAATGCTCGATGGTAAGCAGCACATCGTTTCAGGTTTAAACCCGGGTGATGTGCTGGCTGTTGATTTTAAAACTAAATAAAGGTCGCTATTTCGTCCAGCGACTTTTTCACTAAGGCATGCTCAGGGATGGTTGCATCTGTGCCTGGGTAGCCTGCAATTAGCAGCATGTAAGGGCGCTCATTATCTTTATCACGGCCACAAATTTCGGTTAAAAAGCTCATTGGCTTTGGTGTATGCGTGAGGGTGGCAAGACCAGCTCTGTGTAGTGCTTGAATTAAAAAGCCGGTTGCTAGGCCAACAGATTCATGAACATAGTAATTGGTATTTTTGTCATCGGCAGAAATACCGCCTTTCTTTTGACTAAACACGGCAATTAGCCAAGGTGCATGCTCAAGGTAGGGCTTACTGGCATCGGTGCCAAGTGGTTTTAAGGCATCTAACCATTCTTCACCCGCGCGACCTTCATAAAATGAGCGCTCTAGTTTTTCAGCGGCTTCACGAATTTGTTTTTTCACATTGCTGCTGTGTATTGCTACAAAGTGCCAAGGTTGATGATTGGCACCACTTGGTGCAGTGCCAGCCGCTCTAATACAGGTTTCGATTATTTCTTTTGGCACTGGGCGGTCGCTAAAGCTGCGAATACTGTGGCGACGCTGACTCACGGCTAAAAACTCTTCGGCGCGTTTAAGCATCTCGTCATGAGGGTACTCAATAAAGTCATTGAGTGGCTGATTTTTGTGTTCTTGCATGGCTTTTCGCTTCTTGTGTGTTGATGATTTTAATTATGAATATGTTGGTTTCGGCGGTACTCTTTTAATTCATTGCTCAACCAATCTTTTGCATTGAGTAACGACCCATTGCTGAGTCTTACTTTATAGGGCTTACCGCTCCATGAGCTTTTACTCGCCAGATTCTCGATAAACTTTTCGGCAGTTTTTGCATAGCGGGTTGCTTTTCGATACTTCATAGCAAGGTGTTCGGCAGCATCTTGGCTTGAGTGCTCTGTACCATTGCGAATAAATACGGCATCGCTCTTAGCGACAAAATCAATGAGGTGATTTATCTCTTGTTCTGGGGTGGCTGCATCACTGAATTGGCTAATGCTCAATAATATTAACGCGATAAACCAATATCTTCTCATACATAATCTCATAGCGTTTGATGCTCTATCGTCAAGGTTGCAATTATTGGGTTATGATCTGAGCTTGCAAACTCAGGTACAACGGTAGTTTCTATTTTGACACCACGCACCCATACTTGGTCAAGTGCTAATCCAAATGCTTTGGTGCGCTTATCATCTAAATAAATAGCTTCGTGCAAACCTAGCTGGGTCAATGTTTGCTGTAATAAGGCTTGGCGCTCATCACTCCAGGTATTGAGATCACCGGCAAATACGATTGGGCCCTTATGCGTTCGCATAATAGCGGCGGCATCGTTGAGCTGTTGCTTAAAGTCACTAACGCCAATCGTAAAGTTAATGGCATGTAGGTTAATACTGAGTAATAACTGTTGTTCAGGCAGCGCATACTCCACAATATTGGTGGCTTTTGGGCTACGTAGCCAAGGCTCTTTATGGGTGAGTGTACAATGTACAGTAGCTGGCCAGCGGCTGAGTGTCATAACCCCTGATTGCACGCTACCGCTCTTATACCCTTTAGCAAAGCGCCAGTAAGGTTTTAGCTTTGTAAGTGCAGGTTCTTCGATAGCTTCTTGTAGTAACACAATATCAGCATCGGCATTTAGGTTTTGTAAATCTGTGAGTAAGCCATCTATTTGTGCTTTGTAGATATTCCAACTCAATAACTTGAACTGATAGGGCAAAATATAATGTTCAGCGTAAGTTTGCATGCGGCTTTGCGCTAATTGCTGTTGGCAATTAGCAAGGTTCACAGCGGTTTTGGTTATACCTTGTTGCTCATCAGAGCTAGGATCGCTTGAAAAGCTATACCAAGACAGCACACTCAAGCACACAAGTAATAAAAATATACGCAGATATGCCGTCATAATGACCTTTAGTTACTTTCCTTGAGAGTTAGTCGTCGATAGCCTCAGTTTAGTTCAAAGGCTAAATGTTAGAAACTGTAGTATTTCCTACAATTTTTATACGCTTTCTTACCCAAAATGTGTACTCATATTCTTATACTTACTGAGCTTAACAACTCAGACAAAGGAACTACTTATGAAACAAATGGCCTGTATGCTGCTTGCCTTATCGGTGACAGCGTGTTCATCAGTCACCATAGTGCCAGAAAAAACAACCAATAAATTAGCCACTAAAGCTGATTACCAAGATAGCCGCCCATTCTTTTTGTGGGGCCTTGTTGGTGAAGAGCGCGTTGATGTAAAGGCTATTTGCCAAGATAAAAAAGTTGCCCAAATGCAATCGCAACAAACATTCGCTGATGGCGCATTAGGACTTGTTACACTCGGAATTTATGCTCCTCACACAGTAAAAGTATGGTGTGAGCAACAAGCACAGGAGCAACAACTATGAAAAGCCTACTAGTAACAACTGTGTTAGTAGCAACCTTAAGTGGTTGCACAAATATCTACTTTGATAATGGCAGTGCTGCACAAGCCAATAAAGCGCCTGCAACAGAGCAATGGCATCATAACTTTGCCGCAGCGCTTTACGAAGGTTCAAAGCCTGTCGACTTATCTGAGGAGTGTCCTGATTCCGAATGGCAAACCGTTCACACTTATAAGTCGTTCACCAATGGCTTAGCTGAAGTTGCAGTAAACCAAGTTGGGCCTATTTGGTACCCGAAAACAGTTGAAATAAGCTGCGCTCAAGTACCTTATAAGCCAGACTAGTTATTCATAACGCAGCGCATCAATTGGGTTTAAGCGTGCCGCTTTAATAGCGGGCGCTAAGCCAAACACAATACCAATCAATGAAGTAAAGCCAAATGACAGCATAATCGCCCAACCCGGTATGTAGGCATCTGGCATGCTCGGCACTGATAACGAAATCAGTGCCGCAGCACCATAACCAATCGCTAAACCAATTAAACCACCAAACAGTGATAGCACCACCGCTTCAACTAAAAATTGCAGCATAATAAAGCCAGGTGTTGCCCCTAATGCTTTCAAGGTGCCGATCACACGCGTACGTTCTGTTACCGAAACCAGCATGATATTCATCACTCCAATACCACCAACTACCAGGCTGATACCCACTATCCCCGCGGTAATTGCGGTAGCACTTCCGGTAAATTTATCGATATTAGCACGGGCTTTTTCGGCGGTTTCAAATTCAAAGTCGTCATCTTCACCGTCTTTCAGTTTATGTAATTGACGTAAGATACGGCGAATTTTACCCAATACTTGCGCTTCGTTAGCATCGTCTTTCAACCGAAACATCATTTGTACATTGGTATCAACACTGCCGCCTTCTAGCGCACTCATGGTACTTATTGGAATATTAATGTAATCGTCTTGGTCAAAACCTAATAAACTACCTTGTTTTTCAGCAACGCCAATAATGCGAAACCACTCACCACCGAGTTTGATATATTCACCTACAGGGTTTTCAGGCAGGTTAAGCTTTTCGATAATTGAAGGGCCAATAAACGCCACTCGACGGCGTTTTTCATCATCTTCTGCGCGAATAAACCGCCCGAGTTCTGGGTAGGTGCGATAAGCTTTTTGGTAGTCTTGCTCGGTGCCCATTACCCGTGAAGCATGACTTTTATTGCCATACTCTGCTGCACCAGAAAAGCGCCAAGTAAACATTAGCGCAGTAAAGGTTTCGGCTTCTTTCACTCGGGCTTTTAGAGTTAAAAAGTCGCTGTAGGTTAACTTTGCTTGTTGACCTACCATTTCTTTTTCTACGCTAGTGTAAGGTTTTATATTGGTGACATCGGGAGACATATCAGCAAGCTGATCATTAATTTGCTTGGTAAACCCTTGCATCACTGCCACCACGGTCACAACCGCTGCAACACCAATAATAATGCCTAAGCAGGTAAGGGCACTGCGCATCGCATTGGCTTTAATTGCCATCAGTGCGGCTTTTGTACCTTCCATTACAGCGATAGCAGATTTAAACATGTTGTCTTGTTCCTTCGCCTTTACGGGTATCACTAACAACCTTGCCATCAACTAAGCGAATAACACGTTGGCAGTGATCAGCAATATCTTGTTCATGAGTAACCAAAATGATGGTGTGCCCTTCGTTATGAAGTTCATCAAACAGCGCCATGATTTCAGTGGTGGTTTTACTATCTAAGTTACCGGTAGGCTCATCACCAAGTAGAATGTGGGGCTTAGTAACCAGTGCGCGAGCTATAGCGACACGTTGACGTTGGCCACCAGAAAGCTGGCTCGAAAGGTGATTTACCTTATCGCCAAGACCAACCCGTTGTAATGATTCGAGCGCTTGTTGCTTTCGCTCTTTGGCAGAAATAAATCGATACACTAAGGGCTGCATAACATTTTCAAGGGCGGATGCTCGTGGTAATAAGTTAAAGCTTTGAAAAATAAAGCCAACACTTTCATTACGCTGATGAGCAAGCTCCGTTTCGGTCATGCGCTTTACTAGCTTATCTTTTAAATAGTAGTCACCACTGGTGGGAGTATCTAAGCAGCCAAGCAAGTTCATCAGGGTTGATTTACCTGAACCCGAAGGGCCAATAATGGCAACATACTCATTTTGTGCAATTTCAATATTAATATCATCAAGGGCTTTGAAAACTTGTTCGCCCATTTTGTATTGTTTATTGATATTACTGAGTTTGATCACCGCAGACATTAGTTAGCACCTTTTTCAGGGCTGTTTTTAACGGCTACAGTATCACCCTCTTTTAGTGAGCTAAGTGGTCTAGCTGGGCCGATAACAATACGATCTCCTTTTGCAACACCGCTGGTTAGTGCTTGTTCGATATCTGAAGAAATACCTACCGTAACAGCTGTTTTAGTTACTGTATTATCTGCATTAAGCTTCCAGACAAAGTAGCTATCATCCTCTTTTTGAATAGCTTCAATAGGCAGTTTTAAGCCATTTTCGGCAATGCTTGTGGCGATTTCTGCGCGGCAGCTCATTCCGGCATAAAGCTGGCGGTCAGTGGCATCAAGCAGTACTTTGACTTTAAATGATAAGCCCTGAGAACCGGCTTGATTTTTTGCTGATGTGCCAATGTTTATTACTTTGCCAGTGAAAGGTTGATTTGGGTAAGCGGCGGCATAGATATCTGCATGTTGGTCTAATTTGATACCGGCAATATCGGTCTCATCCACTCGAAGCTCGGCTAATATTGCGCTTGGATCAGCTACTAGCATCAAGTCTGAGCCAATAATGTTAGTTGTTCCCGCAATAACAGTTTCACCTTCTTTAATATTTACCGAAGCAAGTAGGCCACTCATTGGAGCGCGAAACACGCTTTTATTTAAACGGTCTTCAGCAATCAATAACGATGCTTGGGCTTGGTTGTAAGCTTCACGTCTTGCTTCAATATCTATTTTTGCTAAATCGCGGGCATTTTGTAGGTTTTCATACACTTCTTGGCCTGCAAGGCCCACTTCATAAAGCTCTTTCTGGCGGCTTAGTTGACGCTCGATATTTTTTAATCGGGTTTCGCTATGCTTTATATCGATTTCGGTCGCGCGAAGCACGGCCTTGTTGCGTGCAACTTCAGATTCAAACGCGGTCGTATCTAGGCGCATTAAAATATCGCCCTCAGTGACACTTTCGCCTTCTTCAACAAACACTTTCGCTACACGGCCTGTCACTTCTGAGCGCAGTTGCACTTGGGTATTAAACACGAGGTTGCCAGAGGCTAAAATTGAATCGGCAATATTGCCTTGTTCAACTTCTGCAATATGCATTTCTGGTGCATCTTTATTGCCTGTGACTTGTTTTGAAATCAGTAAAGCGACAAATGCTGTAACAGCGAGGCCAATAATAATGGCTTTTTTCATGTTACTTCCTTGGTAGTTAAGAGCGGCATATCGCCGCTCAAAGCAGAATTAAACGAGAGCGATTACAGTCCAAATACCGTAAATAACAATACTTGGTAGAGCTGCAAACAGTAGCGCTTTATTGAAAGTGAAATTAGTCCAGCTCTTTAAACCGATAGCTGCGATGAAAATACCCCAAATAGAAAAGATATTGAGACTTTCAAGTAAGGTGTAGAATGGGTGGCCAATTTCTAAACCAATTAAAAGTTGGTTAATCGAAGCATAGTTAAATAACGTCTGTGAGATTTGGTCGGTACTCGCAGTTAATACTAAGATGAGTAAACCAAGACTTGAGATAATCATTGGCATCATGGTCCACACACCAAAGCCATACCACGCACCATAACCGTAGTTAGCTTCTGGATCTTGCTTAGATACAAATAGGTAGTAGCCTGCCATTAGAGCATTAATAACAGCCAAACCAATGATGCCACCAAACATAGCAAACCATACTTGCATATCTATGGTTTGCTCCATGCTTTGGCGAATCATTTTTTGTTCTGCAATGGTGGCATCAACACTGGCAGCAGCCACTTGTTGATCGATTAAAAACTGCGGGTCAGCTTTATTGTAAAAAGCAAACATGCTGGCAGCGAGGATGCCGGCAAGTAAAATAAAGGCAACAAAAGACCAACCTTTTGCTTCCTTTAAACCATTAAAGGCTTTGCTCGGGCTGATAAAAATATCAACCAATGCGGTCATGACATTTGATGATTTCATTTTTTATTCCTTGTTTTATAACATTTGTTTTTAGGTACTAAAATATCCTGTTTAGTAACAAATTAGCAATTTGTTTTGTAACTGTATGTTAACAGCTGTGATTAGTAAATCTGTGATATGGTTAAAGGATTAATTTGAGTCGAATTTATTAGGAATAGTAGGTCGTTATGGTGAATAGCAATGGTCGTTGTATTGATGAGTTGGTATTAGGATTCTGGCGCTTGTTAGATTGGCAGATAACGCCACAGCAATGCTTAAGTTTTTTAGAAAATGCAATTGAGATGGGTGTGTCACATACCGATCATGCTGACATCTATGGTGAATACGGTTGTGAAGCCGAATTTGGTAAAGCACTTAAACTAAAACCAAGTATTCGTGATGAAATCAAAATAATCACTAAATGCGGTATTAAGCCTGCGTTTGCCAGCCTAGGATTACAAGGCAAAGCAAACCATTATGATTCAAGTGCCGCGCATATAATTGCCTCAGCACAGCAGTCACTTAAAAACTTTAACACTGATCGTTTAGATGTATTACTTATCCATCGCCCTGATTACTTAATGAACGCCGATGAAATGGCACAAGCATTTAATACCTTAAAAGCAAATGGTGACGTGATTGATTTTGGTGTATCTAATTTTACCCCATCGCAACTTAGCTTGTTGCAGTCGCGTTTAGATTTTGAGCTTGTGACTAATCAAATTGAGTTTTCACCTTACGAAATGAAAGCCCTTGATGATGGTAGCTTAGACCAATGCCAATTGCTCGATATCAAACCTATGCTTTGGTCACCATTAGCTGGGGGTCGTATATTCTCAAGTGATGATGAAAAAGCGGTGCGTTTACGTGCAGTGTTGGAGCAAGTTGGTGCTGAAATTGGCGCCACAGCCATTGATCAAGTTGTTTATGCTTGGCTGTTAATGCACCCAAGTGCACCGTCTGTGGTACTTGGTACGGGTAATATTGAGCGTGTTAAATCAGCTGTTGAAGCTAAGCAGCTTACTATGAACCGTGAACAATGGTATCGCATTTGGCAAGGCTCAACCGGGCATAGTGTGCCTTAATATATAGCCCAAAACGAGAAAAGGGCCTTAACGGCCCTTCGTGTTGCAGCAAGTAACACATTCTTTATAAAGTGAAGTCAACCGCGTAAGCGACATACACTTTTAGATCTGAACCATCAATGTCGTTGTCTGAAAGACCGAAAGTAAAGCCGTCTTTCGACACTGAAACACCGTAGTCGATGATGTCATCATCACCAATGAAATCCCCTGAGTAATGACCTAAGTGTAGGGCCATTTCTGCACCGGTACTGCCAACAGGGAAACTGTAGTCAGCATTTAAATATAGAGAGTCACCAAAATCTGTACCGTCACCGCTTGCTGCTGATGTTGCTAGGACTGCTGCACCAAAGGTGAAGCTACCCATGCTAATGCTACCGTAGATTTCTGAGAAGTCTGCATCTGTGTAAGACGCTGCATCTGGGTATGCATAATAAATGTAGCCAACATCGTAGCTAAAGGTTTCATTGATTTCACCGCCAAAACCAGCATAAAGGTCTAGCTCGTAAGTCATGTCGTCAGCCCAGCTAGCATTCGATACCCAAGTACCCGCATAAAAGCCAGATTCACTTGCGTAGTCGATACCACCTTGGATTGCAGCATCACCACCGCCTTGCTCTTGACCACGCCATAAGTAGTTTGAAGTTGCCGCAGCGTTTGCTGTAACTTCTGCATAGCTATATGTTGAGCTCAAAGTTAATAGCGCAAGGGCGCTTGCTGCGACCGTTTTTTTTAGTTTTAGCATGTTTCTGTATCCTGTTGTTATGTTGATTTTGTCCCATTTTCAGATTGCAGTCTGGTTATTATTTGAGGACATTTTCTATGTGTTGTCTGGATACGATATTGCACTGGTTGTGCCAAGTTAATTCCGAGCGGGATATTTTATGCTTAAAGGCTTTAAAAACAGGCTTTTAAACTTGTTTAATTGTGAAAAGGATGGTTATTTGAATTGTTCATGCGCACATGTGTGGTGCAAAAAATAACCCGGTTGCACAATTGCGAAGCAACCGGGTTTTGCTTATTTGAGAGTAACTTAGCCGAAAATTGCACGCATTAGAGTAATGGTTTCTTCAACACTGCGGCCTTTTTCAACTTCACTGATGATTGAATCGCGCTTAGCTTTGATATGTTCAGGGATATCATCACTTGCTAATGCTCGGTCCACCAGTATCTCTGCTGATTCTTTGCCACGGCGTACGGTCTTTTTACCTGCTGAGCTTGTGGTACTCTTAGGTTTGTTTAACAACTTAATATAGTTAGAGTTATCAGCGGTACTTTTATCTGCATAATAAAAGAAGCTAGGCAATAGGGCTTTGATTTCAACCAGAGATTGTTCAAGCTCATTTGCTGCACTGGCCATTTTGAACCAAGGCATGCTATGTATTGCTTCGACAACATCTTGCCAGTAGCGCTCAAAATCACGGTTATTAAGCTTAGTAATGCCTAATGCCGCACAAAGGGCATCAAGTTTACTATTTACGATTGGTGTAAACACGTCAGGTCGGCGCATCGCAAGCAAGCGAGTAGCAGGAGCAAGCGTTGGCTTTTCATCGCTGCCATTAAATGCCATGAAGTAAGCAACCATAAAATGCTGATAATGTTCTTGCGTTACTTCACCCTCAAGTGGAATGTGTACAAGCGCCTCATCGAATGCACCTGGCAAATCACTCAACATTTGGTGGAAACCTTTTGCGTTCTTAGTAGAAGCAAACCATTCAACGTCGAAGTTATAGCTGCTTGGATCAAGCGAGGCACTGTGTTTACCTGAAAACGCTAAACGGTCTTCTGGGATCATCTCTTTTAGGGATTGCGATTTAATTGCGGCAATGTAATTAGCTAAGCGTAGTTGCTCATCAAGGGCTACAAGCTCTTTATGCTGCTCGATGAAGCCTGCAATAACAGGCCATGGCGCAACCCTTAATGTTTTTAACTGCAAAAAACTGATTGCAGAAATTAATAAGTCATGAAGTTTTTTAAGAGTGGGTAATTGCTTATCTTCTAACAGATCGTAGTTAATGCGATCACGGCTTGCACTTAATAGCTCATAGCACCAACCTAAAAAGTCTTCAGGGTGGTTTTCTACTTTAACTGCCATAAGGTTTAAGCTGATATCAGAGGCTTGCTTGAGGATATTTTGATAAATTTGACTTTCTTGCTCGCCAAGCGCCATTTTTGACGGTGAAATAAGCAGTTTCTTCATGCTTAATCGATACTCCAGTTTTGACCAAATTGGGTTGTTTAATTTTAGTACACAGGGTGCAAAAACAACAGGGTCGTGCATCATACCGAAGTAATGGAATGATGCAATCTTACTGATAATTTATAAGTAAGATTGCGGCTGATGTGGTTTATTAATCATTGTCATCGAGTGTAAATAATTGCTCAACACTGAGTTCAAAGTGAGTAGCAATTTTTAACGCGATAATCACCGAGGGTATAAAGCGGCCGGTTTCAACTGTGCTGATGGTTTTACGTGATACTGCAATGGCATCAGCAAGTTCTTGCTGCGATAACCCCTTATCTTTACGAAATTTAGCGATATTATTTTGCACTTTTATACCTAGTCTCTACTTTGCCAAAGAATTGATACGCCATATATCAAACACATCAAAGCAAGGTAAAATGTGGCCATCATGCTATGAGATACATTTAAAGCAAGTTCATCAGACAATAAAAAAATAGCCCCCATGCTAGAAAGCAATCCAAGCACTACATGTTTATAAGCGATGGTATCAATCGTATTTAAAAATTCATCCTTATACGTAAGGCGATAACCAAGTTTCCATGTAAATCCCCCTCTAATTACAAACATAAAGAAAGATCCTAAAAATGCGGTACCGCCAATAAACAGTAACGGTGCTGATGTTTGCTTGAGCATTGGGTAAACACTAATAATTAATAACGTGACTCCCATGAATATTGAAAACCATGCGTTATGACTCATAAACTTTTCTTCTGTTTTGATATCTTGCTTAGACATAATCGTTTCCTTTTATTTTAAACTCAAATGTAACCTACAGGTATCAATGTAACCCTAAGGTATCATGCGGTCAAGATTTTTTTGTAACCTATAGGTATCAAATGGTTTCAGCGCTGATTCATATTCTTGTACCTAAGCTTGTTCACAAACCTTTTTATGTGTTGGGCAATGCAATTGCGCCTAACTCCCGCTATGATAAGAACATTGTTTGCCCATTTTTAAGGATGATTATGAAAACCTTACTGAAAATCGTTGGTGTCATCTTCGTATTACTGATTGCATTGGTAGTCGCAGCACCATTCCTAATACCTACAGACGCGATATTTAATAAAGTATCGGAGCAAGTAGAACAAACCACAGGTCGTAGTCTGACTATTAATGGCGATAAAAAGCTGTCGGTATTTCCATCATTAAAACTCGAATTGAATGATGTGCACTTTGCCAATATGCAAACAGGCTCACAAAAAGATATGGCAAGCATGCAGCAACTTGCTATCCGTATCCCGTGGATGTCGTTATTTGGCGGTGAGTTTAAACTTGATAAATTCGTTATTAACGAACCAACAATTTTGTTAGAAACCGATAAAAATGGTAAAGCAAACTGGCAATTATTTGATGCGGTTGCTGAGCAACCACAGACAGAGCAGCAAAAGAGTTCTGGCGCTGTTAACTTACCAGATAACTTTGACATCGAACTTGGTGAAGTAGCAATCTACGGTGGTACTTTCACTTATCTAGATGGTAAAACCGGGGCAAAGCAACAGATAAGCGATTTAGAATTAGCAATCCTATTACCTTCTCTTCGTAAGACCTTAGAGTTAAAAGGCGGTATTACCTATATGGGTGAGCGCTTTGATTTAGATGTCACGCTAGATACACCTATTAAAGCGATTGAAGGCGAAACCTTTAATGTAAGCACTGAGGTTGATTCACGCTTAGTCGATTTGAATTTTAAAGGTGCAATTGCAGAAATGGGTAATGACGTGCAAGGGCTTCTTTCTGTCAGTGGTGACTCAGTGAAAAATATTGCGAGTTGGCAAGGTGTTGAACTTAATGCAAAAGAAAATGCGTTTAATGCATTTAATGTAAAAGGGTCAATGCATCTAAAAGGGCAGCAGTTTAAGCTTACAGAGCTACTTGCCACCCTAGATGAGCTGCAAATTAAAGGTAAAAGCGATATTAAGCTTGGTGATCGTTTAGCTGTGAATGCCGATATTGATTTAGGTATGCTTGATCTAAACCCTTACCTACCAGAGGGCGTAGCTAAAGAAGAGCAAGCAGAGCCTGCAGCAGATGCGCCAGCACAACCAATTGTTTGGGATGATACTGCAATTGATATGAGCGGCTTAAATGCACTTGATGCAAATGTAGTCGTGCGTTCAAGTGGCTTAAAAGCCAATGATATTACCCTTGGTGAAAACCAGTTAACGGTGAACCTAAAAAATGCCGTGGCTAAAATCAGTCTAGACAAGTTTGTTGCTTATGAGGGCAATGGTAAAGGTGTGATAACCGTTAACGCCAAGCAAACACCTTATAAAATTAGTACTAACTTTTCTTTAGATAAAATTGATGCGCAGCCATTACTGACTGATGCGGCTGGTTTCGATAAGTTAATGGGTAAAGGTTCTCTAAACTGGGATCTAACGACCACAGGCCAAAGCCAAAAGAGCTTTATAAATGCTTTAAATGGTAAGTTAGGCTTTGAGTTTGCCGATGGTGCGGTAAAAGGGGCCAACATTGCAGAGATGGTTCGTAAAGCAAAAGAGCTTATCAAAGGTAACTTAAGCGCAGTATCAGAAGGTTTAGATACAGGCTTTGATAACTCACAGCAAACAGACTTCTCGGCATTGCAGGGCAGTTTTGTATTCACTAACGGTGTTGGTGAAAATAAAGATCTGTCGCTACTTAGCCCGCTTATTCGTATTACTGGCTCAGGTAAAGTTGATTTACCTATGACGAATGTAGACTATCGCTTGGTAACGGGGATTGTTGATTCAATCGAAGGACAAGGCACGACCGATGATAGTACAGGCTTTAAAATTCCACTGCGTATCAAAGGCCCATTCCATGATGTTGGTTATAGCTTAGATGTCAGTGATGCGGCGAAAGAAGAAGTCAAAGAAAAAGCTAAAGATAAAATCAAAGACAAATTAAAAGGTCTATTTGGTAATTAATAAAAATTTAATTAAAGTCAAAAACAGGGCGCATTTGCGCCCTGTTTGTTTTATAATCAATAACAAACCAGCAAGCTGCTGTAATTCCTCAATGCAGGCATTGCGATTAATTCCAAATTAATTAAAAAATAACCTACCACTTCCTTGCCATTGCTGCTACAATTGCCCGCCCTTAAGAGACAACTTGCTTGTTTTTTGAGTGGAATTTAACCGAAATGTCTTGATTTTAAACAAAATTAAGGCGTGTTGTAATTTCTACACCGGAGGTCATTAACATGATCCAAATGCAAACTCAGCTGGACGTTGCTGATAACAGCGGCGCTCGCAAAGTGCAGTGTATTAAAGTCCTTGGCGGTTCGCACCGTCGCTATGCAGCGGTTGGCGATATCATCAAAGTTTCTGTAAAAGAAGCTATTCCTCGCGGTAAAGTGAAGAAAGGTGATGTTAAAAACGCGGTAGTTGTGCGTACTAAAAAAGGCGTTCGTCGTCCGGACGGTTCTTTGATCCGTTTCGATAGCAATGCGGCTGTTATCTTAAACGATAACTTACAGCCAATTGGTACTCGTATCTTCGGCCCTGTGACTCGTGAACTTCGTACTGAAAAGTTCATGAAAATCGTTTCACTAGCACCAGAAGTACTATAAGGAGTCTATCATGGCAGCAAAAATCCGTCGTGATGACGAAGTAATCGTACTAGCAGGCAAAGACAAAGGTAAGCGCGGTAAAGTGCTTTCAGTTGTTGCTGAATCTGGTCGAGTATTTGTCGAAGGCATCAACTTAATCAAGAAGCACCAAAAGCCTGTTCCTCAGTTGAACCAAGCTGGCGGTATTGTTGAGAAAGAAGCGTCTATCGACGTATCAAACGTTGCGATCTACAACTCGGAAACGGGTAAAGCAGATCGTGTAGGTTTCAAGATTGAAGATGGTAAGAAATTACGTATCTTTAAATCTACTGGTAAAACTATCTAATAGTTGGAGTAGAATGATGGCGAAACTGCATGAAGTATATAAAGACAAAGTAGTTGCTGAGCTTCAAGAGAAGTTTGGTTTCAGCTCTGTCATGCAAGTCCCTCAGATCGAAAAGATCACATTAAACATGGGTGTGGGCGAAGCTCTAGCTGACAAGAAGATCCTAGATAACGCTGTTGCGGATCTAGAAGCAATCTCTGGTCAGAAACCTCTAATCACTAAAGCACGCAAATCAGTTGCAGGCTTCAAAGTGCGTGAAGGTTACCCAATTGGTTGTAAAGTAACCCTACGTGGCGAGCGTATGTGGGACTTTTTTGAGCGTTTGGTTTCAATCGCTATCCCACGTATCCGTGACTTCCGTGGTGTAAGTGCTAAGTCTTTTGATGGACGTGGTAACTACAGCATGGGCGTACGTGAGCAAATCATCTTCCCAGAAATCGATTATGATAAAGTAGACCGTGTTCGCGGTATGGATATCACAATCACTACTTCTGCGAAAACAGATGATGAAGGCCGTGCGTTGTTAGAAGCGTTTAACTTCCCATTCAAGAAATAAGGGTAGGGTTATGGCAAAGAATTCTATGAAAGCGCGCGAAGCAAAGCGTGCGAAATTAGTTGCTCAGTTCGCTGAAAAGCGTGCGGCACTAAAAGCTATCATCAGTGATGTTAATACATCTGACGATGATCGTTGGGACGCGGTATTAAAGCTACAAGCTTTACCACGTGATTCTAGCTCTTCACGTCAACGTAATCGTTGTAACGTTACGGGCCGCCCACATGGTTACCTTCGCAAATTCGGCATGAGCCGTATTAAAGTTCGCGAAGCAGCTATGCGCGGTGAAATTCCTGGCCTTAAAAAGGCTAGCTGGTAATAGTATCACGGGAGTAAGACTATGAGCTTGCAAGATCCTATTGCGGATTTGTTTACACGTATCCGTAACGGTCAGTCAGCGAAGAAAGTATCAGTAACGATGCCAACTTCAAAACTGAAAGTAGCAGTAGCTAAAGTATTAAAAGATGAAGGTTATATCGCAGATTACGCTGTAAGCGGTGAAGCGAAGCCTGAGCTTTCTATCGATTTAAAATATTTCGAAGGCAAAGCTGTTATTGAAAACATCCAGCGTGTTAGCCGCCCTGGTCTACGTATCTATAAGAAACGTGACGAATTACCTAAGGTAATGGGTGGTCTTGGTATCGCTATCGTATCAACTTCTAAAGGCCTAATGACAGACCGCGCAGCACGTAGTGCCGGCGTTGGTGGTGAGATCATTGGCTTTGTAGCTTAATCGGAGGGGAACTATGTCTCGCATAGCAAAGGCACCAATCAATGTTCCTGCCGGTGTAGAAGTTACATTAAAAGGCCAGGACATCACAGTTAAAGGCAAAAACGGTGAATTAACTCGTACTATCAACGACGCTGTTGAAGTACAAGTTAACGACAACGTTATTACAACTTTACCTCGTGAAGGCGTAGCTAATGCATGGGCACAAGCAGGTACTGCTCGCGCTCTAATCAACAACATGGTTGTTGGTACGCATGAAGGTTACGAGAAGAAACTTCAGTTAGTAGGTGTTGGTTACCGTGCAGCAGCTAAGGGCAAAGTATTAGACTTAACTCTTGGTTTCTCACACCCAGTGAATTTCGAAGTACCAGAAGGTATTACGATTGAAACACCAAGCCAAACAGAAGTTCTAGTTAAGGGCGTAGACAAGCAGTTAGTTGGTCAAACAGCTGCTAACATCCGTGCATACCGTAAACCTGAGCCTTATAAAGGTAAAGGTGTTCGTTACGCGGACGAGAATGTACGCCGTAAAGAGGCTAAGAAGAAGTAAGGTAAGACGATGGATAAAAAAACAGCTCGTCTACGTCGTGCTAAACGCACTCGTAGAAATTATATTGAACAAGGCACAACGCGTCTTGTTATCCACCGCACGCCACGTCACATTTACGCTCAAGTAGTTACTGCTGAGGGTACTGTACTGGCTGCTGCTTCTACTGTTGAAAAAGCAATTAGCGAAACAGTTAAAGGCACAGGTAACGTTGCAGCTGCTCAAGCAGTTGGTAAAGCGGTTGCTGAACGTGCAGCTGACAAAGGCATCGAAAAGATTGCTTTTGATCGCAGTGGCTTTAAATATCACGGCCGTGTGAAGGCGCTTGCTGATGCAGCGCGTGAAGCCGGTCTGCAATTCTAGGAGTAGACAATGGCTAACGTAGAAGCAAAGCAACAACAGCCTGATTTGGCTGAAAAGCTAATCGCGGTAAACCGTGTGTCTAAAGTGGTTAAAGGTGGTCGTATCTTTAGCTTCACTGCACTAACAGTAGTTGGTGACGGCGCAGGTAAAGTAGGTTTTGGTTATGGTAAAGCACGTGAAGTTCCAGCTGCTATTCAAAAAGCAATGGAAAAAGCACGTCGCAACATGATCAGTGTAGACCTTAACGGTAACACGCTACAGCACCCAATCAAGGGTCGCCACGCGGGTTCTAAAGTATACATGCAGCCTGCTTCTGAAGGTACAGGTATCATCGCCGGTGGTGCGATGCGTGCAGTACTAGAAGTAACTGGTGTACAGAACGTATTGTCAAAAGCATACGGTTCAACTAACCCGATCAACATCGTTCGTGCAACGATTGCTGCTCTAGAGAACATGAACTCTCCAGAGTCAATCGCTGCTAAACGTGGTCTTAGCGTTGACGAAATCACGGGGTAAACCATGGCTAATAAAACTGTAAAAGTAACACAAGTAAAGAGCTCTATCGGTCGTTTACCGAAGCATAAAGCTACATTACGCGGTCTTGGTCTACGTCGTATCAATCACACTGTTGAGTTAGAAGACACAGCATGTGTGCGTGGTATGATTAACCAAGTTTCTTACATGGTAAAGGTTGAGGGTTAATTCGATGCATTTGAATACACTTTCACCTGCTGCTGGTGCAAAAACTGAAAAGAAACGTCTAGGTCGTGGTATTGGTTCTGGTCTTGGTAAGACTGGTGGCCGTGGTCATAAAGGCCAAAAATCACGTTCTGGCGGTAAAGTTCGCGTTGGTTTCGAAGGCGGTCAAATGCCTATGCAACGTCGTCTACCTAAATTTGGTTTCACTTCACGTAAATCATTAGTATCTACTGAAGTTAACCTTTTTGAAATCGCTAAAGTTGAAGGCGATGTAGTAGACGTAAACGCGTTACAAGCAGCTGGTCTAGTTAAAAAGAACATCCAGTTCGTTAAAGTAGTTAAATCTGGCGAAGTTTCACGCGCAGTTACCGTTAAAGGTCTTAAAGTGACTAAAGGTGCTCGCGAAGCTATCGAAGCTGCCGGAGGCAAGGTAGAAGACTAAGGAAGTACTAATGGCTAAACCAGGTCAAGATATGAAAAGTGCACAAAGTGGGCTTTCGGAATTGAAGCGTCGATTACTATTTGTATTAGGTGCTATCATTATTTACCGTCTAGGTTCATTCGTGCCGATCCCTGGGATTGACGCCGCTGTACTTGCCGATTTCTTCGAGCAACAAAAGGGCACCATTGTTGAAATGTTTAACATGTTCAGCGGTGGTGCGCTTGAGCGAGCTTCAGTGTTAGCACTGGGTATTATGCCGTATATCTCGGCTTCGATTATTACGCAACTATTAACGCATATGTATCCGCCGTTTATAGAGCTTAAGAAAGAAGGTGAGCAAGGGCGTAAGAAAATTAGCCAGTACACACGCTACGGCACGCTTGTGCTTGCTACAATCCAATCAATCGGTATTGCTACCAGCTTACCGGGCATGATGGACGGGTTAGTTGTTAACCCAGGCATCGGTTTCTACTTCACTGCTGTAGTGAGTTTAGTAACTGGTACTATGTTCCTAATGTGGTTGGGCGAACAAATTACAGAACGTGGTATCGGTAACGGTATCTCAGTTCTGATTTTTGTTGGTATCGTAGCTAACCTGCCGTCTGCTATTGGTTCGACAGCCGAAATGGCGCGCCAAGGTGATCTGAATGTACTTGTACTGTTATTGATTGCTGTAATCGTATTCGCTGTTACTTACCTAGTTGTATTCTTTGAACGTGGTCAACGTCGTATCGTCGTTAACTATGCAAAGCGTCAACAAGGTCGTCAGGTATTTGCTGCTCAAAGCACGCACTTACCACTGAAAGTAAACATGGCGGGTGTTATTCCACCAATCTTTGCTAGCAGTATAATTCTGTTCCCTGGTACAATTGCAAGCTGGTTCGGCCAGGGTGAAGGTCCGGTCGCTGATGTGCTACAAGCAATCGCTACAACGTTGACTCCAGGTCAACCTTTATATGCGATGGTTTTAGCTGCGGCTATTATCTTCTTCTGCTTTTTCTACACCGCGTTGGTATTTAACCCGCGTGAAACAGCAGATAACCTGAAAAAATCTGGCGCATTTATCCCAGGTATTCGTCCAGGTGAGCAGACATCTAAATACATTGATAAAGTGATGACACGCCTGACATTGGCAGGTGCTTTGTATATAACCTTTATCTGTCTGGTGCCCGAATTCATGACTATGGCATGGCAAACGCCATTCTATTTCGGCGGTACATCAATTTTGATTATCGTTGTTGTAATCATGGACTTTATGGCACAAGTACAGACGCATCTGATGTCACATCAGTATGATTCTGTGCTGAAAAAAGCAAACCTTAAAGGCTACGGTCGATAAGGTCATTTTACGGAGTTGAGCAATGAAAGTACGTGCTTCCGTTAAGAAAATATGCCGTAACTGTAAAGTTATTAAACGTGCTGGTGTAGTACGCGTAATTTGCAGTGAGCCTAAGCACAAGCAAAGGCAAGGCTAATTAAACAGTCGTGCAGGCTGAGTTATTTACTCGGCCTGTGTTTTTAGTTGTGATTTGGTCTTCGTTTGAGTATCCTTACGGGCTTTTCAAACAGATGATTACCAAATTCAAATATAGGAGATGTGTTAGTGGCCCGTATCGCTGGCATTAACGTCCCTGATCATAAACATGCAGTTATCGGTTTAACTGCTATTTATGGCATAGGTAAGACTCGCTCTAAGGAAATCTTAGCAGCGACTGGTATCGCCGAGACCACAAAAATCGGTGAACTTTCAGACGAAACACTTGACGTATTGCGTGAAGCAGTTGGCAAGTACACTGTAGAAGGTGACCTTCGTCGTGAAGTTACATTAAATATCAAGCGCCTTATGGACCTTGGTTGTTTCCGTGGCCTACGTCACCGTCGTTCGTTACCACTACGTGGTCAACGTACTAAGACTAACGCGCGTACTCGTAAGGGTCCTCGCAAGCCTATCAAGAAATAAGGTGGGGTAGATTATGGCTAAAGCACCAATTCGTCGTAAGAAGGTTAAAAAGCAAGTTGCTGATGGTATGGCTCACGTTCATGCTTCTTTCAACAACACTATTGTAACAATTACCGACCGTCAAGGTAATGCACTATCTTGGGCAACAGCAGGTGGTTCAGGTTTCCGTGGTTCACGTAAATCTACTCCATTCGCGGCTCAGGTTGCTGCAGAGCGTGCAGGTACTGCTGCTCAAGAATACGGTTTAAAAAATCTAGAAGTTTTCATCAAAGGTCCAGGTCCAGGTCGTGAATCTGCTGTACGTGCTTTGAATGCTGCTGGTTACCGTATCACCAACATCACTGACGTGACGCCAATCCCTCATAATGGTTGTCGTCCACCGAAGAAACGTCGCGTTTAACAATAGGTTAGGAGAAATAACATGGCAAGATATTTGGGCCCTAAGCTCAAGCTGAGTCGTCGTGAAGGTACTGACCTGTTCCTTAAGAGCGGCGTAAGAGCTATCGACTCTAAGTGTAAACTTGAGACTGCACCTGGTCAGCACGGCGCTCGTAAAGGTCGCTTATCTGATTACGGTTTACAGCTACGTGAAAAGCAAAAAGTACGTCGTATCTACGGTGTATTAGAAAAGCAATTCCGTAACTACTACAAAGAAGCTGCTCGCCTTAAAGGTAATACAGGTGAAAACTTGTTACAGCTTTTAGAGCAACGTTTAGACAATGTTGTATATCGCATGGGTTTTGCTAGCACACGCGCTGAAGCACGTCAGTTAGTAAGCCACAAAGCGATTTTAGTTAATGGTCGTGTTGTGAACATTCCTTCATACGTAATTACTCCAGAAGATACTGTTGTAATTCGTGAGAAGTCAAAAACACAAGCACGTATCATCGCTGCTCTAGAGTTGGCTGAGCAACGTGAAAAGCCGACTTGGGTTGAAGTTGACGGTAAGAAAATGGAAGGTAGCTTCAAGCGCCTACCTGAGCGTTCAGATCTGTCTGCGGACATTAACGAACAACTAATCGTCGAACTTTACTCTAAGTAAAGTTAAGAGTTAAGAGAGGATAAAATGCAGGGTTCTGTTACCGAATTCCTAAAACCAAGGTTAGTCGATATCGACGCTATCAACCCAACGCGTTCTAAAGTAGTTTTAGAACCATTAGAGCGTGGCTTCGGTCACACTTTGGGTAATGCCTTACGCCGTATACTGTTATCATCTATGCCTGGATGTGCAGTAACTGAAGTAGAAATCGACGGTGTATTGCATGAGTACAGCGCGAAAGAGGGCGTACAAGAAGACATCATTGAAATTCTGTTAAACCTTAAAGGTCTAGCAGTAACTTTAGAAGGCAAAGATGAAGTTTTTCTGACCCTGACTAAATCTGGTGTAGGCCCTGTGACTGCGGCTGATATTCAGCACGATGGTGATGTAACTATCGCCAACCCAGATCACGTTATCTGTCACCTTACGACAGATAGCAGCGAGATCAGCATGCGTATTCGTGTTGAGCGCGGTCGCGGTTATGTGCCGGCATCTAGTCGTTTATCCTCTGATGACGATGAGCGTCCAATTGGTCGTCTGCTGCTTGATGCATCATTCAGCCCAGTTGAACGTATTGCGTACTCGGTTGAATCAGCCCGTGTTGAGCAACGTACAGACTTAGACAAGTTAATCATTGATATGGAAACAAACGGCACTTTAGATCCTGAAGAAGCGATCCGCCGTGCGTCTACTATCTTAGCTGAGCAATTAGATGCATTCGTAGATTTACGTGATGTAACTGAGCCAGAAGAGAAAGAAGAGAAGCCAGAATTCGATCCTATTCTGCTTCGTCCAGTTGATGATCTTGAGCTAACAGTACGTTCAGCAAACTGTTTGAAAGCCGAGCAAATTCAATATATCGGTGATTTAGTTCAGCGCACTGAAGTTGAGCTTCTTAAAACGCCTAACTTAGGTAAGAAGTCTCTAACTGAAATTAAAGACGTGCTAGCTTCACGTGGTCTTTCTCTAGGTATGCGCCTAGAAAATTGGCCGCCTGCAAGCCTAGCTGAATAATCTAAATCACTATATTAGTTTAGTTAGAAGGATAGGGTCATGCGCCATCGTAAGAGTGGTCGTCAATTAAACCGTAACAGCAGCCATCGCAAAGCGATGTTCAGCAACATGGCTGGTTCTTTGGTGAAACATGAAATCATCAAAACAACTTTGCCTAAAGCTAAAGAGTTGCGCCGTGTAATTGAACCTTTAATCACACTGGCTAAGACTGACAGTGTAGCAAACCGCCGTTTAGCGTTTGCTCGCACGCGTGATAATGAAGTAGTTGGTAAATTATTCAGCGAAATCGGTCCACGTAATACAGACCGTCCTGGTGGTTACACTCGTATTCTTAAGTGTGGCTTCCGTGCTGGTGATAATGCACCAATGGCTTATATTGAACTAGTTGGTCGCCCAGCGACAAACGAAGAAGTTCAAGAAGACGCGCAGTCTGCAGAGTAAGTCGTAAAGACACCAAAAAGCCGAGCTTATGCTCGGCTTTTTACTTTCTAAAATTCACTACTAATAAAACAGCTCTATTAACCCCAAACAGTACCATACAATCTTGAAGCACCTAGCACCTAGCACCTAGCACCTAGCACCTAGCACCTAGCAATTAAGATCACATATAAAGATCAATTCGCGTTCCTTAATAGTTAAATCACCTTCTATAAAACTTAATAACAAGCATATTTATAAAATACACTGCCTAAATAGCCATAATGTGAGTGGTTTAGTGTTATTTTCACCCGTTTCGTTCGTATTTTGCGCGAACAGTCATTTTTTTCATAAAAACTTAAAAAAACAGTTGATCTCAATTTGGATCTCCCTATAATGCGCATCCACCGACACGGCGGACTGCTTACAAAAAAGCAAAACGACGAGTTGGTTGAGTCAAGTAAGACTGAGTTTTGAAAAAATAAACTTTTCTCAAAATTAAGTGTTGACAAAAATAACGGCTTGCGTAGAATGCACAGCCCTTGAGACGCAAAAGTATCTCAAACGTTCTTTAACAATATAAAGCAATCATCTGTGTGGGCACTCGTACAGGTTGAGTTCTAACAGCGAAACTTAGTTTACTAAGTAACGCAAACAAATTTAGAGTCTCAATTGAACTGAGTGACCAACGGAAACAAGTTTACTTGTTTCAGCACAGTCAATTCGATTCGAAAGAATCAAAATTCAGAATTCATTGAGCACGAAACTTCGGTTTCAAAAAACTTTTAATTGAAGAGTTTGATCATGGCTCAGATTGAACGCTGGCGGCAGGCCTAACACATGCAAGTCGAGCGGTAACAGAGAGTAGCTTGCTACTCTGCTGACGAGCGGCGGACGGGTGAGTAATGCTTGGGAATATGCCTTATGGTGGGGGACAACAGTTGGAAACGACTGCTAATA
>NZ_LJTB01000048.1:0-498 GCF_001306895.1 Pseudoalteromonas sp. UCD-33C | reverse complement strand
CGTATCGGCTTTTGACCAGGTAGGCAGCGATGGATTTATTCGCCGGGATGTAAGCCATCACATCCGCCACGCTCTCCCGTTCCCAACCTTGTGCGGTCAAGCCCGTATGCGTGAAGTCGCGATTGAGGCTGGCACTGACACTCAACGAATGACGGGGTGTCCATGCAGCCTTTATATCGATATCGGTCACGTAGCGCAGACCCATGGAGAAGTCACTGATTTCCCCTTTTGCGAAGACCCAACTGAAGGTTTGGCTTGCTGGCGTGGTGTTTTGACCGCTGGCCACCAAGCTGTATTGGTCGATTCTTTTGAGCCGATAAACCGGGCACGTTTGCAGTTTTTCCAAGGGCGTCAAGGTCGGGTCGTTCACGGTAAACCAGGGCAGTTCGCAGACATGAGTGCCTTCTGTTACCTGCTCCGGCATCGTGCGTCCTGGTGCCATTTCGCGTGGAAGTGGCGGCAGATCCTCGGAATGGAGCGCAAGGTCCAGCCGCAGGG
>NZ_LJTB01000047.1:0-511 GCF_001306895.1 Pseudoalteromonas sp. UCD-33C | reverse complement strand
CTAACGCCTTACTAATGGGCGCATAAATGCTTGGCTAAAATTAGCTACGAAGGAGCGCAAGCCAAGCGTTTTGCGTCCTTTTGAGTAACTTGTTATGTGTATTGTGCGCCTTTCTTGTTTTTGAACCAAACATTTGAACTTGGCGTGAACAAAAACAGAATAACTATAATCTGACACAAGTTTGTTAGAGCACTTACAACGGTAAACTCTATAGGCATTAAAAAAAACTGTTGGAAGTTAATTGCTACATTAACAAGGCTTATTAAAATAAGAGCGGAATAGATAATCCTTGCCCAGTTGCGCCCACAGTTGATTTTGTAAGCTAGCCAAATAACTAATAAAGTTGTTACGCCGAATGAGGTGTATTTTGCTATTACATTCGGCATTAACTCTTTAGTATTGAAAGAAATAATGAGAATAGAAGCCAAACTGACCAGCCAACCAAGAAAAATAAATATAGTTGTGAGCTTTATACTTTTAGGTTTATCCATAACCATCCTATACACATAAC
>NZ_LJTB01000046.1:0-513 GCF_001306895.1 Pseudoalteromonas sp. UCD-33C | reverse complement strand
CGCCTCCAACTGCCAAGGCATCCACCGTGTACGCTTAGTCACTTAACCATACAACCCAAACGGGTCTTTGTTAGTGACAGCTGTTAACTTCGCCAGAAGTTAATTCATCAAATAATGATGAGAATACTAAAGTAGATACCAATTAATCTTTCGATTAATGGCATATTTTTTACTTTTGAAAACTCTTTATAAATAACAATGTTATCTATAAGAATTTTAATATCAGCTTTCCAAATTTTTAAAGAGCATATTAATTAGTTAAACCAAGCGGCTTAGCTAACTAACAATCATCTGTGTGGACACTACGAACAAATAAGTTCTAAATCGTATAAGGAGGTGATCCAGCCCCAGGTTCCCCTAGGGCTACCTTGTTACGACTTCACCCCAGTCATGAATCACTCCGTGGTGAACGTCCTCCCGAAGGTTAGACTATCCACTTCTGGAGCAACCCACTCCCATGGTGTGACGGGCGGTGTGTACAAGGCCCGGGAACGTATTCACCGCATCATTCTG
>NZ_LJTB01000045.1:0-520 GCF_001306895.1 Pseudoalteromonas sp. UCD-33C | reverse complement strand
GTATCAGGTCTACCGTGCTGACTGGCTGGAAGATTGGGCCGCGGGCCGTCATCAGTTACGTAATGGTCGCGGTGAAACCAAACCCCTGAATCCGGCCAACTGCTGGCAAGCCGAATTATGGCGCGCGCTGCTGTTGGATGTCGGGGAGGAGGGCATGGCCCAAAGCCGTGCCGGCGTCCACCAGCGATTTATCGAGCGCATCAATAGCCTGAAACAAGCCCCCCCAGGCCTGCCTTCCCGAGTCATTGTTTTCGGCATTTCATCCTTGCCTGCGCAGGCACTGGAAGCCCTTGCCGGCCTGGCCCGCTTCAGCCAGGTCCTGCTGTGCGTGCATAACCCCTGCCGCCATCATTGGTCTGACATCGTCGCTGACAAAGACTTGCTGCGTAACGAATACAAACGCCAGGCGCGCAAGGCCGGTATGCCGGTGACCATCGACCCGCAGTCCCTGCACCAACATGCCCATCCATTACTGGCCGCATGGGGCAAACAAGGCCGCGACTACATCAGCCTGTTGGAC
>NZ_LJTB01000044.1:0-540 GCF_001306895.1 Pseudoalteromonas sp. UCD-33C | reverse complement strand
AAAAATATGCCATTAATCGAAAGATTAATTGGTATCTACTTTAGTATTCTCATCATTATTTGATGAATTAACTTCTGGCGAAGTTAACAGCTGTCACTAACAAAGACCCGTTTGGGTTGTATGGTTAAGTGACTAAGCGTACACGGTGGATGCCTTGGCAGTTGGAGGCGATGAAGGACGTATTAACTTGCGATAAGCCTAGTCAAGCTAGTAAAAAGCGCTTGAGACTAGGATTTCCGAATGGGGAAACCCACCTGCTTGCAGGTATCTTGCACTGAATACATAGGTGTAAGAGGCGAACGCGGAGAACTGAAACATCTAAGTACCCGTAGGAACAGAAATCAACCGAGATTCCGGAAGTAGCGGCGAGCGAAACCGGACCAGCCCTTAAGCTTATTATGTGTTAGTGGAACATTCTGGAAAGTTTGACGATACAGGGTGATAGTCCCGTACACGAAAATGCATCTTAAGTGAAATCGAGTAGGTCGGAGCACGTGAAACTTTGACTGAATATAGGTGGACCATCATCTAAGGCTAAAT
>NZ_LJTB01000043.1:0-541 GCF_001306895.1 Pseudoalteromonas sp. UCD-33C | reverse complement strand
GGCCATGATCCCGCCGGCGCGGTGCACATCCTCGATATGGTACTTCTGGGTGTTGGGGGCCACCTTGCACAGCTGCGGCACCTCACGCGAGAGGCGGTCGATATCGGTCATGGTGAAATCGACCTCGGCCTCCTGGGCGGCGGCCAGCAGGTGCAGGATGGTGTTGGTGGAGCCGCCCATGGCGATATCCAGGGTCATGGCGTTCTTGAACGCCGCCTTGGAGCCGATGGCACGCGGCAGCAGGTGCGCCTCGTTGCCCTCGTAGACCCGCTTGGCCAGTTCGACGATGCGATGACCCGCGGTCTCGAACAGGCGGCGGCGGTCGGCGTGGGTGGCAACCACGGTGCCATTGCCAGGCAGTGCCAGGCCCAGCGCTTCCATCAGGCAGTTCATGGAGTTGGCGGTGAACATGCCGGAACAGGAGCCGCAGGTGGGACAAGCGCTGCGCTCCACCTCGGAGAGGGTCTCGTCATCGACGCTGTCGTCGGCTGCCATGACCATGGCATCCACCAGGTCGAGGCCGTGGTCGAGCAGCTTGGTC
>NZ_LJTB01000005.1:0-211261 GCF_001306895.1 Pseudoalteromonas sp. UCD-33C | reverse complement strand
GAACTGATAAGCGCTGAAAGCATCTAAGCGCGAAGCAGGCCTCGAGATGAGTTCTCACTAGACTTTTAAAGTCTCTGAAGGGCCGTTGAAGACTACAACGTTGATAGGCAGGATGTGGAAGTGGTGCGAGCCATTAAGCTAACCTGTACTAATTACCCGTGAGGCTTAACCATACAACGCCAAACGCGTTTTATGACAGCGTAACAGACAGAAGTTAAGTTACTAAAGTAGATTTTACTTGATATCAGAATTCCAGATTTATGTAGGGTGAACCGCAACGCTTAACGCGAAATCAGTTCACCTTGCGCAAAGGACTCGTAAGCGCTACGCGCTTTGTCGAGAATCCTTTCCACGCCTTTTGCTTGGTGACAATAGCGTTTTGGACCCACCTGACCCCATGCCGAACTCAGTAGTGAAACGAAACAGCGCCGATGATAGTGTAGCAGCTGCTATGTGAAAGTAGGTCATCGCCAGGCTCCAAATTAAAGAAAGCCCGATTCGAAAGAGTCGGGCTTTTTTGCGTTTTAGCTGTCAGCTGTCAGCCGTCAGTTGAACTGTGGGGTTGTTTAGTGCAGATACTCCCTCAGCAACAAACCCCGTAGGAGGCACTTCAGTGCCGAATTTAGACCAGAACAAACACATTCATGGCTAAAGCCATTCCTACGTGATGAGAAGGTTAGACGTTAGATATTAGATGTCAGTTGATCTACCGGGTTGTTAGGTAACTGAGTCACCCTCAGCAACAAACCCTGTAGGAGGTACTTCAGTGCCGAATTCAGACCTTTACAAACACATTCATGGCTAAAGCCATTCCAACAAGTACACTTTGCCTAGAACTTAGAACCTAGAACCTAGAACCTAGAACCTAGAACCTAGAACCTAGAACCTAGAACCTCCACCTATCGGCTGATCGCTGACGGCTGAAAGCTGATAGCTCTGGCGTAGGTTGGGTTTCGCTTCGCTCTAGCCAACCTACGCCAGACCTCAAAACTTTACTCTTTCAACTTTCCCCTCGCTAACTCGCAACTCACGTTTATAACACTCATTCCCCTTGTCTTTGCTCTGCTTTGGCAAGCTGAATGTATTTTGTTTCGACTAGTTGTGAGAGGGGAACAAGTTCGAAGCCTTGTTGTTGTAGTTCAGGGAGGGCTTGTTGTAGAAAAGCAACGGTTTCTGGGTAGGGGTGGGCAATGGCGATTGCGTAGTTGAAGTGTTCAGCTTTGCTTTTTAGCTCTTCTAGTTGATGTTGTAGCTGACTTTGGGTGACATTGTTATCAAGAAAAACATGACGAGATACATTAGCCACACCATAGAGGTTAGCAACGTTTTGTGCTTCACTTCGACTCGTTGTACGGCTATCTAAGAAGTATAAACCGCGTTTCTTTAATATTTCCATCGTCCATTTCATTGGCTCTGTAAGTTGTGTTAACTCAGAGCCCATGTGGTTATTGACCCCTTTTACTTGTGGTAGAGAGGCTAATGCATGGCCAAGGGTTGTTTGTAACTCTGACTTACTCATAGTATCAGTGAGTGCACCCGGACCAAGTGCTTTAGTTTTATCAAGCGCTTGCATTGGTACATGTAAAAGTAGTTCTTTATGAGTTCTACTGGCGCGTTCAGCAAATATTTGCGAATAGGGTGTATGGGGCAAGATTGAGAAGGTCACTTGCCCTGGTAAGTTTAATATTTCAAGATCTCGCTGATGATTGCCTATATCATCAATTACTATGGCTATTTGCTTTGCTTGGCAGAATAGCGGTAGGCAACATACGGCGAGTAATAAGCCTGTTTTTAAGTTCACTTTTTGTAATTATTATATCCATTGTGAGCATTTACTTACTGCATAATAACGAGCTGCTTTGCTGTAAGTTGCTTTTTGTCTTGTCTATCTAGAAGTGAGCTAAAAAGCGCCAATTCTTGGATGTTTTTTATTATAACGCCTTGGTCAATTTCTGAAAGCATTGTTTGATTAATACTCACATCTGGGGTGATCCCTTTACCATCGATAGATTGACCCGCAGGTGTGTAATAACGTGCTGTAGTCAGTTTTAATGCGGTATTACCGTTACCTAAAGGTATCAGCGATTGCACTGAGCCCTTACCAAAAGAATTTTCGCCAATTAGCACTGCTCGTTGATTATCTCTTAATGCTGCTGCAAGTATTTCAGCCGCAGAGGCTGAGTTTTCGTTAATCAGTACAGCAATGGGAGCGCCACTGAGTATGTCGCCTTTATGGGCTTTATACTTCTGATTAGCTTCATTAAAGCGGCCTTTGGTTGACACTATGGTGCCGTTATCTAAAAACAGATCTGCAACTTCAATGGCCCCTTGTAATGTACCGCCTGGGTTATCGCGTAAATCAATAATTAAACCTGAAAGAGGGAAGCTATTGGTGACCTGCATTTTTGCAAGCTCCCGAGCAACATCGTGTAATGTGTGGTTATTGAATGAGTTGATACTGATAAGCGCAACGCCTGTATCTGCTAAATGGCCATGAACGCTTTGTAAGTTGATTTGTTGGCGCTTAATCGAGAAGTTTAGCTCAGTATCTTTCTCTCTTTTAACAGCGACATCGACAGCACTTTGACCGCTTTGGCGAATTAATTTAGCCACTTCTTCGATGCTTTTGTCTAAAATAGGTTGTTGATTAATCGCTATAACTTCATCATTTACCTGAAGACCCGCAAGCGCCGCAGGTGAGTTATTAATAGTGTTAACAATATAAACCCGACCATCTTCAACTTTTACTTCTATACCGAGTCCTGTGTATCTACCATTAGTGCTACTGAAGATAGCATCGAGCTCAGTTTCGTCGAGATATTTTGAATATGGATCAAGGCGTTCGAATAACGCTTCGACTTGTAAGTTATCAGGCTGGGTTACAAATGTGTTTTGTAGTTTCAGATCATCAACATAATATGTATGGATATTAAATAGGATTTCGTTTAGTTGCTGATGCTGTAGTGACTGTAACGAGGGTTTTGCAACAGCCTGAAACGATTGCAGTATCAGGCATAGCAAGCTGACAAGTAATAAAAAAGACAGCTGAGTAAAAAGCTTAGCTGGGGAAAAATGAGCTTTGTAAGAGTAAGTTGTGTTTAGCATCAGCTGCTCCTCATAGAGTGCAGCTATTTAATCAATTAAATGCGTCTGCACCATTTTACAGGATTTACTGCGCGTCCTTTGTGGCGTATTTCAAAGTATAGACCAGGATCCGGTTGTCCGCCGCTTTGACCGACTAATGCAATTGTTTCGCCTTCTCTAACAAGGTCGCCAACATCGCGAAGTAGAGTTTGAGCGTGACCATATAAGCTCATAAAGCCATCGCCATGATCAATAGCGATAACCCAGCCAAAGCCATTTAGCCAGTCTGCGTAAACAACTTGGCCGTTCTGTACGCTTTTAACATTACTGCCTTCTTTAGCGCTGATAAGTACGCCTTTCCAATCTATGTTGCCGTGCTTGCGTTGCCCAAAGCGGTGGCGTAATGCCCCTTTAGTTGGCCAGTCGAGTTTGCCCTTACTACTTTGTAAGCCTAGTAATTCAACCTTTTCACTTCGCTCTTGTTCAAGCTCTTCAATGGCGGTGATCAGGGTTTGCTCATTTTCTTTTAAGTAATCAATAGAGCTTTTCGTTTCTTTTAACGCTGACTGGAGTTTATTGAGGTTAGTTTTACGCTCTTGTTGTGCATTGACTAGAGCTTGCTGGCGTCTTTTTTGCTCATCATATAAGGCAACTAGACGTTGTTTGGTTTTTTCAAGCTGAGCTTGGTTGTCTGCAATTTCTTGCTGTAGTGCTTTGAGCTCTTCAATTTGCTCAATACGTGCTTTATTTAAATAATTATAATAACTTAGTGTGCGCTCAATTTTGGCTGTGTCTTGTTGGTTAAGCAACATTTTTGAGTAGTCATGGCTACCCGCCATGTAGGCGCTTTTTAGTTGTGCAGCTAATAAGGTTTGGCGCTGTGCTTGCTGGGCTTTAAGTTGCTCGGCTTTAGCTTGTTGTTCTCGTTGTTGTTGCTCATTTTCTTTAACAGATTGGGCGGCAAGGTTTAATGCTTTTGCATTTTGAGCTATGTCGAGTTCATGGGCGCGTAGATCTTTGCGCATTTGGGCAATGGACTTGCGTTGACCTTTAAGCTCAGCCTCTGTTTTTTGTAAAGCTGATTGAATGTCTGATAAGTCTTTTTTGGTTTGATCTTCATTAGCAACAACCGAAGTTGCTACTAATGAAGTCAGTATTAAACCAGTTTTAAGGAAGTGGTTAATACATTTACTCATAGCTTATTTCAGCGTCATGATTGGTTTACCAGTCATTTCACTTGGCTGCTCTAAGCCGAGTAGGTGAAGCATGGTTGGAGCCACGTCACTCAATGTTTTACCATCATGTGGTGTTGCATCACGGCCAACATAGATAAATGGCACTGGCTCACTGGTGTGTGCGGTATGTGCTTGGCCCGTTGCTGGGTTAGCCATTTGTTCAGCATTACCATGATCGGCTGTAATAAGCGCTTCACCACCATGTTCTTCAAGTGCTGCAACTACACGACCAATACAATGATCAACTGCTTCACATGCTTTCACTGCTGCTTCGAATACGCCTGAGTGACCTACCATGTCTCCGTTAGGGTAGTTACAGATGATGGCATCGTATTTACCGCTAGCGATTGCTTCAACCAATTTATCGGTCAGCATTTCAGAGTTCATTTCTGGTTGCAGATCGTATGTTGCTACTTGTGGTGATGGAATTAGTTCGCGAGTCTCACCAACAAATTCATCTTCACGGCCACCGCTGAAGAAAAAGGTCACGTGTGCGTATTTTTCTGTTTCAGAAATACGTAGCTGTGTTTTACCTTGCTTCTCTAACCATTCGCCTAATACATTTGTTAAAGGCTCTGGGGCAAACGCAATTGGCGCTTTAATGTCTGCTGCGTACTCTGTCATCATCACAAAAGCGCTTAACTGTGGTGATTTTTTCTTATCAAAACCACTGAAGTCAGCATCAACAAAGGCACGAGTCATTTCACGTGCTCGGTCTGCTCTGAAGTTAGCAAAGATAACTGTGTCGCCGTCATTGATCTCAGCAGCTGCTTGGCCTTCTGGCACAACAGTTGTTGCTGCTACGAACTCGTCGTTCTCGTCACGTGCGTATGCGGCTTCTAGTGCGGTTACACCGTCAGTGTAGCTGTATTCAGCAATGCCACTAACCATGACATCATATGCAAGCTCGACACGATTCCAACGGTTATCGCGGTCCATTGCATAGTAACGACCAACAAGCGTCGCTAAACGGCCACAGCCAAGTTCTGCAAATAAGGCTTCGATGCGCTCAATTGATGCTTTTGCACTACGTGGCGGTGTGTCACGGCCGTCTAAGAAACCGTGGAAGTAAACTTCTTTTGCACCGCGCTTAGCAGCAAGTTCAATCGTTGCCACAATGTGGTCTTCATGACTATGAACACCACCTGGGCTTAAAAGCCCCATAATATGCACAGCTTTGCCTGCATTTACAGCTTTGTCGATATTATCAACTAGTGCTGGATTGCTATCGAACTCACCATCATCAATGGCTTTAGTGATGCGAGTAAAATCTTGATAAACAATACGGCCAGCACCTAAATTTACGTGACCTACTTCAGAGTTACCCATTTGTCCTGCAGGTAAACCAACATCAAGTCCCGAACCTGAAATTAATGTATGTGGGCGGGTTGCCCAAAGGTTGTCGAGTACTGGGGTATTAGCAGCAAGTATGGCGTTACTTTCTGTGTCTTCACGGTATCCCCAACCGTCTAAGATCATTAATACCAATGGTTTTTTATGCTCTGTCATTATAGCTCCTGAAGATTGGCACTTATATATCACTAGCATACCGTGTTTTATGGTTTTGATCAGCTATCAATATGTCATATTAAAATATTTCACGCCCTAGCATTTTCAATTCAAGCACGTATACTTGCGTGGCAAATTTTAATTAACCCATGGCTATGCGCTGTGGTATCTAAATTTCTTAGTGGAAAACGCATGGATCAATATATTGAATTTATCTCAAATCATCCGGTTTTGAGCATTATCTGGTTAGCATTAGTCGCTATGCTGATCAGCAGTTGGTTTAAAAGTAAATTTTCGGCTATCCGTCAAATCAACCCACAGCAACTTACCTTGCTAATTAACCGTGATGATGGTCAAGTGATTGATATACGTGCACAAAAAGAGTTTAACTCTGGCCGTATTGCAGGCGCAACTCACTTAAATCCAGAAAAAGCAAAGCAATCTGATTTTTCAAGCCTTGAAAAGTTTAAGACTAAACCCATTATACTAGTATGTACCACGGGCATGACTGCCTCAGGTATCGCAACTGCAATGCATAAAGCAGGTTTTGAGCGTGTTTATGTATTAGCGGGCGGTATGGGCGCTTGGCAATCAGCTAGCTTACCTACAACGACCGGTCGTTAATAAGGCTCACTGCCCGATAGAGGAATTATTATGAGTAATGTTGTTCTTTACACAAAAGCATACTGTCCATTCTGCCAACGTGCTTTGGCGTTATTAGACAGTAAAGGTGTAGACTACACGAATATCGATATTGGTGTTCACCCTGAGCGTCGTGATGAAATGATCGACAAAGCAAATGGTGGTTACACAGTTCCGCAAATTTTCATTAATGATGAACATATCGGCGGTTGTGACGACATGATGGCAATTGAAGCGCAAGGCCTTTTAGACGCAAAGCTTAACGCTTAATAAACTTTAAATATAAAAACGAATACAAGTTAGGAATTACAATGAACGAAGAAAATCAAAACGCAGCAGCAGAACAAGCCGGCGCTCAATTCTCAATCCAACGCATCTATACTAAAGATGTTTCATTTGAGACGCCTAACTCACCTGCTATTTTCCAAAAAGAGTGGACTCCTGAAGTTAAGCTTGACTTAGATACTCGTTCTAACAAATTAGAAGAAGGCGTGTTTGAAGTTGTTCTTGCTTTAACAGTAACAGCTTCAATCGGTGAAGAAACTGCATTCCTATGTGAAATCCAACAAGCGGGTATTTTCACAATTGGCGAAGTTGAAGAAGTTCAACTTGCACACATGTTAGGTGCTTTCTGCCCGAACGTACTTTTCCCTTACGCACGTGAAGCAGTATCAAACCTAGTTAACCGTGGTACTTTCCCACAATTAAACTTAGCGCCAGTTAACTTTGACGCACTATTTGCTCAATACATGCAACAACGTGCTGCTCAAGACCAACAGGCAACTGCAGACGCATAAGCTATGAGTACAGCACAATCAGCTGTTACAGTATTAGGGGCGGGGTCTTATGGCACCGCCCTTGCTATTTGCTTTGCCAGAAATGGCCACCCAGTGACTTTGTGGGGCCGCAATAGCGATGACGTTGCTACGCTTGCAGCTGAGCGAAAGAATCAACGTTATGTTCCGGATGTTAGCTTTCCTGACACCCTCCAACTAGAAGCAGATTTAGAAACGGCAGTTAAAGCAAGCAAGATCATTTTGGTTGTTGTGCCGAGTCATGCTTTTGCTGGCACGCTGCAAAAAATCAAACCTTGGTTGTCAGAAGGTGCTGAAGTTGCATGGGCTACCAAAGGTTTAGAGCCAAATACTGGGCGTTTACTGCAAGAAGTAGCGGTACAAGAGCTAGGCGATGATGTTCCTCTGGCTGTGCTTTCAGGACCTACTTTTGCAAAAGAAATGGCAATGGGCTTACCAACCGCTATTTCGGTGTCGTCGACCTCTAAAGACTTCGCTAAGCAATTAGCTGACCTTTTACACTGTGGCCGCTCATTTAGGGTTTATAACAATGATGACTTCATTGGTATACAGCTTGGTGGCGCAGTTAAAAATGTGATTGCGATTGGCGCAGGTATGTCTGATGGTTTTGGCTTTGGTGCCAACGCACGTACTGCCTTAATCACTCGCGGTTTAGCTGAGCTGTGCCGTTTAGGGTGTGCATTAGGTGCTCGTTCAGATACCTTTATGGGGATGGCTGGCCTCGGTGACTTAATCTTAACCTGTACAGATAACCAATCTCGTAACCGTCGTTTTGGTCTTGCTCTTGGCAAGGGTGAAGGCGTAGAAGCTGCAATTGAATCTATTGGTCAGGTTGTTGAAGGCTATAGAAATACCAAAGAAGTGTATTTACTTGCTGAGCGCACAGGTATTGAAATGCCAATAACGGAGCAAATTTACCAAGTACTTTATGAAAATAAAGATGTAAAAGAAGCTGCGATGGCACTACTTGGCCGTGAGCAAAAATCTGAATAATTTAGATTGTGCATTGTTAAATAAAAAACGCGATTTATTAATCGCGTTTTTTATTTGATGTACCGTTGCAACCACTAGCTAGATTGCTGCTTTTCTAGCGTGTCATTAATAAATTCGCTGACTTGATTGGCTTTTAATGGCTTGCAGTAATAGTAACCTTGTTGAAAATGACAACCCATAATATGCAGCATGTAGGCTTGCTCTTCAGTTTCTACTCCTTCAGCAACCACATTTATGTCCAAATACTTAGCTAGACGCACTATGGTGGCGGTGATATTACGATCTTGGTCGTTTTTATCGATATCTTTAACGAATGACTTGTCGATTTTGAGCGTATCGATTGGAAAACGCTTTAAGTAACTGAGTGATGAATGACCTGTTCCAAAGTCATCCAGCGCGATGTGCACACCAATCGATTTAATACGTTTCATTTGCTGCTCTGCAAATTCAGGATTATCCATCATGGCGCTTTCTGTGATCTCGAGTTCTAAGCAATGTGCTGGAACGTCAAATTTAGCCAAGTTGTCGATGAGTGTTTCAATAAGGCTACTTTGCTGAAAGTGTAAGGCTGAAATATTAATAGCGACATTACCAAACGAAATGTTTTGTTTTCGCCACTGGGCTAGTTGATTAAGCAGCTGCTCCATCAGTAATTGGGTGAGCGGAATAATGGCACCATTTTGTTCGGCAAGCGGAATGAACTCATCGGGGTTAATAACACTGCCATCTTCTTGAGGCCAGCGAACTAATGCTTCAAAGCCGTATAACTGATTATGCTGGGCATCAAACTTAGGCTGAAAATAAAGCTCAAACTCATTGTTGGTGATTGCTTTGAATAAAGCACTCTCTTTGGTTAATTCGGTTGGGTCGAGGGTATGACGGTCTTTATCAAAAAATTGATACGTATTACGGCCCATTTTTTTTGCATGATTCAAAGCACTATTTGCGCTGCGCATTAAGTATTCACAGTTGTAGGCGTTGTCTGGGTAGATAGCAAGACCACAACAGGCAGATAGTGAAGTCTCAAAACCATCTAACATAAATGGGGTTTTAAACTGCTGAAGCACGATGTCTGCGGTTTTTTTAGCAAAAAATACGGTTTGACCAGAATAAAGGTAGGGCGGCACGAGTACCGCAAATTCATCTGCACCGAGTCTTGCAATGGTAAAGCCTGAATTTAGAGAGTCAGTTAAACGACAGGCTACTTCTTTTAGTAGTACATCGCCAATTGTGTGACCAAGGGAGTCGTTAATCTTTTTGAAATTGTCTATGTCGATAAAGATGATTAGTAGACTAGGGTAAGTGTCGTTACAAGCATTGATTGCTTTTTCAAGGGACTCTATAAAAATGGCACGGTTTGATAAGCCTGTGACACTGTCTTTGGTAGTGAGCTTGAGCATAGTTCGCTCGTTATTCTTACGAGCTGTGACATCAGAAAACATGCCAACGTAACGTACAGAGCTTTTTGCAAAGCGTGGTGTGGTCACTTTTGTTATACATAAATCAATGGCGTAGGGTTGCCCATCTTTGCGTAAATTCCAAATTTCGCCAGACCAATAACCGTCATTTCTTAGTTCTTGTTGGATGATTTCTTCGAGTTGTGTATCACGGCCGGCTTGCGTTAATGCTTTGAATTTTTTACCAAGTACATCAGCTTTCTTATAACCCGATATTTCACTAAATGCGTTATTGATTTCTATGATCCTAAACTGTTCATCGGTGACCCAAATGCCATCTTTAGACTGTGAAAGTAGGGCATCCATCAGCGTCATCTTTTGGTTTCTTTGATAGTAAATGACTGCACCAATGAGGATGACAATCGCTAAAAGGATCAGTAGTAACAGGGGCGTTGTATTAGGGGCTTGCGAGATAGAGGGATTAGACACAGCAGCAGAAGCAGCACTATAAAAGTGCTGCATCAGCAAAATGATACTGCATACTCTGGCGAAAAAGCGCATTAAAATCCATCTTTAGGAACAAACTAACCTATTTAGGTTAGTCCATAAAAAATGGTCGTGCTAAACAATTAGTAAATATTTATTACAAGCGCTTTTTCAATGAGTTATTGACCGTTCACAAACCCCAGCTGACGCCAAGATTCATAAACAAATACAGCAACTGAGTTAGATAAGTTCATACTACGGCTATCTTTTTGCATTGGAATGCGTACACGTTGCTCTTTCGGCAACGATTGAATGAGTTCATCAGGTAAGCCACGCGTTTCAGGGCCAAACACTAAACAATCACCAGGTTGGTATTGTGCTTGATGGTGAAATTGACTGCCCTTTGTGGTGCAAGCATAGACTTTTTTCGGTTGGCATTTTTCTAGATATGCTTCAAACGAGGCATGGCGCTGTACATGGCTAAACTCATGATAATCAAGACCTGCACGTTTTACGCGTTTATCATCCCACTCAAAACCAAGGGGTTCAATTAGGTGTAACGCATAACCTGTGTTTGCGCATAAGCGAATGATATTACCCGTGTTTGGTGGAATTTCTGGTTGGTACAACACAATATCAAGCATGTGAATCTCATTTATAAGGATTTGATCTGCTGCTGAGTATACACGAACTAGAATTAAAAGATGATATACTCAACACAGTTACTCACTAAAGGTAAGTTGTTGTGCAGCATCGTAGTTATGAGTTTTGGGTTAAAACAGCCAGTATAGTCACCATTGTTATGGTGAGTTTAATGATCGCTGCAAAAAGCTGGGCTTGGCTTGCATCTGGCTCGGCGTCAATGCTGGGTTCATTGACCGATTCGTTAATGGATATCACAGCCTCACTGATGAGTTTTTTAGTGCTAGGTTATGCACTACGCCCTGCTGATGACGACCATCGCTTTGGTCACGGAAAAGCCGAAGCATTAGCCGGGCTTGCACAGGCCGCTTTTATAGCTGGCTCAGGTTGCTTTTTAGCGTTTCATGGCATTGAGCGCTTATTTAATCCGGTAACCTTAAAGCATTCAGACCTTGGTATTTGGGTTAGTATTTTCGCTATTGTTTGTACGCTCGTGGTGGTGTTTGTACAAACTAAGGTGATTAATCACACCGAATCAATCGCCATTAAAGCAGACTCAATTCACTATAAAGGCGATTTAATCTTAAACTTGGCGGTATTACTGGCAATTGTGTTAGCTAAGTACGGCGTCGCTTATGCCGATCCATTATTTGCTATTGGGGTGGCTGTTTATTTACTTTATAACAGCTGGGATATTGCTCGCGAAAGTGCTGATCACTTAATGGATAAAGAGCTCCCAGATGAAGAAAAACAACAAATACTGGCCATTGTGAATAGCCATCAAGACGTATTTGGCGCCCATGATATTCGCACCCGCCAAGGTGGTAAAATTAAGTTTATTCAGATGCATTTAGAGCTGGAAGACTCATTATCATTGATAAGAGCGCATCAAGTTGCTGATGAAGTAGAAGCGTTAATTCAAACGCATTTTGATTGTGAAATGGATATTTTGATGCACCTAGACCCACTTTCTGTGGTTAACAAAACACGTCAAAGCTCAGCACAAAATTGATAAAAATCGCTGAGTATTGTTTGTCTGATCTCGTCGCGTTCACACAATAGTTCGTGGCGAGCGCCCGCATAGCTTTTTAGTTGTGCTTGCTTTTGCCTATGGGTAAGTGCAAATTGCGCAGCGTTATCGACCACAGTATCTTGCTCGGCGCTTGCGATAAACAAAGGAATATCGACTTTTTTATCGACTAAAGAAGCAATAAAATCAAACGATGCATTGAGCCAGCCATAGGTTACGCCACCTAGTTGTAAATCACCTTCTGCTGCATAAAGCTCTCTGAACAGTTTATATCGAATTTCACTACTGGTTAGTTCATTAGCTGCAAAGTCGACGGGTAAATAATCGCTTTGGCCAAATGCGTAGCTGCGGCCAAGACCAAGTAAGGATGCAATTTTAGCAGCCAGTTTTGCTACAGGCTTTGGTGTGCCTTTGGTATAGATATCAAACATCGGCGCTGATAAGAAAGCACCCGCAAATTGATGCTGATAGCGCGATAGGTAATCATAGGCAATGGCACTGCCCATAGAGTGGCCAAGCAAAACCTGCTTTCCTTGCCAGTGTTGATGCACCACTTTTTCTATAAATACAGCAAAGTCATCTGCGTAGTCAGTAAAGCGGTTTACAAAACCCTTATGAGTGTTTTTTAAATGACGATAAGAGCGACCTTGCCCCTGGTGATCAACACTAAAAACTGCAAAGCCATTTTGATATAGCTCCCACAGCAACTCTTTGTACTTAATTAAAGACTCTATTCGGCCAGTACTGATAACGATGGCCGTTTTTGCTTGTTGGGGAATTGCATAGCCGTAATAAAGCTTGCCATGAGCGGTGCTCAGAAAGTCTTGCTGTAATTGCTCAGAAAAAAACTGATTAATATTAGGTAGGTTATTAACAAGACTTGCTTCGCTACTATAAAACATTTACTCACTCTTATAAGGTAGGCGGATGTTTACGCAAAGTCCGCCATGTTCTTGGTTTTCAAGTGTTAGTGTACCATCATGTGCTGAGATAGCATTCTTTGCAATAGCAAGACCTAAGCCCGTGCCGCCAGTGTTTCTATCACGTGCATGTTCCTGACGGAAGAAAGGTTCACACAGCCTTGCTAGGTTTGCTTCATCAACCCCTTTACCGTCATCACAAATAGTGATGTAGATAGAATCTGATTCAACTAAGCCTATTGAGATTGAATGTTCTGCGTATTTAATGGCATTGCGAAGTACATTCTCAAGCGCGCTGGCTATTAAGGTTTCATCGCATTTTAAATCGGCTGTTAGTGTACCATTTACGATAAGCTCTTTATTACTTTGCTTGGCCTCAAATTGAGCATCGTTGAGTACATGATCAACAATCACTTGTAAGGATTGTGTACTCAACGCCAGAGTCTGGCTTTTGGCTTCTAAGCGTGAAACTTGAAGTACATCGGCAATCATCTTATCGAGCTGATTGGCCTCTTTTTCAATGCGCTCTAAATAAGCGTGTTGAGCATCGTCGGCTTGCATTTGTGCAAGGCCTGTAGCCATTTTTAAGCGCGTTAATGGTGAACGTAGTTCATGAGAAATATCTGCTAGCAGTCGTTTTTGAGCGCTAATAAGCTGCTCAAGTTGTACTGCCATGGTATTAAAGTCACGACCAAGTACACCTAACTCATCTTGACGAGTAGGAGATACATCGGCACGGGCAGTTAAATCGCCATGAGCAAGCTTTTTTGCGGTTTCTTTTAAACTATTAATAGGTGCAATTAAGTTACGGCTAAAGAAGAAACTCAACATCAATGAGGCGATTAAAGCAATAAGCAGCTTGAGCCAAACTGGCATTAGCCATAGGCTGACAAAAAACGGTTTCTTGCGTTTTTCATCGATTTCATAAAGATAAAATTTACCTTCGGGTACATTCAAAGCTACCGGCCCATAAGCTTGGTATTCATCGGTAAAAATAATTTGCGGACGCATATATTTGGTAAAGTTCAGCAAGCTTAAATCAATGTCTTTGGATACAGGTTCGCTAAGCATTTCAACACCATGAACCTCACCATTTAAGTACAGTAATTTATGCTTTGATAAGCGCGGATGAGATAAAACCTCTTGAGTTGATTTTCCGTGTTTAGCAACAATGCGTTCAATACTTTTAGCAGTGTACTCAAGATTTTTCAGCATGGGTCCACGCAGGTCGTCATTGCCGACATTGCTCGTTAACTGGCTTAAAAACACCAGTATTGTGATAGTCGCTATGACAGTAACCCAAAACCAAGCAAATATTTTTAAAAACAAATAATGGCGGGGATGCTTTAGCCAGCTTGGAGTTTGCATATTATTCGCCTTGTATTAATACATAACCACTGCCACGCATGGTTTTGATCCGTTCATTACTAACATGCTCTGCAATTTTTTTACGGATGTTGCTGACATGCATATCGATTGAGCGGTCAAAAGGAGCAAGGCGTCTACCTAATACTTGCTCACTTATTTGCTCTTTGCTGATCACTTCACCGGCATGTTGCACTAGCATGGCAAGGATCTCATACTCAGTGCCGGTTAGGCTCAGTACATTATCTTTAACAGAAGCTTCTCGTGTTGCGAAATTAACATTGATGCTGTTAACACTCAATGAGCTGGTCTGTTGGCTCGATAAGCTATTGATATGTTCTATGCGACGGGTAATTGCTTTAACGCGAGCTAGCAGTTCTCTGTGGTTAAATGGCTTAGGAATATAATCATCTGCGCCTAGCTCTAAACCAAAGATACGATCAAAGTCTTCGCCTTTCGCGGTTAGCATGATCACCGGAGTAAGCTTATGTTGTCTTAACTGCTTTAGCACTTCAAAGCCATCCATAGAGGGTAGCATCACATCAAGCAATATTAGCTCATAGTTATGCTTAATAGCTTGCTTTAGGCCTTCAGCGCCATCATGAACACACTCTACTGTAAAACCTTGTGCTGATAAGTACTCGCTAAGTAATTCGCACAATCCTGTATCGTCGTCGATCATTAATAGTTTCATTCTGACACCTAGCTATTTATTTCTTTAAGGTTATTTTACTCAGTAAATTGTGTAAAAGTGAATCTTTACACAACCTTTACACTGGTTTGCGTTCCTTTGCATTGAATTAGTTATAGTTAACCCATCAGTCGGAAACGACAACAGAGCACAACCCAACAAAAGGTAATGATTATGACTATTTCAAATAAGCTTTCTAAATTCGTACTTGTTTGTGGTTTAGCAGCAGCCAGTGTAGGTGCTACTTCAGCAATGGCGAAAGGAGACTTTAACCGTGGTATGAACCCACAGGCTCGTTTTTTACTTTCTGAGCGTGGTATTGATAAATTACAACTTACTGAAGAGCAGCAAACGCAACTTAAAGCAATTTTTGCCGAGCAGAAAACACAATTTGCAGCACTGCGTGGCGATAAAGATGCAATGAAAGCCGCTCGTGCAGCACACAAAGAGAAAATGGATGCGTTATTAGCAACAAAAGCATTTGACGAAAATGCAGCATTAGAGCTGATTAAAGCGCGCCAAGAAAAAGGCCAGCAGTTTGCCATGCTAAAAATGAAATCTGACCATGCGATTTGGCAGGTTTTAAATGCAGAACAGCGCGAAAGCTATCAAGAGATTAAAAAGCACCTGCGTAAAAAAGGTCACAAAAAGGGCCACCATGGTCATCGAGGCGAACGCAAAGCTGAGAGTTCTGAAGGTTAAAAGTGATAGGTTATATTAAAAAATGCGGCAAATGCCGCATTTTTTGTATTTGACGCTTTATTCTTTAAAGAATGAATCATCGTTTTTAGCCAGCATTGCTTCGATATCTTCAATCATATCTTGGCTCAAATCATTAGCATTGCTAATTGGGCTAGAAATTTTATTGTTTTCAAACGACCACTCGCCTAAATCAATTAGCTGGCAGCGTTTTGAGCAAAATGGACGATGCGGGCTTTGCTCTGACCATTCAACTTTGGCTTTGCATGTTGGGCAGTTTACAACTGTTGGCATGGAATAACTCTCAAATAAGCACTTTTGTCAGATCTTACTGAACAGTTAGCTGATAATCCAGTAACGAATTTGTTTAGAAACTCGTTACTCGGTTTATTTCTGCTAAAGAGGTAACACCATCGGCGGCTTTTTTCAGGCCAGATAAACGCAGATCATTAAAGCCTGAGCGCAGAGATACTTCAGCGATTTCGAGTGAGTTACCACCACGCATAATAATTTGTGCTATTTCAGGGGTAATTTGCATTACCTCATAAATACCAACTCGACCTTTATAGCCTTCAGTACAGCTATCGCATCCTTTTGGTGCGAATAACTGAACCTCATTGAGCTTGTCTTTATCAAAACCTTGGCGAATCAATTCTTCATCAGGTAGTTTTTCTGGTGTTTTACACTTAGGGCAAAGTCGTCTTGCTAGACGCTGCGCAATAATAAGGCTGATAGAGCTTGCTACGTTATAAGCAGGAACACCCATATTTAAAAGACGAGTAAGGGTCTCTGGCGCAGAGTTTGTATGCAGAGTTGATAATACCAAGTGACCTGTTTGCGCCGCTTTAATTGCTATTTCAGCGGTTTCAAGGTCACGGATCTCACCAACCATAACCACATCGGGATCTTGTCGTAAGAAAGCCTTTAATGCATTGGCAAAGGTCATATCTGCCTTTGGATTAATTTGAACCTGGTTAATCCCTTCAAGGTTGATTTCTACTGGATCCTCTGCAGTACTGATATTACGTTCTGGCTGGTTAAGAATATTTAAACCCGTATAAAGTGATACCGTTTTACCAGAGCCCGTTGGACCGGTTACTAAGATCATGCCTTGCGGTTGATCAAGTGCATCCATGTAAAGCTTTTTCTGCTCTGGCTCATAGCCAAGCACATCGATACCTAGCATAGCACTTGATGAGTCGAGAATACGCATTACGATTTTCTCGCCCCAAAGGGTAGGCAAGGTACTGACACGGAAGTCGATACTTTTACGTTCAGTAATTTTAAGCTTAATACGGCCGTCTTGAGGTTTACGTTTTTCTGCTATATCAAGTCGTGACATAACCTTGATACGCGCTGATAAGCGGCTCGCTAAGCTATTCGGTGGACTTGCCATTTCATGCAAAATACCATCGATACGAAAACGTACACGGTAACGATGTTCATAAGGCTCAAAGTGTAGATCTGATGCACCTTTTTTTATCGCATCCATCAAAATTTTATTGATGTAAACGATAATAGGGGCATCGTCTTTGTCTTCATCTTTGCTGGCTAAATCGCGAGGGGCTTCTGTTTCAAGCTCACCCAGTTCTTTAAACTCATCTTCACTTAAATGTAAGCCACCTGCGGCATCAAGTAATTGCTCAATTTTGTTTTCAAGTTGCGTGTAATCAACAACGACCACTTCGCATGAAAGGCCAGTACTAAATTCAAAGTTTTCAAAGGCACCGTAGTCGGTTGGATCTGAGGCTGCAATGTAGAGCTTACGGCCCTTTTTAACTAGAGGTAAAATGTGGTGCTCACGAATTAGTTTATCTTTAACTAGTTCTTCGCTAATGTTCGCAACATCAAAGTCTTTGATGTCAAAATAAGGCACACGAAAAAGGTCTGTACATTGCTCTGCGAGCTCATGGCCAGCCATTCCACATGTTTTAGAAATAAGCTCTGCAGTAGAGTTATATTCGCGCTGCTTTGATTTTACGGTCTCTGCATCAATGCGACCGAGTGTAATAAATTTTCGAAGTAGCGGTGAGTTTATATTCATTGCGCACCTAGATTGATCCTTTATTGCCACAATCTAACAGAAAAAGTAAGGCTATTACATCAGTCTTGTCTGATTTTAGGAAAATTGCAAAAAAAATTAACCTAAAACTCAGTTGTTTAGAATGTGTTTTGGTACTTTTGTATTGGTTTTTATGGGTTCAAATTCATGAGAATCTATAAATAAAATCAATACCCTAGTGAGAGTGCATTAGGTACTTTTTGTGCAGTTTTTGCACATCAGCTTTTACTTCTTCAAGAGGGCGGTTGTTATCTAAAATATCTCCCGCTTTTTGTTGTTTATCAGCTCTGCTCATTTGTGAGGCTATGATTTGCTCGGCTAATTCAACAGAGACATTATCACGGGCTGTTGTTCTTGTTATTTGTACATCAACCGGAACATCAATTAGTAAGGTATGATTGCAATATTTTTCTAAGCTATTTTCAAAAAGTAAGGGAGCAACTAAGATGACATAGTGGCTGGTGGCCTGCTTTAACTGGCTCAGCATTGTTTCTCTAATAAGCGGGTGCAATAAGTTATTTAGCCATTGTTTTTGTGATTCATTGGCAAAGATAATTGCTCTTAGTTTTGCGCGATCAAGCGTGCCGTTATTCGTGAGTATTTCATCACCAAAATGTGCTGTAATTTTTGTAAGGCCAACAGAGCCAGGCTCGACGACTTCTCTGGCAACTATGTCGGCATCAACCACCTGAATACCAAGCTCTTCAAATATGGCGCTTACTGCACTTTTTCCTGAGCCAATACCACCGGTTAGCCCTAAAACCCAGTTTGCCATAATTAGTAACCTAAATAGTTAAAGTAATAACTTTTAATTTGCTCACCCCAAAGTAAGGTGACCCATCCTGCTATGGCAAGATAAGGCCCAAATGGGATTGGCATAGTTTTGTCTTTACCTTGAATAATGATTTGCGCAATGCCGATGATGGCACCGACGACACTTGATAGCAGCACGATAGTTAAAATATCTTGCCAGCCAAGTAGCGCACCAAACACGGCTAACAGCTTAAAGTCGCCATAACCCATGCCTTCTTTACCTGTAGCAAGCTTAAACAACCAATAGACACTCCATAAGCTTAGGTAGCCAACTGCTGCGCCGATAATGGCATCGCTCGGTGCAATGGTAATATCCATAGTGGCAGCAATCAGCGCTAACCAAACGAGTGGCAGGGTGAGTTGGTCGGGCAATAACATATGATCTATATCGATAAAGGTTAAAGCGACTAATACCCAAGTAATCAATATATATAGAAGAGCTAGTTTTGTCGGGCCAAAAACAACGGCGACAACTAAACTTAGAACCGCAGTAAGCATTTCAACAATAGGGTAGCGCACAGAAATCGGTGTTTGACAATTTGCACAGCGACCTTTTAGCAATAGCCAACTTAAGACAGGGATATTTTGCCAAGCTTTAATCGGTGCTTTGCATTTAGGGCAGGTCGAATTAGGTTTTACTAAATTAAAGGGAGCTTGTTCTGTTTGCTGTTTTGAGTTGAGCTCATCGGCCAATACAATACGGCACTCAGTTTGCCATTCTCTTTTCATCATCAGTGGTAAACGGTAAATCACCACATTTAAAAAGCTACCAATGCACAGGCTTACTAAGCCCACCGTCAAAAAATAAAACCACTGCTGACTTTGCATCGCAGTGGTTATATCAAGAAAAAAGTTTTCCATTAAAATACCTAACTTCTGGCCATTTAAAGGCCAATTTTATTTCGCTGTGTTGAAACGTTTTTTATTATTTTATAATGCAATCGAATAGTGTTTAGAATCTTGCTTACAGCTTACAGCTTACAGCTTACAGCTTACAGCTTACAGCTTACAGCTTACAGCTTACAGCTTACAGCTTACAGCTTACAGCTTACAGCTTACAGCTTACAGCTTACAGCTTACAGCTTACAGCTTACAGCTTACAGCTTACAGCTTACAGCTATGTTTAAATCACCGAACCTAATTGGAATATAGGCAAGTACATAGCAACAATTAACCCACCAACAAGCACACCTAAAACCGCCATGATAAGGGGCTCAAGTAAGCTTGATAAACCATCTACGGCATCATCGACTTCTTGCTCATATATCGTTGCCACTTTAGCAAGCATACCATCAAGTGAACCCGACTCTTCACCAATAGCAACCATTTGAACGACCATATCAGGGAAGATTTTAGCGTTTTTCATCGCCCAGTTCATTAAGTTACCTGAACTGACCTCGGCTTTGATTTCTAAAATTGCATAACGATACACCGCATTGCCGGAGGCACCAGCAGCAGAATCAAGCGCATCAACGAGGGGGACACCGGCAGCAAAAGTAGTTGATAGAGTTCGAGCATAGCGAGCAACCGCCGCTTTATTCAAAATCATACCAATGACAGGTAGTTTTAATATGGCTCTATCGTTGGCATCTCTAAGTTTTTTACTTCTAAGTAAAGCTTCTTTGTAAGCATAGCCTGCAGCGATAATCGCAATCAGCATCATCCACCAGTATTCTTGCATAAAATCAGAAATACCAATCACCATCAAAGTAAATGCAGGTAACTCAGCACCAAAGCCATTAAAAATATCTTGGAATTGTGGTACTACAAATATAAGAAGAATAGAGGTCACAATGACAGCAACAACCAAAACAGCAATAGGGTAAAACATAGCTTTTTTAATTTTCGATTTTAATGCTTCTGCTTTTTCTTTATATAGGGCTACGCGGTCAAAAATTTTATCAAGGGCACCCGACTGCTCACCTGATGCCACTAAGTCGCAATATAAATCATCAAAATAGCGAGGGTGCTTTCTTAGGCTTTGTGATAAAGGCATACCTGATTTAACATCATCACCAATACTCTCCATCAGTTTAGCGACACTTTTATTTTTTGCACCTGAGCCGATCATTTCTATTGATTGAATTAGTGGCACACCAGCCAATAGCATAGTTGCTATTTGACGGGTTATTAAAGCAATATCTTTAGGTGTTATTTTTTGAACTTTTGAGCCAAATAAGGGTTTCGCTTTACGTTTTACTTTAGAGGGAGTAATACCTTGCTTTCTGAGTTGTGCTTTGACTAAAGCAATGCTTTGACCTGACAGTTCACCTTCAAGCTTTTTACCTCGAGAGTTAACACCTATCCACTGAAAGGTATCTAAGCTTGGATTGTTTTGTTGTTTAGTCATTAGAAGTCCTGAAAAGAAAAATTGCAATACTCTATAGAAAACTGACCATGCGCCCAATAATTTGGCCCCAAGAAGCTATCGTCTTTACATTTATAGGTTATAAAAGCAGAAGCTAAGTATATTATCAGTGTTAATGTAAGTATAACCTTCAAAAAACAATTGCCGATAAAAAAAGTATCATTTCTAGAACCTGTATTTTCTGAGTTACTAATCAGTACGCCAAGAAATATTAACACAAATGTTTGTGGGATAGGCATAACAATCACGCCCGAAAAAAAAGAAAGTACGAGCATGCTTATAAGTGCAAGTAGGCAAGTTTGGTGTTCTTCCGAAACTTCACCATCTCTAATTTTTTTTATATTTTTGTAGATTACTCTTAACACAAATCCCACAATGATAAGTGCAGGAATGGCACCAAATTCATATACCAATTGAAGAAAGCTATTGTGAGGGTGTCTAACACCAAAGTTATAATTTATATAGCTACCAATGCCATTACCTAAAAAAAGTTCATTTATACTCAAGCTCCTTATTAAATCTAACCAAATTTCGATACGAGAAGAGCTTGATGCTCTAAATGTATAACCTATTGTTTTATTTGATTCAATAAAAAAGCTATATAGACAGAATAATATTATAGCTGATAGCGTGGCTTTTAATATGGTTTTAACTTTTTCTTGGTTAATAGCTCTTAAGTTAACGCTTAATAAAGTTATTGTCGTGAAAGATATAATAGCGCCCCTTGCACCCGTTATGAATAGGAGTGTGATATTTAACAGTAAAATGATAAAAGCTATTCTCGAAAGTCTATTGTTGTTTAAAAAGTATATTAGTACAGGAAAAGATAGGACCTGGAATTGGTTAAAAAATCTAATGTTATTAAATCCATATATAATATCATCGGCTTTAACTGTACTTTCAAAAAATGCGTATATGGATAAATTTAGAATAGAGCAGGAAACTAATGCTAAGTTTAAAAAAAATATACTTAAGAAGGTTGTTTTTAATTCTTTTTCTATCTTAGTTCCTAAAGCTATAAAGCTAAATAGAAAAATGTAATGAAATAAATATAAAAGAGTTTCAATGTTAAAGTTGTTAATTGATAGAGTGGCGCATGTTAATAGAAATATTATAAAATAAAATTTATATATAGAAAGCTTTAAAGGGCTAAAAATAAAGGTTGTAGTTATGGTGAGTAAAAAAAATATTTGAATAATTCGTTTAGAGTCGTACAAATTTGGAGAGTGTACGGAAAATAAAAATATACTTATAGTGAATAATGCAGGGGTTAAACTTAACAGCTTAATGAGGTTGTTAGGGGCTTCGTTAAAGCCCCTAGATTTAAAACTAGCTACCACGGCAGTTAGATGGTAGGTACTTAGCATCTACAGTACCGGCGTTACAGGTCCATTTGATAGAGCCTGTGCCCGCAACACTTGGTGTAAATACAACAGTTTTTCCACTTTCAACTTTATCGTTGTAAGTTACAGTGATTACTCCGTCGTCAACTTCTACACTTGTAACAGCGTTACCTGTGATTGTGGTAGAAACAGGCATTCCTGCTGCAGTATTATCTGCAGGCCAATCTGCTTCAGAAACATAGTACTCAGTTACAGCAGCTTTTGCTGAAGCACCAAGTGTAATACCTTCACTAACGTGTGCGCGTTTAGTGTAATCTTGATAAGCAGGCAGTGCTACCGCTGCCAAAATACCGATGATTGCAACTACAATCATTAATTCAATTAGGGTGAAACCCTGTTGCTTTTGTTGTGTCATTTGTTCCTCTCCTAAAGGATATGATGATTTAGTAAGTTTAGCTGTAACTTCAGCGTTGTAAAACCATTGCTTAATTTACAGGATAAATCTTACAGTTTTACTTAAAACAACTTTTATTAACGCTTAAATGTTAACAAAGTAGTAAAAACCTTACTGGTTAAGCGTGTATAAATTTACTTTAGCATCAATAAATGTTTTTGGAAGCTATTTTCCTGTTCAGTAAGCAGTTTTTCAGAACTTTCCTACCTTTGTTTGATGTAAAATAAGCTTAGTTACACATATTTGTACTATTTATAGACACCGCATCCTTGCAGGAACTTATTGAATTGATTGCAATCTTGTGTAGGTTCAGGACGTGCGTATACAAAATAGTCAAAAGCGCTAAAAAGATATTGATTTTTTGTTATCTGTTCAGGCTTTTTGCGTATTTAATGCTTTTTTTATTTTCTTGTCAATGAATTAGGTAAAACATTAAATACGCATATGGGAAATTTTAGCCGTTAAATCGCATTGAAAGATCGATTGATTGTAAATTTTTTGTAAGTGCGCCACTTGAAATAAAGTCAACACCGGCCTGTGAATAGGCTTTTAAAGTTTCAAGTGTCATGTTGCCTGATACTTCAAGCTTTGCTCGCTTATCTGTAAGCACAACTGCTTGTTGAATTTGCTCTACAGTAAAGTTATCGAGCATGATGATATCAGCTCCCGCAGTGATCGCTTGTTCAAGTTCATCTAGTGATTCTACTTCCACTTCGACTGGCTTGGTAGGGTGGTTGATTTTTGCTTGAGCGACGGCTTTATCAATACCCCCGCAGGCTGCAATGTGGTTTTCTTTAATTAAAAAGGCATCAAAAAGGCCGATACGATGATTCGCGCCACCACCACATTTCACAGCGTATTTTTGTAGCGCACGTAAACCTGGAATTGTTTTACGCGTGTCGAGTAGCTGCGTAGTCGTGCCCTCAAGCTCTTTTACATAATGAGCTGTTGTTGTTGCTGTACCTGAGAGTGTTTGTACAAAGTTAAGGGCAGTGCGCTCTGCGGTTAAAATTGCGCGAGCTGAGCCTGATGCTGTAAATAGTGTACTATTTGCTGCTACTTTGTCGCCGTCATTTACGAGTACTTCAACGTTTACTGTAGAGTCAACTTGCTTAAATACTTCTAAAATAATGTCTTTACCACAAAATACACAGTCTTCACGAGTAATTACTTTGGCATTGGCTGGCTCGTTTTCTGGAATTAGTTGCGCGGTAATATCACCGTCATTTGCGCTTTGGTAATCTAAATCTTCATCAAGGGTGAGTTTTACCAGCTGGCTAATTAAAGTGTGAGGGACTGACATGTCGAAAGCTCATTGTTTATTAATAAATTGGCGAAATTTTACTATGTTTAACCCCTTAATAGAAGACAAAGATCGGCCACAGTAAAGTATCCTTACTCTTACTTTAAGTGATTGAATCAAAGCAACTAGACCCTGAGATTTTAACCCTTTACACTATTTAACTTTATTGTCATCGTTAGTTTTTAATATGCATATAAATGAATTGGGCCAATTAAACAATGTGTTACAAAGGCCCTGTACACATTACGATGAGCGCCCTGAGGGCGAGGTGTCATTACTTGTTATTCATAATATTTCATTGCCTGCTGGGCAGTTCGCAACGCCTTATGTTGATGATTTGTTCATGGGGGCAATTGATTGTACGGCGCACGAAAGCTTTACTGATTTAAAAGGCTTAAGAGTGTCTGCGCATTGCTTTATTCGTCGTACCGGTGAAATTATTCAGTACGTGCCTTTTGAGAAAAGGGCTTGGCACGCCGGTATCTCGACGTTTGAAGGACGAGAGCGCTGTAATGATTTTAGCGTGGGCATTGAGCTTGAAGGTACCGACAACCAAGCGTATACCCAAGCCCAGTATAATGCATTACACTTAGTGACTATGGCGTTGATGGCAAAGTACCCTGAGATAAACCGTTCACGCATTGTTGGCCACTGTGATATTGCACCGGGCAGAAAAACTGACCCTGGTGCGAGTTTTGATTGGCAATACTATTTTGATTTAGTGTTTTAGTTAAAGGATATAGGTAAAAGCATGATCTTAATTTCAATAATTATTGCTTTGGTAATTGAGCGTTTAGGGGCTCGAGCTAACTACTGGCAAATCGGTTTTTATGCCAATACCTACCTTAAGCACTCGCAAAAACAACTCTCAGAAAAAGGCTTATTTAATTCGCCAATTGGTTTTTTGATTTGGTTAATGCTGCCTGTCGTTGCCGCAGGTTTAGTTTATCAACTCTCTGATTTTATTATTTGGCAACTGGCTGTTAATGTTGCTGTACTTTTGGTTTGTTTTGGCTGTGCTAAGCAACGTGCTTTATATAAGTCTTACTTAAATGCGTTAACCCGCAACGATCAAGAAGCGGCAACCCTATTTGCGTTACAAATGGGCCAAAAGAAGACAGAAGATGACCCTCATGGTGAGACTTTTGGCCAAACTTTAGCTTGGTTAAATTTTCGCTTTTATTGTGCAGTTATTTTTTGGTTTGTGGTTTTAGGTGTGCCTGGCGCGGTGCTTTACGCATTAGTTCGTACTTTTGCTGACAAAGTAAGGGATGATCACAGTGTTGCCTATGCTAAGCGTTTTAAACTAGTACATAGCTTACTGTTTTGGCTCGATTGGTTACCAGCTCGGGTTGCAAGCTTTGGTTATTTAGTTATTGGTAACTTTAATAAAGGTACCAGTTGTTGGCTCAAGTATGTGCTCGACTTTTCAGTGAGTAACCGAAAAGTAGTTACGCAAACTGCACTTGCCGCTGAGCAAATTGAGCAGCAACATTTTGGCTGTACTTATGAAGCCACCTGTATGATGAAACTTGTAAAAAGAAATGTATTATTCTTTTTAGTGATCATCGCAGCACTTACTTTATTTGGTGGTTTGGCGTAGCGTGTAAAGTTAGCAAGTTACGAGATGTAGGACTGGCTTTAGCCGGGAATGTGTTTGAGTTAGCAAGTTTCAAGAGTAAAGCTTGTAGGAAAGTTACTAGTCATGAATCTCTGCGGTTGCACTTTGATTGAGTTTTAATTTTTCAGCACTGAAGTGCATCCTACTTCGAATATTTTTCAGCATTCAATTCAACGATGCGGGGTAAACCCGCTGCTACAAAGCTACTCAATTCATCTAACATCTAATACCTGACCACTAATCTAATACCTGACCACTAAAAGTTCTGCCGTTTAATCTGGTCTGACCATTTATTTTTTATTGTTTTTTCCTTCAGAAAAAGCCACTTTAATCCATACTGTTTAATCTTTAGACGAATTACGTTAGGGTGTAACTAGGCGCTGAACGTAGTGAAATTGACAGAAATACGGGTTTTTGATAACGTATGCGACAAATTTGGTATGACCAATTTACCTTTTTGGTCAAAGCACAAGGCTAAATACCCGATATTTATGGGGTTAGCGCATAACAATGCGGACGTTAATAAATGTCTTTAAAGATTAAAGCAGCAAAATTATCTGATGTAATTTTACAACAACTTGAGAATATGATTCTTGAGGGGTCGTTGGCGCCAGGCGAAAAGCTGCCTCCTGAGCGTGAGTTAGCGAAACAATTTGAAGTATCGCGACCTTCACTGCGTGAGGCAATTCAAAAGCTAGAAGCTAAGGGGTTAGTAACGCGTCGCCAAGGTGGTGGAACGTTCGTAAAAAATCAGCTTGAAGAGGGGCTCACTGATCCGCTTTTTGATTTGATTAGTAAGCATCCAGAGTCACAATTTGATTTACTCGAATTTCGTCATGCCCTTGAAGGAATTGCAGCATATTATGCAGCTATGCGCGGCACAACGAATGACTTCAAAAAAGTAAAACAAAGCTTTGACAACATTGCGCTCGTTAATGACGACATTGTGCAAAAAGCAAAAGCAATTAATGCATTTCATTTTAGTGTGGCAGAAGCGTCTCATAACGTTGTACTGCTACATTTAGTACGTGGTATGCAGGCCTTGCTAGAGCAAAATGTATTACAGAATTTAACTGTACTGTTAAAAAAACCACAGATCAGCCAGCAGCTCGCAGAACATAGACGGCTGTTGATGGATGCGGTTATTGAAGGAAACCCAGAGCAAGCACGTCTTGCTAGTAATGCTCACTTAGCCTTTATCGAAGAAGCCTTACTTGAGGCTGGCAAAGAGCATTCGCGGATTGAACGTAGTTTAAGACGCACCAAACAACATTAAGCAAGTGATTAGCTAAGTTTAGTTAACTACTTAATTTAAGATTTATTAAAATAATTAGTATTTTAAACATAAGGAAACCTCCATATGTCTGAAGTCAATAAAATTGACGTAGACGCGCTAGAAACACAAGAGTGGTTACAAGCCCTTGAGTCTGTTGTGCGCGAAGAAGGTGTTGAACGTGCTCAATTCTTACTTGAGCAAGTGTTAGAGCAAGCCCGTTTAGACGGTGTTGATATGCCTACTGGCACAACCACTAACTACGTTAATACCATTCCGGTAGATCAAGAACCTGCTTACCCAGGTGACGTAAACATTGAGCGTCGTATCCGTTCAATCATTCGTTGGAATGCGATCATGATCGTATTACGCGCGTCGAAAAAAGATCTAGACTTAGGCGGCCATATGGCTTCTTACCAGTCTTCAGCTGCATTCTATGAAGTATGTTTTAACCACTTCTTCAAAGCACCAAACGATGTAGATGGTGGTGATTTAGTTTATTACCAAGGTCACATTTCTCCAGGTATCTATGCACGTGCATTTGTTGAAGGTCGTTTAACAGCTGAGCAGCTTGACAACTTCCGTCAAGAAGTTGATGGTAAAGGTCTTCCTTCATACCCACACCCTAAGTTAATGCCTGAATTCTGGCAGTTCCCTACGGTATCAATGGGTCTTGGTCCAATTGCATCAATCTACCAAGCTCGTTTCTTAAAATACCTAGACGGTCGTGGCTTAAAAGACACTAAAAACCAACGTGTATACGCTTTCTTAGGCGATGGTGAAATGGATGAGCCAGAATCACGTGGTGCAATCTCATTCGCTGCACGTGAGAAGCTAGATAACTTATGTTACCTAATCAACTGTAACTTACAGCGTTTAGATGGCCCAGTAATGGGTAACGGTAAGATCATTCAAGAGCTTGAAGGCCTATTCAAAGGTGCAGGCTGGAACGTGATTAAAGTTGTATGGGGTAGTGGTTGGGATATCCTACTTGCTAAAGATACATCAGGTAAATTACTGCAGTTAATGAACGAAACGATTGACGGTGATTACCAAACATATAAAGCAAAAGACGGTGCATATGTTCGTGAGCACTTCTTCGGTCGTTACCCAGAAACAGCAGCACTTGTTGCTGATATGACTGATGAAGAAATCTTCGCACTTAAGCGTGGTGGCCATGAGCCTTCAAAACTTTACGCTGCATTCAAAAAAGCGGAAGAAACCAAAGATCGTCCTACTGTGATCCTAGCTAAAACTGTAAAAGGTTACGGCATGGGTGAAGCGGCTGAAGGTAAAAACATCGCGCACCAAGTTAAGAAAATGGACATGACTCATGTTGAGCACCTACGTTCACGTTTAGGTCTACAAGATTTAGTTTCTGATGAAGAAATTAAAGACTTACCATATCTTACTCTTGAAGAGGGTTCTGAAGAGTACAAGTATCTTCACGCTCGCCGTGAAGCGCTTCAAGGTTACACACCTAAGCGTATTCCTAAGTTTTCTGAAAGCTTAACATTGCCAGAAGTTGACGCGTTTAAGCCACTACTTGAAGAGCAAAAACGTGACATCTCTACAACAATGGGCTTTGTACGTGCACTTAACGTGTTACTAAAAGACAAAGGCATTGGTAAAAACATCGTTCCTATCATCGCTGATGAAGCGCGTACATTTGGTATGGAAGGTTTATTCCGTCAAATCGGTATTTATAACCCACATGGCCAAAACTACACGCCGCAAGACCGTGACATTGTTTCTTACTATAAAGAAGCAACATCAGGTCAGGTACTACAAGAAGGTATCAACGAGTTAGGTGCAATGTCATCATGGGTTGCTGCTGCAACATCATACAGCACTAACGATTTACCAATGATCCCATTCTACATCTACTACTCAATGTTTGGTTTCCAACGTGTAGGTGATATGGCGTGGATGGCCGGTGACCAACAAGCACGTGGTTTCTTACTAGGTGCTACGGCAGGTCGTACTACACTAAACGGTGAAGGTTTACAGCACGAAGATGGTCACAGCCACATTCTTGCTAACACGGTTCCTAACTGTATTTCTTATGATCCGACATTCGCATACGAAGTAGCGGTAATCATGCAAGACGGTATCCGTCGCATGTACGGTGAAGACCAAGAAAACGTGTTCTATTACCTAACGCTAATGAACGAAAACTACCATCAACCGGCAATGCCAGAAGGCGCTGAAGAAGGTATTCGTAAAGGTATCTATAAGCTTGAAACTGTGGCTGGCGATAAAGCGAAAGTACAGTTACTAGGTTCAGGTACTATCATGATTGAAGTGCGTAAAGCGGCACAAATCCTGAGCGAAGAGTATGGTATTGGTTCAGATGTATTCTCTGTAACGTCATTCAATGAGTTAACTCGTGACGGTCAAGACGCTGAGCGTTTCAACATGCTTAATCCAGAAGCAGAGCAAAAGACTGCTTACATCACGGACGCATTAACTGATGCCGTGACTGTTGCAGCAACAGACTACATGAAGAACTACGCAGAACAAGTTCGTTCATTCGTACCAAGCAGCAACTACAAAGTGTTAGGTACTGATGGTTACGGTCGTTCTGATAGCCGTGAAAACTTACGTCGTCACTTCGAAGTGAATGCTGGTTATGTTGTGGTTGCAACACTATCTGAGCTTGCTAAACGTGGTGAAGTTGAGAAGTCAGTAGTTGTTGAAGCAATCAAGAAATTCGACATCGACACAAACAAAGTTAACCCGCTATACGCATAAGAGGTTCCAATGAGTATTGAAATTAATGTACCAGATATCGGTGGCGATGAAGTTGAAGTAACCGAAATCCTTGTTAGCGTTGGTGATAAGGTTGAGGTTGACCAATCGTTATTAACGGTTGAAGGCGACAAAGCATCAATGGAAGTACCTGCTGCACAAGCAGGTACGGTTAAAGAAATTAAAGTAGCTGAAGGTGATACGGTAACGACGGGTTCACTTATCATGATCTTCGAAGGTGAAGAACAAGCTGCCGCTCCTGCAGAGGCTAAAGAAGATGCGCCAGCTCCAGCAGCTGCGCCTGCAGCTTCTGCTGTGCAGGAAGTAACTGTGCCAGATATCGGCGATGATGAAGTTGAAGTAACTGAAATCATGGTTGCGGTAGGTGACTCGGTTGAAGAAGAGCAATCTTTATTAAGCGTTGAAGGCGATAAAGCATCAATGGAAGTACCTGCTCCAATGGCGGGTACGGTTAAAGAGATCAAAATCGCGACTGGCGATAAAGTGAAAACGGGCTCTCTAATCTTCGTTTTTGAAACAGCTTCAAGCGGTTCAGAAGCGCCTGCTGCAGAATCAGCACCAGCTGAAGCAGCGCCGGCAGCAGCGGCATCAAGCACTAAAGAAGTTAACGTGCCTGATATCGGTGGTGACGAAGTTGAAGTAACCGAAGTGATGGTTGCTGTAGGCGACAAGGTTGAAGAAGATCAGTCAATCTTAAACGTTGAAGGCGATAAAGCATCAATGGAAGTACCAGCACCATTTTCTGGTACTGTTAAAGAAATCAAAGTAGCTGCTGGGGATAAAGTATCAACTGGCTCACTTGTCTTTGTATTTGAAGTAGCGGGTAGTGCACCAGCAGCAGCGGCACCTGCTCCTGCAAAAGCTGAAGCAGCGCCTGCACCTGCAGCAAAAGCGCCTGCGGCTGAAAAGCCAGCATCAGCACCTGCAAGCAACGAAGGTTTTGCAGATAACAAAGCGTATGCACATGCATCGCCTGTTGTTCGTCGTTTAGCGCGTGAGTTTGGTATTAACCTAGCAAACGTAAAAGGCACGGGTCGTAAGAATCGTGTTGTGAAAGAAGACGTACAAAACTACGTGAAAGACCTTGTGAAGAAAGTTGAGTCAGGTCAGCTGTCTTCAGGTAAAGGTAATGCTGGTGGCGGTGAGTTAGGTCTTATCCCTTGGCCTAAGGTTGATTTTGCTAAGTTTGGTGAAATCGAAGAGAAGAAACTTTCTCGTATCCAGAAGTTATCAGGTGCTAACTTACATCGTAACTGGGTGCAAATCCCGCATGTTACACAGTTTGACGAAGCTGATATCACAAGCCTTGAAGCATTCCGTAAAGAGCAAAATGCGCTTGCTGAGAAGAAAAAGCTGGGTGTTAAAATCACACCTCTTGTATTTGTGATGAAAGCAGCGGCGAAAGCATTAGCTGAATTCCCAACGTTTAACTCTTCACTGTCTGAAGACGGCGAAAGCTTAATCTTGAAGAAATACATCAATATCGGTGTTGCAGTTGATACGCCAAATGGCTTAGTTGTTCCAGTGTTCAAAGATGTTGATAAGAAAGGCATCATTGAACTTTCTCGTGAGTTAATGGATATTTCTAAGAAAGCACGTGACGGCAAACTAACTTCATCTGATATGCAAGGCGGTTGTTTCACAATCTCAAGCCTTGGTGGTATCGGTGGTACAGCGTTCACGCCAATTGTGAATGCACCAGAAGTTGCTATCTTGGGTGTATCTAAGTCAGAAATGAAACCTAAGTGGAATGGCAAAGAGTTTGAACCTAAATTAATGGTTCCATTATCAATGTCATACGACCATAGGGTTATTGACGGTGCACTAGCAGCACGCTTTACTGTGACGCTAGCAAGCTACATGAGCGATATTCGTCAATTGGTGATGTAATCGTCTCATAATTTATAAGAATCAAATCCCAGCAAGTTGTTTTTTGCTGGGATTTTTACCATTGGCAATGATACAATCTTTGCCATAGAACAATCTTGGTATAGATATCTGCTCTCCCTTTCTGCCTTGCAGAAACATGGCAGTTAAACTTAGGGGCAGTGTCCCGTTCAAACATTTAAGGTAATAGCATGAGCAACGAATTAAAAACTCAAGTTGTTGTACTAGGCGGTGGTCCTGGTGGTTATTCTGCGGCTTTCCGTGCTGCTGACTTGGGCTTAGAAGTTACACTGGTAGAATCTCGCAACACATTAGGCGGTGTATGTCTAAATGTGGGTTGTATTCCTTCAAAAGCACTTTTACACGTAGCTAAAGTGATTGATGACGCAGCTGAAATGTCATCTCACGGCGTTACTTTTGGCAAGCCTGAAATCGACCTAGACAAAATCCGTGATTGGAAAGAGTCTGTAATCGGTCAACTAACTGGCGGCCTAGACGGCATGGCTAAAATGCGTAAAGTGAAAGTAGTTAGCGGCTACGGTAAATTCACTGGCAGCAACACACTTGCTGTTGAAGGTGAAGACGGTACAACAACAATCACTTTTGACAATGCTATTATTGCAGCGGGTTCTCAACCTGTTAACTTACCTTTCATCCCTGAAGATGACCGTGTAATTGACTCAACTGGTGCGCTAGAGCTTAAAGACGTTCCTGAGAAGCTACTAGTTTTAGGTGGTGGTATCATCGGTCTTGAAATGGGTACTGTATACCGTGCACTAGGTTCTGAAATCGACGTAGTTGAGTTTGCTGATCAATTAGTACCAGCAGCTGATAAAGACGTTATCAAGATCTACCAAAAATACGTTAAGAACAAGTTCAACGTAATGCTTTCTACTAAAGTTGTTGGCGTTGAAGCGAAAGAAGACGGTCTATACGTTTCATTCGAAGGCAAAAACGCACCAGCTGACGCAGTACGTTACGACAAAGTACTTGTTGCTGTTGGTCGTACACCTAACGGTAAATTACTTGACGCTGATAAAGCAGGCGTTAACGTTGATGAGCGCGGTTTCATCAATGTTGATAAGCAGCTTAAAACAAACGTTGATCACATCTTCGCTATCGGTGATATCGTTGGTCAACCAATGCTTGCGCACAAAGCGGTTCACGAAGCTCACGTTGCTGCAGAAGTTATCTCTGGTCAGAAACACTTCTTCGATCCTAAGTGCATTCCTTCAATCGCATACACAGATCCAGAAATCGCATGGGTTGGTGTAACTGAGAAAGAAGCAAAAGAGCAAGGCTTAAGCATCGAAACTGCTGTATTCCCTTGGGCTGCTTCTGGCCGTGCAATTGCTTCAGCACGTACTGAAGGTCAAACTAAGCTAATCTTCGATAAAGACTCTGGTCGTGTTATCGGTGGTGCTATGGTTGGTATCAACGCAGGTGAAATGCTAGGTGAAATCGGCTTAGCAGTTGAAATGGGCGCAGACGGTGAAGACCTAGCGTTAACTATTCACGCTCACCCAACATTAAACGAATCAATCGGTCTAGCTGCTGAAATCTTCGAAGGTTCAATCACTGACCTTCCAAACAAAAAAGCAGTTAAAAAGAAGTAAGTTCTTTTGACTAATCTTTTTAAAAACCCAGCCCCGGCTGGGTTTTTTGTTTTTAACAATAAGCTTTTTAGAGGTTAGATATCAGATGTCAGACGTTAGTTGATCGAGAGAGTGGTTTTATTTTTTGTAATTGAACAAAAGCGTGTCATACATGAAATGAATTATACTTGTTTAACCACTAACCACTAACCACTAACCACTAACCACTAACCACTAACCACTAACCACTTTGATTAATATCTATTCCCCATATTTTTAGCTACAATACGCGCCGTTTAATTTTCTGGTAAATACGCAGTGGCTACTATCTCAAATAATTCAGTGTTAATGCTTCGTGCTCAGCAAATGACTGAGTCTCGTCGTGAATTTAAAGCGCGAGGAGCAAAGCTAACGCGTTGTGAGCGTTGTTTATTAGCGGAACACTATTGTATTTGTGAAGGCGTTGAGCAAGCTCAGTGTGATGCCGCGGTCTGTTTACTTATGTACCATAATGAGAGTTTTAAGCCGTCAAATACTGGCCGTTTAATTGCTGAAATCGTGCCAGATAACCATGCCTTTAAGTGGGATAGAACAAATCCAGATGAAGTCTTATTAAGCTTGTTGGCAAATCCTCAGTATCAGCCTATGGTTATTTTTCCTGCCAGCGATGTTGACGACGAAGAGCGCGTGATCACCGAAGTAACTCCTGTTGAAGGTAAGCGTCCTTTGTTTATCTTTTTAGATGGGACTTGGCGCGAAGCAAAGAAAATGATCCGTAAAAGCCCTTATCTAGATAATTTTCCTGTGCTTTCAATTACGCCTGAAAAGCTATCTGATTATCGATTACGTGTTGCTCCGCATGAGCATCAGTTAGGCACCGCTGAGGTGGCTATTATGGTACTTGCCCTTGCGGGTGAAGACGAGGCTACACAAAAGCTTGAGCAACATTTTATTAAGTTTAGAGATGCTTATCTGCTAGGTAAGCGTAATAAGGGACGCCCAGAGCAATAACTCTTTACTAAATTTTAGGCAAAAGAAAAGCGCGTACTATCTCTAGTCGCGCTTGCGGAATCTTCTTAATTTTTTGCATCCTGCAATTGAATCTAATCAACTCCCTAAACTTTGCCAATCCATGCGATTACACTTTACTTATTGGTTCTGTGCAATATAAGGCAATCCCGCCTTGTTTCCTTGTTAGTCCTTTACATCCATGCTGGTAATTACTTTACCACTCCCTTACGTGCCATCCTGACACTATCCCTCTGTTTGCAAATCCATTGCGATGCCCTAACGGCCTGTCCTTTATTCCACTTTTTGAACTTCCTGTATAACAACGTCCTGTTGTCATGCCATTCCACATCATCCTGATGTTGTCCGTAGGTTGTCACTCCATTGCGTTACTCTTCCTGAGCCTGTCCTTGATTCCTTATTCTCCTAATGAACCTTATTCCGCGGTATTATGAGTAATGCTTCCTTATCCATCTACTCATTAAGATTCTTGCTTAGTTGATGTAAGTAATTATAGAGAAATGGGCGAAGCTGAGTAGGTCAAAATCTTACTTAATCTGCTGGTTATTTTATTGTCATTTAAAAGATGTTTTTGTATTTCAAGTACTTATGTTATTTTGTGCAGTGTTTGCTGGTGGTTTTTACTCAATAACTGCCATGTGGGTGAGATATGTCTTACATGCAAATTCCTAAATGGCAGTTAGGTTGATTGAAATATAAGTTTAAACGGGTGCACTTTGCCCTAACTCTAGGTAAAATATTTTGATAATTGTTACTATTTAGGTGCTATAAAATGAAGAAAACAGCCTTAGTATTACTTAGCGCATTATTAAGCGCGCCTACATTCGCTGCAGATGTAGTAAATATTTACTCGTTTCGTCAACCATTCTTAATTCAGCCTATTTTGGATGATTTCACTAAGCAAACAGGTATTAAAACTAATGTGGTTTTTGCCAAAAAAGGTTTGATTGAGCGTGTAAAGCGTGAAGGTAAGCACAGTAAGGCTGATTTAGTATTAACCTCAAATTTTAGTGCGCTGATTCAATTAGAAGATTTAGGCTTAACGCAATCAATTAATAGTGATGTGGTTAATGCGAATGTGCCAAGCACTTTTCGTGATGCCGACGGTCAATGGATAGCACTTACTAAACGTGTACGTAATGTTTACTCTGCAAAAGAGCGTGTTGGTGCACTTGCTGAATTAACTTACGAGGATTTAGCCGATCCAAAATACAAAGGTAAGATCTGCACTCGATCTGGTAAACACCCTTACAATTTAGGTTTAGTTGCTTCTATGGTTGCTCACCATGGCGAAGCAAAAACTAAGCAATGGCTTGAGGGCGTAAAAGCCAATTTAGCACGTAAGCCGCAAGGTAATGACAGAGCGCAAGTCAAAGCCGTAAAAGAAGGTTTATGCGATCTGGCGTTAGGCAACAGCTATTATTTTGGCAAAATGATGCAAGATGATCAGCAAAAATCATGGGCTGAAGCGGTTTATATTAACTTCCCTAACCAAACAAACCGTGGCTCTCATATCAATGTATCGGGCGTTGTTATGACCCGTTATGCTAAAAACCCTGAAAATGCCTTGAAACTGGTTGAGTATATGACCGACAATAAGGCGCAAAATATTTATGCTTCAGTTAATATGGAATACCCTGTAAAGCAAGGGGTTGCATTATCTGAGATGGTTGCATCATGGGGTGAGTTTAAAGAAGATAGCCTTCCTCTTGATGAGATCAGCAAATATCGCCCTGTGGCACTGAAGCTGATTGACGAAGTAAAGTTTGATTTATAACGAGGATATTTCTCGTAACACATTTTTATAAAAGCTGTTTTTTAACAGCTTTTATTTTATCTGGTATTAATCCACTTATGCATGTGAAGTTTTCGCTGTCGCGTTGGCAGCTTATAGCCTGGCTTATTGGCCTGTTGCTTGTTACGCCATTAGGCTTTTTACTATTTGAATCTCTGCAAGGAGATTCAGATGTATTTCAGCACCTTTTCGATACTGTGCTGTGGGATTATACCCGTAATACTCTCATACTCATTGCAGGGGTAGGGCTGCTGAGCTGTGTAATAGCATTGCCGTTAGCTTGGTTAACTGCATATTGTGAGTTTCCTGGGCGTAAGCAATTTGAATGGGCATTAATGCTGCCATTAGCAATGCCAACTTATCTAATCGCCTATGTGTATACTGACTTACTAGATTACGCTGGGCCAGTACAAATCGCCCTTCGAGACTGGTTTGGTTGGCAGTCACCAGACGATTACTGGTTTTTTGATATTCGTACATTATCTGGGGCTATTATTATGATTGCCTTGGTACTCTATCCTTACTTATTCCTTATTTTTAAAACGGCACTCAGAGAGCAGTCTTTTAAACTAGTACAAGCTAGTCAGCTGATGGGTCTATCACCATTACAAAGCTTTTTACGCGTTAGTTTGCCTCTTGGTCGTGGGGCGATTGTGGCAGGGGTTACATTAATCAGTATGGAGGCCATGGCTGATTTTGCTACCGTTAATTACTTTGCTGTAAGTACGCTCACTACCGCTGTATACGATACGTGGCTTGGCTATTACTCATTAACGGCAGCGGCGAAAATTTCAGGTATCATGTTATTGATTTTGTTTTTAACCATCATGGTTGAACGTTTTAGTCGTCGTAATCAAGCTGTGTATGAACGTCAGTCAAGCGTTAACAGTGCAACCTTGTATCGCTTAAAAGGCAGTGCCGCATGGGCTGCAAGCTTGGCTTGCACAGTTGTGCTGGTATTGGCTTTTATCCTACCGGTTGGGGTGTTAGTTAAATACGCCATTGTCTATGCAGATGAAGCATGGAATGGGGCATTTTTTAATTACGCTTGGCAAAGTTTTAAAGTGGCTGTTGTGGTGAGCATTGCAACTATCCTATTGAGCTTATTGGTATTGTTTTATCAGCGCATTGCGAAACAAGCTTACCCTTTGATCCCAGGACGTTTAGCAAGTACTGGCTACGCCTTACCTGGTACTGTGTTAGCTATTGCCGTATTACTACCATTAACTCAGCTGGATGATGCGTTAAACAATTGGCTTGAGCCTTTTGGTTTATCACCAGGATTACTTTTGAGCGGCACTTTATTTGCGATGATTTTTGCTTATGTTGTACGTTTTTATGCGATTGCGCATGGCGCGCTTGAAAGCAGTTTTTTACGTATTAGCCCATCGCTAGATATGGCCAGTCAATCAATGGGCAAAGGGCCCTTACAAACCCTTTGGCGAGTACATTTACCGCTATTAAAACGCGGCATTTTAACAGCTGGCTTGTTAGTGTTTATTGAATGCATGAAAGAGTTACCTGCGGCTTTATTACTCAGACCTTTTAATTTTGAAACCCTGGCAACTCATGTTTTTCAATATGTTAGTGATGAGCAATTGGAGCTTGCGTCAATTTCAGCCTTGTTTATCGTGTTAGTTGGGTTAATCCCTTTGTATTTCGTTAATCGTTCGATGGAGCAAAATCACTCATGAGTCATTTGATAATTAAAGACTTAGCTTATCAGTACAATGCGACTCAAGTGTTGAGTGAACTAAACCTCAATGTTGAACAAGATGAAATCGTCTGTTTGCTTGGCGCAAGTGGCTGCGGCAAAACTACTACCTTAAAGGCAATTGCCGGGATTTTACAACCTGAGCAAGGCTATATGAGTATTGATTCAAAAGTGGTTAACGATAGTGGGCTGTTTGTTGCACCGGAAAAACGTAATATTGGCATGATGTTCCAAGACTATGCGTTGTTTCCTCATTTAACTGTAAGCGACAACATTGCGTTTGGCCTAAGCAATATGAGTAAAGCGCAAAAGCGCGAGCGTGTAGATGAAATGCTTAGCCTTGTTAAACTCGATGGTTGTGCACAGCGATATCCGCATCAGCTTTCTGGTGGACAGCAGCAACGAGTGGCAATAGCCCGTGCACTTGCTTACAAACCAAGTTTATTACTACTTGATGAGCCATTTTCGAATATTGATACACAAGTGCGTTTTGAGCTTATTGCCGATATACGTCGCATTATTAAAGATCAGCAGGTTTCTGCGGTATTTGTTACCCACTCGAAGGAAGAAGCTTTCGCGTTTGCCGACACGCTTGCGGTTATGCATGGTGGAAAAATCGCCCAACAAGGCTCTCCTGAGCAGTTATTTAGCCAACCTAACTCAAAGGTGGTTGCAGAGTTTCTTGGTACGGGCATATACTTAACGGCAAAAGTATTAACGCCAACTGAATATGAGACGGCGTTTGGTGTGGTTCACTCTTTGACGGCGAACAATGCAGATTGTCAGCAAGGCCAAGTGTATATAAGGCCGCATCATATTCAGTTGTGTGAAGCTGCGCACAGTGACGCAAACAGTTTAACTATCTTGCACAGGCGCTTTATCGGTACGCGTTATGTTTATCGTATCAATATTGCAGGGCAAGAGTGTGAAGTTGCTGCAGAGCAAGACCGCGTGTTAGCTGTTGAGCAGCCTGTAAAAATAAAAATAATGCCGCACACAGTCAATTTTTTTCATGATTAGTAATAAATAACAATCTTGAATCCTTGGCTTTGTGCAAATAACGAGAAGCTAAGGATTCACTATGGCGCAAGCGCAATCTGGGATTTGTGCTGAAGCAAACTTACATGGTTTGCACCTGTTTTTTAATGTTTACGATGGCCATGATGAGTCATTACGTAAAAAACTAAAACGCGTTAGCGTCATTCAAGATGAGTTTGCTGATCAATTCTCAGAAGCCATGCTATCGTGTGTGGTTGCCCTTGGCGCTCAGTATTGGCCGCATATTCTGCCCGAGTTTATCCCTAGCCAATTGCAAAGCTTTCCGAATGTGACTCATAGTGAGCATGTGATTAGTGCGCAGCCATTTGACTTGTTTGTGCAAATTCGTTCAGACCGTGAAGATGTAAACCATCTATTTGCTCTGCAAATTCTAAAATTATTAACACCGGATGTTGAGCTGGTGGAGCAGGTCCGTAATTTTCGGTTTTTAGATGGACGTGATTTTAACGGCTTCATTTATGCAGGCGATACACCCCATGGCCGTCAAAAACGTAGTACAGCACTTATCGATAAACCGGGTCACTTTGAAGACCAAGGCAGTTATATTCATGTTCAGCGCTTTGTGCATGATTTGAGTGTCTGGCAGCATTTATCGTTGTCTGAGCAAGAGCAAATCATGGGGCGCACGCGTCTAGATAATACCTTGATTGTGCCTGCTGTAGAAACCAGTCATGCGGTTCGTAGTGAATTAAAAGATGAGCATGGCCAGCCACTTTTGCTAAACCAAAGCATGCCATTTGGTGATGTGCATAAGCAGGGAATTTTAATGGTTTCGTGTGCTGCGCAAGGGGATGCGTTTGAGCAGGTATTAAAGAGTCGCTTGGGGCAGGGCGATTGCTATGATCATTGGCTCGATTTTACTCAAGCCGATATGGGATCTGCGTTTTTCGCCCCGTCTGTAAACTTCTTAAAGCAACTTTAAACGGTATCGAATAAAGTGCGCACGCGATCGAGCGTTACATCGATTTCAGAAATCTTCGCAGGGGCGATAAAAATAGTGTCGTCGCCTGCAATGGTACCTAGTACGCCATCTGCTTTACCGAGTGAATCAAGTAAACGAGCAATTAATTGTGCTGCGCCTGGACTGGTGCGAATAATAATCATCATTTCGTTATGCATAATATCAATAACAAGCTGACGCAGTGGGCTTTTCGCTGTTGGCACACCCATTTCAGCCGGTAAACAATAGACCATTTCTTGTTTTGCATTACGAGTACGTACTGCACCGAACTTGCTTAACATGCGAGAGACTTTACTTTGACTAATATTATCAAAGCCTTGCTCTTTTAATGCTTCGACAATCTCACCTTGTGAGCCGAAGTTTTCTTCTTTTAATAGCGCTTTAAACGCTTTGATCAGTGCTTCTTGTTTGTCTTGTGGTTGCATGTTGTCGTTTCTTTATTCATAAAATGTAGGGTAATTCTACACAACTCTGCATATTTATGCAGTATTAGTTTACAAAGTCGTCCAAAATGCTGTGTCTTTACAGCTAAGTTTACAACTATGGTCGAAATTATACGCGAAATAAGCAGGATAAATTTGTTTTTAGTCGCTAATTTCATTATCTTTAGGGCCACAAATATTTCCTACCTCAAATTACGGAGAATTCCAATGAAAGTTGCTGTTTTAGGCGCAGCTGGCGGTATCGGCCAAGCATTGTCTTTATTATTAAAAACAAGTTTACCTGCAGGTTCTGAATTATCGTTATACGATGTTGCCCCTGTTGTTCCTGGTGTAGCGGTTGATCTTTCTCACATCCCAACAGACGTTAAAGTTGAAGGCTTTGGTGCTGACAGCCTAGACGCAGCATTAGCTGGTTGTGATATCGTTCTTATCCCAGCGGGTATGCCACGTAAGCCAGGCATGGACCGTGCGGACCTTTTCAACGTAAACGCAGGTATCATCAAAACATTAGCTGAAGGCATCGTTAAAAACTGTCCTAAAGCGTTAGTAGGTATCATCACTAACCCAGTAAACGGCACTGTGCCAATCGTTGCTGAAGTATTCAAAAAAGCGGGTACTTACGATGCTAACCGTGTATTCGGTATCACAACGCTTGACGTGATCCGTTCAGAAGCATTTGTTGCTGAACTTAAAGGTTTAAGCGCAACTGACGTTAAAGTTCCAGTGATCGGCGGTCACTCAGGTACTACAATCCTTCCTCTTCTTTCTCAAGTTGAAGGTGTTACTTTCACTGACGAAGAAGTTGCAGCATTAACTCCACGTATCCAAAACGCAGGTACTGAAGTTGTTAACGCTAAAGCGGGTGGCGGCTCAGCAACTCTTTCTATGGGTGCTGCAGCAGCACGCTTCTGTATGTCTTTAGTTAAAGGCTTACAAGGTGAAGAAGTAGTTGATTACGCATACGTTGCAGTTGAAAACGGTGACGCAGCATACTTCGCACACCCAGTTCGTCTAGGTAAGAACGGCGTTGAAGAAATCCTTTCTTACGGTGAGTTAAGTGCATTCGAAGAGCAAGCTAAAAACGACATGCTAGCTACACTTAACAAAGACATCCAGGAAGGTGTTGATTTCATCAACGGTTAATTCCGACAGATGATAGGCGATTTTTTAAATCGCCGAAAACAAAAAAGCCTGCAAATGCAGGCTTTTTTAATGGCTCGAATAAATAGCGTTTAGTGATCGCGGGCAACGGCGATACGGGCCAAACTCTCTAAGGCTTGTTTGTACGGTGTGTCTGGTAAGAACGCAATACAAGCAATTGCTTTGTCAGCTTCTTGCTCAGCTTTTTGCATTGCAAACTCAAGGGCCTTAGTGTCAGCTAATGCCGCTAGAATGCTCTCTAAGTGGTCCATACCATTACCAAGCTCAATTGCTTCGCGTACTAGCTTAACTTGCTCTGGTGTGCCTTTTTGCATTGCGTAGATAAGCGGTAGGGTAGGTTTACCTTCAGCTAAATCATCGCCAATGTTTTTACCAAGTTGCTCGGCATCAGCATTGTAATCTAGAACATCATCCACTAATTGGAATGCAGTGCCAAGATGCATACCGTATAAGTTTAATGCTTCAAGGGTTTGTTCGTCTTGCTCGGTAATAATTGCAGCAAGGCCGGTTGCAGCTTCGAACAATTTTGCCGTTTTGCTGTAAATAACCTGCATATAGCTTTGTTCTGTGGTGTCAGGGTCATTACAATTCATTAGCTGTAATACTTCACCTTCAGCGATGACATTGGTTGCATCAGCTAAAATTTGCATGATTGGCATTTTACCTAGGCCAACCATAAGCTGAAATGAACGTGTATAGATAAAGTCACCCACCAAAACGCTCGCTGCATTACCAAACTCTGCGTTGGCTGTAGGCGTACCACGGCGCAAATGTGACTCGTCGACAACGTCGTCATGCAATAAGGTTGCGGTATGAATAAATTCGATGATAGTGGCAAGCGTAATATGGTCTTTGCCCTCATAACCAAGTGCTTTTGCCGCTAAAATGGCCAACATAGGACGAACGCGTTTACCGCCACTGTTTACTATGTATAAACCGAGTTGGTTAACCAATGCGACATCTGAGCGCATTTGGGCATGTATAAGTTGATTGACGTCATCCATTTCATTTTCGATTAACGTCTGGATAGCTTTTATATCCATTGATCTCCGAGCCAATATTTATGGGTATACGGGGCTGATTGTACAACAAAAAAAGCGCTTGCTCGATATTTTGTGATGATTCAGTAAAAAAACACTGTAAAGTTTTTTATTTGAGATCAATTTAGCCAAGATAAATTTATAGTCTTGATTAATAAGTGATCAGCTTTTTGAATTTTCAAGGTGCGTATTATTAGCGTAATTTAATTGTCATGAGATCGTAAAAACCGCTTGGCATGTGGTGTTTTTAGGATAGAATAGGGGAAAATATTGAATTGCTCTCAATGCAGCTATTTTTTATTCATTTTATCGAAAAAGAGGCTTGCTAGTTTTTGCACATTAGCGTAAACTTCGCGCCCTATTGAAGAATATTTTAGTTGCGTCGATTTGAGGGCGCACAGACGGAGTTAATTATGTACGCGGTTTTCCAAAGTGGTGGTAAACAGCACCGTGTGACTGAAGGTCAAACAATTCGTCTTGAGAAATTAGACGTTGAAACTGGTGCAGCAGTTGAATTTGATTCAGTACTTTTAGTTGCTGATGGTGAGAAAATCGAGATCGGTGTACCGTTCGTAAACGGTGGTAAAGTAACAGCTGAGGTTGTTTCACACGGTCGCGGTGAGAAAGTTAAGATTGTTAAATTTAGACGTCGTAAGCATTCTCGTAAGCAAATGGGCCATCGTCAATGGTTCACTGAAGTTAAAATCACTGGCATTAGCGCTTAATTAGAGGTACTGAGAAATGGCACATAAAAAAGCAGCTGGTAGTACTCGTAACGGTCGCGATTCAGAAAGCAAACGCCTAGGTGTTAAGCGTTTTGGTGGCGAATCAGTTCTAGCGGGTAGCATCATTGTTCGTCAACGTGGTACTCGTTTCCACGCTGGCGCAAACGTAGGTATCGGTAAAGACCACACTATCTTCGCAAAAGCAGATGGTAAAGTTCAATTCGAACAGAAAGGTCCTTTAAACCGTAAATACGTAAATATCGTAGCTGAGTAATCATCTCGATATTTGAAAAACCCCGCCTTTGCGGGGTTTTTTGTTTTAAGGCTCATAAATATATACCTAAGCGCCTTGGCATTGGGTGCTGAATAAGGCACTTAGGTATATAATAGAGTTATTAACAAGCCAATCTTAAAGTGAGTAATCATGAAGTTTGTAGATGAAGTAGAAATTCGTTGTGACGCGGGTGATGGCGGCAGCGGTGTCGTATCTTTCCGACGTGAAAAATATGTACCAGATGGCGGTCCTGATGGCGGCGACGGCGGCGATGGCGGCAGCGTTTATCTACAAGCCGATGAAAACTTAAATACGTTAATTGATTACCAATTTGAGCGTTTTCATAAAGCAGAGCGCGGCACAAATGGCCAAAGCCGTAACATGACTGGTAAAAAAGGCGCTGATTTAACGCTTAAGGTGCCTGTTGGTACACGTATCATTGATGTTGATACTGAAGAGTCATTAGGTGATTTAACCCAGCATGGTCAAAAGGTTGTTGTTGCAAAAGGTGGTTTCCATGGCTTGGGGAACGCACGTTTTAAATCAAGTACAAACCGTGCGCCACGTCAAAAAACACTAGGTACACCTGGTGAAGTTCGCAGCTTACGCTTAGAGCTAATGCTACTTGCTGATGTTGGCTTACTTGGTTTACCAAATGCTGGTAAATCAACGTTTATCCGCAGTGTTTCGGCAGCTAAACCAAAAGTGGCAGATTACCCGTTTACGACGCTTATTCCTAATCTTGGTGTAGTACGCCCAGATGCGAATAAGTCATTTGTAATTGCTGATATTCCAGGTCTAATCGAAGGGGCTTCAGATGGTGCAGGCCTTGGTATTCGCTTCTTAAAGCACTTAGAGCGTTGTCGTGTATTACTGCATATCATTGATGTTATGCCTGTTGATGGCACAAATCCGGTTGATAATGCCTTTGCGATTATTAATGAGCTACACCAATATAGTCCTAAGCTTGCTGAAAAGCCGCGCTGGTTAGTATTTAACAAAATTGACCTATTACCAGAAGATGAAGCTGAAGCGCTGTGTAATGAAATTGCCGAAGAGCTAGGTGAAGAGGTTAATGTTTACCGTATCTCTGCTGCAAATAAGCAAAATACTCAAGCACTATGTCATGACATTATGGCGCTACTTGATAGTATGCCGAAAGAGAAATTCGCTGAAGAAGAGAAAGAAGAAGTTGAATTTAAGTGGGATACTTATCATCAGAAAGCAACATCTCAAGACGATGATGATTGGGATGACGACTGGGATGATGATGACTACGATGTAGAAGTTATCTACCAACGATAAAATTTTAAAACTGAAAAGGAGCCATGCGCTCCTTTTTTATTAATAAGAAAAAAGTATTAAGGTTTAGTGTGAAAATTTCAATGATTGCTGCTATGGCAAATAACCGAGTAATTGGCCAAGACAACCAAATGCCATGGCATTTACCCGCCGATCTGCAACACTTTAAAAAAGTAACCATGGCAAAGCCTGTGATCATGGGCCGTAAAACATTTGAATCAATAGGTCGGCCTTTACCAGGTCGTCAAAATATTATTATCACGCGTAATGCTGATTACACAGCTGAAGGTATTGAGGTGGTTACTTCACCAGAGGCTGCGCTGGAATTGGTTGCTGATGTTGAAGAAGTAATGATTATAGGTGGCGGAAATATATACGAACAATTTCTATCTCAAGCAGATCGTCTATACTTAACATTCATCGACCTTGAAGTGGCCGGTGATACGCAGTTTCCAGATTACGAAAGTGTTGCTAATTGGACAGTTGCCGAGCAAGAAAAGCATCAGCCTGATAACAAAAACCCTTACTCGTATACTTTTGTAACCCTGTACAAAAACTCGTAACATTATTGCGGTAAAATTAATTAGTTGGTACAATATTACACAATCTTGGTAAGAAGAAAGTATTACATAAGGGCAAAATATGATGAAGTTACCAAATATGTTACTTGCAGCGGCTGTTGTTTCAGCGTCAGTTGCGTATACAGCACCAGCAAAAGCTGATGATCAATTAGCGGTTTCTATCTGTGAGTACATCGCAGCTGATGATAAAAACCGTTTACGTAGTAAGCTTAAAAGCTCACGTGTGAAAATTCGTAACATCTTTGATGCTGTAAAATGTAACGGCAACAATATGCTTCGTCATGCAATTGAAAGCGGCGCTGCAGATGCTGGTGAATACATCGTTAAGAACTTATCTAAAAGCTCTTTAGCAGACGGTGCAGACATCGCATGGGCAGAATCAAACGGCCACGGTGGTTCTCCACTAATCGCTGTTATTAAAGACCGCGCAGGCCTTTAATTGAAACGCCAATAGAATTTAAGAAACCGCACTCGTTGCGGTTTTTTTGTGCCTGAATAACACACTTATAAAGTGAATACATACAAAAAACCGTGTTTGTTTTCACAAACACGGCTTCTATCTTTGTTAACTCGTAACTCGTTTACAGCTTCTTAAACTTTAAACGCGTCTACCGATAAACGTAGTTCTTCGGCTAACTTAGCAACTTCTGAACTTGAAATATTGGTTTGGTTTGCGCCCTCAGCTGTTTGCTCTGCAATTGCCACAATTGACTCTAAGCGTTCGCTAATTTCTTGCGATACTTGTTGCTGTTCGTGAGCGGCTGTCGAGATCTCTTCACTTACATTATGCGCTTGTGCAACGGCTGCTGTGATTGAGTCAAGGGCTGTGTTGGCAAGGTCTGATTGCTCAACACAAGACTCAGCCTGTTGCTTACCTTTCGACATTGCCGATACAGCAGCCTCTGCACCAACCTGAAGCGATTCAATCATAGCTTGGATCTCTTGCGTCGATTCTTGAGTTTTACTCGCTAGAGAGCGTACTTCGTCAGCTACAACAGCGAAGCCTCGACCTTGTTCGCCAGCACGTGCAGCTTCAATTGCAGCATTCAGTGCAAGTAGGTTAGTTTGCTCTGCAATGCCACGAATAACATCTAAGATGCCACCAATTGATGCGCTATCTTTGTGTAGCTTATTGATAACTTGTGAAGCATCATCAACTTCACGGGCAAGTTGTTCAATAGTCGCTTTGTTTTGCGAAGAAATACCTTTAACACGGTCAGCTTCTTTATCTGCGTTCTTGATTTCACTAAGTGCCTGTTGAGCACTGCTGCTTACCGCTTGTGATGTGCTGCTCATTTCCGTGGTTGCTGTAGCAGCTTGTTCTACTTGCGCTTGTTGATTACGAATAGCTTGGCTTGATTCTTCAGTGATTGCTGAAGTTTCTTCAGATGCAGCTGCAAGCTGTGTAGAGCGAGAGATAATGCCTTGAATAAGCGTACGTAAACTTTCGATTAGCGTATTACAACTACGTGATAGCTCACCAAACTCGTCTTTAGCAGAGTCGTCTAGGCGTTGAGTCATATCGCCGCTAGCAACAATATCAAGAATACGGTTTACTTCAGAAAGTGGTTTAGTAATACGGCTAACAGTAATTGCTGCAACAGCAATTGCAATTAAAGTGGCGATAACCATGGCAATCCAAGTCCAGATGGTTGCTGTAGATACGTTACCACTTACATCTTGCTGTAAGTCAAAAGCAAGTACAGTTGCTTGGTCAACAAGCTCTTTAAGTTGTTTTAGGGCTTCAGTCGTTGATTTCTCTGCATTTGCAAGTTCAGCTTGAGTTTGTGCAATTGCATCAATTAAACGCTTTTTATTTGCTGATAGGCTGTTGTTGCCACGTACGTTATTTACAAGGTTTTCAACATAACTGTTTAGGTCATTATATAAATCAGCATTACTTTCAATGATAGCTGGGCGAATAAGGCCAAGGCTGCGCTCAACTTCTTCTAAGTAATAAACTTGTTCGTTTTTCACGATATCTAACGTGTTAAGAGTTTTAACCGTTAGCATATCGGTACTGTTAGTCACTACCGACTGGAAGTTGTTTTCCATGTTGTTAGCAGCTTGGTAGGCACGTGAATGGTTCTCTTCAAGACCATCAATATCAATGATGTCAAGCACAACAGAGTTAGCATCTTCTGCGCTGATCTCAATATCTTCAAGCTGGGTGCGCAGCGTATTGTTAAGTTCAAGTTGAGTTTGTTTATCCTTAAAAAGGTTATCGACAGACTTGGCAAAGCGCTTATAAGTTTGCTCAACTTCTTGACTGCTTTGTTTTAATTTAGGGTCGTTACTCACTATTTGTTGTAGGTCTTGATAAGAGCTATCGTAACGCTTTTTCTGTTCGGTAAAGTTCTTGCGAATAGTTGCTAATTCATCTTGTGATGTAGTGTAAAAACTAGCTTGCGCTGATTTACTCATCAGGATGAATTCAACCTGCAACTCATAACTTTTGTCGAGGGCCGGTAATGACAGCTGATTAACTCGCTGTGTCGATTGATCAATGTTGGTAATTCTGATCAACGAGTTACCACCAATAAATAGCAGGAGTAACGTAATAACAATAAAGCCACCCCAAATACGCTGTCTAACGGTCAAGTTCATATGTAATTCCAGAAAATAGTACTAATCAACACTTATCGGCAAGGTTGCCAATTAGTTAAGTATTTAAATTTAATTAGCTTAAAATTAAATTAACTTTAATTGTTATAAATCTAACAGATGTTCAGCTATTTTTCAGTTTATTTAGATAAAAGAGTGGGATTTTTCGACAAAACAGTCTTTTTTGCTGAGTTCCATGAGGGTCATCGCGCCTCCCCATACACAGGCAGTGTCGAGGGCATGAATATTTTCGGCTTTAACTTTACCTTCTAAAGCAGCCCAATGACCAAATGTGATCTGTTGCTTGAGCTTACTTATACTCGGATGCTCAAACCAAGGGATTATTGAGCTATCTTCACTAATGCTGGTTTTATTGCTGAAATCGAGTTCACCAAGCAAATTAACGAAGCGCATGCGCGTGAAGTAATTAACGATATAACGAAATTTAGCCTCGTTAGGTAGCGTTGATTGCCATTCTAATGGGTGGGGTTCATACATATTGGCAAAGTAATGATAGGCATCACTACCTTGGTAGCAACTTTCGGCAAAGCGAGCGCGTTTTAATGCTTTTTTTATTGACCAATTTGGATTTAAGCCAGCATGGCTTATCAGCATGTCATAGCGTTCAAGCCAAATCGCTAATGGTTGTTGTTGCAAAAAGTGAATATATTCAGGGAGCTTTGGGCTGTCAAAAACACCAGCAAGCTTATCTTTTGGATTTGCTGGTTTATTTAGATAATGACAAGCAATTAGGTGTAAATCATGATTACCAAGAGTAATAGTTACACTGCCTTGCATAGTATGAAGGCGCTCGAGGCAAGCGAGTGAATCTGGACCTCGAGCAACAATATCGCCAACTAAGTAAAGGTGATCTTGGCTTGGGTTGAAGTTGACACGTTTTAGTAACGCATCAAATTCACTATAACAGCCTTGTAAGTCACCAATTGCGTAGTTAGCCATTATTACCTAATGCAATATGTTTGGACGAGCTAAACGAAACACCTCGATTGGCGCTTCAAACTCAGTCCCAAATTCGTTACGCATGGTGTAATGGCCTTGCATCGTCCCAACAGGAGTATCAAGCACTGCACCACTGGTGTATTTGTAGCTTTCACCTGGGGCAATGGTAGGTGTTTCACCCACAACCCCTTCACCTTGTACTTCCACTTCTTTGCCGTTGGCATCGGTAATTAACCAGTAACGACTCAATAGCTTAGCACTGCATAAACTGTGGTTTTTAATGGTGATTGAGTAAGCAAAAACGTATTTATCTTGTTCAGGCTCTGATTGACCTTCTACATAGAAGGTTTCAACCGACACCTTAATTGGAGAACCTAAATTACTGCTTGTTGTCATAAATCCAATTAGCTATATCAATAAATTGTTGTAAAGATAGGCTTTCAGCACGCAGAGTGATATCAATGCCTATGCTTGTTAGTTCTTCAGCTGTCAGTAAGTTAGATAAACTATTACGTAAAGTCTTACGGCGTTGATTAAAGGCTTCTAAACATACCGTGTTTAGTAACTTAGTGCTTTTAGCTGAACGTTGCTCAGGCTTTTTAGGGATCAAGCGAATAACTGCTGAATCTACTTTAGGTGCAGGCTTAAAGCACTCTGGCGGCACATCAATCACTGGCATTGCGTGACAGTAATATTGTGTCATCACGCTTAAGCGACCAAAGGCTTTACTGCCCGGGCCTGCGACCATACGTTTGACCACTTCTTTTTGCAGCATAAAATGCATGTGCTCTACGTTATCCGCGAACTCAAATAAATGGAAGAGCAGTGGGGTCGAAACGTTGTATGGTAAGTTACCAAAAATCTTTAACTTTTCGTCAGACTTGATCAAAGAGCTAAAATCGAATTTCATTGCATCGCCTTGATGCACTGTTAACTTTGGCCCTAAGAATGGGTGGCTCGTTAAACGTTCAGCTAAGTCTTTATCTAGCTCAACAACCGTTAGGTGGCCACTTAAATCAGCGACTGGCTCAGTGATTGCACCAAGACCCGGGCCGATTTCTACTAAATTGTCTTCAGGTTTAGGATCGATAGCCGTGACGATTTTGTCGATGATCATGTCATCGTTTAAAAAGTTTTGACCAAAACGCTTACGAGCGCGGTGTCCTAAATGTACTTTATCTGTCATTGATTCTGTGCTTTTTCATGGGCGAGCTTAATTGCTTCGCGGATCGCTAATTCAAAACTACCTACATCAGCAGTACCTGTGCCGGCTAAATCGAGAGCCGTACCGTGATCTACAGAGGTGCGAATAAATGGCAGGCCAAGGGTGATGTTGACCGAATTGCCGAAACCTTTGTATTTTAGCACAGGTAATCCCTGATCGTGATACATTGCAAGCACGGCATCTGCTTGCGAGAGGTATTTATCTTGGAACAAGGTGTCAGCAGGCAAAGGTCCAATTAAGTTCATGCCTTGATTATTTAACAGCTCTAAAGTTGGCGCTATGGTATCAATTTCTTCAGTGCCTAAATGACCATCTTCGCCAGCATGTGGATTTAGACCACAGACGAGGATACGCGGTTTTTCAATACCAAACTTAGTTTGTAAGTCATGGTTTAAAATAGTGGCAACTTTACTTAAACGTTCAACGGTGATTGCGCGCGATACATAAGCAAGCGGTATATGCGTCGTAACAAGCGCTACACGTAAGCCTTCTGTAGCTAACAACATCACTACATCGGCAGTATTCGATTGCTGCGCAAAGTACTCAGTGTGACCGCTGAATGAGATACCTGCTTTGTTGATAATCCCTTTATGCACAGGACCTGTTACAACAGCGGCAAAGGTACCATCCATATTTTTTTCACTGGCAATGCGCAGTGTATCCAGCACGTATTGACCATTGGCGTCATTAAGTACGCCCACTTCAACGTCAGAGCCTAAATCTACTTGATGTAAGTAAACGCTGCCTGCAGGGGCAATGCTTGGGGCTTGGCTGTCATCGAAGTCAATTAAATTAATATCTAAACCAAGCAATTTAGCGCGCTGTTTTAACAGCGCGCCATCAGCAATCACCACCAGTTGGGCATCCCACTGGTGCTGGGCTAACTTGATAAGTAAATCAGGGCCAATACCGGCTGGCTCACCTGGGGTAATTGCAATTCTAATGGTCATAATTTTTATTCTGTTGGGAAAATATCAACGTGCGCTTGTTCACGCATTTCTTGCTGCCAGTTGAAACTTTCTTCTTTAAATTTACGATTAAACAGTAGTTGGTGAGCGCGGTTACGCTTAGCTTGCTCTGTTTTATCAGCTACACGCTTATCAAGTAGCTGTACAATGTGCCAACCAAACTGTGTTCTGAATGGCTCGCTGATTTCATTTTTATCTAGAGAAAGCAGGGTATTTTTAAATTCTGGTACATAGGTGCTTGGATCAGTCCAATCGTACTCACCACCTTTTAATGCTGAACCCGGATCTTCAGAGTATTCTTTAGCAAGTTCACCAAAGTCAGCTTTACCTTCACGTAGCTCTTTTGCAAAACCTTTTAGCATGTCACGCGCTTTTTCTTCGCTTAAGATGATAGAAGGCTTAATTAAGATGTGACGTGAACGAACCTCTGTTGTTTCAACAACTTGGCGACCACGAACATCTTGCACTTTAATGATGTGGAAACCAGCACCTGAACGAAGCGGGCCAACGATATCGTCTTTTTTATGGCCTTTTACCGCTTCTGCAAATAGTGATGGCATTTCGTTGATGCTCATCCAACCTAGCTGACCACCTTCAAGGGCTTTTGAACCGCTAGAAGATGAAATAGCGATACGCTTGAACTCTTTGCCTTCTTTTAAAAACTCGATAACTTTATCTGCACGTGTTTTAGCACTGGTGATTTCATCAGCTGTTGCATCACTTGGGATATCAATCAAGATATGACCAATATCATACTCTTCGGCATTCTTGCCTTGAGTTTCCATGATTTTAAGAAGGTTATCGATTTCTTGTGGGCTAATGTAAATACGGCGGTCAACGTTCGCACGCATTACTTGTTGCGTGGTGATTTCTTTACGAATTTCTTCACGGTATGCTGGGTAGCTCTCGCCTGCTGCCTCTATAGTGCGACGTAAATCAGCGATTGTACCGCCTTGCTCACGAGCCATATTTTCAAGTGTTTGGTCTAACTGAGAGTCAGAGATTTCTAAACCCATGCGCTCAGCAAGTTGCATCATCAGAGTTTGGTTTACTAAACGCTCGATTGCTTGAATGCGAAGCGTATCATCAGAAGGTAATTGCTGACCTTGCTCTTGCGCTTGAGTTTTTACGCGATTGATAATGGTGTCTACTTCACTTTGTAAAATAACACCTTGGTTAACTACACCAACGACTTTGTCAATTTCGACAGGTTTTGCGAAAACGCTTTGGCAAAGGCCAACTGTTAATAATGCAGATGCAAATAATTTTTTTAAATTCATACTTTTTCTAATACTCTTGCTAATAGTACTGCGGTACTAGTTATTAAGAAAATACGGTCTACGATAGCCAAAAATACCTTGTTGTAATAATTTTTGTGCATCATAACGGCTTTTACTTCCAAGCCCTTTTAATACGATATTGAAGCCAATACTGGTATCAAAGGTTGCTTGCTCTTGACCAATCGCCTGGTTTAAATCAGTTTCGATTTGACGACGGCCTGTGATTTGAAACGCCCAACAGCACGATTCATACTGAAGACCGCTGAAAACCTCAATGCTACGACCACTTTCTAAATCGCGGTGATAGCTGCCAACAAACTGCCAATCTTGCGATAGCGGAATGCTGGTAAATAGACCAACTTGCTCGATTGTATTGCCTGAGACATCATTTGCATAGCGATGGTTCAATTGCACGAGCTGTTTATCGTCACCTTTATAATCTAAGGTGATATTTGATTGAATAATTTCTTTACCATCAGTGTCGTATTGAATACCACCTGATAGATACCAGCGACGGTGCCAATGTAACATGGTTTGCGCTGCGAACAAGGCATTGTAGTTAGTATCAACATTAATACCTTGTGATGTAGGCTTGGCATCATCACTTAAATAGAAGATTTGGCCTGCGCTGAAATTAAATACTTCTTCGTTTTCATTGCTAAATAAGCGAGTAGTCGCACCTAACGTAAATTGGTTCGCAGTAGCAATACGGTCGATACTTGAGAAACGACGGTCTCTAAATAAACCAAAAAAGTCATCTTGTAATTTTGCCGTATCGTAAAGGCCAATATTTGATTGGTCTTTATTAGGCGTATACAAGTACTGAATTTGTGGCTCAAGAGTTTGAATACCATCTTTGAAGAAAAACGCAGTATCACGTTCAAAATTTAATTGGCTGTATAAACGCACTTTTGGCAGGGTACGGGTGACTTTTTCGTCGTAGTCTGTCCCTGCTAAATCACCATGCTGGTTATATTCAGTATGTAATACGCTGAACTCAGATAAAAATGACCATGCGTATTCTTGATAACCAAAGCTTGCTTTAGGTTCTATGTGAACACGGCTTGCTTCATCAATAACTGCGTCATCATTCGTGAAATAACTAAGCTCACCATCAAGGGTTAAATCAACGCCATAAAAATCATACGCATCAGTTTGCGAAAAACTAATTTGTGGCAGCGCCGCATATGACTCGCGGTGATCACCAAGTACTTCAAAACTCTGTAGCTTAATATTGGTGCGCCAAGTGTCACCTAAGTGGGTGAGTGAACCTGTACGGTATAACTGAGTGTCTGTGCGAGTCGCATAGCCAGAATTTAAATCGGTTAAGTAGTTATCATCACTAACGTTAGTAATATCGATATTACCGCGCCAGTTTTCACCAAAGTAACTTTGCTGTTGCCAATGGAATAGATAACGCGAGTCAACATTTGGCTCTTCATCATCTTTATCTAGATACTCAACGGCAATGAGACCGTTGTTTTGCTCAGTTAAATAACGAAACTCACCAATCATTTGCAAACCGCGTTTAGACATATAGCGCGGCGTAATGGTGGCGTCGTAATTTGGAGCAATATTCCAGTAATACGGAGTGATAGTTTCAATACCGTAGCGGCCTGAACTTGAGAAGTTAGGCGTTAATAAACCTGATTTACGACGGTCATCTAACGGAAACGTAAAATAAGGAACATAAAGAACTGGCGTATCAAATACCCGTAATACGGTATTGTGGGTCTCGCCCCAGCCATCTTCGCTTGATAAGTCAATTTCGTCGGCTTCAATTGCCCACACCGGTGTTTCGCCCGGACAGGTAGTAAAGCTTGCGTTCATCAGGTTTAGGCCAGACTCGTTGACTGTTAGTTTTTCTGCACCACCATGACCAAGTTGGTCGGTGAGCTTATAATCAGCACCAAGCAAGCTTAATTCAGAATTATTTAAATCCGCATTGAGCCCAGAACTATTAATTTGGCTTACTTTATCGCGATAAACGATAGGGCCGGTTGCATTAAGTAACCCACGTTGTTTGTCAATCAGTGCACTTTGTGCGGACAAATTCATCGTTAGGGTGTTAATATCTACATTACCGGTAAATTCTGCGCTTTGGGTACCCAATAGTTCAATATCATCGGATTTGATATCGATCATATTAAGTTCAAGGCCAGGGAGCGGTTGCCAAGCTCTGGTTTGCATTGAAGTGCCACAAAAATTGTGTGTCAGTTCAGTTTCGGCGAACGATGGTGCGCTAAGTACGCTTAGCATCATTATGCCCCAGGTTTTGCTCATTTAATGACCTTAATGCTCTTTGGTTGGATATAAGCTAGACATAATAAAGGAAAACAATGGCAAATACAGTAATTGACTTAGTGAAAAATAGATATCTTACTAAATGAATCGTTATAAAAGTTTACAGCAGTTTTTGAATCCTCATTTTAAAGAGGATGAATATCAATTAGCCGCCATCACAGGGGATGCGAGTTTTCGCCGTTATTTCCGCGTAAATACAAGTGATCAGAGCTATATTGTCATGGACTCAGATCCAGATAAATTAGATAACACGCCTTATATAGAACTCAATAAAGTGTTTTCTCAGCATGGCTTTAAATTACCAAAAATTCTTCAAGCAGATGAAAAGCAAGGCTTCTTCTTGCTGAGTGATTTAGGCAATACTCATTTGGCTGATTTACTGGGCGACGAAGACCGCACTTTACACTACAAACATCTAATAAAGTTAAGTGCACAATGGGCGCAAATCCCGCCAGCCCAATACATGAAAGTATTTGATGGCGAGTTTTTACAATTTGAACTGAGCATTTTTAGAGATTGGTTAGTCGATAACTTTATTGGTGAGCAACTTTCTGCTGATGAGCAGCAAATGTGGCAACAGGCTTGTGAGTTATTAGTTAACAATGCCCTTGAACAACCAATTGTTACAGTGCACCGAGACTTCCATAGCCGCAATATTATGCGCACGGGGCAGCAATGGGCAATTATCGATTATCAAGATGCGGTACAAGGGCCAGTGTGTTATGACCTTGTGTCGTTATTAAGGGATTGCTATTTCAAGTTACCAGAGCAAGAGCTAGATTACCTTTTACATTACGCTTATGACGAATTCAGCGAGCAACAGCTATTGCAAGACACCTCATTTGCGATGTTTAAGCGCTGGTTTGACTTAACCGGCGTGCAGCGTCATTTAAAAGCTGCAGGTATATTTTGCCGCTTAAAATTACGTGACGGTAAGTCTGGTTATTTGAATAATGTGCTGCCAACCCTTACATACATTAGTAATGTCAGTAAAGAATACCCAGAGTTAACAGCCCTTGGCCAGTGGATAGAGCAGACTATTATTCCACAGACTAAGCAGCGATTAACGAAAGAGTCCAAATGAAAGCAATGATCCTAGCGGCGGGCCGTGGTAAACGCATGATGCCGCTAACAGAAACGATGCCAAAGCCGATGCTAAAGATTAACGGCAAGCCATTATTAGAGCATCATATTAATAACTTACGCCAAGCAGGCATTACCGATATTGTCATTAACCTTGCCTGGCAAGGTGACAAAATAACAGAGTATTTTGCTGATGGTTCGCAGTTTGGTGTATCGATCACTTATAGCCAAGAGCAGGCTGGGGGGCTTGAAACCGCCGGGGGCATCATTCAAGCATTGCCGTTATTGGGTGAGCAATTTATTGTCATCAATGGTGATGTGTTTACTGATTATGATGTGACTTCGTTGATGCAGCTTCATCTGCAAGCAGGGGAGGCGCATATTGTACTTGTTGAAAATCCCGCGCATAACCCTGATGGTGATTTTGCACTGAGTCACCTAAGCCCAGATAGTCAAAAGTATACTTTTTCCGGTATAAGTCGCTATCATGCTGATTTCTTTAAAGGTCTCAGCGCAGGTATTCGTCCACTTGGGCCCATTTTGCGAGAAAAGCTCAGTGAACATCAAGTTTCGACTGAGCTTTATTTGGGGCAATGGGATGACATTGGCACACCAGCCAGGCTCGACGAAATCAATCAGCGTTTCGCTTTGTAATAACAACAGAGGTTTGCCAAATTATGTGGGGAAAAGTACTCGGTTTTTGTTTTGGCTTTATGTTTGGCAAATTTATAGGAGCCTTACTGGGCCTATACCTAGGCCATATGTTCGATCGCAGCTTAAAACAAGACTTTGATAAAGCAGGTGGTTTTTCTGGTTTGTTTAAAGGCGATGATATTAACGAGCGCCAAGCACTTTTCTTTTCTAGCTGTTTTGCGGTGATGGGGCATATCGCCAAATCGAATGGTCGCGTTAGTGAAACGCATATTCGTGCTGCAAGTTTGTTTATGGACGAAATGGGCTTATCGGGTGATGAGCGAAGAGAAGCACAAGATGCCTTTCGTAGTGGTAAAGAAAGCGACTTTTCATTAAAAGAAACCGTTCATGACTTTAAAGAGCGCTTTGCTCGACGCCATGATTTATTGCAACTGTTCCTCGAAATACAAATTCAAATGGCCTTTTCAGATGGCCACCTTGCAGAGCAAGAAAAGCAGCTATTGCAAGAGGTGAGCAAGCAGTTAGGTATTTCACGTACTCAGTTCGCATTTTTATTAAAACGCTACCAAGCCGAATTTGCATTTCGTCAGCAACAGCAGCGTTTTTATGAACAGCAACGTCAACAAAGCCAGCAAAATCGCAGTAGTCATAGTGAACAGAGAGGGCACAGTGTGCCACCGAATAATGGTATGAATCGCGCCCAAGCGTTGGCTCTTTTAGGCTTAAACAATGATGCTTCAGCGAGAGATATTAAAGTTGCTTATCGAAAGCTTATGGCTCAGCATCACCCCGATAAGCTGGTATCGCAAGGTTTACCAAAACATATGATGGAAGTTGCGGTAAAGAAAAGCCAAGATATTCAAGCGGCTTATGAGTATTTAAAAAAGGCGGCGTAAAAAGCCGTCTACCTCTTTAAGCAGCCGCTGGTGCTGCTCAGGCTCTGAAGGCACACCAAATAACTCTCTTTGTCGGTAGTCATATTTAGCGTGTTTTCTTACCCAGCGTTTTCTGTCTTTAACACTTTGCAGGGTGTCAGGGTTACCCTCGCTGTAAAAAATATCCAGTAACGGTGGGCTGATAGTCGAAAGCGTGGCATTGAGATGCTGGTTACGAACACTGTTAGGTAAATAACTACCTAGGCTAATAAAAGCGTTTAGTTCGTTATTTGGAAAGCTAGCATAATGCTCTATCAATAGCCCCGCACTGGCACCTTGTGCCACCACAACAATATTGCCGCCTTCATCCATTGCACTGTTATACAAGGCATTGAATCTGGCAATTAGCTTTAATTTGTAATCATCAAGTACGGCTTCACTGATATTAGGTTCACCTGTAACAAAGTGAGGCGCTTGTTGTGTTTGTGCTGGTGGAGCAGAAGCTGCTTGCTCATCGCCTTGTTCATTACTTTGTGTTGTTGACTCAGATTCAGAGCTCTCAGGTGACTCGGGCGTTGCCATATCGACAGGATGCCAATCAATGTCAGGCATGGTCATGGCAAGGGTTGCATAGCCAATTTCGTTTAACTGCTTGCGCAAAAAGTTAATACCAGCATTATTAGTGGGTAAGTGTTGCCAATCAGGAATGATTAGCACAATGCCGCGTTGGCTCGCTGCCATCGATTGGCGATATAAGCTAATGAACTCATCTTCACCAGCAAGCAGAGTGCGTACTTCATCGCTAGGTAAAAAGCGTTGTATATCGTTAGTGACCAAACTTGACCAAGGGGTAGGTTTAATAAAATCGGCAGCGTTCACATTGCCCATCAACGCAAAACAAGCTGCGTAAAGTAAGCGATGTGCGGGTTTTAAATTCATGCCGATATTACCTGAGTCTTTAATTAAATCAGTTATTGATTAACTATCGGCAGTATTTATTAAATATTTAGCGAATTGTCTTAAAACTCAGGAGCGGCTTCAAAAATCAATGTTTCACCGCTGGCTGGGTGAGCTAAGGTTAGCATTTCAGCATGCAGTTGTAAGCGAGGGGCCATGGCGAATGCCTCGGGGTGAGCATACAACTTATCGCCTAAAATAGGGTGACCCAATGACAGCATATGCACACGTAGTTGGTGAGAACGCCCAGTAATAGGGGTAAGCTCAACACGAGTTGCATTCTGTTCATATTCAAGCACTTTAAAATGGGTTAATGACGGTTTGCCATTATCGTGATCAACCATTTGCTTTGGTCGGTTCGGCCAATCACAAATAAGTGGTAAATCTACCGATCCAGTTTCTTGCTCAAGCTTACCAAATACACGAGCAATGTAGCGTTTTGCAGTTTTTCTATCTTGAAACTGAATGCTTAAATTACGATGCGCTTCTTTGTGCATAGCTAAACAAATAATGCCAGAGGTCGCCATATCAAGGCGATGAACAATTTTTGCCGTTGGAAAAACGCGATTAATGCGAGCAATAAGGCAGTCGGCGTGTTTTGGATCTTTTCCCGGCACAGTAAGTAAACCACTTGGTTTATTCACAATAAGCAAGTCATCGTCTTGATAAACAATACTTAAATAAGGTGTCATTGGGGGATTATAATTGAGTAACACAGCCAGCCTCGATGATATGCAAGTGCGCTATTTTAAAGGAGTATGAGCGCATACACAATGCCAGTGCTGGTTTTCGAGTAGCAGCTAAGATACAGTAAATTCAGCTATGGAGTTTAAATAAAAGGACAAGTGAATGTTTCGCCTTGGTTTAATTCGCAGTAAACCTTGTACACGTTGTGGCTTAGAAGTTAATGACCTTGAGCCAGAGTGTCCGCATTGTAAAGGCTTTTCAGACCTACAAGCAGTATATTTGAAGCAAGCTTACAAAGACGATTTAATAAAAAGAAACAAAAGCTTAGCTAAGTTATTTTGCTAGCTAGCGGCATTGGCCGTAATTATTACCCTTGTGGTGTTTTTTGTATAAAAAACGCGATGTGAAAGCACATCGCGTTTGTGGTTTTGAGTTTAGCGCTTCAACGTTAGTGTGAAACGACAATTAAACGAATTGCATCCAGTTTAACTTGGGCTTTTTCGATGTAAGTCGTGAGTTCGCTACGCTGTTTATCAAAGAAGCTAAGCTCTTCATCACGAATATTCGGGTTGATCTGCTTAAGTGCCGTTAAACGAGCTTGCTCTTCACCAAGGGCAGTTTGCATTTTCTCTAGTGATTCAGCACGCAGTGCTTCTAGCTTGGTTTGTGCCATGCCTTGTGCGCTGGTGATCATTGGGTGAATGGCACTTTGTAGCGCGCTGGCTAATTTACTTGCCGTTTGGCGACCAACCGCAGACAACTGCTGATTGAAAGCATCAAAAGCAACATTATCAGCCAGATTGTTACTACCCTTATCTAATAAGATACGAATAGGCGTTGGTGGCAAGAAGCGGCCAACCTGAAGTGCTTTAGGCGCCATCGCCTCCGCAATGAAAATAAGCTCAACAAAGAAGGTACCAGCAGGTAGCTTTTTGTTTTTCAGTAACGCCACAGAGGCAGTACCAAAGTCATCATCACAAATCATGTCTAAGCTGCCTTGCACCATAGGGTGGTCCCAGCTGATGAAATGGGCGTCTTCTTGCGAAAGCGAGGTGCTGCGATCAAACGTTACTGTGATGCCATCATCTTTTAAGCATGGGAAAGATGGATTTAGCATGTGCTCAGTTGGTTTCAAGATAATGGTATTTTCACCTTTATCTTCTTGGCTTACACCAAAGGTGTCGAACACATTGATCATATAACTTGGTAGCGTGAATTGATCGTCTAACTCTTCGATATCAGCAACAAGACTTTCTGCTCGGCCTTGGCCACTAGAATGCAGCTCTAGTAAGCGGTCACGACCACTTTCCATTTGCTTACGAAGCTTGGCATTTTGACCTGCCACTTGTTCTAGTAGTGGGTCTAGCTCTTCTTCGTCGCAATTGTGTGCACCAATAAACTCAAGTAGTTCTTCGCCATACTCTTTATACAGCATTTGCCCTGTTGTCGAGGTTGTTTCAAACGCATCTAAGCCTTCGTTGTACCAACGTAATAACACTTCTTGTGCGGTGTTTTCAAAATACGGCACATGAATGTTTACGTCTTGAGTTTGACCAATACGGTCAAGACGACCTATACGTTGCTCAAGTAAGTCTGGATTAAGTGGTAAATCAAACAATACTAAGTGATGCGAGAATTGGAAGTTACGACCTTCAGAACCAATTTCAGAACAAAGTAGAATTTGCGCGCTGTCGTACTCGTCGGCAAAGTAAGCCGCTGCACGGTCACGTTCAACAATCGACATGCCTTCGTGAAAAACAGAGGCTTTAATTGCTTCACGCTCACGTAAAATCTGTTCTAGGCTAAGTGCGGTTTCTGCTTTAGCACAGATAAGCAGTACTTTTTCGTGTTTAAGGGTTTTTAAAGTTTCGATTAACCAATCAACACGTGGGTCAAATGCGCCCCAGCTTGCATTTTCACCTTCAAACTCTTGGAAGATCTTTTCAGGGAATAGAGCGCGAAGTGCCGTTAGTTCAGCATTTTGAATGCCGCCCATGTTACCCAGTACCGACATCGCCGTTTTATATTGTTTAGGCATTGCCATAGGGTATGCATGAAGCTTGCGGCTTGGGTAGCCATCAATACCGCTGCGGCTATTTCTAAATAAAATACGACCCGTACCATGGCGGTCCAGCAGCATTGATAAAATTTCGTTGCGCGCCGTTTCATCACCTTGCTCCGCTTTCGCTAAAAGGTCAGTAATGTCGGTTTCTTTTAATAGCTCTTTTAATGTTGCACGAGATGCATCATCAAGGCCTTGTTCACCCAGTAATTGATTAGCAGCTTCAGCAACTTCTTTGTAGTTACTTTCTTCTTCAACAAACGCATCGTAGTCGTAGAAACGATCTGGGTCGAGTAATTGTAAGCGGGCAAAGTGACTGCGGTGACCAAGTTGATCTGGCGTTGCAGTTAATAAGATAAGGCCCGGAATGTCTTGGCTTAACTCTGCCATGCGTTGGTATTCAGTGCTTGGCTTACCATTATTGATACTTAAATGGTGCGCTTCATCAACAACCAATAAATCCCAATCAGCCAGAGTTGCTTGCTCAAACCAGCGTTTTTTCTTGCTTAAGAACTCAAGGCTAGTAAGTACTAACTGTTCTGTTTCGAATACGTTTGGAGAGTCTGCGAATGCTTCATCACAACGTTCTTCATCAAAGATTGAAAAACGTAAGTTAAAGCGGCGTAGCATTTCTACTAACCACTGATGCTGTAAGTTTTCAGGCACAACAATCAATACGCGGCTAGCACGGCCACTGATGATTTGTTGATGTAAAATCATACCTGCTTCAATGGTTTTACCTAAACCCACTTCGTCAGAAAGTAAAACGCGTGGTGCAAAACGTTTACCCACTTCTTGTGCAATGTAAAGCTGATGCGGAATAAGGTTTGCGCGCTGACCAATTAAACCTTTTAAAGGAGATTGTTGGCGCTCAAACTGGTGCTGCCAAGTTTGGTAGCGAAGCGTGTAGCGGTCAAAGCGGTCCACTTGACCTGCAAATAAACGGTCTTGTGGTTTATTGAATTTGATAAAGTGATCTAAAAAGGTTTCTTTTAACTGCGCTTTTTCACCATTATCAATACGAATGCCGTGATAGCATAGTAACTCGCCTTGCTCTTCAACAGACTCGACTTCTAATTCCCACTCTTCAACGCTGCGAATAATATCACCTGGATTAAATGCGACACGAGTAACAGGTGCTTCTGTTAAAGAATAAACTCTGTTTTCTCCACTGGCTGGAAATAAAATGCTGACCTGACGGCCTTCAAGGGCAACAACGGTGCCTAATCCTAAATCTGACTCAGTATCACTGATCCAACGCTGACCTAAGGAAAAATTCATGTATGTCTCGTCTATGAAGAAAAAAGGCGGCTATGTTACCTGTAACGCCATGCTACTTCAAGGCAGTAAACTCGCCGCACTCAATTAAATTTAGTCAACCTTTTTAAGCCATTATTAACGGTAAAAATTGTATGTATTTTAACCAGTTAAATAATTGTATATTTGTTTGTCATAAAAAGGACTTTTGTCGTAAATAGACTAAACTGAGTATATACCTGACGAATAAACCATAGCTTCATCCGCCGCTTGTTTAGTTTATTGGGTATAGCATAAAAATCATAAAACGTAAGGAAAGTGCTATGGAAAAAGCTTCGAACCTTGATAGTAAAATGTATGTGCTCGATACCAATGTATTACTCCACGAACCCCTCGCTTATTTATCTTTCCAAGAACATGATGTTGTTATCCCCATGACAGTATTAGAAGAGCTCGACCACATTAAAGATAGGAAACATGACGTTAGCCGTGACGCCCGTGTTGCTATTCGTGGTTTAGATGAAGTGTTAAAGGACGCTTCGCCAGAGCAAATGTTGCAGGGTGTCGCGCTTCCTAGTAACAAAAAGGCTAAAACAGGATCTCGTGGCCGCTTAATTATCGTTAATGACCATTTATTTGCAGACAGTATTTCGGGGTTACCGGGCAACGAAAACGACCACCGCATCATCAATTGTGCTGTTCATTTACAGAAGCAACACAGCGATAGCAAAGTGGTGCTTGTCACTAAAGACATCAATATGCGCCTAAAAGCGAAAGGGGCAGGGCTTAAATTTGTTGAAGACTACAGAACTGACCAATTAATTGACGACATAGCATTGCTTACAAGCGGCTATAAAAAAATTGAAGGTGATTTTTGGCAACAGGTTGGAGAATGCGAAACAGAGCAGCAAGGCCGAGATACCTATCATCATGTGGCTAAAAGCACGATTAGCGATGTGTTCTGTAATGAATATATTTTAGATGAAAGCGACCACTTTGCGGCTCGAGTAACAAGCTACGATGATAAACACATTACTTTAAAGGATATTAGTGTTGAGCGCTTGATGAGCCATACCGCTTGGGGGGTTAAGCCAAAAAATGTTTATCAAGGGATGGCACTTGATGCGCTACTTGACCCAAGTATTGAATTGGTGATTTTAACTGGTCCTGCCGGCTGTGGTAAAACCTTGCTCGCTCTTGCTAGTGCCCTCGAAATGATTATAGAAAAAGGTATTTACGATAAAGTGATTGTTACTCGCAATACCCCAGAAATTGCTGAATCAATTGGCTTTTTACCTGGCACTGAAGAAGAGAAAATGGCGCCGTGGTTAGCTGCTATTACCGATACCTTAGAAGTGCTGCATAAAGGAGATGAAAATCCAATTTCGAGTCGTAATTACATTATGGAAAAAGCCAACGTACAGTTTAAATCAGTAAACTTTATGCGCGGCCGTAGTATTCAAAACGCGGTTGTTATTTTGGATGAAAGTCAAAACTTAACCGCTTCACAGCTGAAAACCATTATTACTCGCTGCGGTGAAGGCACTAAACTCATTTGCTCAGGTAACTTGGCGCAAATTGATAGTAACTACCTCACGCCAGTTACCTCAGGCTTAACCTATATTGTTGAACGTTTTAAAGATTTTCAGGGCAGTGCTACCGTTAATTTAAACGGTGTGGTACGTAGCCGCTTAGCCAGCTTTGCTGAAGAAAATTTATAACTTGCCAGTATTCCTATGCCTCGTTAACCTAGCTGTTATCGAGGTAAGGTACTTATAAGCCAGTGAATTTTTTACCGTTAAAGCATTATTATCGCTCTTTGGCAGTGGCACTTATTGTGCCGCTGCTGGTGGCGTTTTTTTTGTGTTTACACTTATATAATTTAAAACTTGAGCGGGCGATAGAAAGCAGGCAAAACGGTTTTAATAATATTTCAGCTCAGCTTAGCCATGCTATGCGTGCCGCAGATGGCCTTATAGACACCATGTTCAAGCTATATGAGCAGCCACTTTCTTATGATTTTGATCCTAGTTGGGCACGCAATGTGAATCAATACGATCACTATTACTACCAAAGTGTGGGCGATGGAGTGGGGGAGATAGTCGGGCAAGGAAAGTTTGCCTCAACCGCTTACGCAATTAATCAATGGCGACGAGTTATTGCCCTCGGTCCCTCGTTTAATACCACGCTGTCGCTTATTCAATCTTTAGAAGCGGTTGCTTATGTTAATGAGCAAGGCTTTGTTTATATTAAGCGCCGTAACACAGCAAAAAGTGAATTTCTGACCAGTGTGTTAGATAACAAATTTCGACCTTTATCAATCAATAGCAACAAGCTTGCTTCGAGCTCTGTGTTGACCATAAATGGCCATGCCTACTTTGCTATTGGCAAGCAACGAGCCGCTAATAGTCGTGATTACATTGTGTTGATTTATGACCTTAAAGCAATTTCTAACTGGTTAAAAAAAATAGCGCCTAACTATGGTGAGTATATTTTTATAAACCAAGATAACCAAGTCATTGCCAGCTCAAAGACAGAGCCTAATACAGCCATAAGTGCCAGCGAGCATTGGCCGAATGTCGCGATAGATATGAGCAAGAATAACCACAGTCATTTAGTGCAAGAAGCAACAAACTTACCTATTTACACTCGTTTCTATGAATCAAAGCAAGCCCTGAGTGAACCTGTAGGCTACGACATTTTTTTAGAATTCGCATTTTTGAGTGTGTTTTTAGTGATGATGTTCAGCGCTGTTTTTTGGTTGAGTCAGCGCATTTTTGTAAAACCAATGACGCACTTAATGAATTATCTTGAGCAGCATGATGAAGGCAAACAAGCGTTAGTTCATTATCGTATTCCTGTTGATTGGCAGCCTTGGTTCAGCCGTGTGAAAAAGGTGTTTAGCCGTAATGAAGAGCTCGTTCAGTCGTTACAAGAGGCAAATAAAGCGCTTGATTCGCAAGTACAGGTAAAGTCAAAACAATTGCGTCGTAGTATTGATGCGAAAGAGCGTCATTTAGCGCTATTAAATACCATGCTCAATAACGTACCTGACCTAATTTATTTTAAGAATATTGATGGCTCGTTTTTAGGCTGTAATAAGGCGTATGAGCGCTATATCGGCTTGCCACAAGAGAAGTTAGTAGGGCAGCAAATATGTGATATTAGTGATGATAACGGTGAGTTAAACGAGCTTGAAAAGCAAGTACTCAAAGACCGCCAAGCTTATCAAAAAAGATTGACCACAGAAGATAACAGTTATCTATTTAGCATCGTGCCATTTTATAACGAGCATCAGCAATTTCTTGGCACTATGGCAATTGGTCGTGATATTACGGAGCAGCATAATGCGCTCAATGCATTACAAAGCTCCGAAGCAAAATTACGCAGTGCCATGGAATATGCTGCTAATGGGGTGCTGTTGGTATCGCTTGACGATCAGGTGCTGCAAGCAAATAAAGCGGCACGTAAAATCTTTGCAATTGAAAACGCCAATGACCTCAAATTAATAGACTTATTTGCTGAGACGTCTTATCAGACATTAAAAAATACCCTGACAGAGCTGTTGCATGAGAAGAAAAAAGTTTATCACTTTAGTCTTGAGCAGCAAGATCTACAACGCTGGCTACAAATTAGTGTGTCATTAGTTTGGAATGCTGAGCAAACACCTGATTATTATGTTGTTCATGTACAGGATGTGACGGACTTAGTAAAAGCAAAAGATGACGCTGAACGGGCAACATTAGCTAAGAGTCGCTTCATTGCAAACCTTAGTCATGAAATACGCACACCACTCAATGCTGTACTAGGCTTAATTGACGTGATTGCATTGCAAGGTTTAACACAGCCGCAGCGTAATCATGCCGAACAAGCAAAATCAGCAGCCAATAGCTTGCTTACTTTACTAAATCGTATGCTTGACTTTGCCCGCGCTGAAAGCTCGCAAGTACAACTTAATAAAGCCCCTTTTAGTGTGCCTGATTTAATCGACTACTGTCAGGGAATAACAGCCCCTTTATGCGCAAATAAAGATATCGAGTTTAAAGTCGAATGCGATAAAAGCATTAGCGATAACTTAGTGGGTGATCAAATTTGCTTGCAGCAAGTACTGGCTAATTTACTGACCAACGCTGCCAAATTCACCGAACAAGGCACAGTGACATTAAACTTAATGCTGGTGGAAGAGTCAGCTGAGCAGCAACTCATTTGCTTTACTGTTAAAGACACGGGCATTGGTATTAGCAAGGCAGATCAAAGCCGCTTATTTGATGCATTTACTCAAGGTGATGAATCATTAACGCGCTCTCATCAGGGCGTTGGTTTAGGCTTAGCGATTGTTAAGTACGAAGTTGCGCTAATGGGAGGCGAAATTAAGCTGGAAAGCGAAAAAGGTAAAGGCAGTGAATTTTGCTTTTGCTTACAGCTAGATAAAGCCGCGGAGCCTGTGAAAAAAGAACTGGTTTCATTGCCTTCTAGTACTGATTTATCTGGCATGTTAGTGCTGGCTGTGGATGATAACCCGCTTAATTTAAGCATTATTAAAAGTATTTTAGAGCAAATTGATGTCACCGTTGTGTGTGCACACAGTGGTGAAAAAGGCATTGAACTGGCAAATAGCTTAAGGCCCGATCTCATTTTTATGGATATTCAGATGCCAGAAATGGATGGTTGTCAGGCAACGCGTATTATTCGTCAGTCATTCACCAAAGAACAAATGCCGATTTACGCACTCACTGCACACAGTGAAAGCGAAGATATTGAGCATTCAATCGCGGCGGGTATGAATAAGCATTTAACTAAACCGATTGTTGCTAGTAAGTTGTTTTTAGCAATGAGTGAACTTGATAACACAAAAGAAGTCTTTTTTGATCAAGCTTTTATACTGTCTCAGTTTGCAAACAATACTAAGTTAGTATTAACTATGTTGTCGAAGTTTGCGACTATGGCAGCAGAGCAGTTATTACAAATCTCTACATTAAAAACTACCGATGAGTTGGTCCGTGTGGTTCATAATGTAAAAGGGTCAGCCGGAAATCTCGGTTTTAAGCGATTGTCAGCGTGCGCTCAGCAATGTGAAGCTAGGCTTAAAGCAGATGGCGAACTGCCCGAACAATTAAATGATGAGTTGCAATGGCAAATAAAACAGGTCATCGCATTTATCATAGAACAAGGATCTACTGATGTTGAAAAGAGCCAAGGTACTGATTGTTGATGACGATCCGTTAAACCGCTTGGTATTAGAGAAAACATTGCAGCAAGACTATGATGTTTTTTGTGTTGAGAGTGGCGAAAAAGCACTGACGTTTTTAAAAACGCAAACTGTTGATTTGTTGATCTTGGATATTGTAATGCCCGGTATTGACGGCTACGAAGTGCTTACTAAGCTAAAAGAAAGCGCGACTACCAGTATGTTGCCTGTAATATTCATTTCTGCCAATACCAGTCACGATGATGAAGCGAAGGGCCTTGAATTAGGCGCGATGGACTACATCACTAAACCATTTAGTGCTGCTATTGTGCGTGCTCGAGTGCGTAATCAGCTGCTGATCAAACAAAAAAATGACTTACTAGAAATGCTCGCCTCAATTGATGGCCTAACCGAGATCCCAAACCGACGTTATTTAGATGAAAATTTAGCGCGAGAGTGGCGTCGTTGCCGTCGAGATCAAACCCCGCTATCGGTGTTATTGATGGATGTTGATCACTTCAAGCGTTACAACGATTGCTATGGTCACCGAGCAGGTGATGATTGCTTAAAACAAATTGCTCATGCCTTAGTTGGAGCGTGTGAACGAGGCAGTGACTTTGTTGCTCGTTATGGTGGTGAAGAGTTTGCTGCGGTGTTACCCAATACTTCAGCTAAAGAAGCTATGTCGTTTGCAAATAAACTGCGCAATGCGGTGAATGATTTAAACATCCCACACAAAGCGTCGCTAAATGCCGACCATGTCACAATTAGTATCGGTATTGCGACCACAGAAAATGGTCAGGTTTATGCAGAACAAACCTTACTTGAAGAAGCTGATTTAGGTCTTTATCAGGCTAAAGACGCCGGACGAGATCAGATAGTATCGAGAATGATCGCAGTAAATGAACATGAGTAGGCAAAGCCTACTCACCCGTTTCAAATTATTTATTAACCATTGCTAAGTGATTTATAAATCGTATCACCCACGCCAATTAACTTATCATTTTTAAATACGAGTGGCGTACACTCGTCTTTAGTCATCTTGCCATCAGAGTGAATACTATGCGTTGCATAGAATAATACTTGGTAAACATCATCACCTTGCTTTAATAACTCGGTAAAGTTAGGTGTATTTAGTTTGTTTAATACAGTTTGGTAGCTCGTATCTAATGCAAGATTAGAAATCACTTCACGGTTATTTTTATGCTGTTTTTGCCAGCTAGAAGAGTTACCAGCCCAATGTGTGTCGGCTTCACCGTCAGAAACAGCAATGACACAACCAGTTAAAAATGGAGCTGTTAGCGCGGCAATAAGAAGTGCTTTTTTCATGTTATTTTATCCCGAAGAAATTGTTTTATAGTTATTCACTTAATAGCAAACTGCTTGCCAAACTTGTAAATCACAACTAAATCAATTGCTTAGGTTGTGTTTGGTCAATGAGCTAAGTAATAAATTACTAATTACTTAGCTCTATTGACTAATAAATTGCGGTTTAGACCAACCTGTTACGTGTTTCGCCTTGATTAAATGCTTGGATATTTAACGCAATTTCGTTAACTAAGCGCACAATAGATTCTTGGCTCGCCCATGCAATGTGTGGAGTAAGTAATAAGTTTGCACCTTTGTATAGTGCCAGCGGGTTTTCTTGCTCTGCGGGTTCTTTACTGAGTACATCAACACCGGCTCCGGCAATAATATTATTAGCTAATGCATCAGCTAAATCGGCTTCATTGATGATCCCACCACGAGCAGTGTTAATGATGATAGCTGACGGTTTCATCATGCTTAATTCTGCCGCAGCGATTTGGTTGCGCGTTTCATCAGTAAGCGGGCAGTGAACACTAATGATATCGGCTGTGGTTAGGGCGTCATTGAAACTAACACGACCTTCACGAGGCGTTTGGCCTTTTCGTTCACTAATGATGACATTGGCACCAAAGGCGCGTGCTACATCGGCAACGGCTTTACCCAGTGAGCCATAGCCAACAATAGCCAGTGTTTTGCCGGCAATTTCATTAAAGCTGTAATCTAAACGGCAAAACATAGGGCTTTGCTGCCATAAGCCTTGCTGGCAATCATTAATGTATCTGTGAGTATTGCCCAGTAAATTAGTGATGAGAGTAAAGGTATGTTGCACCACACTCGGTGTTGAATAGCCCGCTACATTTGTCACTGCGATGTTATGTTCTTTGGCTGCACTTAAATCAATGTTGTTAGTCCCTGTCGCTGCAACACATATTAATTTTAAATTAGTTAATTTGCTCATGGCGTTCTGATCAATCACCACTTTATTACTGATAACGATATCGGCATCTTGGCAGCGCTCAACAACCTGTTCTTTAGCGGTTAAATCGTAACAGGTTAATTTACCTAATTGCGCTAAGGCATCTAACGAAGTGTTGGCTAATGTCGCTGCATCAAGGACAGTAATATTCATGTGCTTTCCTTTTTTAATTTATTGCTTGACCTTGGGGTGTACTCCAAGGTTTATAGTGAGCATAATAAATAAACGCTTCACAATGGAGACGGTGATGAAAATAGGTGAGTTTGCCCGTCAGTTGGGTGTCTCAACAGATACGCTACGGTACTACGAAAAGCATGGTTTGTTAACGCCTAGTTCGCGTTCAGACGTGGGATATCGTTTTTATTCTGAGAATGACTATAAACAAATGGCGTTTATTCTCAGAGCAAAGAATGTTGGCTTTAGTCTGGCTGAGATCAAAGAGCTACTGCAAATTAAGTTTCATAAAGATCAGCATTCTTGTCATGAAGTTAAAGAGATGACGATACAAAAACGTGATCTCGTTGCACAACGAATTGCAGAGCTTACTCGCTTTTATGACTCACTATCATTATTAGCAGATAAATGCTGTGGCGGAGAAGAGCCTGCTGAAAACTGTTCAATACTAACGACGCTGGAGGATATCGATGGACTTACTCAATAATTTTTGGCATCTGTTTTTACTTTCAGCGCCTTGGTTAATGTTGGGCTTATTCATAGCTGGTCTTCTCAATGTGTATTTGCCTGCTAACTTTCTTAACCGGCATTTAGGCAAAGAAGGGTTATGGACCACAGTTAAAGCAGCCTTTATTGGTGCCCCAATGCCCTTGTGCTCATGTGGTGTGATCCCTGCGGCCATTGGTTTGAGAAGGGCAGGGGCGTCAAAAAGTGCTACCACAGCATTTTTAGTTTCAACCCCTGAAACTGGGGTCGATTCAGTTTCGGTATCTTATGTGTTACTAGGTCCATTTATGGCGGTGATACGTCCTATTGCCGCCGTGTGCAGTGCCACTGTGGCCGGTGTATTAGTGGGGAAAGACAGTGAACTTCATCAGCATCAAAATACAGCATCAGATGAAAAAGACTCAGAATCAACATCTTGTTGTAGCAGTAAACAGCCTGAGCCTGTGACTACAGCGAGTTGTTGTAGCAAAGAGGCATCTACTAAGCCCGCACAAAGTTGTTGTAGTAAGCAATCACCTCAAGAACTTGAGCCTGCTAAAACAACAAGTTGTTGTAGTAGCAAGGAATCGCAACCAACACAGGAGCCCCAACACAGTTGCGCAACTGAAAAAGCAGCACCTTCGCAGAAAAGCTGTTGCAGCACTGAGCAGTCAACTAAAGCCGTTGAAAGTCGTTTTAACAAACTGAAACGCGCGGTGAGCTTTAGTTGCAACAAGCTGCTTGAAGACACCATGATTTGGCTAATGATCGGTTTATTTTTTGCTGCTCTAGTTCAAACTTATGTACCAGAATCTTATTTAAGCCAATGGGGTAATGGCATTCTGGCGATGCTGGTGGTTATTTTAATCAGTATTCCTATGTATATTTGTGCTACTGCATCGACACCTATTGCGGCAGGCTTATTACTCAGTGGTGTGTCTCCAGGGGCGGTGCTAGTGTTTATGTTGGCAGGGCCGGCAACTAATATTGCAACACTTGGTGTGGTTGGTAAAGAGCTTGGCAAGCGTGCGGTATTTGCCTACTTAATAGGGGTGATTGGCACGGCGCTAGCATTTGGCTTTTTAACCGATTATTTAGTGGCGCAATATGGTTTTGTGGTGGCGCCGATGATGGGCGAAGAACATGAAGTTCTACCACATTGGTTAAGCCTTGGGGCAGGTATTGTGTTGGCAATTTTAATGCTTAGATTACTGCTAAAAATGGTATTAAAAAAGGCGTCGCAAACTGGTAAGAGCATTGCTTAATTATTTGTTATAGATATATATTTTCTACATTAATTGGCATTTAATTTGGTTAACTATCGCGACTCGGTTCGCATTTAAAATTGCCTGAGTTATAATCCGCCAATTATTTTTAACGGCACGCTCAGCGTGCCGTTTTTTAACTTAAGTAGTTTTTAATGAGTGAAAGTGTGGATAAATACGCCGACATAAGACCTTACAATGATGATGAAGTAGCTGATTCAGTAGCGCGTTTGATTGCTGATAATGCCTTTGTAGATGTAATCGCTAAGTATAACCTACCGCGCTTTTTATCGAACTTCCCATTTATTACTCGCCCATTAGTGCGCAGTCAGCTGCGTAAAAAGTGGGGCAACACCGCATCGGTTGAGCAAGTTCAGCACGAAGTGGCTGATTATTTAAATAAACTAATCACCCGTACGACTTCAGAAGTAACGTTTTCGGGCATCGATAAACTAGACCCAAAACAAGCCTACTTATTTATTTCGAATCACCGCGATATTGTGCTTGATCCTGCACTTGTGAACTGGGGCTTGTTCAAACACAACATGCCGACAGTTCGTATCGCAATTGGTGATAACTTGCTGCAAATTCCTTATATCACTGAGTTAATGCGTTTAAACAAGAGCTTTATTGTAAAGCGCTCAGCGAAAGCTCCAAAAGAGATGCTTAAAGCATTGTCGCAGCTGTCTGCTTATATCTATGACTCACTTGCTGAAGGCCACTCAATTTGGATAGCGCAAAAAGAAGGCCGAGCAAAAGACGGTTTTGATCAAACAGATCCAGCCTTACTTAAAATGTTGCAGTTACAAGGTCGTAAGCAGAAAAAAGAGTTTGCTGAATACGTACGCGAATTAAAAATTGTGCCAGTGTCTATCTCTTATCAATACGAGCCATGCGCGATTGCAAAAGCGAAAGAGCTTTATCATAAACAGCAACATGGTCAGTATGTGAAACAGCAAGGTGAAGATATTGCTAGTATTGTTGAAGGTTTTAGTACAGCTAAAGGGCATGTACATTTAGCGTTTGGCGAACCAATTGAATCGGGCTGCGAATCACCTGAAGAGCTGGCAAAAACCATTGATCAGCAAATTGTTGATTCGTTTTTCTTACACCCAGGTAACTATATAGCGGGTGGTTGTACGCAAGCTGTGATTGACGAAAAAGATGCTGCTGCATTTAACGAGCGACTAGCAAAAGTGCCAGAGGAGCTAAAACCTTTGGTATTAGCTATGTATGCTAAACCTTTTCATCGTAAAGCAGAACTTGCCACAAGCGAATCTGAGTAAGCGATACAATTATACCAATCCGCAATAATACTTAATCATTTTGAGGGATTAAACCTGTCGCTACCTGCGTTAAAAATTTCTCATTTAGAACAACTAAATAACGAAATTTTTTCCTTGTTATCAACAAGATTTTCTTGCCTCAAAATAAACTACTTAATTAAGCGAATTGGTATTAGTTTAAGAAGCCACTTTTTAAAGTGGCTTTTTTTATGGTTAATTTTCAGGCTATACTTTTAATATTCTTTATTAACCGGCATTTGTGATGCAACAAATTGAAATATTTGAAATTCCAAGCCCTTGCAAAGGGATATGCCAAGTTAATAACCGAGGCTATTGTAAAGGTTGCTACCGCAGTCGTGATGAGCGTTTTTATTGGAATAAGTTTACCAATGCAGAAAAACGTAAAGTCATTAGCTTATGCCAACAGCGTTATAAACGTTATCTTCAGAAAAAACAGCAGGCAGAGCAGCAACAAACAAATCCTGAGCAAGACGGTTTTGATTTTTAAAATTTACTGAGGTTGTATTTCGATTTTAAAAATTGCACCGTGCCGTTTTCATCAAGCTTTTTAAGTACTTTAGTCAGTTGCGGAATTATCGCTTTATGCCGTTTATGCACAAAGTGAAAGCTCTGCATCGGCATTAAAACCTGTTTATGAAAGGCTGTTTGATCAAACCCCGGATGCTTAGTCGACAATAAAAAGTCTAGTAATATTGTCCCTTCAACACGTTTTTGCGTGAGTAAATTAAGCTGCGCAGTGACATTTCTAACCTTGATCACATCGCCTGCAAATGGGTGGTTATCGATATAACTCTGAGCCGCTGGGTAGCTTGACTGAATTGCTAACGATTTAAGCTGTTCATATTGGCATTGTCGGCAGTTTTTCAGTAGCACTAGATTAAAATCAAAAAGCGCATAGTCTACTTTCAATAAATTAGGATAATCGTCTTTAACATCGGCAATGCGCCCTAGTTGCCCATCGAGCACACCTTGGTTTGCAGCAACCAGCGCATTTTGATGATTAAAATCGATTATATGGATCTCATAGCCAATTTCTTTGTATGCCATTTTCATTAAATCAATAACATAGCGAGCTTGTGGTGTATCAGCGGGGCGATTAAAGATCAGTAAATTAGTGCTGGCACTACTTGAGAAGCAAAAAAACAGCAAAAATAAGGCAAATCTGTGACTCAGATACTTCGACAACGTGCGTTCCTTGCGTACATAAATTGCTCGTTAATTTACTGATATGTGTTTCCAAAATCAAGCTTATCCGTGGGCTTTTTAAGCTAATAAAAGGGATTAAAGCCTGTTAATTTTGTTATACTTGTGAAATCAAAAATTTATTGCTGAGAAAGTATGAGTTTCAATCTATGTAAATTGCCACGAGAGCAAAAATATCAAATTCAATTGGATTACGAAGCGTCTTTTTGGGCTTATCAAATAAAGCGTGGTAAGAACACCCGCGAAGGTGTTTACACTGCAATAAATAGTCGTCCAATATCTGAGCAAGCGTTCTTAAAGCAGCAGTTTGAGCATTACCTTTCGCTAATGAGCTAACCATGGCTGCGTTTAGATTTTGTTTACTTGAGCCAATTAAAACGCCGTTAGTAAACAAATTTTATGATAAACACAAGGCTCGCGGCCGAGCGAGCAAAGCTGACCAAGTATGGGTTGCTTACAAAGAAACAGAAATAATTGCCGCTTGCCGAGTTCAAAACCAAGCTGGGCTGTTATTTTTGTCTACCCTTTATGTTGATGAAGTATGGCGGGGTCAAAAAATTGCTTCACAATTACTTGCGGCTGTCACCGCCGCACAAAAAGGGACAGTTTTTACCTTCGTGTACCAAAATCTGATTGATTTTTATCTACAAAATGGGTTTAACTATGCATTAACATTACCCAATTCTTTGCAATCGTTGTTTGAGGTATATGCGCATCGAAACGTAGTTGCGATGCACTTTACGCGTGACACAGTGCCAAGTTAGCAATTTGGAACGTCAATGACTAAGTTCTTCTCCAGTATAGCGTTATTTTTTATTTTGACCTGTGGCTTGTTTAGCCATCCCGCTATCTCTCAGGTAAAACGTTTATCAACCAGTGAAGGCTTATCGCAAAGTTATGTAAACACTATGCTTATCGATAACAGTGGCTACTTGTGGTTATCGACTGAAGGTGGCCTCAATCGCTACGATGGTTATCAGGTGGTTCATATCAAAGGCCCTAATGGTGAGCTTGAAGATGCCATCATTGACCGTATTTACCAAGATCCACAAGGCTATATCTGGATAGCTTCACTACAAGCGGGTTTATTCCGCTATGATCCCACTTCGGATACTTATCAGCAGTTTATTGCTAAACCAACCACTGAAGAGCAAATTTTTATTGAGTCGGTGTTTAGCATGGTAGCTGTTGATGACAAAACACTTTGGCTAGGGCGAGGCTGGGATTTTGCCAAACTAGACTTAGAAACGAAAAAAATCACCTCTATTTTTGAAATTCCTGAGCGGGTTAAAAGCAGCGTTATTCGAGAGCTTTTCGCGTACCAAGGTTATATTTTTATGGGCACTAGTAATGGTGCTTATGTGTATGAGTTGGCATCAGGAAAAGTCCGTAAACTTGAACATCTCCAAAATGAGCCAAGTCATATTTATCAAAATTATGTGAAATCGTTCGCTATTATCAATGAACAAACATTGCTAGTGGGGGCTGTTAGAGGCCTTTATCAGGTTGATATTAGCAATTTAAAAGCAATGTTTGATACCCCTGATATCGCCTTCAAAAATAAAACACTCATCAGTGAATTAAATATTTGGAAAATTATTCCAGAGGCTAACTCTATTACGCTTGGCACTGACAAAGGGTTATTTGAATATAACCTTGACACGGGTGAGTTAGCTAAGAATATGCGCCTAAAGGAAAGTGGTTACACACTAGCTGACACCAGCATTATTGATATTGTGAAAGACCGCTCAGGTGGAATGTGGCTGGCAACCAAAAATGATGGGGCGTTTTATCAGTCATACGACAATTACAATTTTATCAATGTAACAGCCAACTCATTAACAGGCGATGGGCTATCTCATCATTCAATTTGGAGTATCACTGAGTTTCAAAATCGTCTCTGGCTTGCCACCCATAATGGTTTAACAGCGGTTGATTTAGAAACCTACGAAAGTGAAGTGTTTTTAAAAGATTATCAGGTTGACCTTATAACTACTGAATTCAGTATTTACCAAATCATGCCCTACAAAGATAAGTTATGGCTGCACACTAATCGCGGTATTTTAAGCTTTGATCCGAAAACCGGGCAGGCCTCCTCAGTCAAAGCCGCAAATCCCGAGAACCAGGTTTTAATTAACGATTGGGTGCATGGCATATTGTTGATGCCATCGGGGGATCTTTACTATGTTCACCCTGATTACGGCATGTTTGTTTATAATATCGATAGCCAAAAAGTGACCCGACTAGGCGGCAAGTTTGATGAGTTTGAGCCGTTTTTAGCCTACGGATTTTTACCTGCGTTGTCGTCAAATCCAGAAGCGCCATTATTTTATAATGCGGGTATTCTGTATCAAGTTGACCCTGATACATACGAGCTCTCGACGATATATAAAGTGCCTGAACAACATGAAAATGTTGCTGTGAATGTGATGTCTTACATCATAGATAATAACAATGTGTTGTGGTTATCGCTTTCAAACTTTGGCTTAATCGGCTTAGACGCCAGCACTTACGAGCATATTTATACCATCGACCTTGAAAAGAATAAGTTAGGTACTTTGTTATACGACATGGTGCTTGATGAAGCGGGCATGATATGGATGAGTAGCCACAAAGGACTTTGGCGACTGAACCCAGATAATTTACATTTTCAGCAATTTACTGGCTCAGAAGGGTTATTCTCAACCGAGTTTAATAGTGGTGCATTTACTAAGCTTGAGTCAGGGCAAATTGTCTATGGTACGCTAAAAGGCTTTACCTACTTTTACCCTATGGATAACCACTATCAGCAAGCTTTAATTGATCACGTAAATATTACTAACCTTGATTTGATGTCGCGCGATTTACCCGCTGAGCTAAAACAGCCTATCGATAGTGTCGTTCTTGAGCATGATGATATAGGCCTTGAAGTTGCCTTTTCTGCGATGGCATTTAACTATCAAGAACGTATCATTTATGAATACCAGCTAGGTGATGGTCAAAAAACTTATACCCGCAATAACAACCGAGTACTCTTCCCAAAACTCAGTGCAGGAAAATACCACCTTAAGGTATGGGCAAAAGATCCATTAACCGGAGAGTTAACGCCGCCCGCTATTTTGAATATCGAAGTGAAATACCCACCTTGGCGTGCACCTCACTTTATTGTTTTATATGTGATTTTGGTTGCACTGTTTGTTGCTGCTTGGGTGTTTAGGCGTAACCGTATGCAACAAATATTACTAGCCGCCCATAAAGAGAGTAAAGAGAGTGAAGCACGATTGAAGCTTGCTCTTGAAGGCAGCCATTCTGGAGTATGGGATTGGTCATCGCAAAGCCCGATTATTTATCAACCGCGTCTTAAAAATGAGTTAGGTTATGAAACTGATAGCGTAAATTTAGATGATTATTTAGCAAAGATTCACCCTCATGATAAGCAAACTTTCCGGTTAGAGTGGTTAGAGTTTTTATCTACACAAAAAGGCTATTTCAATTGCACTTACAGACTACGTCATGCTGATGGTAATTGGCGTTGGTATAAAGACTTTGGCAAAGTGGTTGAGTGGCAAGACAGCGCCCCTGAAAAAGTAGCGGGCACCTACACAAATATGACCCGAGAGCTGGTATTTGAAGAAAATGCCCGTTTGTTTGGTGCGGCATTTGAACAAACTCGCGACTGGGTGTTTATCTTAGATAAGAATCTGCGTATTCGCGCTACCAATAAGTCATTCCAAGATGCCTTTGGCTTTCCTGCAGAGCCTCGGTCTAGCCGTTCGCTCACACTGGGTATGCCTATATCAACTCGTATCCATTACTTACGCATTATGCAAAAGCTTGAATCGGGTGAGCACTTTTCAGCCGAAGATGTTGTTGAAGTTGCTGGCGGTGAAAAGCGCCAAGTATTAATAAAAATAAGTGCGGTTGCAGGCAATAATCGCCAACTTGATAGCTATGTGATTATAGTTACTGATATTAGCGCGCAAAAGCTGGCTGAAAACGAGCTGCATCTACTGGCCAACTACGATGCTTTGACGGGACTGCCAAATAAAACCTTGTTCAACGACCGAGTCGTTCACGCTATTGAACAAGCTGATTACCATCAAACAAAAGTGGCGTTATTAAACGTTAATATTAAGCGCTTTAAGCACTTTAATGATTCGCTAGGCCGTGAAGAGTCTGATGAATTAATTAAGCGTGTTGCTAAGCGTTTAAAACACGTGTTGCGTCCACAAGATAGCGTGGCTCGTTTCGATGGTGACGAGTTTGTGATCCTTGCCGAAGATTTTAAACAGCTTGATGAGTTACTGCTGTTATGTGCAAAAGTGATGGATTGTGTCGATACCCATATTGAACTTAGCCAGCAAGCTGTAAAAGTGAACCTTAGTGTTGGTGTTGCTGTTTACCCTGATGATGCAAAGGACACCAAAGCCTTATTAAAAGCCTCTAATGTGGCACTGTACCACGCGAAAAGTCATGTCGAAGGCTGTTATCAGTTCTATAAGCAAGAAATGAACTTACAAGTGCAGCGTACTTTGCATCTTGAATCACAGTTAAGTAAAGCTTACCAAGAACATGAGTTTTGTAATTTTTATCAGCCAATCGTGAGCGCAGAGACTCGCCAAGTGGCGGGGCTTGAAGTGTTGTTACGTTGGCCGAGTAATGATGAATATAAACCAGAAGACTTTGCAAATGCAGCAGAAAGCTCCGGGCTAATTACCAAAATTATGCTGCAGACTTTATCAAGAGCATTGATTGAGCTGCGCCAATGGCGTACCACGCATCCTGATTTATATATTTCTATTAATCTCTCAGCCCTAGATTTTGAAAGCGAAAATCTGGTTGAGAAAATACATCAATCAATAAGCGCAATTAAAGTTCCTGCGAGCGCGCTAGTGTTTGAGATCACCGAATCAGTGATGATGCACGATTCAGATAAAGCGCAGCAAAGTATGGAAAAACTCAAAGCCTTAGGCTGTCGTATTTATATGGATGACTTTGGAACGGGTTATGCGTCACTGACCTATTTGAAACGTTTTCCGGTTGATGTGCTGAAAATAGACAAAAGCTTTGTTAATGACATTGGTATTGATAAAGGTGATGAAGCGATTATCAATTCAACGCTTACTCTTGCAAAAAGCTTGGGTAAAGAGTGTGTAGCAGAAGGGGTTGAGAACCGCACGCAATTGCAGTTCTTACGCTCTTTAGGCTGTGAGTATTTCCAAGGTTACCTGTTTAGCAAACCTGTGGCAGGTGATGAGGTGAAAGCGCTTTTAGATACCCAGTGGGATGATGAATTTTAGGGTAAAGCGAAAACTTTACCCTTTTCGTTAATCTTGGCGTTTACCACAGTGGCGGCAATACAGATTGCGATTGCGGTTTTTAAGCTCGTTATGAATCGCTTTATTCGCCTCTTGCTGACTTAAACCCAGTTTATACCGTAAGTTTTCTAAGTGCTCTTCTTCAACAGGCGATAAGTGCCCATCTTCAACGGCTTCATGCACTGCATCGGTAAACACTTGTCTGCGTTTACGTAACTGCTCAGAAAAGCTTGAGGCCAACAAACCAGTTGGAATAGCCACCATGCCCATACTTACCAGTGTAATAGCACCACCAAATAAGCGACCAAGGGGAGTCACAGGCACGACATCGCCATAACCAACGGTTGTTAATGTCACCATTGCCCACCACATTGCAGCAGGGATAGAGCCAAATTTATCTGGCTGTACATCGTGTTCAATTAAGTAAATACCGCATGAAGCAATGATCAGCACTACGGCCATAATAAAAAAAGCCGCAAGCAGTGAGCTGCTTTCTTCTTTGAACGAGTTTAATAGCAGCTGCATTGCCCTTGAATAGCGCGTCAGCTTAAAGATACGCATTAACCTAAGCACTCGTAAGAAGCGTAAATCAACACTCACAAAGACCATCAGAATGGTGGGTAAAATCGCTATAAGATCAATCAGCGCCATGGGCGAAAAGAAATACTTAATGCGAATTTTTGAATTTGTTAGTGTACTTTCTTTATGCACGCTTTTATCAACACAGCACCAAAGCCTGAGCACATATTCTAAGGTAAAGATACCGACAGAAATCAGCTCAATCATTAAAAATTCGTGATGATATTGCTTTGCTAAAGGGCCGACTGACTCCAACACAATCGCCACCACATTAATCATGATCAACGACATTAAAAACACGTCGAGAGCGCGCCCTATACGTCGATATTTACCGTTACCTTCAAAAACTCGTGCAGTGTAATTTCTTAAACGATGCAAAATAATGATCCAGTTTTTAGTTAAGTTTTAGCACCATATTAATGCTGCCTTCTTCAAAGTCGCGGGTGATCTTAAACCCGAGTTTTCGTGCCAGTTCAATCATGCCGGTGTTTTCTGGCAAGGTAATACCAGCAATTTGTTTTACGCCTTGGTTTTTACAATGCTCAATTGCCGCATTCATTAATATTGTGCCAAGTCCTAAACCTTGGCAATCAGAGCGCACCACAATTGCAAACTCAGCATCGAGTTTGTCTGGATCCATAAGTACACGAGACACCCCTAATGTACAGGCTGAACCATTTTGCTCTTGGCTGACAATAAACGCCATTTCTCGGTCATAATCAATTTGCGTCATTTTCGCGAGCTGATCATGGTTAAATTGCGGTAATTCACCGAAGAAGCGTTTATATCTGTCTTCTTTACTTAATGATTGATCAAACTCTAAGTGAGCTTGCTCATCTTCCGGTTTAATTGGTCTTAGCTGTGCTTGGGTATTGTTTTTAAGGGTTACCTCTTTAACCAATTCAATCGGGTAGGGGCGAATACACAAGCGTTTACGATTCGCTTTTGCTTTGTAACGGCTAAGGCCGATAGTCGCATCAAGGACTAAAAACTGCCCGTTGCTGGCTAAAATAGGGTTTAGCTCAACACTGGTAATGTCAGGTTGGTCGATAACAAGCTGCGAGATGCGGGTGAGTAGGGCGCATAAACGGTATTTATCGACCTTTTCTGGTAGTACGCGGTCTTTAAGTACGCCTTTATCGTGCGCCGCAGCAATCAGGTATTTTGCCAAGTTCATATTCAGTGGTGGTAATGCCACTGCAGCTTGAGCGAATTCAAGTCCGGTGCCTGCTTCACCCAGTAAGATCACTGGGCCAAAGTTCGGCTCTGTTTTAATAGCGATTCGTAGCTCATTAGCACCTGCTCGCGGCGCCATCTTTTGCAATGAAAAGCCTTCAATATGGGCGTCAGGGTAGGTGTTTTTGATTCGTAGCAGCATGGCAAAGGCTGTTTGCTCAACTTCTTGTGCATCATTTAAATTAAGGACCACACCACCGACTTCTGATTTAGAAGGAATACTTGGGCTTATTAGTTTTAACGCTACAGGAAAACCTAGCTCAATGGCTTGCTCTTTGGCTTCTGTTGGTGTGTAAGCAACTTCAGTTTGAATACAATCAATACCATAATGAGTGAGTATTTGGCTTGCTTCATGGGTTGATAAATAGCTTTGCTCTTCGGCTAAAAACTCATTTACTACAATGCGTGCTGCGTCTTTATTTATTTTTGCATCATCGGTGTTTGATTCTGGCGTTTGCGTTAAATGCTTTTGGTTACGGCGATAACTTACCAAGTGCATAAACGCACCAACCGCACCTTCAGGTGTACGGTAGGTCGGAATGGCATTATTAGCGCAGACTTTTCGCGCAGCATACGCGGCATCTTCACCCATAAAGTTTGTCATAACATAAGGGCGAGCCATCTTCGGGATTTTCTCTAAGGTTTCGACAATGATCTCAGCATAGTCTTCACTCGGTGCAAGCGCAGAAGGGGTATGAATGATCAGCAGGTTTTTAACTTCTTTGGCTTGCAGTAAAATTTCTAAGGCTTGTTGATAGCGCCTTGGTGCTGAGTCACCAAAAATATCCACCGGATTCGAGGTCATCTCTGATTGCGGGATCACTTTATTCAGCGCTGCTCTGGTCTCGTCGCTAAGCTCTGCTAGTTTTCCTGAGCTTTGCAAGAGCGTATCCACAGCCATGACACCAGGGCCGCCGCCATTGGTTAAAATAGTCAGTTGTTCGACTTTAAGTAGTTTGGGGTGCATTGCCAGCGTTTGTGTTGCTGCAAAAAGCTCTCGTAAGTCGTTTACCCTTAGCATACCCGCTCGCTGAAACAACGCATCATAGACCGCATCAGAGCTTTGTTTGCCACCAGTGTGTATTTCTGCAGCAAGGGCTCCGGCGCTGGTTTTACCGGTTTTAATGGCAATGACAGGTTTGCTAAACGCAGCAGCTCGCGCTGCAGAAATAAAGCTACGAATATCTTCAATATTATCGATATACAACAAGATAGCCTTGGTTTTAGCATCGCGACCTAAAAAGTCGAGTAACTCATCAAAGTCGATATCAAGGCAATCACCTACAGACACAAAATATGAAAAGCCAATCTCTTTGTTCTTCGCCCAATCAAGAATGGTTGAGCAAACAGCCGCTGATTGCGATACAAAGGCGAGCTTTCCGGGGCTTGCAACTGTATGCGAAAAACTAGCATTTAAGCCAATATGAGGAATAAGTAAGCCCAAACAATTAGGCCCAAGTAAAGAGACATTTGCCTCAGCAGCTGCTTCTTTTAATGCGTACTTTTGGTCGGCGTTTAAGCCGGCTGCAATCACCACTGCATGTTTACAGCCAAGCTCCCCAAGCTCGTTAATGATGTTGATTAAGGTGTTTTTATTAGTACAAATAACCGCAAGATCAGGCACTTTGGGTAGTGCAGCAATGCTCGGGTAGGCTAGTACGCCGTGTACAGCGCTGTGATTTAAACTAACAGGCATGATTGGGCCTTTAAAGCCCCCTTGTAAAAGGTTGCGCATAACCACAAACCCCGCTCGGTTAGGGGAATTTGAGGCGCCAATGACCGCGACTGATTTAGGGTTAAAAAATTGGCTAATACGTTTAACGCTCATGCTGTTTCCTTCGCTTGCGCTGTTTGTTAAAACTTCAGGGTCTGTTAAGTTTAATACACCCAAACTAGAACCGACACGCTTCTAAAGTATTAAAAGTTATACTCATAAGATAACCTGTTTATAACTACTTTTCGAGTCAAAAACAGTGACCTACATCAAGGAGAAAAGCATGAATAAAGCGCAACCATTTAATATCGTTATTGCAGCGTGTGCATTGGCGGTTGGTTTGCTCGGATTAGGTTTTATTTTGAAAAGTGCAGCCCTTGATGTGAAAGGCATGGAGCGCACTGTTCACGTTAAAGGGTTAGCTGAAATGGAAGTGCCTGCCGACACCGTAATTTGGCCATTGCAGTTTTCTGATGCCGATAACAACCTTGAAAAATTAGTGGGTCGGGTTGAAGAGAAAAGCGATGCAGTCGTCGCCTTTTTAAAGCTACATGGCTTTAGTGATGAAGAAATTAGTCTTGGTAGTCAGTCAATTATTGATAAACAAGCCCGCGAATATGGCGGCGAAAATCAACAGTTTCGTTATATTGCCCGTAATAATGTCATTGTTTATTCAAATGACATCGAAAAAGTGCAACATGCCTTAGGCGCAGTAAGCCAATTAGCCAAGCAAGGCATTGCGATAGTACAAGACAATTACGAAACGCGTATTCAATATTTATTTAATGGCTTAAATGAAATTAAGCCAAATATGATTCAAGAAGCAACCGAAAAAGCCCGTGAAGTGGCAATGAAATTTGCCAAAGATTCACAATCTAAATTAGGTAAAATTAAAACTGCGCGTCAGGGGCAGTTTTCAATTTCTGATAGAGATTCAAACACACCTCAGCTGAAAAAAGTGCGTGTTGTTACCAGTGTTGAATATTATCTATCTGACTAAACCCAATACCACAGATAAAGGCAGCCGCATGCGTGTGCATACAATTACCATGCGGCAAAGCGCACCGAGCATAAAGCCGCCACTAAATGCCACAGCCACCCCCAATAAGCCAAACTGATCTTTTAACAGTACTGCCATTAAAACCGTGACACTGGTTGCGCCAAGTAATACGTACAAATTAATAAGCGGGTTCCCTTTTAACTTGATCATGCTACTGGCTAAAATCCTTGCTGGTAATAACAGTTGCCCGAGTAACAGCAGCATTAAAATCCAAAACCCTTCCTGCAATTGGCTTTCGCCATAGAGAGTGAGTAGTGGCTTTGCGAGCAGGGCAAGTAGCAAAATAGCGGCAAAGTTAAAACGCCATACCACTTTCATTAATTCGCTAAGTTGCTGCTCGGTCGTTTCATCTGCCATTAAAATGGGTTTTAAATATTGGTTGGCGGCATTGCCTAAAATAGTCAGTAAGCCAGCAATCACTACCGCAGGAAAGAAGATACTCACGCCTTGTGCACCAAACCAGTGATGCACCAGTAATACATCGAGTTTTGCTACTAATACGGTGCCTGCGCCACTGGCGAGCATGATCAAGGAGTCTTTACACCATTGCTTGGTTTGGTAGCGGGCAGTGCTTGCGACGATCATTTTTTTGATTAACCAATATTGATAAATGACTACGCACAAGATGCTACAAAACAACAAGATACAAATCTCGACTAAAGATAAATCGCCACGTATCAAGTACACGAAAAAGCAAAACCCCGCGGTTAGCAATTCAAAAATACACTGCTGCGTTATCAGGCCAATTTTTGGTTTATTCAAAGCCACTAAAAAAGCCGATTGGCTTTGCATAATGGCGCCAATCGGCACCAGTAACAGTAAATAGACCACATGCTCTTGAGCACTTTGGTGTGGTGAAATAGCCTGAAAGCTAATCACCACAGCTGCGACAAAAATCACCCCAAATAAACATGATGCAGCTAAATAAACATGTTTTAAGCCACGTAGTAACTCATGTTGCTGGGCTTTGTAGAGTGGGTAGCTAATACGCATTAAAGACGATGCAAAACCCATACTCGCGGGTAATAACAGAATTTCACACAGTGCGAGTAACGCGGCGAAAGTACCAAACTCATCAGTACTTAATATCCTTGCAAGGCATAAGGTAAGCACAATACGGCTACCGTGATTAAGGGCTGTAAAACTGCTGAGCGATAAAAACGCTTTAACAACATCCTTATTCATGGAGCTATTGATTGAGCGCGTTTAATAACTGCGCTGTTGGCACTTGCAAATAGGCCGCGCAAAGCAGCACTTTGCTGTCGCTACTCGCTGGTTGATTGGCACCATAAAATTGCTTAAAGGTATTTATTAAGGCGCTGACTGCGCGAGGGTTGTGGCTTTGGTCGACTTCCATCATGGCTAATAGCGCAGAGAACTCATGTTTGGCTAGCATTTGGGTCGTGCTGTTTTGCGCTATAAAGCAACCAATAGGAGTGAGCTGCTGTTTATTTAATGTTTTTAACGCTATGCCTAAGCTTTCGTTGCTTTCAAATAACATTAACGAACGCAAGTAATTAAAGGGTAGGTTATCAGCCTGACACTGCGTAAATAAATGATGAAGTAAGGTATTGCCCTGACTGTCTGTTACACAAAAAGCATTTTGAAACTTAAGACCAGGCGTGAAAAAGCTCAGTTTATCGATATCATCAATTAAGGCTACAGCTTCACTTGGCAGCGGGCTTGCTTCGAGTAAATGCGCTGCCACATTTTGTAAAAACAAGTATTTAACTTCACTACTGCAAGCTAATTGATAAATGTGCTGTAATTGTGCCGCTTGCAACACTCCCGATAAACTTTGGTAATCGGCAATGAGTTCTTTTAACTGATGATGTTGAAGCCGGCTGTTCAATTGCTCAATCGCGCTTTGCATGGAGATACTCGTTTTTTATTATTTATACATTTATAGCTCAACTAGTTGTTTAAATAAATAAAAAAGGCCGCTGAGCGGCCTTTTTCAAGTCTTTATAGGTTAAGCTGCTTGTTTTTTAGCAACCCATTGGTCAACAAACTTCTCTAGTACATTTAATGGTACTGCACCATTTTTAAGTACTACATCGTGGAATTCACGAATATCGAATTTATCGCCTAGTTTTTCTTTAGCCGCTTCACGAAGCTCTAAAATTTTCAGCATGCCCACTTTGTATGCCGTTGCTTGTGAAGGCATTACAATGTGACGCTCAACCATTTTAACGCCATCAGACGTCGCATTTGGTGTGTTATTTACGTAGTAGTCGATACCTTCTTGACGTGTCCACTTCATAGCGTGGATACCTGTATCTACTACTAGGCGACATGCACGCCATAATTCCATCGCAAGACGACCAAAATCTGAATATGGGTCTTCGTATAAGCCCATTTCTTTTGGTACTAGCTCTGAGTATAAACCCCAGCCTTCAACATACGCTGTGTAGCCGCCAAACTTACGGAACTTAGGTACATCTTCAAGCTCTTGCGCGATAGCAATTTGCATGTGGTGACCAGGAATACCTTCGTGGTACGCAAGTGCTTCCATTTGGTATGTTGGCATTGCTTCCATGTCGTAAAGGTTTGCGTAATAAATGCCTGGGCGTGAGCCATCTGGTGCAGGTTGTTGGTAGAACGCTTTACCTGCAGCTTTTTCACGGAATGCTTCAACAGCTTTAACTTTAAGGTCAGCTTTTGGCTTAACAATGAATAGCTCGTCTAGACGAGATTTCATGTTATCGATAAGCGCTGTTGCCTCATCAAGGTAACGTTGTTTACCTTCAGCTGTGTTAGGGTAGTAGAACTGCTTATCAGTTTTCATGAATTGCATGAATGCTTTAAGGTCACCTTTAAAGCCTACTTTGTCCTTAATCTCACGCATTTCGTCGTGAATACGCGCGACTTCAGCTAAACCGATTGTGTGGATTTCTTTTGCTGTTAAATCAGTCGTTGTGGTACGTGCTAAAGCATTATTGTAGAACGCTTCACCGTCAGGGAATTTCCAAGCACCATCACGGTCATCAGCGCGTTTTTCTAACTGAGCTAAGAAGTTAATTAGCTTAGTGTAAGAAGGTTTTACTGCTGCTTTTAGGGCTTTTTCAGCGTCGCTGATAAGTGCAGATTTTTCGCTGTCAGCAATCTCTAATGCATTAACTTTACGTTTAAAGTCAGCTAGTAACGTTGAGTCTTCACCATCATGGAAGGGTGCGCCGCGTAAGATATTATTGCTTGAATCAATCACGTGTGGGAAAACAAACTTAGGCGCGATAATGCCTTTATCTGCTCGTACTTCAAGGTCTTTGATTAGCTGATCAATAACCGTTGTAACACCATTTAAACGTGAGATATACGCTTTAGCATCAGATACATCGGCAATTTGATGTTGGTTGATTAAAAACGCAGGGATCATCGAGTGAACACCAAACATTTGGTTCACAGGGTAGTTGTAATGACGCCATTTGAAATCAGCAATTTCGTTTTCTAAATCTTGCTTTTTAAGGTCGTAGCTTACTTTTGTTGCGTCATCTAATAGGTCACGGTTAATTGCGTTAAGCGCAACTAGGTCAGCTTTAGTTTGTTCAAAGTCTTCTAAAACGCGCTCTTCGCTGCCATCGTCCCATTTGTCGTAATCTTTTTTGATGCCCATGTATGTTTGATAGATAGGGCTTTTCATTACATCACGGTTAAAAGTATCTTCGAAGAAGGCATTAGCTTTATCGATTTCACTTTGTACAGGTTGGCTTTGTACACTTGGTGCAGGCTTCGGTTGCTCTTGCATTTGTTGGCAGCCGCCAAGTAATGCAACACTTACCGCCGCAGCGATGAAGGTCAGTTTACGCATTATCGTTCCTTTGTAGTTGTTAGAAATTTAATTATAATTCTTAAACGAATAATTCTAGCAGGTCATTTAAAAAGCGGTGGCCTTTTGGGCTTACCTGCCAGTTATCTTTATCATCAATTAGTAAGCCTTTTGCAATTGCATCAGTCAAGGCTTGTTCCTGACTTTGCAGTGACAAACTTGTAAGCAAAGGTAAATCAGCTTTGGGGCAGGGTTCGACTAAACGAAAACGATTCATAAAGAATTCAAAAGCTAAGTCGTCTTCTGCTACTTGCCATTGTTCGTATAAATACGGTTTGGCAAGATCCATATATCCTCGAGGGTGTTTTACTTTCACCGTACGGGTGATGAGTTTATTTTCATCAGTAATTTTACCATGGGCACCGCAGCCGATACCGAGATAATCGCCAAATCGCCAATAATTCAAGTTATGACGGCATTGGTAGCCGGGCTTCGCGTAGCCTGAGATCTCGTATTGCTCATAACCTGCTGCTGCGAGTAACGCTTGACCTTGTTCTTGAATATCCCAAAGGGTGTCGTCATGAGGTAAGGTCGGTGGCTTAGAAGCAAACTGAGTATTTGGCTCAATTGTTAGCTGATACCACGAGATATGAGGTGGATTAAGGGCGATAATTTTTTCAAGGTCACCCAAGGCGTCTGCAACAGATTGCCCTGGTAAGCCATGCATTAAATCAAGGTTAAAGCTGTTTAGCCCTGCTTGATGCGCCTGTTTAGCCGCATAACTTGCTTCATCAGCACCATGAATACGGCCAAGGGTTTTTAGCTTGTCGTTTTGCATGCTTTGCACACCAATCGAAATACGATTGATGCCAGCGGCAACATATTCTTTAAAGCGACCTGTTTCGACGGTACCTGGGTTTGCCTCTAGGGTAATTTCACAGTCATCAGTTAGGCCAATTAATTTGTCGACTTCACCAAGTAGGCGAGTATATGCGTCACCGGTTAATAAGCTTGGCGTGCCGCCGCCAATAAAAATGCTGTGGATTTTACGCCCTTGCACTAAGTGCAAATCGGCCTTGAGATCATCAATAAGATGTTGAACGTATTCTTTTTCGGGGATCGTGCCTTTTTGGCCATGGCTATTAAAGTCACAGTATGGGCACTTTTGCACGCACCAAGGCACGTGCACATATAAACTTAAAGGCGGTAAACTCACAGGCCGCCTTTTTGCTGCAATTGCGCAAGTAGTTGTTTTAAAGCTTGGCCGCGATGGCTAAGGGCATTTTTTTGCTCTTTAGTTAACTGAGCGCTAGTGCATTGCTCAGACGGTACGTAAAAAACAGGATCATAACCAAAACCACCTTGACCATCTTGGCTATGAGTGATTTCGCCTTCCCAGCTAGCACTACAAATAAGTGGTGTAGGGTCGTCAGCATGGCGCATTAATACTAACACACACCAAAAACGCGCACTGCGAACTGGGTTATCAGCAAGCTCTTTCAGTAGCTTATCGATATTATCTTGATCGCTGGCACCAGCTCCGGCAAAACGTGCAGAGTACACTCCTGGTGCACCATTTAGACCGTCTACTTCAAGACCTGAGTCATCAGCAATCGCAGGCAAGCCTGTGATCTTTGCTGCATGGCGCGCTTTAATAATGGCGTTTTCAACAAATGTGGTGCCTGTTTCTGGCACGTCTGGCACTTGAAAATCGCTTTGTGGAACCACGTTAATATTAAGTGGGCTGAGCATACTTGCCAGCTCTTTTACTTTGCCAGGGTTACCCGTGGCTAAAACCAAGGTGTTGTTCATAGGTCTATTAATCTACGTAAAATTTTTGCTGAAACTTCAGCGTTTGTACTTTGCCATTTTGATTAATTTCGATATCAAAACGGTAAATTTCTTCGTTGCTGTAATCGATTTGCGCGAGGTAATAAATCGCATCGCCTTCAACAACTTCTTTAAATGTAAGCTGTTTTTTATTACCAAGTAGGTTACGTGCAGTGCCAGTTAAAGTTGCAGTCTGCGCTGTTTTATCGCTGTTTTTTAATACCGAAATATTAATAATCCCTTTGCTAGGGCTACGCTCTAAATCATAGTTTTTAGCAATGTTTGGCTGAATAAAAGTCGATGGAAATGCAATGTAATGAACTTCCCAAGGGCCAAGAACCTTGTACTGGGCGCCTGCTTGTTCATCAGCTTTGGCAAAGGTTGTAAATAAACTCAATACAATCAAAGAAAAATAAATAAATTGCTTCATGGTATATCTCACTTAACAAAAGAGGCCTTTCGGCCCCTTACTGCTTAACGTTAAACGCTTAGCCAATTAAATCCATTACTAAAAACTGTAAAAACTGTAGACCAATAATCAACACTAAGATTGATAGGTCTAGACCACCTAGTGGTGGGATAACCTTACGAATGGGACGTAACATCGGCTCAGTTAGCTGGTGGAATACAGCCTCAATTGGGTTGTAGCCTTGGCTTACCCAACTTAGTAAAGCACGAATAATTAATACCCAAAATAGTAAGTTTAGGCCTTCTTTAACTACCGTAATTAACGCTTGAATAAATACCGGACCTGGCGCCCAAGCGTTATAAAACATCAGAAAAATAACACTGAGTTTTGCTACAGCAACTAAATAAGCAAGCACTAACGAAGCAATATCAAAGCCACCCACTCCTGGGATGATTTTACGAAGTGGGTTCACTGCGAACGAAGTGGCTTTCACCACAAACTGGCTCATAGGGTTGTAAAAGTCAGCTTTTGCCGCTTGTAACCAAAAGCGTAAAAGGACCACCATTAAAAAGAGATCAAAAATAATCCCAACTAAAAAGTGCATGGCTTGCATAGTTTTACCTTCAAAAAGTAAGCTTAAAGTTCTTTTTCCATCGCTTCAGCGCGAGCAATACAGGCGTCCATTGCATCTGCAACTGTGCCGACTAAACCTTGTGATTTAAGATGCTCAACAGCTTCGTGAGTCGTACCCCCTTTAGAGGTTACGTTTGCACGTAGCTGAGAAATACTGATGTCTGGTTGCGAAAGAGCCATTTCGGCAGCACCCAGTGCGGTTTGTTGCACTAAACGGCGCGCATCTTCATCACTAAAGCCAAGTGCTTTCGCTTTTTCTTCAATAGCTTCCATAAATAAGAAGAAGTAAGCAGGTGATGAGCCTGTAACAGCAATGATGTCGTTGATTTGTGACTCTTGCTCAACCCAAACAACAATGCCTGTACACTCAAAAACTTGTTGTACAAACTCGTGCTCTTCAGCGGTTTCATCCGCGCCGTATAGACCTGAAACACCACGGCCTAGTAATGATGGTGTATTTGGCATACAACGCACCATTTTCACATCTTGACCTAGCATTTCACGTAAACGGCTAACGGTAAGGCCAGCGGCCACTGAAATAAATAGCTTGTCGCTAAAATCAACGCCTGAATCTTGGAATGATTGGCAAAGATCGCCCATCATTTGTGGTTTAACAGATAAGACAATCACATCTGCATCGCGAAGTGCCGCGTTGTTATCCGCGGTAGTTTGCACCCCGAAATCAGCAGCAACCTTAGCTAATTTTTCTTGGTTGCGATTGGTTGCAATGATGTTTTTTGCTGCAAAACCGTTCTTTACCATGCCGCCAATGATGGCGTAGCTCATGTTACCCGTGCCTATAAATGCGATTTTTTTGTCTGACATATGTCTGTTATCACCTTCTAATTTCGTTGGCCAAATATATCCGTGCCAATGCGTACCATGGTTGAACCTGCTGCAATCGCCGCTTCAACATCATTACTCATACCCATCGACAAGGTGTCTACTTGGGGATATTGGGCCTTTAGTTTATCAAAGCAAGCGCTTAATTGCTCAAAATATTGTAATTGTAGCTGGGCATCATCGGTTTTGGCAGGAATCGCCATCACACCGCGCAGGCATAAATTAGGACATTGATTGACGAATTCGGCCAATGCCATTAGCTCGTCTGGGTGGCAGCCTGACTTAGCCTCTTCTAAACTAATATTAACTTGAATTAATACATTGAGCGGAGCTTTGTCGGCTGGTCGTTGCTCATTAAGACGTTTTGCAATTTTAGTGCGGTCAACACTTTGTACCCAATCAAAATGCGTGGCTACTTGGGCACTTTTATTTGATTGAATAGGGCCGATAAAGTGCCAAACAATGTCTTTATAATCAGCCAATGCTGTGACTTTTGTTACCGCTTCTTGAACGTATGATTCGCCAAACTGGCGTTGGCCATGCTTATAGGCAGCAATAATATCGTCGGCAGGTTTTGTTTTTGAAACAGCCAATAGGTTGATTGATTGCTCATCGCGGTGATTATTTTTTGCAGCTTGAGCAATTCTTGCGTAGGCGGATGTAAGTCGTTCTGCTATTGTAACCATATAATTATCAGTTGGTTGTGGAGTCATAAATGGATATTACCGAATTATTGGCCTTTAGTGTGCAACACAAAGCCTCGGATTTACACTTGTCATCAGGCGTATCACCTATGATACGTGTTGATGGTGATGTGCGTCGTATTAATATTCCAGCATTAGAACAAAAAGATGTAAATAGTCTGGTATACGATATTATGAACGATAATCAGCGTAAGGACTACGAACAAAATCTCGAAGTGGATTTTTCTTTCGAAGTACCAAACCTTGCGCGTTTTCGTGTTAACGCATTTAACTCAAACCGTGGCCCTGCGGCGGTGTTTCGTACTATCCCAAGTGATGTTTTAACACTGGATGATTTAGGTGCGCCTGATATTTTTAAAACCATTTCCGATAATCCTCGTGGTTTGGTGCTAGTCACCGGGCCAACGGGGTCGGGTAAATCAACCACATTAGCGGCGATGGTTGATTATATTAACCAAAATAAGCATCACCATATTTTAACTATTGAAGATCCAATCGAATTCGTACATGAGAATAAGCTGAGCCTTATTAACCAGCGTGAAGTTCACCGTGATACGCATAGCTTCTCTAATGCACTTAGAAGTGCACTACGTGAAGATCCGGATGTAATCTTAGTGGGTGAGCTGCGTGACCTTGAAACGATTCGCTTAGCGATGACCGCAGCAGAAACAGGTCACTTGGTGTTTGGTACCTTGCATACCACATCAGCACCAAAAACCATTGACCGTATCATTGACGTATTCCCAGGTGAAGAAAAAGACATGGTACGTTCAATGTTGTCAGAATCATTACGTGCCGTAATCTCGCAAACTTTACTAAAAAAAGTGGGCGGTGGCCGAGTTGCAGCTCACGAGATCATGATAGGTATTCCTGCAATTCGAAATCTGATCCGTGAAGATAAAATTGCACAAATGTATTCATCAATTCAAACCGGTGCATCGCATGGTATGCAGACCATGGATCAATGTTTAGCAAACTTAGTTAACTACGGCATTATTACAACCAATGATGCGCGAGCTAAAGCGCAAGATAAAACCCAATTTGGTGGTTAACGGAGCTATTTAAAATGTCTTTACCTTTAAATCATTTTTTACAAGTTATGATCGACAAAAAAGGCTCAGACTTGTTTGTTTCGAGCCAGCTGCCTGTCAGTGCAAAAGTAAACGGTGAATTAATACCTTTAAGCGATGAGAAGCTCTCTGATGAGGATTCACTCGCTTTGGTCGAGTCAGCAATGAACGACAAACAGCGCAAAGAATTTCATGACAGTAAAGAGTGTAACTTTGCAATTGCGACTGATGAAGGCCGTTTCCGTGTTTCTGCCTTTTGGCAGCGTGATAGAGCGGGTATGGTTATTCGCCGTATCGTGACGCAAATCCCAGATGTCAACGAACTAGGTTTGCCATCAACATTAACCGACGTGATTATGGCAAAACGTGGTTTAGTGCTGTTTGTAGGTGGTACAGGCACGGGTAAATCAACCTCGCTCGCTGCGCTTTTAGGTTATCGTAACCGCAATCAACGTGGTCATATTCTTACTATTGAAGATCCTATAGAGTTTGTTCACGAACATCGTAAAAGTATCATTACCCAACGTGAAGTAGGCTTAGATACAGAAAGCTTTGAATCAGCTCTAAAAAGCTCGTTACGTCAAGCACCTGATGTGATCTTAATTGGTGAGATCCGTTCACAAGAAACCATGGAATACGCACTCAGCTTTGCCGAGACGGGTCACTTGTGTGTGGCGACACTGCATGCGAATAATGCCAACCAAGCCATTGACCGTATCATGCACTTAGTACCAAAAGAAAAGCACGATAAGTTAAAGTACGACTTAGCACTTAACCTTCGCGCCATTGTTGCTCAGCAGTTGGTGCCAACTTCCGATGGGGAAGGGCGTGTTGCTGCTATCGAGATTTTGCTTAATTCACCTATGGTGGCAGAGCTCATCAAGCGTGGTGATATTGGCTCTATCAAAGAAACCATGGCTAAATCGAAAGAAATGGGCATGCAGACCTTTGACCAAGCCTTATTTGAGCTTTATAAACAGCGCCGTATTAACTACGCTGATGCGTTACACCATGCTGACTCGCCAAATGACTTACGCCTAATGATTAAGCTGCAAAACAATGAACAAAGTGGTGCGGGCTTCTTACAAGGCGTGACTATCGATGGTCTTGATGGAAAGAGTGACGAATAAATGTGTTTGCGAGTAAATTTAATCGGTTGGTTATTTTTATTGCTGAGTACCTTTCAGGTATATGGCAATGATAATAAAAGTGTGGTTATTTTTATTCGCGATGATGTTTATGACGATTACAGTCGCTTTTTGAATGGTCGCAAACCTCTTGAAGTTAAAGACTTCAGTGGTGCTTACATTCGCCGTGATGTGGTCGATATGATCATAGCTCAACAAGCATTGAGTTTAGGCGGTTTTACCAAGCCATTTCGTTATCACAAAGGCAATGTTAATTATCGCAATACCAAGCTGTTAGAAGATGGCCAGCTACTATTAAGCTTCGATAGTGTTTGGTCTGTTGATGCAAAGCAGCTAGTTGAGTCGGTATATATCTCTGATCCTGTGATTAGAGATGGTGAGTATTTTGCGGGTATATTCACTTCACCGAACAATAAGAAAGTGCAGCAAGTAAAACAGCTTGCTGACTTTAAACAATTAACCGCAGTGTCAACGCCACGCTGGCAAACCGATTGGCAAACGTTATCTGCTCTGCCCTTAAAAGAGTTGCTCAGAGAAGATGAGTGGCTTGGGCAAGTCCGCACTGTATCGATGCAGTGGGTTGATTTTATGATGATGCCCTTAATGCCTAGCCTCAATAATCGCTACACATTAGAAAACATTGAACTGGTAGCTGTGCCAAACCTAGTGCTCCAGCTTAATGATAGCCGTCATTTTATTATTTCGAAGAGTCACCCCGATGGAAAAGCGGCCTTTGTTGCAATTCAAAAAGGGCTTGCGCAGCTTCGTAAAACAGGCGCAATTGAAAAAGCCTACCGAGAGGCAGGCTTCATTCCAGATTTAAACAACTATACGGTGATTAATAAAGCGCCTTAGTCGCCATAAAACTGCTCAAAAAAGCTTTCTAAGATGATCACCGCTGACATATTATCCACATTACCTTTACCAAGGTTTCGGTAGCCACCTTGTTCAAATAAACGGGCTTTGGCATCTGCTGTTGTTAGTCGTTCATCCTGCGTTTCAACCGGTATAGCAAAGTGGTTGTGTAAGCGGTTTGCGAACTTCTTAGCTTTAAAAGTAACTTCTTGATTGGTGCCATCCATATTAAGCGGTAAACCAACCACCATTAAATCAGGTTGCCACTCATCCACTTGTTTTTTAATAAGTTGCCAATCAGGGATCCCATCTCTCGCTTTTACAGCTTGTAAGCTTGATGCTGTTCCTGTGAGCTCTTGACCAATGGCAATACCAATACTTTTGGTGCCAAAGTCAAAACCCATTACGGTGCGTTCACCGAGTGGCTTAAAAGTTCGTTTTGTCATAGTCTTAAAATTTATAAATGTTAGGCGTGGCCAGCTTCAGAGCTTAATTGCCCGATATCAAAACCCAGCATAGAAACGGCTTTTTCCCAGCGTTTTTCAACGGGTGTGTTAAAGATGATCTCAGGATCTGCTTTGATAATTAACCATGAATTCTCTAGCAGTTCTTGCTCTAGCTGCCCTTGATCCCAACCAGCATAACCCAGTGTGATAATAAATTGTTCAGGTGCTTCACTCGTGGTTAGGCTTGCTAACACATCTTTTGAAGTGGTGATCATAATATCACTACTAAGTTTTTGACTCGCTGCATAACCTGGCTTTGGTGAGTGCAAAACAAATCCGCGATCGGTTTTTACAGGTCCGCCTGCGTACACAGCTAAACCTGCAGCTTGCTTGCTTTTGTCGTTATCAATTTCGATTTTATCGAGTAGCTCGCCCACGGTGATATTGATAGGCTGGTTAATTACCAAGCCCATCGCACCATCTTGATTGTGCTCACAAATGTAAGTGACAGCACGCTTAAAAAAAGGGTCTTGCATGCTCGGCATTGCGATTAAGAAGTGATTCTCTAATGACTGCATAGGTCGCCCCTTTTGTTGTTTAATTTAAGTATGGCTCAGTTTTCTTTCAATGGCATCAAATAAGTGACCAGTGATTGAAATGTCATAAGCGGCTTCAATCTCTTTTACACACGTTGGCGCAGTGACATTGATTTCAGTTAAACGGTCGCCAATGATATCTAGACCAACAAAAATAAGGCCTTTTTCTTTCAGCGTAGGTGCTACAGCCTCTGCAATTTTACGGTCTGAATCGCTAATCGGGCGTGCTTCACCTCTACCACCTGCTGCCAAGTTACCGCGCGTTTCGCCATTTTGTGGAATACGAGCTAGGCAATACGGCATTACTTCACCATCAACCACAAGTACGCGTTTATCGCCTTGCTTGATTTCAGGAATATAGTTTTGTGCCATTGCAAAACGACTACCATGTTCGGTTAGCGTTTCGCAGATCACACCAATATTGGCATCATCTTCTTTAACTCTAAAGATAGATGCACCACCCATACCATCTAGCGGTTTTAAAATAATATCTTTATGCTCAGCTAAAAATGCACGAATGTCTGCTTGGCTACGTGTTACTAAAGTATCTGGCGTATGTTCGCTAAACCAAGCTGTGAATAGCTTTTCGTTAGCATCGCGTAAGCTTTGCGGCTTATTGATTATAAGCGTGCCAGCTTGCTCAGCACGCTCTAAAATATAGGTAGCGTAGATGTACTCAGTATCAAAAGGCGGATCTTTACGCATTAAAATAACGTCTAAATCTGCTAAAGCAATGGTGGCTTTTTCTTCTAATTCATACCAGTGATTTACATCATCAAACACACGGGCTTTGGCGGCTGTTGCAAAGCCTTGACCTTGACGTAGAGAAAGGTCATCCATTTCCATGTAGTAAATTTCGTAACCGCGCTGTTGCGCTTCCATCATCATTGCAAAGCCAGTGTCTTTTTTAATATTAAAGCCACTAATTGGATCAGAGATTATGCCTAGCTTAATTGCCATATTTTTGCCTTAGAATCGTATGCCATACTATGTTTTGTTACTTTGATATATGGGTATTTTTACGGTTTTCAATTCGCTAAATCGCCAAACTGTAATTGTAATGCGCTCAATACCGTCAGAGCGGCTGTTTCTGTTCGCAGAACACGTGGGCCTAAGCGAATATCAACAAAGTTTTGCTGTTTAGCAATGTCAATTTCTGCATCGGTAAATCCACCTTCTGGGCCGACTAAAAAGCGCACTCCTTCGTTTGGTACTTGAATAGTTTTAATACTGTGCTCAGCACGCGGGTGCAAAGTAAGTTTAATCGCCTCACTTGCTTGTTCTAGCCACTCTTTTATATCGATAGGAGGGTGTACAACAGGCACAAAATTACGGCCTGATTGTTCTGCGGCGGCAATTGCAATTTTTTGCCATTGTTGATGTTTTTTCTGCAGTCTGTCACCACTTAGTTTTACGCCACAACGTTGGCTAAAAATTGGGGTGATTTCTGTGATACCCAGTTCAACAGATTTTTGAATAGTGAAATCCATTTTATCGCCACGAGAAATGCCTTGGCCCAAGTGAATTTTTAAAGGCGATTCAACATCATGATCAACAAACTCCTGAGGCTCAACGACGACATTTTTTTTGCTGACTTCAATAATTTCACTGAGGTATTCACCTCCTTCACCATTAAAAATCGAAACCTTATCACCGACTTGCATACGCAATACACGGCCAACATGACCTGCTGCATCATCATCAAGTGCTACTGGGGTGTTTAAAGAAATCGCTGAAGGTTGGTAAATATGTGGAACTCGCATGGCTGTCACTTATCAATAAATTTAGCAATATGGTAAGTATACAGCGGCTTAGGTGCAATTATTTATTTGTTATTTAAATTCGTCTTTGGCACTTAAAACATGTGCAGTGGTTTCGGCAATCTCAGATTGGCAAGAAAGGTGGTTAATGTGAGCAGCATCCGGGCAAGGTGTAAAACTAAAACTATGTCCATCTTGTTGCACTAAGTAACGTATTTTGTGAAGTGAGTTATAAATAAATTTTTGTGCATCATTCGCCAGTTGATAGTCAGTCTGATTAATCAGTACACCTTGAATATCGTGGTGTTCATGTAAATAGCTGGCGAGTTCTGAGACACTAATTTCATTACTAAAATCGCAATAGCAATAATCCTTAACGAGTTGATCAAACATGAGTTTAACCATATGGCGGCTATTAGCGCCAGCCACAACTAGAGTTGAATTTTCGGCATTTGCAAAGTAGTGCTGAGCAAATGCGCGGCTAAACTCATCATCTATATCAACTAATAAATAATTATTAACTTTAAAGGGCATAATGCCTCACGATTCAAATACTTCCGTATCAAATTGAAAACATACTTATTAGTAAATAGCCTATTGCACCGAAAACGGCAAACTCTATACAGGCTATGCCAATGTTATCTTGGTGATCTACTTCTAACGATGTGTCGATATTAGGTAGAGAGATATATTTAATAATGTAGCTCAAAATATATAACAATACCCACATTGCACCGCAATGAGATACTAGAGTGAATAAATTTTCTACCATCTTACCACTAATAAATGATGCACTGGCAAGACCAGCATAGCCCGCAAGTGCTAGGCCGATAGACTTACCCGCGTAGCGAATGCCAATAGAGGTATTTTCAAGGTTAAAGTTACTTTGTAGTGATGCACCTTGGTTGGCTTTTGCAAAGCGATATTCACGAATTTTACTATCAAGGGCAAACATACCTTGCAGCACAAAAAAGCTCACAGTGGCGATCAATAAGCTGCTGTAACCTTGGGTATGGCACCAGTTATAAAGGCCAAGAGCGATAATGCAGTTTGCGATTAACATGCCTGAATCAACTAAAGCAGCGCAGACATTTTGCTTTAGAATGGCTGCTTCTTCATTAAAGCGATGCAAAATCCATTTACGATGAATTAAATGGCCTATTTTTATAAAGGCAAACAACAGCACAATGAGTAAAAGTACTTTTAGCGGGTTAGATTGGGCTGCACTTAAGCTAATTTCATCAAATATATAAGCGATAGTGGCTATAACGACCATAATTTCGCTGGCAAAGCTGATCCCCATGGCAAAGTTATCATGTTGCGCAAGCTCTTCTTTAAGCGCTTGTTTTGCTTTGATTTGCGTTAGAATACGTAGCAGTACTATAGTGACGCAAATTACAGCGAAACTAATAGCAATCGCGACTAAACTAGTGTTAGATAGTGATAAATATGACATGCAGGTCCCTGCTAAATAATTCTTTGATAATCATTCTAGTACGGTTATTGGCAAGTTAAAAGAGAGTATTTAATGAGTAATTTACACGCGCTTCCCGAGTCACTTCATCAGTTAGGCCAAACCCGCTTCGCGAGCTTGTATGAGGGGCAAACTGAGCAACAAAAGATTATTAACTTGCTGTCTTTAAGTGACTTTGCGTGGAACTGCTTACAATCTCAGCCTGATTTAAAAGACTGGTTACTTGATGATAAGGAGCTCGCTAATCGTGCAGTTGAAGCTCCGTTAAGTAATTCTGAAATCAATGAACTGGATGACAATGCTGCGCTGGCAAAGTTACGTTTGTATCGAGAAAAATACTGGTTGAAAGTGGCTTTTCTTGATTTGTGCTGTGCAAACCCAATTGCCGATAGCATCGCTTATATCTCGGCCCTTGCAAACCAGCTTATCGATAGTGCCAATCAGTGGGCCTTTGCGCAGGTCGCAAAAGTCAGTGGCATGCCGCTTGATGATGACGATAATGCAATGCCAATGTTAGTTTTAGGTATGGGCAAACTTGGTGGGGGAGAGCTTAACTACTCATCTGACATAGATTTAATTTTTTCTTACCCTCGCGATGTTGCAACGCAAGGGGGGCGCCGCTCCATTGAAGCGCAAGTTTTTTATACCAAAGTGGCGCAAAAGCTAATTATGGCGCTTAACCAAACCACGGTAAATGGCCAAGTGTTTCGGGTTGATATGCGCCTGCGCCCATTTGGTGAAAGTGGGCCTTTGGTAATGAGTTTTCATGCAATGGAAGATTATTACCAAGAACAAGGACGTGAGTGGGAACGCTACGCCATGCTAAAAGGGCGATTAATTGGCACAGAAAATAGGTATTGGGATGAGTTTTATGAATTGCTAAGGCCGTTTGTGTACCGCCGCTATATTGATTTTTCGGTGATTGAATCGCTGCGCAAGATGAAGCAAATGATTGCTCAAGAGGTACGCCGAAAGCGCCTTACAAACAATATCAAATTAGGTGCTGGCGGCATTCGAGAAGTAGAGTTTGTAGTACAAGCGCTGCAAATGGTCCGAGGTGGCCGTGAAGCGAACCTACAAACTCAGTCATTACTGGTTGCTTTAAAAGAGCTGGTTAACAACCAAGTGATGTCGAATAAAGAAGCTGAGTTATTAACACAAAACTATTTAGACTTACGTCAAATTGAGCAGTACCTACAGATTTTCGATGATAAGCAAACGCAAACCCTACCTGATGACGAGTTAAACCAGCAGCGTTTATGCTATTTGCTCAATAAAGATGATTTTGATCAGTGTTTAACTAGCATTGAGCAGACCATGTCTCAAGTACATGGTGAGTTCGAACAAGTGATTGGCTTTGAAAGCGAAACGGCAGATCCGTGTGAAAGTGAGTACATTAGCGCTTGGGAAATGACAGATGTTAGCCTGATGTGTGAGCCAAATCTTGACTGGCAAGCGGCGCTTGAAGATTTTAAAGCGCGCTTAACTAAGGCGAAAATTGGCAGTCGAGGTCGTGATATCCTCGACAAATTAATGCCGCTTTTACTTAAACAGTTAACAGTTACAAAAGCCAGTAGCGACGCTTTTACCATGATCTGCCAAGTGTTGAATAAGATCATCTCACGAACTGCCTACCTAGAGCTGTTATACGAAAACCCAGGGGCGTTAAATCAATTGGTTGCACTTTGCTGCCATAGTAAATGGATTGGCGAGCATATCTCTCGTTACCCAATTTTACTTGATGAGCTGATTGACCCCCAGGTGCTTTATAAACCGACGCCTTTATCTGCTTACAAAGATGAAATTAGACAGTATTTCTTGCGTATAGAGCATGGCGACTTAGAGCTGCAAATGGAAGCACTTCGTCAGTTTAAACAAACGCATCAGTTACGCATTGCTGCAGCCGATGCAACCGGTGTACTGAGTGTGATGAAGGTTAGCGATCACCTTACTGCGCTTGCTGAGGCTATTGTAGAGCAAGCGGTCAATATTGCATGGCATGCATGTGTCGAGCGCTTTGGTCGGCCGGCGAATACCTCAGATCAAGAAAAGGGCTTTGCTGTTATTGCTTACGGCAAAACTGGCGGCTTTGAAGTTGGCTACGATTCAGACTTAGATCTGGTATTTGTGCATAACCACGATGGCAGCAGTTATACCGATGGTGATAAGTCGATTGATTCGCGTCAGTTTTACTTAAAGCTTGCACAGCGATTAATGCACCTATTCAACACGCGAACTGCGTCAGGCATATTGTATGAGCTTGATACTCGTTTACGTCCTGAAGGGGCATCGGGTTTACTAGCTATTAATTTAGAAAGTTACTACCACTATCAGCAAACTCAAGCATGGACCTGGGAACATCAAGCTTTGGTTCGTTCACGCATGATTTATGGGCAAGATTCGTTGCGAGAGCGTTTTGCACAAATCCGCAAAGACGTTTTGTGCCAAACCCGCGATAATGAGAAGCTTAAGACTGATGTGGTTGAGATGCGTGAAAAAATGCGCGCTCACCTTGCTAAAGGTAATGATGATCTGTTTGATTTAAAGCAAGATAGGGGCGGTATCACAGATATTGAGTTTATCACTCAGTATCTGGTGCTGAATAATGCAATGCAGCACTCTGAGCTAACGACCTGGTCTGACAATGTGCGTATTTTAGCTGATGCTGCACGTTTAGGCTGTATTACTGAGCAAATGCAGCAAGAATTAGTGGCTGCGTATATTGCCTATCGTTCACGTTATCATGTAATGAGTTTGAATCAGCAAGGGCGTTGTGCGCAACGTGCTGAGTTAACTCAGCACATCGAATTAGTAAGTCAGGCGTGGCAACAGGTGTTTTAGCTTTTTAAGCGACGGCAGTTTTCGCGCACATAAGCAGAGGGCAGCTCAGTGATAACTGCGGCTCTTTGCTTAAAGCAAAAATAGGTGTAAACCTCATTTTCGAAATCATCGTTGATGGCGCGGCCAACCTGATAAAGGGTTGAGACAAAGTTACTATCAACGCGAAAATGATCTTTTACAACATAGTCTTTGCTTAAATACCAGTACAGTACGATATCTTCGTGACGAGCATAGTCAGAGAGTACATCTTTTAAGGTGTTACCATTTTCAAAGCGGCGCGGTTGAATATCACCAGTCCAGTTAGGTGATGAAGGCTCTACGACTTTTTCGCGTTCAAAAAGTGCGACATCTAAGCTGGTTTCTGGCGTAGGTAATTTAAGAACGTATTTATCGCGCTCATTATTCTTGTTATTTACTTGGTTACGTAGCGCCGCATAAAAGCGCGATAATCCTTGCGCTGCAGCATTTTTGGTATCTTTAATGTCCATTACTGGACCACTACCAAATAAAAAGTAAATAGCAGCAGCAATCAAAATAACAGCTAATGATAAATGCTTAACCCAAAACCACATTTCTAATACTCTTGTTGTTGATTAGCTTTATAAAACCATACAAATGGTAAAATGTCACTCTACTTGTAATAAGAAGGTGCATTCTTATCTGGGCGAGTTTTAAAGCGACGGTGAAGCCACATATACTGCTCAGGCGCTAAATCGATAGCTTGTTCCATACGCTGATTTACGTGGGTAACGTCTGCAAGATCATCGCCACTTGGGAAGTTTTCAAGTGCAGGTAATACCTCTAGATGGTAGCGACCCTCTTCATCACGACGGCTCGTTAAGCTTACTGTTTCGCAGTTACGGCTACTTGAAAATAACAGCGTTCCTGTTGTTGTTGCTGCTTCTTTTACCGCATAAAAAGGCGCAAATTCGCAGCGGTTACGGCCGTAATCTTGATCTGGCAAATAGTAGCAAACCTTTTTATTTTTAAGCGCTTGCAGTAAGCCTTTAACATCTTTTTTGCCAATTAAGTATTCGTTAGAACGAAGACGACCGTTAGTCGTGAAATATTCCATTAAAGGGTTGTTATGCGGGCGATAAAAGCCAATACCTTGGTGTTTAACACCCATAATACGGCTCGCCATTTCTAGGTGTAAAAAGTGTGGCACAAGCAACAGCACACCTTTACCTGATTGCTGAGCTTTTTCAAAGTGCTCTAGGCCTTTAACAGAACCAAACACTTTATTGATTCGCCACTGGGGCCACCACCAAGCCATGCCGGTTTCCATCATTGCAATACCGGTATTTTCCATATTCTTTCGAACTAGTTCGCGTTGTTCATGCTCTGGCATATCAGGAAAACATAAACGAATGTTTACCTCAGCAATATGGCGACGACGTTTCATAAAACGGTGTACTAAACGGCCAAGCAGTTTTCCAAGCGCTAGTTGTAATTTATGTGGTAACCAAGAGATAAGATATAAAAAGAACACGCCAATCCAAGTTAACCAGTAACGAGGGCCTAAAAAAGACGCTTTAAAAGGAGATGAACTAACCACAAAAAAATCTCTAAAAATAAAAAAGCTAGTTTAACTGTATGTCCTTAAAAACACAAAAAAGCCAGCACGAGGCTGGCTTTACAATAAGGACTTTATAGAAGAAATGCTTAGATTTCTTTTAAACCTTGGTTAATTGCAACAAGGTCTTCGCTAGTTAGTGTACCAGCAGCTTGTTTCAAGCGAAGTGTTGAAACAACATAGCGGTAACGAACGTTTGCTAAATTACTTTTTGCATTATAAAGGTTTTGCGTGCTGATCAGTACGTCTACGATAGTACGTGTACCAACTTCAAAGCCTGCTTCAGTTGCTTTAAGCGCACTTTCAGCAGAAACAACAGCTTGTTGTAGCGCTTTATAAGTAGCAATGTCAGACACTACTTGGTTGTACGATGTGATAACCGAACGAGTTACTGCACGTAAGCTTGCTTCTAAATCTTCACTTGCCGCAACATAGAAAGCGCGTGCTTGATCTGTCGCTGCTGTTGTTGCACCACCTGAGTAGATAGGTAGGCTGAAGTTAACACCAATACTTGTACTATCTTCGCGTGGCTGGTGTGAGTTGCTGTTTAGATCAGTTAGGCTGTCACCGTATGAAGCACTTAATGTTAGCTTCGGATAGTGACCTGCTTTTGCTAAATCGATTTGATCTTTAGCAATATCAACCGTTACTTTTGAAACTTGCAGATTTAAGTTTTGGTCTTTTGCAATTTCAATGTAGTCAGTTGACTGCTTTTTAGGTGCAACAGTTGAAAACGTTTCAGTATTCAACATGTCTAATTTCGCGTGGTATTTACCAGTGATTTCGCGAAGTTGCTCACGCGCTGTTTCAACACTGTTCTTAGCAACGATTTCTTGTGCTACAGAGTTATCGTACTGAGCTTGCGCTTCGTGTACGTCAGTGATAGCTGTTAAACCTACTGCATAACGCTCTTTAGTTTGTTGTAATTGGCGCTCGATGGCACGTTTTTCTGCTTGAACAAACTCAAGGTTATCGATTGCGCTTAGTACGTTGAAGTAACCTTCAGCAACACGAACAATTAAGTCTTGGCGTGCAAAATCATACTGAGCGTTTGCTTGTAATGCTTGTTTATCTGCAATACCGAGTGAATTCCATGCACCTAAATCAAACAGCGTTTGGTTTAAGCTAATACCACGGCTAAATTCATCAGGATCATAGTCATAACCTGTATAACCCGTAGCATCATTACCCTCGTAAAGATCTGATTTGGTTGATTGGTAACCAAGGCTTAAACCAATTTGTGGTAATAGTGCACTTAACGCGCGATCGCTCTCATAGGCTTGTGCATCTGCTTGGGCTTTTGCTTTAAGTACGGTAGGATCGTTTGCTGTCGCAATTTCGTAAACTTGTAGTAAGTCTTCAGCGTAACTAGCTGTTGCAGTCAGTGCGCTTGAAAACCCGATCAGCGCAGCGAGTAGTGTTTTTTTCATTGTTCGTTCAGTCCTTAGACAATTTTGTACTGTGACCATGGTACTCTTTTTTAATGAATAACCAAAAAAAAATTACGTAAATCTGCATGTCCAAGTGTAACAGAATATAATTGGCCGTAACATTTACTTAAAACGCAAAGGAAATAGTGAATGAAAATATCAGCAATCTCACAATTTAATCATGATGACATAGAGTTAAAGCCGATTGAGCGTGTTTATGATGGTTTCTTTAAAATTAATACTTATCGCTTTCATCATGCATTGTTTGCTGGTGGTAAATCAGTAGAAGTTAAACGCGAAATTTTAGAGCGTGGCCATGCTGTTGCTGTACTTCCTTATGACCCTAAGACTGACCAAGTTTTATTAATCGAACAAATTAGAATCGGGGCGCTCGCATCAAAGCAGTCACCTTGGTTACTTGAGTGTATTGCAGGCATGGCAGATGGCAGTACTGATTATGAAGATGTAGCTAAGCGCGAAGCATTCGAAGAAGCCGGTATTGAGCTTAACGAGCTGGAATTTATGATGTCGTATCTTTCAAGCCCCGGCGGCACCACTGAGCGTTTGTATTTATATTTAGCGCGCACTGACTTAGCAGGGTATCAAGGCGGTATTTTTGGCCTTGATAATGAAGATGAAGATATCAAAACCCATGTAATGTCATACGATGAAGCTATGCTGCGTCTAGAACAGGGTGAAATAGACAATGCAGCGACAGTTATCTCATTACAGTGGTTAGCACTGAATAAGCAACGTATACTGTCTGATTGGAAAAACTCATAGGGGATTATTTTGTCGTACGTCAGTGCCCAGCAGCGTTATATTCAAAGCTTACCTAAGTACTTAACTTTGTGTGAGCATAATTACGTGCGTGCGCTCAAGCTATTACCTAATGAGCGCCGTATAGGTCAGGAACGAAAGGTACAATTAGGGCACAGCACTTTTGCGGTTAAAGTTGACGATACAGCAAAATACACCACAGATATTTCTATCAAACAAGAAGCCGGTCATTTACCTTCGGTTAAGCCATTGTATTTAACTGTGCGCATGTATCATGATGCGAAAGTCGCTGAAATTGTGCATCATGATTTTCATCAGCGCATCAAGCCTTCCTATGCTTACCCGAATCCGAATATGCATCAAAAAGATGAAAAATATCAGCTTAACGCTTTCTTATATGACTGGCTGGTGGCTTGTGTTGAAAACGGCCGAGCAGTTTTAAATTGGGATGTAAATAATGGCTTGGTTTAGTAACGCCTACCATTTTGATAAAACAGCACTGAAAGTTGCCCATATCACTGATTGCCACTTATCAAAAGACACGACGGGTGAATACTTTAACGTGAATACGGCAGCGTATTTTGGGCGCTGTTTACAGGTTATTTCTGAGCTCGATGTGGATTGTGTGGTATTTGGTGGTGATTTAACACAAGATCACAGCACTGAGTCTTACCAGCTTTTTGCTAAATTAATAGCAGACTCAGCGCTGAGTTGTCCGGTGTTTTGGTTGCCGGGTAATCATGATGAACTTGCCGAATATGAAAAGCTTACAAGCCCGCAAATTTTAAACAATAAGCGAATTACCTTTTTAGGTGGGCAGCTGCTGTTGGCAAACTCAAAAGGCCCAACGCCAGCAGGTTGGGTAACACAAACGCATTTAGATGAATTAAGCCAAGCGGTAGGGCAGGTACCTAGCGTGGTGTTTTGTCATCATAACCCGCTGCCTATTCAAGCCTACCTAGATAAACATATGCTAGAAAATGGCCCGCAGTTTTTAAATACCTGTGTTAATACTGAGCAGTGTGTGGGGGTATTTCATGGTCATGTGCATCATGGGTACACGCAAACCTACCGTAATCTTAGTGTGTATGCGACACCGGCCAGCTCAATACAGTTTACCAAACACACTATGGCGTGGCAGCAAGAGGATTTGGGCCCCGCATTTCGAATCATCGACTTAATAATTGATGAGCAACAAAACTTACTGTTAAGCACGGATGTAGTATGGCTAAACGAGTAATTTATATTCATGGCTTTAATAGCTCAGAGAAGTCTTATAAAGCCGTTCGTTTTGGTGAGCACATGGCGCAATTTGATGTTGATTATCAGGTGCCGCGATTAACTCATGAGCCATTACATGCAATTTTACAATTAGAACAACTGCTAAATGATGATACTGTATTACTAGGTAGTTCATTAGGCGGTTTTTATGCGACCTATTTGTCGCAACGTTATTCGATCCCTGCAGTGGTCATTAACCCTGCGGTTCGCCCATTTGAGTTACTCGATAACTATTTAGGGGAAAATTATAACCCGTATCAAGATAGTCATTATGAACTTGATACTCGTCACATGGATGCATTGCGCAGCTTATATTTGCCGCAATTAGACACCCCTTCATTGATTTATTTGCTACAGCAAACGGGCGATGAAGTACTGCCGTTTCAGCAGGCGGTTAAATATTATTCTCAGTGTAAGCAACACGTTGAATTTGGAGGCGATCATAGTTTTATCGGCTTCGAACAAACCTTTGCAAGTATTGTAGATTTTCTTAAAATCACGTAAAACATAGCTAAGCGCATAAAAGATATAAAAACTATGAGTCAGCAAAATTATAACGCCGAAGCAATTGAAGTCTTAAACGGATTAGAGCCCGTAAAACGCCGCCCAGGTATGTATACCGACACGGTTCGACCTAATCATTTAGGTCAAGAAGTTATCGATAACAGTGTCGATGAAGCAATGGCAGGTCATGCCACTAAAATAGATGTCATCCTTCATGAAGATAACTCCCTTGAGGTTATCGATGATGGCCGTGGTATGCCGATTGATATTCACCCTGAGGAAGGTATTCCTGGTGTGGAACTTATTTTTACCAAGCTGCACGCCGGTGGTAAGTTCTCTAATAAAAACTATCAGTTTTCGGGTGGTTTACACGGGGTAGGTATTTCGGTTGTAAATGCGCTATCGACTCGTGTTGAAGTAACAGTACGCCGTGATGCGCAGCAATTTCGTATGGCCTTTGAAAACGGTGACAAGGTTGAAGATTTAAACGTCATTGGCACTGTGGGTAAGCGTAATACAGGTACAACCGTGCGTTTTTGGCCTGATGCTAGCTATTTTGACTCAGCTAACTTTTCTATCACTAAGCTTAATCACTTATTAAAAGCCAAAGCGGTATTGTGCCCAGGCCTGCGCATTAAGTTTACCAACAAGCAAACCAAAGAAAGCCAAGAATGGTATTACGAAACAGGTTTAAAAGATTACCTAGTTGAAGCAGTTAAAGGTTTTGAAGTATTACCAAAAGAGCCGTTTATTGGTGACTTTTCAAGTTCAACAGAAGGCGCTGACTGGGCTGTTGTATGGCTACCTGAAGGCGGTGAATCAATCGCTGAAAGTTATGTAAACTTAATTCCTACTGCACAAGGCGGTACGCATGTTAATGGTTTACGCCAAGGCTTGCTTGAAGCAATGCGTGAATTCTGTGAATTCAGAAACTTACTACCACGCGGTGTAAAGCTAACGCCAGATGATATTTGGGAGCGCTGTAGCTACGTATTATCGGTTAAAATGCAAGACCCACAATTTGCAGGCCAAACAAAAGAAAAGCTTTCATCTCGCTCATGTGCTGCATTTGTATCTGGTGTAGTGAAAGACTCATTTAGTTTATGGTTAAACGAGCATACAGAAACGGCAGAATTATTAGCTGAGTTATGTATCTCAAATGCGCAGCGCCGTTTACGTGCTGCTAAAAAAGTTGTGCGTAAGCGTGTTACCTCAGGCCCTGCATTACCGGGTAAATTAACTGACTGTAGCGCCCAAGATAATGACCGTACTGAACTGTTTTTAGTAGAGGGTGACTCAGCGGGTGGCTCAGCAAAACAAGCGCGCGACCGTGAATTCCAAGCAATCATGCCGCTGCGCGGTAAAATCTTAAATACCTGGGAAGTTGAATCTGGGCAGATTTTAGCATCGCAAGAGGTGCATGATATTTCTGTCGCTTTGGGTATTGACCCTGATTCAAGTGATTTATCTGGTCTGCGTTATAACAAAATTTGTATCTTGGCCGATGCTGACTCGGATGGATTGCACATTGCTACCTTGCTTTGTGCGCTGTTTGTTCGCCACTTTCCATCGCTTATCAAACAAGGCCATGTGTATGTAGCTATGCCGCCGCTATTTCGTATCGACATTGGTAAAGAGGTTTACTACGCCCTTGATGAAGACGAAAAGAACGGTATTTTAGCGCGCATTGAAGCTGAGAAAAAACGCGGTAAGGTTAATGTTCAACGCTTCAAAGGGTTAGGTGAAATGAACCCGTTACAATTACGCGAAACCACCATGGATCCTAATACGCGTCGTTTAGTGCAACTAACTTTAGACGAAGAAGAACAAACCATGGAAATGATGGATATGTTACTTGCGAAGAAACGTTCGTCAGACCGTCGCCAATGGTTAGAAGATCACGGTAACCGCGCAGAAGTTTAATAAAGGGTGTAGCAACTTAGTTGCTAGCAAAGAATTAAAGGGCAAGACAAAAATGAAAAAACTACTGACCTCATTATTATCGCTGAGCTTGTTATCAGCGCCTGTAATGGCAAAAGATATTCTTGATAAATTAACAGTTGCTGATGGCTTTTCTATAAGCCTGTTTGCCGATGATGTTGAAAACGCGCGTCAAATTGCGGTATCAAAAAGAGGCATTGTTTACGCAGGTTCGCGTAAAGCAGGTAATGTTTATGCACTGATTGATCATAACAGTGACGGTGTTGCAGATAAAAAGATTGTCATTGCTACAGGCCTTGAAATGCCATCAGGTTTAGCGATTAAAGATGGTGATTTATATGTGGCTGAAGTGTCACGTATCATTCGTTTTAAAGACGTAGACAAAAACCTAAAAGATCCTAAATTTGACGTGGTATACGACAAGTTTCCAACTGATCGTCACCATGGTTGGAAGTTTATTAGTTTTGCGCCAACCGGTGAGCTAATTGTGCCAGTGGGTGTGCCATGTAACATTTGTGCGGAAGACGACAAATACGGCCGTATCTTCTCGTTAGATGTGGATACAAAAGAAATTAAAACCATCGCCAAAGGTGTTCGTAACTCAGTTGGTTTTGATTATCACCCTACAACGAATGCATTTTGGTTTAGTGATAACGGCCGTGACATGATGGGCGATGACATGCCACCATGCGAAATTAACCGTGTTGGTGAAGGTGAAGAGGGCGCGCATTATGGTTTCCCTTATGTTCACGCTGGTGCGATTTTAGATCCTGAGTTTGGCAAAGGTAAAAGTATTGCTGACTATAAATCGCCAGCCCTTGCACTTGGTGCTCATGTTGCTCCTCTAGGTATTCATTTTTATAACGGTAAGCAGTTTCCTGCTAAATACAAAGAGCAGCTTTTTGTTGCTGAGCATGGTTCGTGGAACCGTAGTAAAAAATCAGGCTATAAAGTGATGCTAGCGAATGTTGAACAAGGTCGTATTACTAAGTACACCCCGTTCATCACAGGCTTTATGCAAAACGAAGAAACATTTGGTCGCCCAGTTGCATTTGCAGAGCTTGCAGATGGCAGCTTATTGATCTCAGACGACTTTGCTAATGTGATCTATCGCGTTAGTGCTAAGAAAAAATAGGTAAGCGTTAATGAGTGATACAGATACCTTGCTGATGCAAGGCGTAGAACAACAAACAATGGGGCGCTTTACTGAAGACGCCTACTTAAACTACTCAATGTACGTCATCATGGACCGTGCTTTACCTCATGTAGGTGATGGTCTTAAGCCTGTACAGCGTCGTATCATCTATGCAATGAGCGAGCTGGGGCTATCGGCGCAAGCAAAATATAAAAAATCAGCCCGTACCGTGGGTGATGTACTGGGTAAATACCACCCCCATGGCGATAGTGCTTGTTACGAAGCGATGGTGTTAATGGCGCAGCCGTTTTCTTACCGCTACCCGCTGGTGGACGGTCAAGGTAACTGGGGGGCTGCCGATGATCCTAAATCATTTGCTGCAATGCGTTACACCGAAGCGCGTTTATCTAAGTTCTCAGAAGTTCTGCTAAAAGAGCTGGGTCAAGGCACTGTAGATTGGACCGCAAACTTTGACGGTACACTTGATGAGCCAATGGTGTTACCTGCGCGTTTACCACACATCTTACTTAATGGTGTAACGGGGATTGCGGTAGGTATGGCAACCGATATTCCACCACACAATGTGCGTGAAGTTGCCAGTGCCTGTTGTCTATTACTTGATAAGCCAAAGACAGAAATCGAAGAGTTGCTTGAGTTAGTGCATGCGCCTGACTACCCAACAGAAGCTGAAATCATCACACCAAAAGACGATATTCGTAAGATTTATCAAACCGGACGTGGTTCTATCAAGATGCGTGCAATTTACACTGAAGAGCAAGGTGACATAGTGATCACCGCGCTGCCTCATCAGTGTTCAGGTGCAAAAGTGCTTGAGCAAATTGCAGCCCAGATGAATGCTAAAAAGTTGCCAATGGTTGCTGATTTACGTGACGAATCTGATCACGAAAACCCAACTCGTATCGTGATTGTACCGCGTTCAAACCGCATTAAAGCTGAGCCACTAATGGCGCACCTATTTGCAACCACAGATTTAGAAAAGAACTACCGCGTAAACTTAAACATGCTTGGCCTTGATGGTCGTCCGCAAGTTAAAGATTTACGTAGTATTTTAACCGAGTGGTTAACGTTCCGCCGTGAAACAGTTCGCCGCCGCTTACAGCACCGTTTAGATAAAGTATTAGCTCGCTTACATATTTTAGAAGGTTTATTAACGGCCTTTTTAAATATTGATGAAGTTATTGAAATTATCCGTACTGAAGATAAACCAAAGCCTGTATTAATGGAGCGTTTTGGTTTAACTGATATTCAAGCGGAAGCGATTTTAGAGTTAAAACTACGTCATTTAGCAAAACTTGAAGAGTTCAAGATTAAAGGTGAGCAGGATGAACTTGCTCTTGAGCGTGACAAGTTAGAGCAAACGCTTGGTTCAGAGCGTCGTATGTCGACCTTAATGAAAAAAGAAATCCAAGAAGCGGCTGAAATGTATGGCGATGATCGTCGCTCACCAGTTGTTGAACGTGTTGAAGCAAAAGCGTTAAGTGAAAAAGACCTTATCCCTTCAGAGTCAGTGACCGTTGTGTTATCTGAAAAAGGTTGGGCACGTGTTGGTAAAGGCCATGATTTAGATGTTGAAGGGCTGAGTTACAAGTCAGGCGACAGCTATAAAGCCTCAGCGCGCGGTAAGAGCAATCAACCTGCAGTGTTCTTAGACTCAAGTGGCCGTGCTTTTGCTACTGATGCACACAGTTTACCTTCAGCTCGAAGCCAAGGTGAGCCAATGACAGGGCGCTTTAACTTAAGCGCAGGAGCCAACTTTGAGCATGTGGTGATGGCAGAAGACAACCAAGTGTTGTTAATGGCCTCAGATGCAGGTTATGGCTTTATAAGCGACTTTAAAGATCTGGTGAGTAAGAACAAAAACGGTAAAGCGTTGGTCAGTGTTCCTAAAGGCGGTGAATTACTCGCGCCAATTAGAGTAACTGACGTAGCAACAGATTACTGTATGGCAATTTCTAACGAAGGCCGTATGTTGTTATTCCCACTGCGTGATTTACCTAAGCTTAGTAAGGGTAAAGGAAATAAGATTATTTCTATCCCAAGTGCGAAAGTACAAGCCCGAGAAGAGTTTGTAAAAGTACTGGCTGTGGTGCCTGCGGGCAGTAGCGTAACCCTGCATGCAGGGAAACGAAAACTGACACTTAAACCGGCTGATCTTGAGCATTATCATGGTGAACGTGGTAGACGAGGTAATAAATTACCGCGTGGCTTACAGCGTGTTGATGAAGCTGTAGTCGAAGTGACTCAAACAGATGATAGTAATGAGTCGCCAAGCGAAGTAACAGAGTAAAAAATAAAAGGCCTGCAATTGCAGGCCTTTTTTATTGTTAAAACGTTATGAAATTTTAAGCGTACACATGTGCGCTTAAAGCTATGGAAATGGTATTTTTCACGTTATAATGCGCGCTGATTAGTACGAGGAGAATTCGTTTGTTAGCTATTTTTCGCATAATTTTCATGGCGTTATTCATTGTTTTGAGCTGTGTTTTTGGGCTGCTTTTATGCATCGTTAAGCCGTTTCATACTAATAACGTGCATATTATTTCGGGTTGGTTTTGCAAGGTAGCTAAAATTTTAGGTGTCAAACTAGAGCTTAAATATCACGAGGCTCCAAAAAATATTGGTCCTGCTGTCTATGTAGCAAATCATCAAAATAACTATGACCTATTCACTTTACCTGCCATGGTGCCAGAGAATTGCGTAAGCCTAGGTAAGAAAAGCCTCAAATGGATCCCATTTTTTGGTCAACTATATTGGTTATCGGGAAATATCTTAATTGACCGCGCTAACCGCTCAAAAGCGGCAGGTACAATTTCTAAATCAGCTGAGAAAATAAAACAAAAAGGTCTATCGGTTTGGATGTTTCCTGAGGGCACGCGAAGCTATGGTCGTGGTTTATTACCCTTCAAAACTGGGGCATTTCACACAGCAATGAGTGCTGATGTGCCAGTTGTGCCTGTTTGTATGAGTACAACGCACAAAACTATTAAGCTAAATCGCTGGGATAATGGTACAATTTACCTCGAAATGTTAGCGCCGATTTATCTTGATAAAGACGTATCTGCTCGTGACCATGCTTCACATGTTCATCAGATTATGGCTGCTAAAATAACTGAATTAGATGCTCAAGTGAGAAACAAATAATGGAAAATTGGCGCGAAATTACTGAAGACATCGTTACTTCATTACTTGAAGATGGCTCAGATCCTGAAGTACTTTATGAAGTGGAACACCACTTTGTTAGCGAAAATTTTGAAAAGTTAGAGCAAGCCGCTTTAGCCGCTTTTAAACTAGGTTACGATGTTGAAGAACCTGCAGAACTTGAGCTAGAAGACGGCGAGAAAGTGTGGAGCTTTGACGTGGTTGTTGAGTGTGAACTTGAAGTAGAAGCGATTATGGAAGACGTAGACAAGCTAGAAGCGCTTGCTCAGCAAACCGACGTTGAATACGACGGCTGGGGTACTTACTTTCAGGAGTAAAGTTAGCGAGTTGCTAGGGATGGGAAGTTAGCAAGTTTCAAGAGTAAAGTTAGCGAGTTTCTTGAGTCGTTAGCTAAGCGATTCTAGCTTTACTCTTTCTAACTTTCCCCTTTCTAACTTTCCCCTTTCTAACTTCTTAACTCATACCTATTTCGTATTCGCTACCCAATCTATAGACATTTGTAATCAATTAGCGATAATAAAAAACTCGATGTTTTTATGCGCTAAGCTCACATATGCTTATTACCTTACCCATTGCCGAACTTGTACCAGGGATGTTTGTTGACAGTGTCAGTAAGCAACAAGAGCATGTAAATAGTATTAAAATCAAAACACGTGGTTTAGTGCGTGATAAAACGATTATTCAACGCCTGATCTCTGAGGGGGTTGAAGAGCTACTCATCGACTTTACACAAAGCGATGTTGCATTACCTAAAAAATACCAACCAAAGCCTGAACCGGCTAAACCTAAGGTTGAACAAAAACCTGCAGCTAACGAAGCACCACAAGGGATCACGGTTCAACAAGAGTTTCTAAAAGCCAGCGTGCATTACGAGCAGCACAGCCGAAAATTGCAAGGTTTCTACTCAGATATCACATCGGGTTTAAAGATGAATGTCGCTGTGCTTGATGATATCGCCGTTGATATAGTCAGCTCGGTATTTCGTAATCACAATGCCTTAACTATTTTAACTCGCCTTAAAGATAAACATATTTATAACTGGCGGCACATGATCAACACCGCTATTTTGGTGAGTGTGTTTGCTAAGTACCTAGGTTACAAAGAAAAGACAATTAAAGAGCTGGCAATGGGTGCATTGATGCACGATATCGGTCAGGCGAAAATGCCACAAGGTGTATTGTCTAAACCAAGTGCCTTGAACGACAACGAAATGCAAGTTGTTAAAAAGCATGTGGCGCAGAGTTTAGGTTTAGTGAAAGGTGAAAAGGGCATTACGCCGTTAATGCTCGATATGATAGTGAATCACCATGAGCGTTTAGATGGTACAGGTTACCCTCGCGGTATTGCAGCTGAAAAGCTGAGCCGTGCAGCCCGTATGATGGCAATCGTCGATGTTTATGATGCAATGACAGCAGACAGGCCTCATCAAATGGGTGAAGAGCCAATCTCAGCGCTGCGTTATTTACTTGCCAATAAGCAATTGTTTGACTCTGAGTTGGTGCAACGCTTTATTAAATGCCTAGGGGTGCACCCTGTTGGAACGATTGTGAAGTTGAATAATGAGCGCTTGGCGTTAGTGATGGAAGGTAACCACGAAAACCCAATTAAGCCGAAAATAAAGATCTTCTATAATGCCAAGCATAAGCATCATATTACTGCCAAAGATGTCGATTTAAGCGTAGAAAAAGAACTAAAAATTATTGCGAGTATTAAGCCTCTAGATTATCAGCTTAATTTGGCTCGTTTGTTAAAAGAGCATCTGCTTGTTTAGACTTAACACAGCGTTTTTTGGCACTGCGTTTTGCTGATATAAATGCACCACTAAAACAACTCGTCATTAATACCAACCACAGCAATGTGCCTTTTTCTACATGTAAGGCCACACAACATAACAGTAGTGATAAAACAGCACTCAGCATGGCGCCTAGCCAATAGTGATTGACTGGGTTATCGCAATCACCCGCTTTAGTGCACGCGCAATAGTTTGCTTTACAAAAATAATGAACACTCACACCACATAACATCAGTGCCGCAATAATCAATGCGATTTCCATACTCAAACTCAACAGTAAAACCTTTATTTTTAGTCTAAAGGGACAAGAAATAGATGTCAATGCAAATGATAATTACTACCGTTTGTTGTTTTTGTAATCAGAGCTCTGATGAGTTTTAATAAGTTGTTATCTTGTTGTTAAAATGCGGGTTTTTTACCTATTTCTAACGAAAAATTACAGTTTTTTGATCTTAATTAAGGTAATGTTCGAAAGTTTGTAATCATTAGAATAAAACATCTAATACCAACATACAGCGCTAATCTTTTATGCTTAACTAATAGGTTGCCCTCATTGTTGGATTAGCTTTCGCACAAGTTTGCAAGAGGACACAGATTTATGAAGTTCACTAAAACACTAATTGCAGCATCACTTGCTGTTGTTTCTGCTGACAGCTTCGCTGCAGCTTTCCAATTAGCAGAGCAAAACGTTTCAGGTTTAGGTCGCGCATACGCTGGTGAAGCAGCTGTTGCAGATGACGCATCAGTTGTTGCTCGTAACCCTGCACTTATGTCTTTATTCAAAGACAAGCAAATCTCAGTAGCAGGTATTGCTGTAATTCCAGATGTAAGTTTAAAAGGCGAAAGTGCTGCATACGGCTTAGATGAAAGCTCTATCGATGACGATAGCATCGCACCATCTGCATTTATCCCTGCAGGTTACTTCACAATGCCTTTAAACGATAAAGTGTCTTTAGGCTTTGGTGCTTTTTCAAACTTCGGTCTTTCAACTGAGTTTAAAGATGACTACGCGGCAGGCTCTATTGCAGGTGAAACTGAAATCGTAACAGTTAACATGAATGCTAGCGCTTCATATAAAATCAACGAACAGTTCAGCTTAGGTCTTGGTTTAAACTATGTTTATGCTGATGCAAAAGTTGTTCGTAATGCAGGTACTAATCCATTTGGTTTACCAGCTAGCACGCAAATTGCTCACCTTGAAGGTGACGACTACGGCTTTGGTTGGAACATTGGTGCTATGTATCAGTTAGACGAAAACAACCGTTTTGGTTTTAACTACCGCAGTGAAACAGATATCGACTTTGAAGGCGAGTACTCAAACCAACTTCCAGCTGCAGTTGGCGGTTTAGCGGGTACTACAGTACCGGGTGAGTTAAAACTGACTTTACCAGCAATTGCTGAGTTCTCTGGTTCACATCAACTTGATAAGAAGCTAGGCGTACACTACAGCATCTTATGGACTGGTTGGGATAGCTTCCAAAAATTAGAAGCTTATACACCAAGCCTTGAAACGCCTGTATTCTCTAAAGAAGAGAACTTCTCAGATTCAATGCGTTACTCTATCGGTACTGACTACCAGTACAGCGATGCACTTTTACTTCGTGCAGGTATTGCATACGATGAGTCACCAGCAGACCAATCACACCTTTCAATCTCTATCCCTGATACAGATCGTTTCTGGTTCTCGTTTGGTGGTAACTACGCATTCAGCGAAAACTCAAATGTTGACTTAGGTGTAAGTATCCTTCGTGGTAAAACACAAAACTTCTCTGAAAAAGACAGCCTAGCTGCTTCTTTAGGCCAAGATGTTTCATGGGAATATGAATCAAAAGGTCACGCAGTTCTAATTGGTGCTCAGTACAACTACAAATTTTAATTTTGACGCGACGTAAAGTCGCTGCTACAGAGCATTAAAAAGCCGCGCTATAACAATGTTATAGCGCGGCTTTTTTGTAAGCGCGAATAAATCGCGCTTTATATATGCTGTTATAGACTTTCGATTTTCGCTTTTTGCGCTAATAGTTTGTCTTTCGCATCTGTAAACTCAGCCAGCTTAGCATGCTCTTTAGCAAGCACGGCTTCTGGCGCGTTATTTACGAACTTCTCGTTAGCTAATTTGTTATTAACTTGAGCTAAGCCTTTCTCTGCTTTTTCAAGCTGCTTCGCGATACGAGCTAGTTCAGCTTCAACATCGATTAGGCCAGCCATTGGGATCATGATCTCAAGGTTACCAACATACGATGTTGCACACGCAGGTGCTTCGTCTTTGCTATCAAGAAGCGTGAACTCTTCAAGCTTAGCAAGAGACGCTAAGAAAGCTTCGTTTTCCGTTAAGCGGCGTTTGTCTTCGTCAGACGCATTAGCAAGCAATACCGATAATGGTTTGCTTGGGCTGATATCCATTTCACCACGGATGTTACGAATAGCAAGAATGAATTGTTTAACCCACTCTAGGTCGTCCATCGCTTGGCTATCAACATTTGCTTCATTGTAAACAGGGAAACCTTGAACCATGATGCTAGTGCCCGCAGTTTCGATACCTGCAAGTGGTGCAACACGTTGCCAAATCGTTTCTGTGATGTATGGCATTAACGGGTGCATTAAGCGAAGTAGGCTTTCTAATACCGTGATTAAGGTATGACGAGTGCCACGTTGCTGTGCTTCGTTGCCTTTAAACAATACTGGTTTAGTAAGCTCTAGGTACCAGTCACAGAATTGGTTCCAAGTGAACTCATAAATAGTGTTTGCGGCTAGGTCAAAACGGTAGTTTTCTAGATGCTCAGTATAGGTTTTAACAGTTGCTTCAAACTGGCCTAAAATCCAACGATCAGCGAGTGAATACTGTTTCTCAGCATCTGTAGCGAAACCACAGTCTTGCTCTTCTGTATTCATTAATACGTAACGACTTGCGTTCCATAGTTTGTTACAGAAGTTACGGTAACCTTCAAGACGGTTCATATCCCAGTTGATATCACGACCCGTTGAAGCCATTGCTGCAAGGGTGAAACGCAGTGCGTCTGTACCGTGTGCTTCGATACCGTTTTCGAATGTTTTACGAGTGTTCTTCTCAATCTTCTTCGCTAGTTGTGGCTGCATCATGTTACCAGTGCGCTTTTCAACTAGGCTTTCAAGATCGATACCGTCAATCATGTCGATAGGATCAAGTACGTTACCTTTCGATTTAGACATCTTATCGCCGTTTTCATCGCGGATAAGGCCAGTTACGTAAACGGTTTTAAATGGTACTTGTGGCTTGCCGTCTTCATCTTTGATGAAGTGCATGGTCATCATGATCATACGAGCAACCCAGAAGAAGATGATGTCGAAACCTGTTACCAATACGTCAGACGGGTGGAACGTTTTTAAATCATCAGTGTTTGCCGGCCAGCCTTGCGTTGAGAAAGTCCAAAGCGCAGATGAGAACCAGGTATCTAAAACGTCTTCGTCTTGCTTAAGTGCAACATCATCAGCAAGGTTGTTATCGCGGCGTACTTCAGCTTCGTCACGACCAACGTAAACGTTGCCTTCGTTATCGTACCAAGCTGGGATGCGGTGACCCCACCAAAGCTGACGTGAAATACACCAGTCTTGTACGTCGTTCATCCACGAGAAGTACATGTTCTCGTATTGTTGAGGCACGAACTTAATGTCGCCATTTTTAACGGCTTCTTTTGCAGGCTCAGCAAGTGGTGCTACGCGCACGTACCACTGATCAGTAAGAAGTGGCTCAATCACTACGCCAGAACGGTCACCGTAAGGTACCGTTAGGCTATGATCTTCAATTTTTTCTAATAGACCAAGTTCTTCAAATTCGCTCACAATCGCTTTTCGTGCATCAAAGCGGTCAAGGCCATGTAGGCGCTCAGGAATTGGCGCATCTAATTCAAGCTCTTTACCGTCGAATGTGTAGCTTTCACCTTCGCTTAATACCGCAGCATCTTTATTGAAGATGTTGATCATTGGTAGTTGGTGACGTTTACCTACTTCGTTATCGTTAAAGTCGTGGGCAGGCGTGATTTTCACACAACCTGTGCCTTTTTCCATGTCTGCATGCTCATCGGCAACAATTGGAATACGGCGGTTTACGATAGGCAGTAAAATTTCTTTACCGATCAGATCTTGGTAACGCTCATCATCAGGGTTAACAGCAACACCTGAATCACCTAGCATTGTTTCAGGACGTGTTGTCGCAACAATGATGTAGTCTTTACCATCTTTGGTTTTTACGCCATCAGCAAGTGGGTAACGTAGGTTCCACATGTGACCTTGTTTGTCTTTGTTTTCAACTTCAAGATCAGAAATCGCAGTGTGTAGCTTAGGATCCCAGTTAACTAGGCGCTTACCACGGTAGATTAAATCTTCTTTGTGAAGACGTACGAATACTTCTTTAACCGCTTCAGAAAGGCCTTCGTCCATAGTGAAACGCTCACGGTCCCAATCTACAGAAGCGCCTAAACGACGTAATTGTTTAGTGATCGTGCCACCAGAGTGGTTTTTCCACTCCCAGATTTTATCGATAAATGCTTCACGGCCTAGGTCGTGACGTGTTTTACCTTCTTCAGCAGCAAGCTTACGCTCAACAAGCATTTGCGTTGCGATACCCGCGTGGTCAGTACCTACTTGCCATAAAGTGTTGTTGCCTTGCATACGCTTTAAACGCGTTAGCGTATCCATGATGGTATCTTGGAACGCGTGGCCCATGTGTAAGCTACCCGTGACGTTTGGTGGCGGGATCATAATTGAGTATGCGTCACCTTGGCCAGACGGTTTAAAGTAGCCATTTTCTTCCCAGCCTTGGTATAAAGACTGTTCAATATCTTGCGGATTATAGGTTTTATCCATTACACAGAACCTTAAATAAATGCTTAAATGTCAATTTCTTGCGTTGCAATATGGGCGCCCAGTTGGCGAAGCTTTTTAAACCGCTCTCGGGCGGCTTGCTTAGCATTTGGCTCAACGGGTACGAAATCATAAACCTGCTGAAAACGGCGAATAAAATCCGGTAGGTGTTCAGCTAAGTTGATTAATATTTTTCTGTTGCCGACAGGTGGAGTCATACCAATTTCAACCGGAGCGCCACCTTTAGGGCCTTCACCTTGTAAGTTGTGAGGTACAAAACTATCTGGTTCAAATGACCAAATGATGTCGTCGATTGTGTGGGCCGTGTCGGTGTTATCAGCGTAAATAAATACGCGATGACCTAGACGATACTGATCCGCAGCAATTTTAGCTGCCAGATCGAAAACAGCGCCAGCCGTTTGGTGGGCACTATCATCTTGTTTTAGAACGTAAAATTGTGCGTTCATATTCATAGTGACTTTCGTCCCCACAGATACACAGATCAAAGCAGGGATTTTGACATAGAACGCGAATTGCTTCAATTAATAAGGCGCCATTTGGCGCCTTATTTAGGGATAGTTTTAAGCTTGCGATAAGGCTTAATCGTGACTTGCTTCACTCACGCCTGCGCGGTTTAGTAAATACTGAGTCAACATAGGTACCGGACGACCGGTTGCACCTTTGTTTTTACCGCCGCTGCGCCATGCCGTACCTGCGATATCTAAATGCGCCCAGTTATATTTTTTGGTGAATTTAGATAAGAAGCATGCCGCTGTAATGGTGCCTGCGGCACGGCCACCTAAGTTGGTGAAATCAGCGAATGGGCTTTCAAGTTGCTCTTGATAGTCATCCCATAAAGGTAACTGCCATGCGCGGTCGCCACTTTGCTCAGACGCTTTTAGTAGGTCATGGGCCAGTGGGTTGTGGTTTGATAGTAAACCTGTGGCATGTGAACCCAGCGCGATAATACACGCACCTGTCAGTGTTGCTACGTCGACAACGGTATCAGGTTCAAAGCGCTCAACATAAGTGAGTGCATCACACAGTACTAAACGGCCTTCAGCGTCGGTATTTAACACTTCAACTGTTTGCCCCGACATAGTTGTTAAGATATCACCCGGGCGATAAGCATTTGAGCCTGGCATGTTTTCACAACCCGCTAAAACACCGACAACGTTAATTGGTAATTGCATTTGCACTAAAGCGCGCATAGTACCAATAACACCTGCTGCACCACCCATGTCGTATTTCATTTCATCCATGGCCTCGCCTGGTTTGATTGAAATACCACCTGAGTCAAAGGTTAAGCCTTTACCCACTAACACGATTGGCGCTTGGTCTTTGTCGCCACCTTGATAGTTGATCACTGACATAACCGATTCATTAGCACTACCACGGCCAACTGCTAGGTATGAATTCATGCCCAGTTCTGCCATTTTTTCTTCGCCGATAATATCAACGCTTACATTATCGAAGTTATCAGCAATTTCTTGTGCTTGCTCACCTAAATAAGCAGGGTTACAGATATTTGGCGGCATGTTGGCAACATCTTTACATAACTTGCTACCTGCAGCGATGGCTAAGCCATGCTCAATTGCACTTTCGCCAATGGTTAACTCGCGACGCGTTGGTACGTTGAAAACAATTTTACGTAGTGGGCGACGTGGGTCGCTCTTTTTGCTTTTCAGTTGATTGAAGGTGTACAAGCAGTCTTGAGTTGTTTCAACTGCTTGGCGTACTTTCCAATAAGTGTCACGGCTTTTAACGTGTTGCTCAGTTAAAAAGCATACCGCTTCCATCGAACCTGTTTCGTTTAGCGTGTTAATCGTTTTTGAGATGATTTGTTTATATTGTTTGTCATCAAGCTCACGCTCTTTACCACAACCTACTAGTAGTACACGCTCGCTCAGTACATTAGGTACATGATGCAATAGCAATACTTGGCCAGGTTTACCTTCAAGGTCACCACGGCGTAGTAAGTTTGAGATATAACCGTCACTGATTTTATCTAATTGTTCACCAATGGGGGATAAACGACGTGGCTCATAAACGCCTACTACAATACATGCGCTACGTTGCTTTTCTGGACTACCACTTTTTACGCTAAATTCCATTGTTACTCCTGATATTGAGTCGTATAACCTTAGTTTATAAGGGTAAGAAATTCTTTTTCGAGTCCTTTCTTACATTTTTTAGTTTAATAGCACTAATCTTAGTACATAAACTATGACTCTATTTATGTGTTTTTGAACTTTATCTTAATGTGAATATCAATATCACATAATAGACGCCATCTGCACCATTTATGCAAGATTATATGTTCTTGCTAGGTATGATATTTAACTTTGATGGCATATAATAAAGTGAGTAAAATAACTAGTTTACTCAAAATTCCTTACTATTCCAGTGAAACTCGATGTTTAACAGGGGCGAGCATTGCTAATTTTTCGTTATTTGACCACTGAAGTCTTCAAGTCGCAGGTCGCCGTATTTTTAACTTTGATGACTATTTTTGTGTCTCAAAAGTTTGTTGTTATTTTAGGAGACGCCTCAGAAGGGGGTCTTCCAGCTAAACTTGTGCTTTCGATGATTGCACTAAAACTTCCTCAACTTGCTTCACTTATCTTACCTTTGAGTATTTTCTTAGGGATTATTTTGGCCTACAGTCGCATTTATGCAGACAGCGAAATGACAGTTTTCAAAGCCTGTGGTGTCAGTGAGTGGTATGTGGTTCGTGTCACGCTTATCTCAAGTACTGCGATGGCTATTTTAGCCGGTGCGCTTACTCTTTATGTTGCGCCATGGGCCAGTGAGCAAGAATATCAATTAAAAGAGCAAGCCAAAGCTGATGCCGGCTTATCGGCACTACGTGCAGGGCGTTTTCAGCAAACGGGTAACGAAAAAGCGGTTGTTTTTATTCACAATATTGAAAATAGCGGAAAAGAGCTACACAAGGTATTTGTTGCACAGCTACCAGATCGTGAAAAAGGTGACTTAGCCCGTTTAGTGTATGCAGAGCGTGGTGTGGTGATTGAGCAAGATAACGGTGAGCAGCAACTTGTTCTTAACGATGGTAAGCGCTACGAAACAGATGGCGAGTCTGCTGCGTTAAACCTAACAGAGTTCGATGGTTACAGTGTACAAATTCAAGATCAAGAAATTGAGCACCAGCGTCGTAAATTAGAAGCTATACCAACGTTTGATTTATTCAAAATGAAAACCTCTGAAGCTATTGCGCAGTGGCAGTGGCGTTTAGCTATTCCGCTTTCAATTCCATTATTAACTTTACTTGCAGTACCTCTGAGTGTGGTGAATCCGCGCCAAGGTAAATTCGCTAAATTAGTGCCTGCAATCAGCTTGTATTTAGGGTACTTCATTTTATTGAATGCAGCTAAGTTTGCTGTTGAAGATGGTAAAATTCCGCCTTCAATTGGCTTATGGTGGATCCATTTATCAGCCTTGTTTATTGGTGGTTTCTTGATTATTAAAGGTCGTCCGCTCGGCGCATGGTTAAAGGCAGTTGTGACTAAGCGGGAGTTAAACGCATGATGAAAACACTCGACTGGTATTTAGGTCGCAGCATAATTCAAACCACCGGTTTTGCATTAATGGTGCTGGTAGGTATTAGTACCCTCATTAAGTTTATTGAGCAGTTAAAATCAGTTGGCCGTGGTAGCTATGATATTGCAACTGCGCTGATTTACACCCTGTATAGCATGCCGGGTGATTTAGTTATCTTTTTCCCAATGGCAGCCTTGATTGGTGGCTTAACAGGTTTAGGTGCATTGGCATCAAACAGTGAGCTGGTCGTTATGCAAGCGGCGGGTATGTCACGCCTGCAAATTATTGCATCAGTCATGAAAACCGCGATGTTTATGGCGATTTGTATGATGGCGCTAGGTGAATGGGGTGCCCCAGAAGCACAGCTCAAAGCAAAAGAAATACGTAATCAAGCGATTTATGGTGGTGATGTATTTAATGCTAAGCAAGGTGTGTGGGCGAAAGATGGTAGCAACTTTATTAATATTGAAGATGTCGATCAGCAAGGCACTTTACGTGGCGTGCACATGTATCACTTTGATAAATCGTTACAACTTACTCAAATTACCAAGGCAGAAGAGGCAATAAACCGTAAAGATGGTTGGTTACTTCGTGATGTAAATAAAGTAATGATCACGCCTGAGCAGATCAGTACTGAGCAGCATAAAGAAGAGTTTTACGACTCGCAACTGACCGCCGAAAAATTAGGAGTGGTGTCGGTTAAGCCCGAAGCGCTGTCATTTACTGGGCTTTGGTCATATTTAGGTTATTTGCAGCAAAATGAGCAAGACACCAGCACTTATGAGCTAGCGCTATGGCGTAAGATCATGCAGCCTGTATCTATCGCCGTTATGTTGTTAGTTGCTTTATCGTTTATATTCGGCCCGCTTCGCACAGTAACCATGGGCGCACGTATCATCATGGGTGTTATAACCGGTATTACTTTCCACTTAACCAATGAGATATTTGGTCCTGTGGTGATGGTTTACCAAATTCCAGCTGTGGTTGGTGCCGTATTACCAAGCCTACTGTTTATTGGTTTTGCGACTTATCTATTGAATAAACGAGTGTAATGCTCGTTTAAAAAGCATAAAAAAAGCGTGGGTTGAGCCACGCTTTTTTGTGCTTGATGTGTTGCTTAATCACTTAATCAAGTGAGCGATAAATACGTTTATTTTCTTCTTTGGTGAGGGTGATCACTTCAGTTTTTGCGATGTAATCTTGCAAGGCACGCTTATTTTTAAAATCGACCAACACCACTAAGTTACCTAAACCTAATAGTGCAGTAATGGCTCTAAGAGCGCCTTGATGCCAGCTAATTAAATGACCATCGAGAGTTTGCACCTTTAAACGCCATGCACGCATACCAATAGTTTGGCCGCTCTTAGCCCAAAAATAGCTAAAGAAACTAACACTCACTATCACCAATAACACACTACGAATGCCATACAATAATGGTGAATTTTGAATGAAAGCAGATACATCTTCAGCGTCACCAATACTTAGTAAGTCTAAAGAAATTAGCCCTTGAACAGCTAACAAATACAGTACGGTTGTCAGCATCGCAAAGGCAATGATAACCAAGGTATCGTAGATTAAAGAGGCAAAGCGGCGCCAGAAACCGGCACGTGGAAACTCAGCTGACATAAACAATCTCGTCCAATTAAATTGCGCAGTAGTTTAGCAAAGTCCTTCGCAAACAAGAAATACTTAACGGCTGTTTAGCAAGTCGACAAACAGGTCTGACCTGCTATAGTTGAGAAAATAATAAAAAATGAGCACACAGTTATGGCCGTTTCTCAAAGCGAAACTCATCAGGTATTTAATCAACCCAAACCACTTGAAAACTACAATGCCTATGAGGCCGACACGGTACTTCAATATTGGCAAAATCGTTTTGCAGGGCAATGGGGAACTACGCATTTAACGGCGTTTGGGGAGCAAGTGGGAGGAGTATTACTGCAAGCTGGGTTCTTAGCAAACAAACACTTACCCGAATTAACCACTCACAGCCGATTTGGCGAACGCATAGACCAAGTTGATTATCACCCAAGTTACCATCAGCTAATGCAGCACGCTATAGAGCAAGGGCACTGCGCATTGCCTTGGCAGCAACAAAAAGCCGGTAGCCATGTTGTAAGAGCCGTTATGGCGGTGCTGCACAATCATGCTGATCCGGGCTCCGGCTGCCCATTAACCATGACCTTTGCCAGTGTGCCTGCCATTGCGAGTCAAGAAAATGTAGCGGCTATGTGGCTACCTAAAATACTGGCAAATCATTACGATTCAGATAATAAGCCTTGGACCGAGAAAAAAGGTGTCACCATAGGTATGGCGATGACCGAAAAACAAGGCGGCTCTGATGTTCGGGCGAACACCACCAAAGCAGACGCCATCAATGAAAGTGGTGCAGGGCAATTATATGCTTTAACCGGCCACAAATGGTTTTGCTCAGCGCCTATGAGCGACGCCTTTTTGGTACTCGCTAATACCGATGACAAGCAGTTATCTTGCTTTTTAGTGCCGCGCTGGCTCGAATCTGGCGAGAAAAATGCCATGTATATTCAGCGCTTAAAAAGTAAATTGGGGAATCAATCAAATGCGAGTTCTGAAATTGAATTTAGAGGTGCACATGGTTGGTTACTCGGTGAGCCGGGGCGAGGCATTGCCACTATTATTCAAATGGTTGCTTTAACCCGTTATGACTGCATGTTGGGTTCAAGCTCGCTGATGTTACAAGCAATAAAAGAAGCAATTTGGCATACATCTGGGCGCAGTGTATTTGGTAAAAACTTGCATCAACAGCCGCTCATGCTCAATGTATTGGCTGATTTAGCTATCGAGGCCGAAGCTGCACTCGCCATTTCAATGCGTATTGCCCATGCCCTTGATAAACAAGATAATAGTAATGAGGTGGCATTAATACGCAGTGCCACAGCAATCGGTAAGTATTGGATCTGTAAGCGGGCAGTGCAGCACACTTATGAGGCTATGGAATGTATTGGTGGTGTGGGTTATGTTCAAGACAACATTACCAGCCGACTTTATAAAGAAGCACCGGTAAACTCTATCTGGGAAGGCTCTGGTAATGTGCAATGCCTTGATCTTTTACGCGTGTTTAGCCGTGAACCAGAATCACTTGAGGTGCTTATTAATGAGCTTGAAAAAGCGCGCAGTTTGCACCCTGATTTTGCGATAAAACTCGATGAACTAAAAGAGGTGCTCACAGATACTGCAAACCTCGAAATGCATGCTCGGCGCATAATTGAGAAGCTCGCGCTACTTTGGCAAGCAGCAACACTATTACAATTTGGCGAGTCACTTATTGCCGATGCGTTTGTAAAAAGTCGTTTAAGTGGTGCAGGGTTTAGTCAGTACGGCTGCCTGAGTCATGATATCGATTGTCAGGCGATTGTTTCGCGAATGATGCCAAAACTCTAAAGTTAACAACTTGTTTAATTATTGTGCGGTTGAGCACTGGCGCCGCACAAAACGCTTGCCGCCTTACCCATTCTTTGTATAATGCTTGGCATAGAGACAAAAGCAATTAAAAAAGCTCTTGCTCTAAAGTGGTTTTTCTTTATCTTCTCGTGTTTAGAAGGTTAAAGAAAAATGAAGCCAGTATGATGGAATTGGTAGACATGACGGATTCAAAATCCGTTGCCTTCGGGCGTGGCGGTTCAAGTCCGCCTACTGGTACCACTTTTGAACCCTAGCCAATTGGTTAGGGTTTTTTTATGCCTGAAAAAAGTAGTTAGCGGACTTGAGCGCCACGCAGGGCGTGGCACTGGAATAAGTAAAAGTCCGCCTACTGGTACCACTTTTGAACCCTAGCCAATTGGTTAGGGTTTTTTTATGCCTGAAAAACCCCAGCCATCAGCCATCAGCTATCAGCTGTCAGTTTTTAGCTAGAGCGGTGCGGTTGTTGGGTTTTGAAACCACCCTTAGCAATTTAATTTGTAAAAGTATCGTAGGAGGTAGTTTACTGCCGAACCAGCAATGCTGAAAAACATAATTCATGGCTAAAGCCATTCCTACGGGTACATTTTCCTAGCACCTAAAGCCTACAACTCAATTCTATATTCAGAGTTAATTAAAAGTTCAGCCATCAGCTATCAGTTTTTAGCCGAGCGGTGCGGTTGTTGGGTTTTGAAACCACCCTCAGCAATTCAATTCGTAAAAGCATTGTAGGAGGTCGTTTACTGCCGAACCAGCAATGCTGAAAAACATAATTCATGGCTAAAGCCATTCCTACGGGTACATTTTGCCTGGCACCTAGCACCCAGAGCCTAACACCTATAACTCAAATCTAAGTACCAATTCAGGCTCTATTAAAGCAACTTTTGTTCTATTTCTAAGCGGTCAAGTTCAAACTATGCTTAATCTACAAATAACCACGAAAAATGTGTGCTTATTTGTTTGAAAATTAATCGTTTAAGACTAGAGTACGATGGTGTTTGAATACATCTTATAATACAATTTGTGGCCTTAAGAATAAGTGAAGTCAATCACTTAGTGCACATTATCGGGTAAGGTAGCTTAGCGTGGGTACATACGACTTAAAGCGTATTGTTGAAAGCATTTCAAATCTTAAAAGTGAGAACTTTTATAATGCAATATGCCTGTCTTTATCAGAAGTGCTTGGTGCTTCTCATGTTTTTTTAGCTCAAGTTGATGAGTTAACTCAACATGCGACGACCATCGCTTTGGCTGCGCATGACGAAATCATTGAAAATATCAGCTACGATATTCGTAGTACGCCATGTAATGATGTTAGTTGTGGCTGTATTTCAAGTTACAGCTCGGGTGTTCAGCAGCTATTCCCAGATGATCAGCTACTTGTCGATATGGGCATCGAAGCCTATGTGGGTGTTCCACTACAAAGTATTTCGGGCAAAACCGATACTATCCTTGTCGCGCTATTTCAGCATGAAATAGGCGATGCACTACAGATTGAATCGTTCTTTTCGCTCTTTACTGGCCTTATCCAGCGTGAAATCGAAAAAGACCGTTTTATTGCTAAATTAGATTTCTCAAACCAACTGATTGAGCAAAGTCACGAAGCGATTTTTATTTGCGACCACAATGTACATATTACCTACGCGAATACCGCATTTACTAAAATGACGGGTTATTCGTTGGATGAAGTCTTAGGGCAAAATCCAAAAATTTTAAGCTCAAACAAGTATGACCCGCATTTTTATAAAGCAATGTGGCACCAAATTAATACTGAGGGAAAGTGGTCTGGTGAAATCACCAATAAAACCAAACAAGGTAAGTTGTACACGCAGTTTTTATCGATAACCAAAATGCAAAATAATGGTGAAGATTGCTATGTGGCGTTTATTTTGGATATCACCGAGAAAAAAGAAGCCGAGGAGAAAATTTATTTTCACGCAAACCACGACCAACTTACCGGCTTAACTAACCGTTTTTACTTTAAAGAGTATTTGTGCAAGCTAATATCGTCTTTGTCGTACCAAGACGATGCAAATACTAACCTAGCCGTGATCTACTTTGATGTTGATAAGTTTCAAGATATCAATACCGTTTATGGCTTAACCTTTGGTGATAAGGTTTTATGTGAGCTTGCAGAACGCCTCGACGGTAGCTTCAAAGAATCTGCTTTTTCGCGTATCGATGGTGATAGTTTTGCTATCTTACAAACTTATCAGCATGTCAGTGAACTTGAGCATGTTTGCAAGCAAATTACCGCGTTACTTGTTGAGCCTGTTTCTATAGGCGGCATTAGTCAGCAGGTTTCAGTTACGCTGGGCATTAGTCAATTTGAGCAAGCTGGAACGGCGACTTCACAAGAAAAAATCGAAAAAATAGCCCGTCGCTTAGTTCGCCAAGCTGAGCTTGCCACCTTAAATGCAAAACAAACAGGCGATGAATATCTGTTTTTCTGCAAAGAGATGGATAACAAGGTTAAAAAGCACAACTTACTGGTTGAGCAGCTTACACAAGCCGTGAAGAACAACGATATTGAAGTGTATTTTCAACCTATTATTGATATTGAAAATAACACGGTCGCTAAATTCGAAAGTTTAGTGCGTTGGAACAACCAAGGACAATGGGTATCACCTGCCGAGTTTATTCCGCTTGCAGAAGAGTCGCGGGTGATTATTCCTCTCGGTGAGCTTGTGTTGATTAAAACCTGTCAGCAAATAAAAGCGTTAGAAGCACAAGGATATGAAAACTTTGTTTTTAACGTAAACCGTTCTTTATTTGAGTTTACTGAGTTTAATCCAGAGCGTAATGCATGGCTTGAAACTATTAAAAGCCAAGGGGTTAAGCCATCGCAAATTTCATTTGAATTAACCGAGAGTGTTTTAGCGCCAGAAAATACCAACCACCTAGACGTGCTTACGCAGTTGAAGCAAGCTGGGTGTTTAATTTCGCTAGATGATTTTGGTACGGGTTATTCGTCTCTTAGCTACTTGCGTCGTTTTCCGGTTGATGTACTTAAACTTGATAAGTCATTTATTGATGAAGTACATGTTGATTTAGGCGACGAAGCGCTGGTTAAATCGATTATCCAAATGAGTCGTGTTTTGGGTATTAAAGTCGTTGCTGAAGGGGTTGAAGAGCGCGAGCAATTGGCTGTGCTAACCGAAGCAGGTTGTGACTATATACAAGGCTATTACTTTTCTAAACCATTGCCAGCAAATGATGTAATTCCATTTTTAACGGAATTTTCTCGAGAGCAGTAGGTAATTACTGTATGATTTTGACATCAAACAGTTAGCAAAGCTTGTGATGTCAGAATTAACCGCAAAGCAAAACATAAAGGCGATTGTTACAGCCATTAAGGCCGAAGAGCAGTCGCTTAGAGCGCGTTTCCCTATACTCAACCAGCAAAATACACTTGCGATGTTTATTCTGCTGGTGTCGTTGTGCTCACTAATCGGTGTTGCAACACTTTATTACTTAGCGGTTATTCCCTCGTGGCTGTGTATCATTCTGGTTGCCTTTATTACCTCGGTATCGCATGAGCTTGAGCATGACCTTATCCACAAGCAGTACTTTAGTAATCGTCCTTTTATACATAACTTTATGATGTTAACCGTGTGGCTTATGCGGCCAAATACGGTTAATCCTTGGTATCGCAGAAAGATTCATTTACATCACCATAAAGTATCTGGCACGTCGCAAGACTTAGAAGAGCGTTTGGTGGGCAATGGCATTAAATCGCCATTTTTGAGAGCCTTGGTCATCACTGATGGCTTGCTAGGTTTGCTAGTTAATACCAAGCGATTTAGTAAAGAAATTAGCGGTTTTAAGTTTTTACGGGTATTTAATGCGGGCTTTCCGATTGCAACCGCATATTTTGCGATTCTTTATGGAGTAATTGCTTATTACGCTGTGCAGTTTTTGCAGCCATTTACATTGCCAGATTGGGGAGCTGAGTTATTGGCGATGGCAGAGTTTTTAATGGTGGTACTTATCGTGCCTAATATTATTCGTTCTAGTTCTCTTAACTTAGTGACATCTTCAATGCATTATTATGGCGGTGTAAATAACTTGCTTGAGCAAACGCATGTGATCACCAGCCGCTGGTTTTTACCGTTTCAGCTATTTTGTTTTGATTTTGGCCGAACCCATACAATCCATCATTTTGTGCCGAATCAGCCCTTTTACATTAGACAATTGATCAGCAAAAAAATACGTCCTATTATGGCCCAGCACGGGGTACGTTTTAATGACTTACAAAGCTTAAAACAGGCTAATCATTACCCTGTAAAAGGGCAATCATCTCAACAAGGAGTTTAATATGAAGGTCACTGGTCGTTGTCATTGTGGTGAGGTAACTTATCACGCAGAAGTGGATGAAAATAAAGTGATTAACTGTCACTGCACTGACTGTCAAATTATCTCGGGTGCGCCATTTCGTACTGTTGTTGTGTCTGTGCCTGATGGGGTTACTTTTACAGGTGCTGAGCCAAAAGAATATATAAAAATTGCCGAGAGTGGTAATCAGCGTGCGCAAGGGTTTTGTGGTAACTGTGGTACAGCCTTGTACGCGACTTCTGTAGGAGCTAGCGAGCGCATTTATGGCTTACGTATTGGCGCCGTAGAGCAAGCTGATGAGCTTATTCCAAAAGCGCATATTTGGTATCGCTCATATAAACCTTGGCTAGATAACCTAAGTAATATGAGTGCCTTTGAAACCGCACCTAAGTAGCTGCGGTTTTATTTCTCTTGTTGGTCGATAGTGATATTTCGGCCGCTTAAGTAACCAAATAAAGCACACAACAGGCTAGATGCAATACACAGCCAAAGTGCTCCTGCCCAGTTATTAAAATAACTATGTAAGGCGCCCGCAATAATAGGACCTGTTGCAGCCAATAAATACCCGATACATTGCGCCATACCCGATAACGCCGCAGCTTGCATTGAGTCATGAGTGCGCAGGCTTACAAATGATAAGCCCAATATAAAACAGGCACCTGAGCAAAAACCTAAGGTGACTGACCAAAGCATCGCAAAGCTAGGCGCAACTAATAATCCAACAGAACAAAGCGCGCCAAGTAATGCCAAGCTTAGGGTTAAGATGCGTTGATCTTTTAATTTGGCAAGTAGTGGAATAAGCACAATACCTGGTAGCGCTGAGGCTACTTGAAAGGCGCCTTGCAAAGCACCCGCGTGCTGCGCACTGTGGCCGCCTTCTATTAAAATGCTGGGTAGCCAACCTAGCATGATATAAGTGAAAAATGAGTTAAAGCCGAGCAATAACGTAATTTGCCAAGCAAGTGCAGAGTGCCAAATTTTGCTTTGTGTACTGTTTGAAACGGATGCCTGTTTTGGCATGGTATGTTGCTTAAGTTGTGGTAACCACACCACAATAGCTAGCAAAACCAATAAGGCATAACTGGCAAGCGCTAATTGCCAACCAAGGTCTTTATACTCAGCCAGCGGAATGATGAGTGCTGAATAGCTGCCACCAAATATTCCCATTGCCAAAACATAACTAGACGTCATTACTGCCACTTTGTGTGGAAAGTCTCGTTTTATCAGGCTTGGCAATAACACATTACCAATCGCGATACCGACACCAATCACTGCAGTGCCAATAAATAATACGGTGGCAGAATCAATAACACGAGAGACAACCCCTATGCCTATTAATACAAGGGCAATGAAAAGTGATACTTCAAGGCCACATTTTTTAGCAAGGCTTGCTGCCATAGGTGAAGCAATAGCAAATGCAATTAAAGGTAAAGTCGTCAACATGCCTGCTTGTGATGCATTTAACTTAAATTGATCAATGATCTGTTCAAGTACTGGAGCAATACCAGTGATAGGGGCTCGCAAACTGGCTGCAATAAGAAAAATGCCCAGCACTAAAAGAAGGTTACGAATTAGATTTTGAGAAGATGACACGCTGTTTAGGAACTATAGCAATAGGTACATTTATCATACCAAAACACTAAACAGCGTGGGTGAACTATGAGATAGCTCACCAAATAATGCGGTTATTTAAAACTGATAACTTGCTGATAACATGGCGTTGCGCGGTCTACCCGGAAAGTAGCGATCGCCACTAAATGTTGTGTAGTCAGCGCGCTCTGCATAACGTTCGTCGGTTAAATTGTTTATACGTGCAGTCACAGTAAAGTTAGCTGATAGCTGCCACGCCGCTCTTAAGTTTACTAATGAGTGACCTTCGTAGCTATGCTGGTTTTCAGGATCAGTAAAGTAGCTGCTGGTGGTATGTAGCTCAAGCCCAACACGCGTGATGTCGTTTGCTTGCCAAAGTAGTTGTAAGTTAGCGATGTTACGCGGTGCAGTATCAATGAGATTACCATTGATATTAACCCCGCTGAGTAATTGGTCATAACTGTATGTATGCTTGGCGTGGCTCGCGGCTAACTGCATCGATAAGCTTGGCGTAATGGCATAGGCTAACTCAAGCTCAATACCACGATGCTGGGTTTGGCCATCATTGACGTAATAAAAATCACTGTCGCGGAAAATCGTGTTCTTTTTGTTCATTGCATAAATACTAACTACATAATGCAGTTGTGCTTGTTGGCCTTTTAAACCAAGCTCTAGGTTTTTAGCTGTTTCAGATTTCAGATCTGCGACATTTTGTTCGCGTTGTAACTGATAAAGCTCTGCCGCTTGCGGTGCTCGATAACCTTCTGAAGCATTGGCGTAGATAAACTGGTTTTCAGCATATTGATAGCTTAAACCAAGCTTAGGCGAAAAGTTAGTAAAGCGATTTTCGCCGCTTTCGGGTCGAGAATAGCGACATCCGCCCATTGCGCATGCTGTACCATCTTCTTTTGTGCGGCCAGCCAACATATGGTTGTTGTAGTCATAGCGCATACGCTCGTATCGGCCACCAAGGCTGATAAGTAACTCATCAAGTTGCCAATCAAGGTTCACAAATGGTGCTAATAGGGTGCTAGTTACTTGATAGTCGTAATGTTTTCCTTGAGGCACGGTGGCAACTAAAAACGCTGAGCCTTGAGTGGGGCTGTCTTGATATTGTAAAAAGTCAGCATCTGTAAGCTCACCATCAAAGCCAACAGTTAACAGGCTAGAACCCGTTAACTTATGCTGCCAGCTTGATTGTAGGCCAACACCTTGCTGAGCATTTTCTTCAAGGGGAGTACCCGGTAAAAAATGCTTAAAGAAGGTCATGTTTTGGTCGCGGATATAAGGCGTTAGGGAAAAGCTGTTAGCCTCATCTTGTGTCCAATTTAGCTTTGACCAAACACGCAAAGATCGGGCTTTACGAAATGCATCAGGATCAAAATTAGACTGAGCTATTTGCTCATCCTTATAGCTTTCAAAGCCTTCGATGTAACCAGCCGTTTGTTGATCTAAATGGGTGTAAGTCAGGCCTGTATTTACACTTAGTTTTTCGCCATCAAAACGGTGACGCAGTGATAGCTTTTCTTGATCAACACTTTCGTCATCACGATAACCCGTATCTCGGGTGATCGTGGCATTAATGCCTAAACCTTGCTGGCCAAAGTCACGGCCCGTACCAAGTTTGTAGCGAGTGTAGCCAAACGAGCCGTAATCAAAACCAAGTTGGTTGTGGTCATAGGTTGTATCTGGCGTGATCACGTTGACTACACCATGCACTGCATTTGAACCATAAAGGGCAGAGCCCGGGCCTTTCAGTACTTCGATACGTTCAGCCATTTCAGTGTGAGCTTCGAATAACTCATTGATGTTGCAAAAACCAGCTGCGCGAAGTGGAATACCATCTTCAGCAGTAAGTAAGCCACCGCAGGCACCTGCGCCAGAAAGTACAGGTGAACGTAAAGCGGGTAAATACTCCTGGCCATTACCGTGTTGAAGATTAGCACCGGCCACTTGCTTAAGGGCTTGTTCAATATGGGTAGGAGCGATAAGCGCCAGTTGCTTTTGTGAAATACTGCTGACCACAACAGGCAAAGGATCTGCCAACACTTCGCTGCGCGAGGCGGTCGTTGTAATATGTTCTAGCTCATTATTAGCGAAAGCTTGATGGTTAAACAATGAGGTGCTCACAAGCACTGAGAGTATCGACAACTTCATGAAAACCCTTTGGTTAGGTACAACAAAAACCAAAGGGTAACTGTTTTTTAGGATGGGTAAAAGCTTTCGCGATTAATAACTTTGTCTGTTATGCGCTACGGCGATGTACGGCAAAACCAGCCAGTGCTGCAACTAACCAGAACAAGCTACTGCCGCTACTGCCGTTTCTGTGCGTGACATTAGCTACTTTTTCTTCTTTAACGCGGGTTTTAAATTGCGCCAATTCAGTATCTAGATTTGTGATCATGTCATCAACAGCGCCATTAAAGCTTGCCAGCGATTGCTCTTTAGCGACTTCATCGATGCCAATCGCTGTGCTGCGTTGCTCTGCTTTATGTATACCAGGAGCGCGAAACAGCATTTTTCGGCTTTTTACATCAAATACGGCGGTATCTACAAAGGTTTGTACTGAGTTTTCATTGCCCGGAATCACATATAAACCAACAATCGTTAGATATAAAAAAGCGGCGTTATTTTCTAAGCTTTGCGACACTTGGTCGTACGAAACAAGGGCCATAATATCCACATCATATAATCGTGATACTTGCTCTAATGCGGTAAATCCTTCGCCGCCTTTTAAATAAGTACTTGGGATCACTTCAATGCGGTCAATATAGTCATATTGCATAAACTGCTTTTTAACTTTGTTCAGCAGTGCTACTTCGTCACCGTGGTGTAAGCCATCATTGTACTTGTTGGGTATAAAGGCAATCCCTACAGTGGCTGGTAAGTTCAAGGTTGGGATCGTTGCTTGATGGGCTGCTCTATCTTGTTGGTCTGGGTAAAGGTACTCAACCAATGAACTTGATTGCGTTTTTTGATTGCCATATTGGCTCATCATGGCACTACAGCCCGTTAGTGCAGTAATGCTAATGACCAAACACCATTTTAGTACATTCATAAATTATCCTTATTATGTTGTGAAGAAGCGTTTGTTTATGTTGCAAATATAACGACAAACGATGTAAACGGAGCTGTAACTCAGACTCGGTTTTTCGTAAATAGTGCCAAAGTAGTTTAAAGAAATGTAAAGATTGGCTTTCTAATGTATTGATATGTAAATAGTTACGTTTTTAAATTGTAACCCTTCATCTATGATTCAGGCTAAAACGTTAGGCTTTTTACCAAGAGCAAACGTTAAGGGTCTCTATTATGAATAAATTAATTACTATCTCAGTTGCCGTTTTAGGTTTGAGTTTGATACCTATGGAAGCAAACGCGAAACATGATCGTGACCATGATAGATACGAACAAAAACACGAACGCAAAAAGCACAAAAAACACCACAAGCATAAAAAACATCACAAGCATCACCATCATGACAGATATGATCGTTACGATAGATACGACCATTACAGCTACCGTGATTTACCACCCGGTTTATACAAAAAAGTAGGGCATGGTGGTGGCTTACCACCAGGTTGGTATAAGCGTTATCATCATGGTGATATTCTTGACCGAGATATATATCGTCATGGGCGAGTGATTAAACGTCGCGACCGAAATGGTATTATTGCCATCGAAATCGACGACCGCCTTATTCATCTAGTACACGATACGCGAGAGATTCTATCAATCGTTACTCGCCATCGTTAATTCTGTCAAAAGCCGCTTAGCGGCTTTTTTTAGCTGTTTCATACCCAGTTCAGAAAAACTTGCTACGCTTAACTAGGACTAACAAAAGGAGCACTCGTATGAAAGCATTGTTAACAGTTGCAGTGATTGGTTTAAGCCTAGTGACGGCTGGCGCACTTGCAAAAGACAAGGATAAGGACAAAGGTAAAAGTCTGCCACCTGGCCTTGAAAAGAAGCTTGATAATGGTGGTGATTTACCACCCGGTTGGCAGAAGAAATTACGCAAAGGCGATATTCTTGACCGTGATATTTACCGCCGCGGTAAAGTGATTAAATCACGAGACAGAGATGGTCTAATTTCAATTCAAGTAGACGATACTGTCGTGCGTTTAGTGGAAGATACCCGAGAAATTATTTCTATTTTGAGTCGCTAATTTTGCTTGAATCGATCATGACTTATGGATTGAGTTCACTATTGGCCATGCTGCTAGTGGTCTCAATCTTGCCATTTTCATATTCCCAACATTATTTAATTCGCAGTTGTGACTTTGTACGCTTGCAAGTGGTTTACCTTGCTTGTGCGAGTTTAATTGCTGCAAGCTATTTAATCAGTCGTACGGGATCAATGCTTTATATTGGTTGTGCTCTGGCGAGTATCATCGTGCTGCTTTTACAAGTTGGCTGGATTTATCCTTACACAAGACTAGCTAATAAGGAAGTTGCCTCAAGCAATAAAAGCGATAAGCACAGTATTCGTATTATGTCGGCAAATGTACTGATGTCGAACACCGAATATGCCAAACTAATTGGCTTAGTCAAAACGCACCAACCTGATTTCCTCATTACGTTAGAGTCTGATCAAACTTGGCAAAATAAACTGAGCAGTTTAGAAAAAGAGTACCCATATCGTGTCTACTGCCCAAAAGATAATCGTTATGGCATGCACTTGTACAGCAAGTTTAAAATTAAACAACAGCAAGTTTGTGAGCTTATAGAAAGCGACATCCCCTCAATTCATATTTTGTTTGAAGATGCAGATGGCGTAGAAGTACAAGGGCACTTTATTCATCCTGCTCCCCCGAGCCCCACAGAAGAAGACAGCTCACGACCCCGTGATACTGAGCTGATAATTTTAGCTAAAGCACTTAAAAACAGACAGCGACCTTGTATTGTTGCCGGTGATCTAAATGATGTTGCTTGGTCGCGGAGTACCCGCTTGTTCATGCGTATTAGTGGTTTGTTAGACCCACGCAAAGGTCGCGGCTTTTTTAATACGTTTCATGCCAGTTATTTCTTTATGCGCTGGCCGCTTGATCACCTTTTTCATAGTAATGAGTTTAGCGTTAAGCGTATTGAGCGTTTGGCAAAATATGGCTCAGACCATTTTGCACTACTTACTGAACTTGTTTATAACCCCGATTCTGACAATCAAAAACAACAAGAGCAGATTGATAAAGAAAAAGCAGTGGATGAGTTAAAAATGCCAGCAGCGTCTAAGCAGCAAGTGCCAATGTTTAACAAGTGATAACCTTATTCAGGGCGGACAATTAGATATAAGAAAGGGCTCTAATGAGCCCTTTCTTTGTGGTTAGTCGTTGACCATAATGGTTTTGATATTAACAAATTCACGTAGCCCAAAGCCGCCGTGTTCACGACCATAGCCACTGTCTTTTACACCACCAAATGGTAAGTTCGGTTGCGCAAGGCCATAACCATTAATATTCACCATACCGGTATCAAAATGATGCTTTGCAAGCTCAATAGCTGCTTGTTCGTCTTTTGAGAAAATACCGCCACCAAGACCATAGCGAGAGTCATTAGCAATTTGCATTGCCTCATCATTATCTTTTGCCCTGATAAGCGATGCTACAGGTCCAAATAATTCATCATCATAGGCGGGCATGCCCGGTTTAATGTTTTCAAGTAGAGTCGGGGTGTAATAAAAGCCTGTGTGCTCAGCAACTTTACCGCCAGTAACAATGCTCGCACCTGCATTGACTGAATCAGTCACTTGCTGATGAAGTTTATCGCGCAAATCTTTACGGGCCATTGGACCGAGCGTGGTTTTTTCATCATTCGGGTCACCAAGAACAACTTGTTCAAATTGATCTTTAATTAAGGCTTTAAAATCATCGTATAAAGCATCAACCACAATAAAGCGTTTTGCGGCAACACAGGTTTGCCCGTTATTGATCAAACGCCCTTGTGTACATGCGGTAATCGCCGTATTTAAGTCAGCATCATCAAGTACAACATAGGCATCGTTACTACCAAGCTCAAGTACCGTTTTCTTAACCTGTTTACCTGCAAGCTCAGCAACTTTTTTGCCTGTTTCGTCGCTACCAGTAAATGTCACACCTCGAATAGCTGAGTGCTCAATCAGTTTGCTTGCGGTTTTTCCGTCAATCAGTAAGTTTTTAAAGCAATAGTCATCAAAGCCTGCTTGAGTAAATAACTGCTCAATTTTTTCAGCCATGCCAAATACATTACCAGCATGTTTTAGCACTGTAGTATTGCCCGCCATGATATTCGCGCAAGCGTAGCGAATGACTTGATAAAGCGGGAAGTTCCAAGGTTGGATACCTAAAACGACACCGATTGGTTGGTAGCTAATAATTGCACGGCCGTCTTGCATATCTCGTTTTTCATCAGCAAGCACTTTTGGCCCTTGTTCTGCGGTATAGCGACAAATTGCAGCGCATAATTCAACTTCTTGTAGGCCTTGCTGATATAACTTGCCCATTTCATCGGTCATCAATTGCGCTAATTCTTGTTGATTAGACTCAATCACTTGTGCAAGTTGATTGAGTAATTTAGCGCGCTGTTCATGGGATGTTGTGCGCCACTTTAAAAAAGCTTGATGACATTGGTCAACTTCACTCTGTGCTTGTTGCAATGATAATAAATTATACGTATTTAAGGTTTGCTCATTGGCTGGATTGATTGTAGTAACAGTATCAGTCATCATTATCTCCTTACAAAATTGTAGGAAAAGGTTTGCAAGGCTAATACCTAATTTTCGATATCCTAGCTATCTGATTTAATTGACTTTTATTTTAACTTAATATTAGCTAGGCACTCTTTTTCTGTAAAAACTGCAACAGGCTGCAAAACTTACAAGGAATACGTAATGATAAATTCTGTGTTAAATACCGAGCTTGCGATTATTCAAGCGCCGATGGCAGGTGTGCAAAATGCCAAACTGACAGTGGCTGTGTGTGAAGCAGGGGGGCTTGGCTCGTTACCTTGCGCTATGCTATCGGCTGAGCAACTTGTCTCAGAGCTTGATTACATTAGTCAGCATACGGATAAGCCGTACAATCTTAATTTCTTTTGTCATCAAACACCTGACTATACACTGGCTCAGCAAACTGCTTGGCATAATGTGCTTGAGCCTTATTTTGATGAGTTTGCTGTCGATGCCTCACAATTTACCCGTAACGCTTCACGCCAGCCAATTAATCAACAAGTGATCGATATTATCGCGCCTTATAAGCCCGCTGTTGTGAGTTTTCATTTTGGTCTGCCCAGTAAAGAGATTGTTTCTCAGATTAAAGCGTGGGGCGGGGCTGTTCTTTCATCAGCCACAACGCTTGACGAAGCGCGCTGGTTACAAGCAAATGGTGCCGATGCGGTTATTGCACAAGGGATTGAAGCTGGTGGTCACCGAGGTCATTTTTTATCGATGGATTTATCGCTGCAACCAACCACAGCGCAATTAGTGCGAGAATGTGTAGAGCTTGAAATACCGGTTATTGCAGCAGGTGGAATTTGCTCAGCTGAAGATGTAGCTCAGTACCAAGCATTAGGTGTATCTGCTGTGCAGGTGGGGAGCGCTTATTTACTTTGCGAAGAAGCGACAACAAGTGCTTTACATCGTGAAGTATTAAAAACGGCTAAGCCAGACTCAACAGAATTGACAACCTTATTCTCTGGTCGCCCAGCACGAGGAATACGCAACAGAGTGATGCAAGAGTTAGGGGCGATGCCAGAGCAAGCGCCGCCCTTTCCATATGCATCGATTGCGATGACGGCATTACGTGCAAAAGCAGAGACTAAAGGCGACAGTGGTTTTTCTCCGCTTTGGTGTGGTGAGCGCTTTGTGGTTCGAGAAGGGGTTAACGCCCAGCAAATTACTGAATTACTAATGCAAGGTTGGCAATCTTGACAGATACCCAGTTACTTCCGCTCGGTGATAGTTATCATCAGCTAGCCGGTGAATTTCGTAACAAACTTGCAGGGCAATGCGCTATAAAGCGGTACGCTAAAGGTGATGTTTTATTGCAGCAAGGCGACGAACAAGATGCAGGTTACTTAATTATATCTGGGGTGCTTGGGGCATTTCATGCATCCTCGCAGGGTACGCAAAAGTGTAAAGAGTTTTACTTTCAAGATGAATTTGCACTGCTTTATGGTAACTGGTTAATTAAAACCCCAGCGCTTTATCAGCTAAAAGTAATACGTGATGCTGAGCTTATTAAGGTGCCTTTGGCTTTACTTGATAGTGCCGACTGGCAAGCAATAAAACATCAGTTAATTAGTCAGCAATTATTGTTTAAAGAAGCAAAAGAAGCGTTTTTATTACTCAATACCCCTGAGCAGCGTTACCAATATTTACTAGAACAAAAGCCGCATTGGCTTGAACAACTGAGTTTAAACGAAGTTGCTATGTATTTAGGGATCTCTGCGATTTCTTTATCGCGAATTAGACGGCGTCTTAACTTAAGTTAAGGCGCAGCAAAATAGTGAACATTACACTGCTGGTTTTTCAGGAGTCGTTATGTTTATTTTATCTCAGTGCTTAGTTGCCATTGCCACATTACTCGATTTGGCTTCATTTCAGTTTAAACAAAGGCAGGCAATTTTAGCTTGTTTGTTTAGCTCGGTTCTACTGACATCTGTGCACTTTATGCTGCTCGATAACTTCAGTGCAGCGAGCTTAATGCTGATTGCAGCACTACGTTATGGCTATTGTATTTTTGCCCGCAAAACCTGGGTGATGATAGCTTTTATGCTTTTGAGTATTAGCGCAGTACTATTTACTTGGCAAAGCTGGGTTAGCTTTATCGCGCTGTCGGCAACGTTACTGCAAACTTATGCTTCATTCCAAGGCAAAGATTTTACCTTACGCATACTGATGATTGTTGGCACGATTGGTTGGATAGCCCATAACACTTTGGTTTTTTCACCACTAGCAGTGGTAATGGAAACGGTATTTTTAATAAGTAATTTAGTGGGCTTATGGCGTTTTTATGCTCACCCTAAGCCCGCTTAAATTTGATTTAAGACTTACCTAGCATGCGACTAAGCATGCCATCTTTGTCAACAAACTGGTGTTTAAGTGCTGCGGCAATGTGTAAGGCTAAAATCACCACGATAATAAGCACTGAACTGTGATGCACAAAGCTGCCTGCATCAGCAAGCCAAGGTGTTTTCTCTGGTGCGCTCAATAGCTCAAACTCAAAGAAGCTAATTGCACGACCACCCGCATAGCTCATGATAAAACCAGATAACGGCATAGCTAGAGTTGCAAGTAATAATAAGCCATGAGTGAGGTGAGCAATCGCTGTTTGCCATTTAGGCATTGCAGATGTCGCGGGTAATGCACCTTCTTTAATACGCCAAATAAGCCTTGCAATGGCAAAAACTAATACCACTAAGCCCATTGATTTATGCCAACCCATATAAGTAAATTTAGCGGGTGGCTCGGCAAAATCAGCAACATAAATGCCCATCGCGAATACGCCGATAAACAAAATGGCAACGGTCCAATGTAAAAGGATGGTTGGTTTTGAAAGGGGGGCTACCTTACTCATGGTTTACTCTCATAATTGGCTTTAACTATAAGTATAGACTGCCACAATATCTGATGGTTGCGTAAAGTAATGTAAAATAACTTAAAGAGTGTCAGCAATGAGCTTTAATAAAAAGGTCTCGCGCTGAATCGATAGTCCCTGTTTATCACTCATTGTCATAGTGGTTTCGTTGTGTGCGATGGCATCAAAAATATTCACCCACTTAGGGTGCATGCCATTTTGCACTTCGTAATGCTCCATTTTAGGATCTGCAAATTCATCGCTAATTTCACAGAAGTAGCAATAGGATTTGATATGAACACAATCAAAGTCGTCTTTATACCAAGGCCTAACTTCTTCGTATAATCCTAATGGTTGCTTTATTTTAATTTGTAGTGCACCTGTTTCTTCATGTAACTCTCGTAGAAGCCCTTGCTCAATGCTTTCGCCTTCATCAACGCCACCACCAGGTAGGCTGTAGTCATCATAACGGGCGGTGTATAAAAGTAGTATTTGTTCACCTTTTAAAACAATGGCGCGGGCAGTGTGACGAATGAACACCGTTCCATAGTCATTACTTAAACTTGGGTGAATTACTTTTCTTAATAACTTCATAGGATTACAACTTTAAATTAATGCAAGTACAGCTTAGCTTAATATTGAACGTGCCATAATAACCTTTTTTTCGCATTTAATTCATTATGCTTACCCCAAATTGAAACTAATAAGGTAATATAACTGGAATTAAGAACTATTTAGGTATCTAACGTTTAGTTTTATTTTCGAAAAAACTTTGCGTAGAATGGTAGAAAAAGCTTAGGAAATTAATATGTTGAACGTACTTTTAGTTGATGATGACAGTGAATTTAGCGATGTAGTTTGTCATATAGTTGAGTTCCTAGGGCACAATATAAATACCGCAGCGAACCTTGCTGAAGCTGAGCAATGGTTTGAAAACAACACGTTTGATCATGTCTTTTTAGATTTTATGTTGCCAGATGGCAGCGGCCTTCATTTACTAGAGCACTTAAAAGCTATCGGTCAATCGCCTCGTGTTACGTTAATTTCAGGTCACCCTTCAGTAAAAGGTAAGTTGGCTGAAATGTGTGAGCCAAATGTCGGCCACCTAGTTAAGCCACTGCAACGTGAAGATATTGAGCGTGTACTTAACCCTAAAAAAGCAGCCCCTAAGAAAAAAGCAACGCCAGCGATTAAACGCCACTTCGGCACTCTAATAGGTGAATCTGAGGTGATGCAAAAGCTTTACACTATGATTGAACGTGTTGCAGCCACTTCTGCCAATGTAATGTTGATGGGTGAAAGTGGTGCCGGTAAAGAAGTGGTGGCGCAGGCGATACACAATGCGACTGAGTGTGATGGTCCGTTAGTGGCAACCAACTGTGGTGCATTTTCAAAAGAGCTGATTGGTAGCGAGCTTTTTGGTCATGAAAAGGGCGCGTTTACAGGGGCTATTGCGCGTAAGGAGGGTGTGTTTGAACAAGCTGCTGGTGGTACTCTGTTTTTAGATGAAGTAACTGAAATGCCAATTGATATGCAGCCAAACTTACTACGCGTGCTTGAAAGCAAAAAAGTAACCCGAGTGGGTGGCACAAAAGAGCAAGCAGTAAATTGCCGTGTTATTTCTGCAACCAACCGCACCTTGACCGATCTTGCGCAAAACAATGTTATCCGTGAAGATATTTACTTTCGTTTAGCGGTATTCCCCATTGATATTCCACCGCTTCGTGAGCGTAAAGAAGATATTCCACTGCTTGCAAGTGCCTTTTTAGAGCAACTCAATGAAGAAAACGGCACTGATTTTAAATGGCAAGCGGCGCAAATCAAAGAGCTTGAGGCCCATGATTGGCCGGGTAACGTACGTGAACTTCGTCACGCTATTCACCGCGCCTTTATTATGAGTGACCCTAAAGGCACAGCTATTACTTTACCTGAATCGCTAGAGTCGCCATTTTCTAAAGTGAATAAAGAGAGCCAAGCAAACCAAGTTGTTGCAGGGCAAACCATTGAAGAAGTTGAAAAAGAATTGATCCACGCTACTTTAGATAAAGTACAAGGTAATAAGACGATTGCAGCACAAATGCTGGGGATCAGTACGAAAACACTTTATAACCGTTTAAATGCTTATGGAGGCATTGGCGAATACAAATAAAAGGATAGCTATGAATAATAACGAGTCTTTACGAAAAATGGTACACGATGCCCGTGCGCCGCTGAACCGTATCTCAATGAATGCAGAGTTAGTTAAGCTCGTATTAGAAAATGATATGCCAAAACAAAAAGCATTAGAGGCATTAAATAAAATAATAGCTAATTGTCAGCAGTGTAGTGAGCACTTACAAGAAATAAGTGACACTCACGCTGCAGATTAAGCACTCATAGATTAGGAAGCAAATGCAAAAACAAAAAGGAAAGATAGCGGTCAATTGGGCAGGCTTTATAGCTGTGGTGCTCTGTATCGTGGTGGCTAATGCGTTTTTAGCTCTTAATAGCATTCGCTCACTCACCGAAACACAAAGTAGTCTTGATAACACCAATTCGCTCAACACCGCGATTGAGCGTTTGCACTTATCTGTGGTGCAAGCTGAGTCAGGTCAGCGTGGTTATTTACTTAGTGACCGAGAAGATTATTTACTGCCTTACAATGATGCAATCGCTTCAATGCAGGCGCAGATCATGCTTGTGAAAAGTTTGCACTCAGAAATTGAAGGGCAAGCAGACCGCATTGCTCGTTTAATACATTTGGTAAACGACAAAGTGGCGGTAATGACCAAAACAACTGATCTGGCACTTGCGAATAAAGATGTTAAGGCTCGCCGCTTGTTACTAACAGACCAAGGTCGCGATCTATATAAAGATATTCGTACAGCAGTTGATGAAATACAAATGCGAGAGCTTAACTTTAAGATAGAGCAGTTTGCAAAGCTCTCGCAAATCAAAAACGAAGCGAAGATTACATTTGCTATTACGGCTGTGACCAGTACCTTATTGATTATAGGTATGTTTGTATTAACACGTATCAACTTACGCAACCAAGCTAAATACAGAGCTGAGCTTGAAAATCAAAACGAGAATCTAGCGGCAAAAGTTGCAGAACGTACGCAAGAGCTAACTATCTATTCTGATGAGCTAAGCCGCTCAAACAGAGAGCTTGAAGACTTTGCTTTTGTTGCAAGTCATGATTTACAAGAGCCACTGCGTAAGATCCAAGCCTTCAGTGACCGCCTTGAAAAAATGTTCAAAGATGAACTAGGTGAAAAAGGCATCGACTATATTAGCCGGATGAAAAATGCGGCTCAGCGTATGTCTAATTTAATCAATGACCTGCTTGAGTTCTCACGCGTAACCACCCGTGGTAAAGATTTTACTGATACTGATTTAAATGAAGTTGTTGCAGAAGTTCTTGATGATCTTGAAATTGCGATAAAAGAATCTGAAACTACGGTTAATCTTGATACTTTACCGCATATTCAAGCCGATCCAAGCCAAATGCTGCAATTGTTCTTAAATATTCTTTCAAATGCGGTGAAGTTTAGACGTGAGAATGTTGCGCCTGTGATTGATATTATATACCAGCGAACGTCAGAATTTAGCGAAGCTCACAATAGTGATGTGGAGTGGGAAGTTATTACCATTTCAGATAACGGCATCGGCTTTTCTGAAGAGTATCTTGAAAAAATATTTGTTCCGTTTCAGCGACTGCATGGTCGTTCTCAATATAAAGGCACAGGCATAGGTTTATCAGTTTGTCGTCGTATTGTTGAGCGTCATGGCGGAGAAATAACCGCAAGCAGTCGCGTTGGTGAGGGTGCAAGCTTCACCCTTAAACTACCCGTGGAAGCATCGCTTTTCACATTACAAGGAGAGGCGTAATGCCACTTAATAAAGTTAAACCAATTACCATTTTAATGGCTGATGACGACGAAGATGATCGTTTATTAACCCAAGATGCATTGGCCGAAAGCCGTGTATTGAACGAGCTGTTTTTTGTTGAAGACGGTGTAGAGTTGCTTGAATACCTTGAGCGTAAAGGCAAATTTAGTGAAAAAGAAAACTCGCCTCGTCCGGGCTTGATTTTACTCGATTTAAATATGCCGCGTATGGATGGCCGAGAAGCATTACAAGCCATCAAAGCCAACCCTAACTTAAAGGGTATTCCAGTAGTGATTTTAACCACATCAAAACAAGAAGAAGATATGGTTAAAGGCTACGACTTGGGCGCTGCATCATACATCACTAAACCGGTTACTTTTGAAGGTTTAGTTGAGTTAATGCAAACACTAGGGAAATACTGGGTAGAGTTTGTAGAGCTACCACCCTCACAGAACGATTAAGTCCAATTCGCATAAATACTTAATTAAGCTAATTGGAATAAGGAATAAGAATGTTAGACAAGGTAACCCGATTACTCTTAGTAGAAGACGACGAAGACGATTATATTCTTACTTGCGACTACCTAGACCAATTAGGTTCCCATACATTCGATGTTGAGTGGTTAAGTTGCCCTGAAGAGGCCATTAGTGAGCTTAGCGAAAACAAACATGATATTTGTTTGTTAGATTATCGCTTAGGCGCATCAGATGGCCTCGAAGTACTAAAACGGGCTGTGGCAAATGGCTTTCGCGGCCCGATTATCATGCTTACCGGGCAATCAGATGAAGCTCTCGATTCTGCAGCGCTCGATGCCGGTGCGGTTGATTATCTGGTTAAAAGCGAGATGAACTCTAGCCGCTTTGCCCGTGCTATACGCTACGCTTTAGCTCGCCGAGATGTTGAAGATGAGCGTGTTGAACGCTTAAAAGCAGAAGCTGAAAACCGATCTAAAGACCGCTTTTTGGCCCATTTGAGTCATGAGTTACGTACACCTCTGTCTTCTATCTTGGGTTACACTGAGTTACTCATGCAAAGTGATAAAAATCAGCATGCTCAAAATGAGTTGGGTGTGATCTACCGAAATGGTAAACACTTACTGAGTTTACTAAATGATGTGCTCGACCTATCAAAGATTGCTGCCGATAAACTGGAGCTCAATTGCAGTGATGTTAACTTAGATAGCCTAATGGCTGACGTCTATACCTTAATGCGCGTTTCTGCGCTTGATAAAGGCTTAACTCTTAAGTTTGAGTCGCAGCAAGCTCTGCCTTTAGTTATAAACACAGACGCTACACGGTTACGCCAAATCCTCATTAACATCATCAACAACGCAATCAAGTTTACCAACCAAGGCGAGATCACAGTGCGAGCTTGGACTGCTTGGGTTAATGAACGAGAAATGCTGTTTTTTAGTATTAAAGACACAGGCCTTGGTATTCCAGCTGAAAAACAAGCACTGATTTTTAAACCATTTGAACAAATTGCCGATGTAGAATCACGAGATGTCGGTGGAGCAGGACTGGGCCTTGCTATTTGTTCAGAGTTACTTAGTCGTATGCAAGGCTCTATTGAACTTGAATCAACGCAAGGGGTGGGCTCTGAATTTACCCTTTCGATTTACCCTGGCAATATTCGAGATATTGAACGCCAAGTGCTGCGCTTTGATTCAAACCCCGATTGCCAGCAAAAACTAGCAACGTTAAAAACCACAGGGCGAGTATTAGTGGTCGACGACCTAAAAGATTTACGTAATCTCGTTGGTCATATGATCACCAGTACTGGCGCAGAAGTGGATTATGCCGAGCACGGTAAACAAGCAATTGAAAAAGTAGCTAATGCAGAGCAAGCGGGTAAGCCTTTTGATATTGTATTTATTGATTTGCATATGCCGGTTATGGGGGGCAAAGAAGCCACTATTGAGCTTCGTAAAATGGGTTATCAAGGACCAATCATCGCGCTTACAGCTGCCACCATGAAAGGGGTGAAAACTGAGTTAAGTGCGCTTGGCTTTAACGATATGATTGCAAAACCGGTTGATTCTGGGTTGCTTTACCAAGTGCTCAATCATTACATTTGCGAAGGCAATACAGAACCAGTAGTTGAGCAAGACGACAGCCCTGAAGTGACCTTACAGAGTACACGCTATTTATTGGTTGAGGACGACAGTGATGCTGCGCAAATCACTCAGTTATTGCTTGAAAGCTTAGGTGTTGAAACTGTTATAGCGCCAAGTTGTGCTGCATGTCTTGCGACCCTGAGTGAAGATCAAAACTTTGCTAAAGTGTTACTCGATATGCATTTGCCGGATGGTGAAGGGCTTGATTTAGCCCATGAGATAAAACAGCGCCACCCTGACTTAAATCTAGTCATTGTTAGTGGCGCAGAGCCAGAGCCAGAAAAAATTGAACAACTTGAGATTGAACAAGTGTTATTAAAGCCGATTAACCTTGGCTTGTTATCTGAGCTGATTGGCGGCTAATTGAATGTCTAACTATCAGCTCTGGTTCAAATAGCGTTTGTAGTGGTGGGGTTTGTTTTTGATAAACATGATTTAACACCCAATCTGCTGCCATGCGACCCATCTCATCTATTGGGTAATTAACGGTGCTCAATTGTGGGTAAACGTGACGGGTGAAAAATACGTTATCGTAACCCATAATCGACAATTGCTTAGGTAAAGTTAACCCTAAATCCCGCGCGCTAGCCATGGCGCCTACAGCCATTTCATCATTGGCACAGATGAGCGCTGTGAATGGATGCGTTTGTTGATGAAGTGCTTTTAAACCTTCGTAACCACTCGCTTCCATGAAGTCACCTTGGAATAATAGGTTTTCATCAAACTCAAGATTAAACTCAGCAAGGGCCTGTTTATGTCCTTCTAGACGGTCTTTGGCATCTTGTTTCCAAAGCGGCCCGCTGATGTAGGCAATATTTTTATGACCTTGCTCTAACACATGCTTCGCCGCTAAATAGCCACCTTTAATGTTGTTAAGCAAAATACAGCGGTCACTGAGTTCGCTGATATAGCGGTTGATCAAAACAAACGGCGTCCGACCTTTACTGAGTTTTATAAGGTAGTCGTCGCTGACCGCTTCAACATGCAAAATAAGGCCATCGCAGTTACGGCTAATTAAAAATTCAATCCCTTGTTTTTCGCGTTCTTCATCACTGTGACCCGCAGCAATAATCAGATGTTTGCCTTGGTTACGAAAGGTATTTTCAATGCCGCTCATCATAGGCCCGTAAAACGGACCCTGTAATTCAGAGACCAGTAGGCCAACACTGTTCGAGCAATTTGATGCCAATGACTGAGCAATTGAGTTAGGTCGATAGCCAAGTTCATCCATTGCGGCAGTGACTTTTTTACGTGTTGCATCACTGACATTTGCATTGTTGTTCATTACTCGTGAAACGGTTGCAAGAGAAACACCTGCAAGTTTCGACACCTCGTAAATGGTGGCCATGTTATTCCTTTTTAAACAAAATTATGGATGCTGCTTTGACGATAAATCGGCACTGATCTGCTCAACCGTTTGGTTATCCAGAATATACCTTTTCATTATGAAAGCGACAAGCATACTACCTATTGCTGGGTAAAGGGTAAACGAAATTAAGATACCTGAAAGCGTGTGTTCACTGAGTTCGGTATTAGCTTCATAGCCATAAAATGCCAGTAACCAACCTGCAATGGCACCGCCAAGGGCAAGACCAAGCTTAATAAAAAAGACCACGCTTGCGTAGACTAGGCCTGTTAGCCTTTCACCGGTTTTCCATTGCCCGTAATCTATGGTGTCGGCCATTTTTGCCCACAGTAGCGGGGTTGCCATTTGCGTGAAGAAACACCATAAAAAATACACCGCAAAGGCAAGTATCAGCTGTTCGCCCGGCAACCAAAATGCCACGCAACTAATAGCTGCAGAGATATATTGTAAACGAATATAGGCGGTTTTCTTATCAACACGTTTGCTGAGTGGGTTTGCACAGGCACAGCCCAAAATATTACCTATCATGCCGATGGTAACAAAGTAGGTGACTAGCTCTGCTTCACCAAGTACATATTTTACATAGTAAATGGCAAGGGTAGTGCGTAGTACCATACTGGTTAACAACATAAATGCTGCAAAGCACAACACTTTAAATGGACCATTTTGCCATAGTGTGTTCATGCGGGTTTTCCAGCTCAACGATGAGCTGTTATGCGCCGCTACGCGCTCTTTGGTAAAGCGAAAACAAATTAAGAATAAGATCACACCTAAGCCGCTCATCAGGGCCATCGTGAGTTGGTAGCCCGTAGCGTTATCACCTTTGCCAAGCCAGTTTACCAAAGGTAAAGTACAGGCACTGACAATTAAGCCGCCCAGCATACCAAACACAAATCGATAAGATTGAATGGATACTCGCTCTTTCGGGTCGCCACTTAATACCCCACCTAACGCTGAGTAAGGAATATTAATCGCGGTGTAAACTAGCATCAGCAAAGTGTAAGTGACAAAGGCGTAAATGACTTTGCCTGACTCTGGTAGGTCTGGTGTGCTGAAGGTGATCATGCTGATCACCCCAAATGGTATAGCAAGCCAAAGCAAATAGGGGCGATAGCTTCCCCACTTAGTGCGGGTTGAATCAGTTAAAGCTCCCATTAATGGGTCGGTAATTGCGTCAACGATTCTCACCACCAAAAACAAGGTGCCAACAATCGCGGGTGAAATACCAAAAATATCAGTATAGAAAAAAGTTAAAAATAACATCACCGTTTGAAAGATGATATTACTTGCTGTATCGCCTAATCCGTAGGCTATTTTTTCTCTTTTTGTCAGCATGTGTGTTCTCGATTGTTGTTATTTTTATCGCTGTTTGAGCAGCGCGCGATATTGTTTTGCGCTTTCTTTTAAAATGCGTTGTTGGCTTTGATAGTCAATATAAACTAACCCAAAGCGCTTTTCGTAGCCATACGCCCATTCAAAGTTGTCCATTAAGCTCCACGCAAAGTAGCCTTGAATATCGACGCCTTGGCGAATTGCATCACATACCGCATTTAAGTGAGTGTGAAAATAATCTACTCGTTCTATATCGTTCACTTCACCATTTTCTAACGTATCGGCCATGGCTGCGCCATTTTCGGTAATATACATTTTTGGTAAATCATATTGCTGATGAAGTGATACCAAAAGCTCAGTTAAACCTTGTGGGTAAACTTCCCAGCCCATATCGGTGACGCGAACATCCGTAAGGTTTGCTTCTTCAAACCAGCCATCAGCGGTATTTTTGTAGTGTATGCGGGTATAATAGTTAACGCCAATAAAGTCGACAGCTTGACTAATAATCACCATATCGCCAGCAATTATAATTGGTTTAACTTCATCTGCTAAATCATCCAGTAACGATGGGTAAGCACCTTCTAAAACCGCTTTGATATACCATTGATTATGGTATTGATCAGCAAGCTCTGCGGCTTTTTTATCATCGGCGGTTAAAGGATAAGTTGGACTGAAGTTTAATACGATACCCGCTTCTGTGTCTGGGCAGTTTTTACGTAATACTTGCATAGCAAGGCCGTGGGCAAGTAATAAGTGGTGCGCTGCTTGTCGGCCAGCTTGTTGTGATTTTATGCCAGGTGCATGTACACCCACCTCATAACCTAAATAGGCACTACAAAATGGTTCGTTCAAGGTGGCGAATGAATCAACCAAATGGCCTAAATGTTGAGTAACAAGCTCGGTATATTCTTTGAATTTATAGGCCGTATCGCGGTTTAACCAACCGCCATTATCTTCAAGGTATTGAGGTAAATCCCAGTGATATAAGGTGACGTAGGTCTTAATATTACGTGCTTTTAACGCCGATAATAGCTGAGCGTAAAATGCCATACCTTGCTCGTTAACCGAGCCATCTTGCTGCATGACTCTCGGCCACGAAATAGATAAGCGGTAAGCATCGACAGCCAAATCTGCAATCATCTCGATATCTTGTTGCCAGCGTGCAACATGATCACAAGCTACATCGCCATGGCTGTTATCTGCAATGGTGCCAGGCTTTTCGCAAAATGTATCCCAGATGCAATCGAGGCGCTTATCGCGTGCCCCTTCAATCTGGAATGAGGCTGTTGCCACACCGAACGTGAACTCGGGCTTGAGTAAAGATGAATCTGGTAACAGTGAAATTGATTTATACACAGTTGATACTCGTCCTTCGGGTTAGGTGTAAGGCTTGGCTAATTAGAGCTTAGACTCAACTGTAAGCGCTTACAATTTTTCTGCAAATAAATTGCTAAATATGATTTATATGTTATAAATGTAAGCGCTTACATTTAATGTTGCAACATATTTCGCTATTTGTTGTTAGTGATTAAGTACCAAACGTTGCTGTAACAAACTGATAAATATAATTAACTAGAGAAGAAAAATTATGGCTCATGTTTCAACCCCTGTGTCGGCTGCTGCAAGCCAAGCAGATATGCCTAAGCAGCACTTTGCGCTGGCATCATTGACCACATTATTTTTTATGTGGGGATTCATCACCTGTCTGAATGACATTTTAATCCCTTATTTAAAAGGTATGTTTTCACTTAACTATACGCAGGCTATGCTTATTCAATTTTGCTTCTTTGGTGCGTATTTTGTGATGTCGATCCCCGCTGGTAAGTTGGTCAGTCGTATTGGCTACCAATTTGGTATTGTGGTTGGCTTAGTGGTTGCAGCCATTGGTTGCGCGCTGTTTTACCCAGCTGCTGTTGCTCATGTGTATGAGTTATTTTTACTGGCTTTGTTTGTACTTGCCTCGGGTATCACGATTTTGCAAGTATCTGCTAACCCTTATGTAAGTGTTCTTGGTCCACAAAAAACAGCGTCTTCGCGTTTGACTATGACGCAGGCTTTTAATTCTTTAGGAACAACAGTCGCGCCAATTTTTGGTGGTTGGTTAATTCTATCTGAAATTAGCCAAGCTACAGCAGAGGAAGTGAAACTCCCTTATTTAATGTTGTCGTTAACCTTACTTGTGCTTGCCGTTATCTTTGCGTTTTTAAAATTGCCAAAATTAGGTAAAGAAAGTGATAGCGAAGCCGCACACCAAGATTTAGAAGACTTTGTTGATTTAGGCAGTGTTTGGCGCTATCGCCACCTGATTCTAGGTGCTGTTGGTATTTTTGTGTATGTAGGCGCAGAGGTGGCAATTGGTAGCTTTTTAGTCGGCTTTTTGACCCTAGATAACATTGCGGGTTTACCAGAAAACGAAGCCGCTCATTATATTAGCTACTATTTTGCAGGAGCCATGGTTGGTCGTTTTATTGGCGCAGTGGTAATGCAAAAATTTAATGCAGGTAAGGTGTTAGCATGTCATGGCTTATTGGCTGTTTTACTGGTTGTGATTGCTATGACTGGAGAGGGCAGCCTGGCTATGTGGGCAATTCTGCTTGTGGGTTTATGTAACTCGATTATGTTCCCAACCATTTTCAGCCTTGCTTTACACGGCCTTGGTAAGTACACATCAAAAGGTTCTGGTATTTTATGTTTAGCGATTGTAGGTGGTGCAATTATTCCATTACTACAAGGTGTGTTAGCCGATTCTATTGGCGTACAAATGGCGTTATTCTTACCTATCGCCTGTTATTTATATATTACTTACTTTGCGCTGGTTGGCTCAAAAGTATCGACTCAGACTCAGCAATCTTCATAGGTGTAAAAATGAAATTGAAAAAAACATTCACACTCTTCTCGTTAATGATGGCAGGCGCCAGCATGACAGCTTGCACTGGGCAAGATAAGGTGACCAACGTGAACGCTGAGCAAGAAATTTGGCCAAACATTGAAACGGGTATTGCTGCAAATCCAGAGATGGAAGCAAAAATTGCAAACATGCTGGCAAATATGACCCTTGAGCAAAAGATTGCGCAAATGATCCAGCCAGAAATCCGCGATATTACTGTTGAAGATATGCGTAAATACGGCTTTGGTTCTTACCTCAATGGCGGTGGCGCATTCCCTAATAATGATAAACATGCTAGTGCTGCAGATTGGATTGATCTTGCTGAAAAAATGTATCAAGCCTCAATTGATGACTCGCTCGATGGTAGCTCAATTCCGACTATGTGGGGCACCGATGCCGTGCATGGTCACAATAATGTTATTGGTGCGACACTATTCCCTCATAACATTGGTTTAGGTGCAACAAACAACCCTGAGTTAATCGAAAAAATTGCCGCCGCTACTGCGCAAGAAGTGATGGTAACAGGCATCGATTGGGTATTCGCGCCTACGGTTGCGGTTGTTCGTGACGACCGTTGGGGCCGTACTTATGAAGGTTATTCTGAAGATCCTGAAATTGTGAAAGCATATTCGGCAGCCATTGTTAAAGGATTGCAAGGTGCAGTTGATGACGACTTTTTATCAGATAAGCGCGTGATAAGTACCGTTAAGCACTTTTTAGGTGATGGCGGCACAGAAGGCGGTGATGACCAAGGTAATAACACAGCATCTGAGCAAGAGTTATTTGATATTCATGCGCAAGGTTATGTAGGCGGCTTAGGTGCTGGAGCACAAACTGTAATGGCGTCATTTAACAGCTGGAACGGTGAAAAAATTCATGGCAGCAAATATCTTCTTACCGACGTACTAAAAGGCAAAATGGGCTTTGATGGTTTTGTTGTTGGTGACTGGAACGGCCATGGTCAAATTCCGGGTTGTACTAATGGCAACTGCGCACAAGCAGCAAATGCCGGTCTTGATGTGTACATGGTGCCAACAGATGCATGGAAACCTCTTTATGAAAATCTTATCAAGCAAGTTAAAAGTGGCGAAATTGCTCAAAGCCGCATCGATGATGCAGTAACACGTATCTTACGTGTAAAAATGCGCGCAGGTTTGTTTGATAAGCCAAGCCCCGCTAAGCGTCCGCTGTCAGGTAAAACGGAGATCATTGGTAGTGCAGAACATCGCGCAGTTGCAAAACAGGCAGTCCGTGAATCACTGGTTCTTCTGAAAAATAAACAACAGTTGTTACCGCTATCAGCAAATTCAAACGTATTAGTTGCCGGTCAAGGTGCTGATAACATTGGTATGCAGTCAGGTGGTTGGACAATCACTTGGCAGGGTACAGGCAACGAAAATAGCGATTTCCCTGGTGGCTCTTCAATTTTTGATGGTATCAAAAATACCGTTGAGCAAGCCGGTGGTCAGGTTCAATACAATGTGAATGGCGAATTTGAAACTAAGCCAGATGTAGCGATTGTGGTGTTCGGTGAGCAGCCTTATGCAGAAGGTAATGGTGATTTAGATAACCTTGAATACCAACGCGGTAATAAAACTGATTTAGCCCTGCTTAAAAAGCTAAAAGATGCTGATATTCCTGTGGTGTCACTATTTATTAGTGGTCGCCCAATGTGGGTGAATGCAGAGCTGAATGCCAGTGATGCGTTTGTCGCAACTTGGTTACCAGGCAGTGAAGGTGATGCAATCAGCGATGTTATTTTTAAAAAGCAAGATGGTTCTATCAATCATGACTTTAAAGGTAAGTTATCGTTCTCATGGCCAAATAACCCTATAGGTAACCAAAACCGTGGTGATAAAGATTACGCGCCACTATTACCTTATGGCTTTGGTTTAACTTACCAAGATAAAAATACATTAGCAGATGACTTAAGCGAAAAATCACAAGTTGCCTCTAAATTAGAAGATTTAGTACTATTTGAGCGTGCCGTAAAAGCACCGTGGTCACTGCAACTACAAAGTGGTTCTGAGCAACAAGCCATGACTAGTAGCCGTGCAGCACTTAATGCTGTTAGCGTAAAAACCTTTGATAAAGACGTACAAGAAGATGCGCGAGCAATCAGCTTTAATGGTAAAGAAGCGGCTGCGGTTCGTTTAATGGCGGCGTTCCCATCGGATTTACGTTCATACGTTGAAAAAGCGGGTCAACTTCAAATGCAAATTAAGGTAGACCAAGCTGCTGATGCGCCGCTAATGCTGGGTATGCAATGTGGTGAAAACTGTGACGGCCAATTTGATATTAGCAAACAGCTTAAAGCAGCAAATGATTGGAAAACGCTAACCGTGGATTTGAGCTGCTTTGCAGAGCAAGGTGTGCAGCTTGGGCAAGTATTCTCGCCTTGGCAATTAGCCACTGAAGGTGCATGGCAAGTATCAATTTCTAAACTATCAGTAACGAGCGGGCACACAGAGGACGCAACAGTCTCATGTCAGTAAAATCGTCTGCTGTTATTTTGCTAACAGGTGCGCTTAGTGCCTGTCAGCAAACCCCAGCGCCTGTCAAAGCCAGCCAAGGAGAAGGCTGGCAGTTAGTTTGGCAAGACGAATTTTCGCAAAATGATCTCGACCTAACTAAGTGGCAACACGAAGTAAATTGTCGAGGTGGCGGTAATGATGAGCTGCAATGCTATACCGCGCGTAGCGAAAACAGTTTTGTTAAAGATGGCATATTGCATATTGTTGCTCGTCAAGAGCAATACACTGGGCCATTGCATAATAGCGATGAAGTGAGTAGCGATGCTGAGCGAGAAAAACAAGCGACTCAGCCGTTCACTTCTGCACGTTTACGCACTAAAAACTTAGCTGATTGGCGATACGGGCGTTTTGAAATTCGCGCTAAATTACCAGCAGGGCAAGGTGCGTGGCCAGCAATTTGGATGTTACCGACTGATTGGCGTTATGGTCGCTGGGCGTCATCAGGCGAAATAGACATCATGGAAGCAGTTAATTTAAAGACTCTCACTGATGACAAAACAGCGCCAACTGGCAGCCTTGAAACGCGCGTACACGGCACCTTGCATTACGGTGGTCCTGCCCCCAAAAATGTTTACAGCGGTACGCCGTACCGTTTCAGCGAAGCTAATAACCCGGCTGATAACTTTCATGTTTATGCCCTTGAATGGCAGCAAGATGAAATTCGTTGGTATGTTGATGATGTTCACTATGCGACATTTCGCCACGACCAGTGGTATTCAACATCACAACAACAAGACGGCTCGTTTATAGAAAATACCGGCTTTGCTCCGTTTGATCAGCGTTTTCATTTACTTCTTAACTTTGCTGTAGGCGGAAACTGGCCAGCAAATGTGAATGATAAAGGCGTTGATTTTGCAGGTTATCCTAAGCAAATGCTGGTGGATTACGTACGTGTTTTTCAATGTAGTAAAAATAGTGAAACAGGAATCGGCTGTGCAACAACACAGCCATCAGCAGTACAAATAAAGGGTAAGACCAATCCGCAATAGTACTTAATTAAGCGGATTGCTATAAGTGAATTATGAACCAAGAGCCTGCAGATGCTTCGCCGAACTCGTTGCATCCGCTGGCTTTTGGTTCATTCTATCGGTTGAGTTTTTGTAGTAATAGCTGCCTTACTCTTCTGGCCGTTAGTTCGTCGATATCCGCTAATATCCCTTGCGCAGGCTCAGCAACGTGGCTTGCTAAATCCACATCATCAGCAAACACATAATGATTAAAGAGTTGCTGCCATTTCTGTTTATGCTCGTTTGGCAAGTCTTTAATTGCCAGCATACTGTGCAGCATGGCATCAAATGGGTTTGCTAAATACTCTGGGGCTTGTCGCCACCAATAGTTCACCAACACATTAAACGGACTGGTTGCGCTAACCTGATGCCACCAAAGCGCTGGAATATAAATAGCATCGCCAGGGCCAAGAGTTGCCGATTGCGCCTTTTCTATAGCCTCTTTAAAGCGTGGAAAGCGGCTGAAATCGGGGTTATTAAAATCAACCAAGCTAACCGCTTGCCCAGCGGGTGTAAATTCGAGTGGACCAACGTAAAGATTATTGACCTGATCAGTTGGCAATAGAGTAAACGTACGCTCACCTGCAGCAACACAAGCTAGGTTATCGGCGTTGTCATAGTGAGCCGCAATCTGACTATGATTTCCCACCCAGAGGCTGGTTAGGCAGTTATAGTCGGTCACTGTTAATGGGTTTTCAACACTAAAGCTCGGAGCGCAATACTCCACAGCAGTAGAGCCCATATACAGTGAATCACTGTCGGTTTGTGTGAGTGTTAGTGCTAATTTTTGCAGCACAGAAAGTAGGTTATCGGCGTGCTGTGAAAAATTAAGCCCCGAGAAATCAGCGTTATAAAAATAGCGTCCCTGATGAATTGCTTGGCTGCTAAAACTGCGTACTGGGGCGGTATTAGCAAGCCCTAAAAGATAGTCTAAGGCGTTTTTAGAACCTTGTTTAGCGGCAATGACTTGGGGCCAATTAGCGCAGAGATCTCTGATGACCAGTGGCTCAGTTAGCTCAGCTAAAAACGCTTTTAGATCAGTAATGCTTGAAGCCTGGCATTCTTTTATTGGTGCAGCCGCAAACATTACTGTTGAGCCCATTTTTTATTAAGCAAATGAGGAATGTGCTCCATTGATGCCAGCACCATATAAACAGCTTGTAGGTCACCTTGCTGTTGTAACTGCTTAAGTTGTTCAGCGGTTAAGCCATTGAGTACCTGTTGGTTAATAGTATAAAAGCCGCTCACTGTGACTTTTTCGCCATTTTTATCTGCATATTCAAGACTAAAAGCTTCGAGTAGATTAACGCTAAGCAAACGCTCAAAAAACTGATTAATCGTTTGGTGTTCTTGATGTAACGCGTTAAGTACTTGAGCAATATGATTTAAGTATTCGCTATTTCCACCATGTTCAAGGAAGATTGCTTCGCCATCATGTGTGCTTATGCGTGGGCTGTCTAAATCAATATGTACCACCAGAGATTGCTCAGGAATACCATTGTTATACTGGGTTTGTTGGCCAATTAAAAATGGCTGGCGCTGCATACTTAGCGGTAAGTAACTCAGTTGCAATTCGCCTTGCTCGTTTAGCAGCAAGTTCTCGCCATTTTCAAAACCAAATAAAGCGAGGGCTTCGAATTGACCTGTTTGCGGGTGCTTACGAAATACGATAGGTTGATTTGCTTGAACTTTAGCAAACTCACTTGGAAATACGGTAGCGCAGCTAATATTGTCGCCCCAGTTAGCACCGCGTGTGGTGATCACTTTTAGGTCTTTATGGCTGATGTTATCAAGTAAGACATGATTGGCCATTGGGCCTCCTAATACTGAGATTAAATAGGTTGTATACCAAATTGCTGAATATGATTTAAAAGCTCGCGGTTAGTGGGTAGTTGTTGTAATCCGCGTTTGGCTTGTTGTTGGTTAGCACTAAAATGCTCAGTAATTGCCGCTGGCATTGCAAGTACAGGAAATTGTGGCAATTGCTTCATTCCATAAAGTACATACTGATAACTGGCTGCAGAGAAGACTTCTTGAGCGCGGTCAAAGTCGTTTAACCACGGACTTTGATATTGCCAAAGTGCTAAGTTTTCTTGAAGTTGCAGAGGGATTGAGTTTGCCTCTTTATGGGCTTGCCAATAGGGGCTAGTGCGCTTTGACAACACATAATGCAGCTTTAAAAATTCAATGATACGTTGCCAGCGATAATGGCACTGCTCATCAAACCGCTTTGCCAGTGTCGGCATTGCAGCACGATGTGTTGGGAAATTAGCAAGTAAGTTATTCAGGCCAAGCTCCACCATGACTAACGCTGAGGCTTCAAGTGGTTCAATAAAGCCTGCAGACATACCAATAGCTAAACAGTTTTTATACCAAAAACGGCGTCTATAGCCGGGCGTAAAACTGATTTCACGAAATGTCAGTTCATTTTGCGCGGTGCCGGGCTGGGTTTTTGCAATGTAGTGGCTAAGCGCTTGTTTCGCATCTTCGCTGCTGGCAAAACGACTTGAGTACACCATACCTAGACCACGGCGGCTTTGTAAGCCGATATCCCAAATCCAACCGGCATCTTGCGCAGTGGCTTTGGTATAAGAAAGGATCTCTTGCTGCGGGTTTAAATAGGGCACCTGTACGGCAACGGCTCGATCGTTAAATAACACATCGTGTTGCTCAATTAGCTCTATCCCGTAATGTTGATGTAACAGCTTTGCGTGGGTGCCAGAGCAATCAATAAATAAATCACCCGCAATAGTGCCATGATCGCGGGTTTGCAATGAACTAATATAGCCATTTTCATCACTATTGATACTTTCAACATGACTGACGATATGCTCAACGTTTAGATTGGTCGTGCAGTGCTGTTGTAGCAGCATGGCAAACTTACCGGCATCTAAATGATAGCCATAGTTTGCTTCACCTTGATAGGCGCTATGCAAGTGGTTTTTCGGTGCTTTATGGTGATCGCATAAGTAGGTTTGGCTTGCCACTGCGTGGCTGAAACTCACGGCATCTTTGTTGGCAAACCAGTAAGGTGCAATATTTAATTGCTGATATGCCACCGGTAAGCTGAACGGGTGGTAATAATGTGCGTCGCCTTCATCGTCGCACCAGCCATCAAAGCGTGAGCCTTGTTTAAAAGATGCATCACAGCGTTGAATAAATTCACTTTCGCTAATGCCGATGGTTTTTAAGGTTTGTCGCATGGTTGGCCAAGTACCTTCACCGACACCAATGGTAGCAATATCGGGCGACTCAATCAGGGTGATCTGTGCGTTGTGAGTTAAATGGGGCTGGGCAGCAATTAAACCTGCAGACAACCAACCTGCAGTTCCACCACCTAAAATGACGACTTTTTTTACTTCATTCTTTTGCATGTTTAAGGCCATCTCAAATGCTATGTAGACAAACTAGCATAAATACGAAAAAAAAAGCCGCTGTTGAGCGGCTTTTTTGACAACAAAATGCTAGAACGAGTAGCGGAAGCCGATGTTGTAGCGCGCACCGTATTGGTTTGCACGTAACAGCTGCTCAGAGTAACGAACGTAAGTACGTTGCGTTTCATCAGTCAGGTTTAGACCTTCAACAAACACCGTTAGGTTCTCATTAACAGAATAGTTCACGTTGATATCCCACTGGCCATAAGACTCAGTAAAGATAGGTGAAGCATGTTGGTCAAAGCCAGTTAAGAACTCATCACGCCAGTTATAAGAAATACGAGCCGATAAACCATTTAAATCATAAATCGCAGAGAAGTTAGCTGAATCACTTAAACCCGGTAGGGCAAATTGATAGCCGATAGCATCTCGGTCTGCTTCAACATCACCAAATACGAATGTCGCGTTAGCGGCAATACCAAAGCCTGTTTCACCAAACATATGTTGCGCTGCTAGTTCCCAGCCCCATAGGTTTGCTGTTTCAACGTTGTTATCACGCGATACGAAGAAGCTTGCCAGTGGATCTGTATCGTTACCAACGATAGGCGTGCCTTCTTCTGTGCCTTGGTTTTCGTTGATCTTATCGTGAATAGCTTGGTCAGATGGTTGCTCACCCGCTGCTGCTAAATCTTCACGCGCTTGCTCTGCACGATCACCAATAAATGGGTCTGTAATACCGTCAATCGTTTCTTCGGTTGTGATATTTACAAGGAAGTTATCAACTTGCTTACGGTAGTAACCAGCAGACACATAGCTGCCTTCACCGTAGTAGTATTCAAGTGACAGGTCGATATTATCTGAAGTATAAGGTTTTAAGTTCGGGTTACCCACAGCCACTTTACGTTGACCCACTTTCGGGTTACCTAAGAATGACGTTGTTGAGCGAAGCGCGCCAACAGGAGGACGAGCAAGGCTGCGGCTGTAAGAGAAACGTGCAATAACGTCTTCAACTACTTCGATGTTCATATCGATGCTAGGTAAAAACTCTTTGCTGCTACCTTCACCGTTTGAGAATGAACGTTCATCAGCGTAAATGTAAGACCATTCGTTACCGTTAACCCACTCCATTGCAACAGCAGGACGCTCTAAGCTGTTTGCTGTAACATCTGTTGATTCGTAACGTAAACCCGCAGTGATGTTCACTGGCATACCGTTAAATTCTGTTTCGAAGTTAGCTTGTGCGTATACCGCAGTTGTTTCTTCGCTTACACGGTGATCGTCATCGATTGGACCCGCTTGCACCATGCCGTTTACATCAGCAGGCCAGCTACATGCGCCAATACCGCCATCTGGGTGATCACAGTCAATACTTTCAGCAATCGCGACAATGTCATCAAAATCAGCATCGTAGTAGTAATTCAATAGCTTATCACTACCACCACCAGAGAAGCCATCAAGTAAACCTGAGCTATCGACACGAGTGAACATGCTGTCATCGTACCAATCCGCAGAGTTTAACCACCAACCAGCAGCAAGCTGACCTGAGTAGGCTGTTGTTGTACGGAAATCAATTTTTGTGTGTGATACGCCAAAGTTAATGCTTGATAGGGCGCCGCTGTCTTCGTTATACCACGTACCTTTTAGCTGATATTGGTCAAGATCGTTGGTGTTAGTGTCTTTGTTTACACCGGCGAAAAGGGTCCCCATGTCGCTCGGTAAAATTTCTGCTTGGCCATTGGTTAATGTCATATCGATAAGCGGAATTTCGCCTTTGCTGAAGTCAGCCATTTTTTCGTCGATATTAACTGTTGGGTTTTCACACCATGAACATGATGTGTTACCAATAATCATAAACGCATCATGGCCGATACCCACACCGGCACTTTCAGCTGATGAGTTGTGAGCATCAAACTCGATGTTTAAATTGTCTGTTACCTGCCAATCAATGTTTAAACCAAGTGATTTATTTTCGTTAGTTGTTGCACCGCGGTTTAAGTTTGTTGAGTAGTCACCACCAATTTCAGTTACTTGCGTGTAAGTACCGTTTTCATTGATAGTTGCTGCGCTAACGTTACCACCATTATTGAACCACACACCAAAGCTACGGCCATCTTTTTCAAACTCAAGTTTTGAGTAAGTGTAATCAACGGTTGCAGTAATGCGGTCATTCGGTGCGTATTGCAGCACAAGTTGACCATTGGTACGTTTACGTGAATTATCTGAAAACGCATAACCAGCATTTTGCGGATACCAGGTTGCGCCATCAGCGCGTTGGTTGTTATCTGTCAGTGCTAAATCAGGAGACGATGAAATATCAACATTTGGGATCCAGTTATCAACCGCCATTGATTGTTCGCGGTTGTCACGCTCTTGAACTGAGCCTGAAATTAAAATACCGAATTTGTCATCGTTGAATGTGTTGCTGTAGATACCTGATAACTCAGGCGTTACATCATCACCTGTCTCGTTTGATGTGTCGTGAACTGCTTTTGCACCAATCGAAGCGTGTAAACCAGGATTAGAAAGTGGTTTAGCTGTGGTGATATTTACTGTTGCACCAATACCACCGCTAGGGATATCAGAACGCGCTGTTTTATAAACTTCAACACCGCTCACACTTTCTGTTGCGATGTCGCCAAAATCAAATGAACGACCGCCAGTTGTTGGCATTTGGCGATTGTTAAGGGTTACTAAGTTAAATTCAGGGCCAAAACCACGAACCGTAATTTTGCTACCTTCACCATTACTACGGTCAATAGACACACCGGTAATACGCTGCAAAGATTCAGCTAGGTTGGTATCAGGGAATTTACCAATGTCTTCAGAGGTAATTGCATCAACAACACCCGCAGATTGACGTTTGATATCCATTGATTTTACAAGGCTTCCGCGAATACCCGATACTTGTATTACTTCAATATCACTTGCTTTGTCGGGCTGTTCTTCGGCGACAGCTGAGTGAGGAACTAGCGCGCTTAGACCCATTGCCATAGACAGGCTAATAGCAAGCTGCTTTTTCTTGAAAAGTGTGTGGTTCATGCAAATCTCCAGATTTGGTTTTATTTTATGTTGTTGTCTATTTTTGTAAGCGCTTACATTTTCTTTCAAAAAAAATCGCCGAACCCGATTTTATAAATGTAACCGCTTACATTAAGTTATTAGAAAGTAAAACAATCGTCAACATAAATAACGTTTCAAGGTCAGAGGTAATATCTATGTTTATGTTATTATAGGAAATATTTCATCAAAAACTTTCTGTTTTTTAGGTACAAAAGCAACGTCTTTCAGCTAAAATTAGAAAATGAGAGTTTTTTACATTTGTTAAAGCAAGAGGTATTTTCGTGCAATCAGTGAAATGGAATGAAGGTCTGTTTACCCCAAGCAAAATCATTTGTGTTGGCCGTAATTATGCAGCGCATATTGCAGAGCTTAACAACGAAACGCCTACAAGTATGGTGCTGTTTGCAAAACCAAATAGTGCTATCACCGATTCCCTCAATAGTGAACACTTAGGTGAGGCACTCCACTTCGAAACTGAGCTTTGTTTTTTAGTTAAAAATAAGCAACTGGCTGCGGTCGGGCTTGGGCTTGATTTAACCAAGCGAGGCCTACAAAGCAAGCTTAAAGAAAAAGGCCTACCTTGGGAGCGCGCAAAAGCATTTAATGGTTCTGCGCTTTTTACTGAGTTTGTTGTCGTTAATTCCAACTTACACTATCAATTTAGTCTAAAGATTGATGGTAAAGACACTCAACTAGGCGATACAAAGTTAATGCTGCATAACGCAGAGCAAATCTTAGCTGAAATCAGTGAATTTATGGACCTAGAAGATGGCGACATCATTATGACTGGCACGCCTGAAGGAGTAGGGAAGGTTGTCGCTAATTCAACCTTTGCTGTAACACTTATGGATGGTCAGCAGCAGTTGATATCTCATCAATGGCAGGCTCTTTAAGCGGGTCTAAAATGTAGCGCTGATAATACGATGAAAACTCAGGAAAGCTTTGTTTGAGCCAAACTCGTTGGCTTTGCTGGTATCTCTCACTTGGTAATACCTTGTTTTTCAGTGCTTCATTAATTTCTGCTAGCACTTTTTCGGCATAATTATTAGGTGCGCTTGTCGAGCAGCCTATGGCACCAAAAACCACATTCTGGGCTGGGTTAACAATAGTAAGCTTTTGAATATTCTTTTGGTGTTGTTGGTTGTAATAATCAGCTACAAATGGGTAATCAATGGTGTAATCAATGTAGCCATGCTCTAGCTGTGATAGCAAAGCAAAATTTGGACTACTGCCATTACCACTTAGTGCTGCACTTTCGTAAAGCTTGGTATTTTTCGCTATCTTATCCAATTTACTGCCAAATTTACGTGCATCGTTTTGACCATAAATAAAGTTGGCATCTGTGAATAAAGAAATCAGTGATACAGGATTACCGTGTTTTTGCTTAATTTTTAGTGTTTTTTCTTCGGTACTTAATACGCTAAACGGGGGGTACACTGTGGTTGGGATTGAGTAAGTAGCACGGTTGGTTTTTTTATCACGATGGATCATACATGCATAGCATGCCATATGTCCGTCATCGAGATATTTACTGCCACGTTTTTGCGGCAACATCACTTTGCTGTGGTTAATGTCAGGTAATGCTTCAATCAACATATCGGTAATTTCATTGCATAGCCCACCATGAGAGGTGGTGCTACTTTTCTCGATAAAGAATGGCTTACCATCATTTTCAAGCCAGGTAATAGAGAGCTGGTCGGAGGCATGAGTAATTGGGGCTAGCAACATCCCTGCAACCACACATAATACTTGTTTTATGTATTTACTCATTAACAACCTAGATAGTGAAATGTTATGAATAACTATACACCAAAGTATGGGTAAACTTGTAGGTGGAACGGAAAAATGATGAATTAGTGTTAGTGAGCCTACTGAGGGTAGACTCACTTATACTTTCGAAGATTAACTAGAAAGGCATAGGATAGCGGGTAAATACGTCAGCGATTTTATCGTTGGCTTCATCGCTTAATTGCACTGAGAAAGCATCGATATTTTCTTTTAACTGCGCCATTGATGTTGCCCCAATAATTGTTGAGCTTACTCCATCCACTTGATCACACCAAGCCAATGCAAGTTGTGAAGGTGTTAAATTAAAGGCGTTAGCAATTTCAACATATTCAGCAATCGCAGCCCGTGATTGTGCTGTGTCTCTAAATAGGCCATTACGTTGCACTAGCGTCCAACGGCTACCTTCAGGGCGAGCACCATTTAAGTACTTACCGCTTAACATGCCGCCACCTAGCGGTGACCAAGGTAGGTAAGCAATATCTTCATGAATACATTGTTCAATCAAATACGGCCAATCTTTGGCGTGCAGTAGACTAAATTCGTTTTGAATCGATACCATACGCGGAAGGTTATGCTGTTCACTTAAACGCAAGTACTGGCTGATGCCCCAAGGAGTATCGTCTGATAAACCACAGTGCTTAATTTTACCAGCCTTGATACAGTCATTCAGACCTTCAAGAATATCTAACATGCCAGCAATATTTTGCTCAGTGTCAGCCTCAGAGAAGCACACTTTACCTGGCCACTGTTTACCAAAGTGCGGTGATGTACGGTTAGGCCAATGTAATTGGTATAAATCGATAACCTCAGTTTGTAAGCGCTTAAGAGATGCATCAACGGCTTCAACCACTGCTTGGCGAGTAATATCGCCTGCATCGCGTACCCAAGGTAAGCCGTTACCCGCAATTTTAGTGGCAATGACAAGATCATCGCGTTTGTCTTTATTACGCGCTAACCAATTACCGATGATCTCTTCTGTCTTACCGTAGGTGTCTGGAGAAGGGGGAACGGCATACATTTCGGCAGTATCAATAAAGTTAACGCCTTTATCTAATGCATAGGCGATTTGTTCATCGGCATCGGCTTGGTTGTTTTGCATACCCCATGTCATGCTACCTAAGCAGACACGAGATACTTCAATACCACTTCGACCAAGTGGGCTATAAAGCATAATAGATCCTTGTTAATCGCTAGAATGGGCTCTAAGTGCAGTTAATAACTCATCATTTAACTGAGCTTTTTTACCCGTTTTAAAATTAAACATAACCACTTGTGATGAGCCAATGGTTGTTACTGCGTCCTGGCTTTCACTAAATACAGTGTAATGCATCATAAAACGATCTTGTTCAATGTCACTAATCTTTACACCAACATGCACAGTATCAGGAAATGTCACAGGGCGTTTATAGCGGGCGTTGTTTTCGCTGATCACCGGACCCACACCTGTTACTTGTAAATCTTTAAGAAAGCCTAGTTGAGTAAAAAAATCGATACGGGCTGTTTCAAAGTAGCGAAAATACACCACATTATTGACGTGCTGCAGGGCATCCATTTCACCCCATGCAACATTAATTTTTGTTCTGATAGGGTGTTGTTCTATAAATGATTGCATAGTAAATCTTCGTTGATTGTGAGAAAACTTAGGTTAGCAATATGCTGCTTTTAGCTCAAGGAAATTAGAAAGCTCAGTATATTGTGCTAGATTTATAAGTTCACGCTTACGTAAAGTGTGAGCAAAATGAACACACATTAAAGGACCTTAATTATGCAGCAACTAACCTTGAGGGTGATAAAGTGGATTGCACTTTTCATCTTGCTAGCTCTAGCTTTGCTCTGTTATAGCATGGGCACAATGTCAGGATTTATCGCTTTAATTGTCGTGGGCTTGTTATTAGAAGCCGCGTTTTGGTTATTTGGTTCACGGCTTATTAGCCGAAAAAAACCAAACCAACAAACAAGCCAAACCTCTTAGCTTGCACTCTAAGGAAGTTTAAATATAATGACTGTATATATAAACAGTTATTGTATTCCTGATGAAAAAATTCATTCACATCGATATGGACTGCTTTTATGCAGCCGTGGAGATGCGTGATAACCCCGCGCTTGCCAATGTGCCACTGGCTATAGGTGGTAATAGTCGTCGCGGGGTGCTTTCAACTGCTAATTATATTGCCCGTAAATATGGTGTGCGCTCGGCGATGTCGAACTATCACGCCAAACAACTGTGCCCCGATCTGGTTATCGTTCCCGGACGAATGCAGGTTTATAAAGAAATCTCCATGCAAATTCGCGCCATTTTTGCAAAGTACACCGACCTTATTGAGCCGTTATCGTTAGATGAAGCCTACCTTGATGTAACCGACAGTACTGCGTGCAAAGGCAGTGCAACACTGATGGCGGAGCAAATCCGCCAAGAAATCTATGACACCACCGGACTAACAGCCTCAGCAGGCGTCGCGCCAATTAAGTTTATTGCCAAAATTGCCAGCGATGAAAACAAGCCTAATGGTCAGTTTGTGGTATTGCCCGATCAAGTTGATGACTTTTTGGCGAGTTTACCGCTTGGCAAAATCCCTGGCGTTGGCAAGGTGACATTAGAAAAGCTGCAACTTAAAGGGCTTTACACAGGGGCTGATGTGCGCGCGAAAGGGGTTAATTGGATGCAGCAGCATATTGGTAATTTTGGCGTGTCTTTATATCAAAAGTGTGCAGGCGAGTACGTTGGCAAAGTGTCAACTGAGCGAGTACGAAAGTCGCTCAGTGTTGAGCACACCTATGAATACAACAAAAATAATTTAGATGAGTGTTTAAGCCAGTTACCCCGCTTGATGGATGAATTAACTCGCCGTCTTGATAAACAGCAATTAAACAACCGCATCAATAAGTTATCGGTGAAGGTCAAGTTTGCCAATTTTGTCGTGACCAGTGCCGATCAAAGCCACCATCAATTAGACGAACGCATTTTTACTGAGTTAATGAGTAAAGCTTATGAGCGAGGTAACAACCAGCCAGTGCGCCTGTTAGGAATAGGTGTCGGAATAAAGAGTCAGGCTCACGAGCATTTTCAGCTAAGTATATTAGACTAAAGGTTAACACCTTGGTGCTTGAAAGTTTGTTAGTGTCTAGTTGGGGTGCTAGGCCTGCCTAGTTCAACACCTTAGACAACATTATAACTTAATAAGAGAGATGACTATGCAATCGGTCGTAATCGTGCTGCTCGGAATAGTCGGTATGTTGTTCGGATGGTTCTTTTATTCGAAATTCATCGCCGAAAAAATATTTAAAATGGATGATAATTTTGTCACACCCGCTCATGAACTTGAGGATGGTGTGGATTATGTGCCAACTAACAAAGTTGTGTTATGGGGCCACCATTTCACCTCTGTTGCAGGTGCTGCGCCAATTGTTGGCCCTGCCATTGCCGTATATTGGGGCTGGGTGCCTGCGGTACTGTGGGTGGTATTTGGTACTATCTTTTTTGCTGGTGTTCACGACATGGGCGCTCTATGGGCCAGTGCGCGTAACAAAGGCAAATCAATGGGCGCTTTGTCTGAAAGCGTAATTGGTAAACGTACCCGTGCATTATTTATGATTGTGGTGTTCTTAGTACTATTGATGGTGAATGCGGTATTTGGTGTGGTGATTGCCAAATCATTTGTATCGCAACCTAACGCGGTATTCCCTGCTTGGTCAGCGATTGTTGTGGCCTTAGTTATTGGCCAGTTACTACGCCGTAAAGTGTCGTTAATTCCGCTTTGTTTAGTTGGTGTGGGAATTCTTTATTACACCATTTACCTTGGTAGTGGTATGCCAATTTCATTACCTGATGAAATGTTTGGTCTAAGTGCGAATGCGAACTGGATCATCATCTTATTTATCTATGCAGCCATTGCTTCATTATTGCCAGTATGGATGCTGTTACAGCCACGCGACTTCATCAATGGTATGCAGTTATTGGTTGGCTTAGTGCTTCTTTACGGTGCGGTGTTTGTGTCAATGCCAGATATCACAGCGCCTGCGTTTAATACGCAAACGGCGGTAGATACACCAAGTATTATTCCATTGCTATTTGTGACCATAGCCTGTGGTGCGGTATCGGGTTTCCACGGTATTGTGTCTTCAGGTACCAGCTCTAAGCAGTTGAACAAAGAAACTGATGGTCGCTTTGTGGGTTACTTAGGTGCGGTAGGTGAAGGTATGCTTGCGCTTATTACACTAGTTGCAGTAAGTGGTGTTGCACTTGCAGTATCACCTGAAGAATGGCACGAAATTTACAGTCACTTAGGCGCCGGTAGTGTGAGTGCCTTTATTAATGGTGGCGCAAACTTAATTGAAAGTGGCTGGGGTATCTCGCAAGAGGTGGCATCAACCTTACTTGCCGTGATGGTGGTATTGTTTGCGGGGACTACCATGGACTCTGGCGTGCGCCTGCAGCGTTATATCATTCAAGAGTGGGGTGATATTTATAATATCAGCATCATTCGTAATGGTATTGTAGCTACACTCATTGCAGTACTTAGCTGTTTACTGCTTGCTTTTGGTGCTGGTGGCGCTGACGGTAGCGGCGGTATGATCATTTGGCCATTATTCGGTTCGACTAACCAAATCTTAGCCAGCTTAACCCTACTGGTTATCTCGGTAATGCTAATTAAAGCGAATCGCCCAGCTAAATACACGCTTATACCAATGAGTTTTGTATTAGTTATGGCGTTCTTTGCTGGGGTTATTAAACTGGGCGAGTACTATCAACAAGGTAACTGGTTACTGGTGACACTTGATTTGTTAGTACTGGTTGTGAGCGTACTGGTTATGCTTGAAGCTTGGTCTGTAATTGTTAAGCATCGTAAAGACTCAGCACACATTACAGAGCAGTAAACTTAGCTTGCCAGCCATATCGTAAGCTGTCTTACTTGGCTGGCAATAGCGCTCTAAATCAATGATAATAAGGTCCTATGTTTCTAACAGCAGGACCTTTTTTATGGCATACCCTCATGCAGTTGCAGCCCCGCAATTAGCGGATGCAAATCACGATGCATTGATTATTATCGGTGATGATTTTTCTTCTTTAGCAGATGCAAGCTTAAGCCAAGCTATTAGCGCTCAACAAGCTGTAGACGCACGTATTGGCAAACAAGTGACATTACTTGTTATTGATTCTAAACGCGTTATTTTAGCGCCTACAGGCCCTCTAAATCGTGATTATGATGATGTACGTCGTTACTTTGATGCAGCGAAGCAAGGTGTACTAGAGGCGAAAGCATCGGGTAGCACTCAGCCTGCAATTTTACTTGCTAACGTAAATCAAGATAGCCGTTACAAGCATGCCCTTGAAGTGGCTTATTTAGGTGCTTGCCAAGCGCTTTGGCAACCACTTGAGGCACGTGAGTTCCACGGCCAAGCGATTGAACCAATTAGCCAAATTAGCCTAGTGGGTGCAGATGAGGCAATGAGCAAAGCGCTTAATGCTATTGCTGCGGGTCAATACGCTGCACGTGATTTATGTGGTACAGAACCTGAGCGTATGGCACCACCACGTTTTGCTGATTACTGCGTTGAGTTATTTGCGGGTAGCAAGGTGTCTGTTGAAGTGATTTCAGATATCAACACTATCGATAAAGATTACCCAATGATGAGCACCGTAGCGCGCGCATCTTACGCTGTTGAGCGTCATCACCCACGTGTTGTGAAACTAGAATACGTGCCTGAAGGCGACGTTGAGCGTACCTTAATGTTTGTTGGTAAAGGTTTAGTTTACGATACCGGTGGTGCAGACCTTAAAGTGGGTGGCTTTATGGCAGGTATGAGCCGCGATAAAGGCGGTGCAGCTTCTGTTGCTGGCTTTATGAAATCAGTGGCTGACTTTGCACCAAAAGGCGTAAAAGTGATTGCTTACTTAGCCGTAGTTCGTAACTCAATTGGTTCTGATTGTTTTGTTCCTGATGAAATCATTACCAGCCGTGAAGGTGTACGTGTACGTATCGGTAATACCGATGCTGAAGGCCGTTTAGCAATGGGTGACCTATTAAGCGAAATGAAAGATCGTGCTTTAAACGAAGTAAATCCAGAGCTATTTACTGTTGCAACACTAACAGGCCACGCAGCACGTGCGATGGGCCCTTACAGTGCGTATGTTGAAAATGGTCCAGCTCGCGCAGCGAAAATTTCGCGCCAAATTGCTGACTTAGGCGATTTATGGGCAGATGGCGCCGAAGTATCTCGTAGCCGTCGTGAAGATTATGACTTCATTCGTCCTCGCACTTTAGCTGACGATGTTTTATCAAGTAACAATGCTGCTTCTGCAGTGACAGCTCGTGGTCACCAGTTCCCAATGGCATTCTTAGCGATTGTTGGTGGTTTAGATAAACATGGTACTGAATCAGCGCAACCATTACCGTATGTTCATATGGACATCGCAGGTAGCGGCGTAGAAGGCGGTGATTGGCAACATGGTAAGCCTACCGCAGCAACAGTAAGCAGCTTATTCGCTCGTTATTGTTTATAAGCTAAAAGCTATAAGTTTTTAGTTTGAAAAGCCCCGCACAGCAGTGCGGGGCTTTTTTGTGGCGTTAATCGAGCTTGAAGCGGTTAACGACATCACTTAACGCTTGTGAGCTTTGCTTTAAGTTTTCACTGGCGGTCGAAAGCCCTTCGGTATTCGACAGTGATTGCTCAGTTGATTGTGAAAGCTCATTAATCCGTAAATTAACCTCATCTGCTGCGCTAGTTTGTTGCTCGGTAGCGCGGGCGATTTGGCTGTTCATATCTTTAATAATAGAGACAAGTCGCTCAATCTCACTCAGCGAGCTATTTGCTTCACCTGCTTGTGAAACCGTTTCAGTTGATAACTGTTGGCTTGCCGATACAGCATCAACAGCAGCTTGTGCGCCGGTTTGTAGTTTACTGATCATGGCTTGAATTTCGTCGGTACTTTTACCTGTACGGCTTGCTAATGTACGCACTTCGTCAGCCACTACGGCAAAGCCTCGCCCTTGTTCACCAGCACGAGCCGCTTCAATGGCTGCATTGAGTGCCAGTAAGTTGGTCTGCTCGGCAATGCTACGGATAACATCAAGTACTGAGCCTATGTTGTTACTCTCTGCAGCAAGATCCGCCGTTACCTTACTCACTTGTTCAATATTATGCGACAGGGTCTCAATGGCGGTGATGGTCTTGTTGAGAACCTGCTTGCCCGCTTCGGCATTTTGCGCCGCTTCATTGGCGGCATGTTCTGCTTGGTCGGCATTTTGACTAACATCGTGAATTTGATGAGTCATCTGTTCCATTGCGGTTGCAACTTGAGTCGAGCTGTCGTTCTGTAGCTCAATAAAAGAGTGATTTGTTTTACTCGCATCATCAACGCTATGGGCAAACTGATTTACTTGCTCTGCATTGTGGGCAACATGTTTGAGTGACTCACGCATTTTCGCGGTGTACAAGTTAAAGTAGCGCGATAGACGAGATACTTCATCATTACCATTTTCATCAAGCTTTTGGGTTAAATCGCCTTCCCCTTGCGAGATGTCTTTCATCATGTTTGCGGCAAGTTGGGTCGGGCGAAGAATGCTATTGGCAATTAGGTAGCTTAGCGCAACCAGTAGGGCAATGATCACTACCGCGGTAATAATCACATGGTTACGTAGCGAAGAGAATGCCTCTTCAATAGTATCAATATAGACACCAGAACCTACAATCCATTGCCATTTATCAAAGCCTTTTACGTAGGCAATTTTATCAACAGGCTTATCTTTACCTGGCTTTGGCCACTTGTAGGGAATAAAACCTTTACCTTGTTTTTTGACGATATTAACCATATCGACAAATAACAACACGCCATCTGGATCTTTACTGCCCGCTAGTGATTTACCATTTAATTCGGGCTTAAATGGGTGCATGACCATCACGGGTTGATAATCGTTGATCCAAAAGTAATTGCTGTTGTCGTAACGAAGTGCAGAAATTGTTTCGAGGGCTGCTTGTTTGGCTTGTTGCTCACTCAGCTTACCTTGCTCAAACAACTCATAATTATGCTCAATAATAGAGTAAGCAGACTCAACAAGGTTTTGGGTCTTAATGTATTGCTCTTGCTTTAGCGAGCTGTATTGCTGCGTTAAGCTCGAGACGCTCAAAAATATCAGCCCTATCACGACCACACTCACTAACATGGCGAGGCGCTGAAAAATTGTAAAACGGCGTAAATTCATGTGTATTCCTTCGTCATGCCCATAGGAGCAATGTATTAAGCGTAGCTAAAATAGGTCGAAAATCTAGTTAAATAGTAGAATACATTGAGACAAAAAAAAGGCTGATTTAACAATCAGCCTTTAGTCTAAGTCACCGAAATTAAACGTGATTACTCAACGTTAAAGTGTCGGTTGAAGAAACTTGTGATGGTTTGGTGTAAGTGCGTTTGTACGCTCTTGCCACGTAAACTGTGTTTTGAACCCGGGTAAGTCATCATTTCGAACTGCTTTTCTTGATCTTGCAGTTGTTTGAATAACTTTGTGGCGTGAGTGAATAACACGTTATCATCTGCCATACCGTGGTAAATCATCAGTGGGCCTTTTAAGCCTTCGGCATATGGGAAAACTGCACTTGCTTCGTAACCTTTCGCGTTAGTTGCAGGGTGACCTACATAACGCTCAGTGTAGTGAGTATCGTAAAGTGCCCAATCAGTTACTGGCGCACCAGAAACACCGGCTTTGAAGTAGTCGCCCGCTTTAAACATAGTCATAAGCGCCATGTAACCACCGTAGCTGTGGCCATAAATACCAATACGTTCAGGGTCAACGTAATCAAGGGTGCGTAAGAACTCGACACCTTTAATTTGGTCTGCCACTTCAGCAACACCTAAGTGCTTATAAATCACGTCTTCAAACTTTTTACCACGGTTGTATGAACCACGATTATCAAGTTGGAAAATAACATAGCCTTGTTGTGCCATGTACTGGAAGTATAAGTTTTTACTACGCCAGCTGTTCGTTACGCGCTGAGCATGAGGACCGCCATACACGTTAACAATAACTGGGTGCTTTTTACCATCTTGGTAATTAGTTGGCTTGAATAAACGGTAATGCATGATTTGCCCGTCTTCAGCCGTTAACGTGCCGTATTCAGGCGTGATCAAATCAGCTAGGTAAGGCGTTAATGGGTGTGACTTATCTAACTTGTTTTCTTCAAGCCAAGTGATAAATTCGCCATTAATTTTACGTAATGCCGCAGAACCAGGCTTATTCACTGATGAGCTGTTATCGATAAAGGTTTTGTTGTCTTTAGCAATTACCACATTATGGTAAGCACCTAGCTCAGTTACGCGCTTAATTTCGCCTTTTTTGAATAGCGGTACGCTGTAAAGGTGGCTCTCAAGTGCTGTATCTTTGCGACCTGCAAAATAAACGATGCCTTTTTTCTCGTCGATACCTTTTAAGCTATCAACAACCCATTCACCTTGGGTGATTTGACGGATCATTTCACCATTTGTGCGGTATAAATAAAGGTGTTTAAAACCGTCGCGCTCAGATGCCCAAACGAAATGTTTTTTATCGTTTAAGAACTGCAAATCAAAGTGCAGGTTAATCCAAGTATCACTAGTTTCTGTTAGAGCAACCGTTTGTTTTTTAGTGTCGCTATTATAAAAACGTAACTCTAAGTTATGTTGCGAGCGGTCTTGCCACTGATAAGAAAGTGTTTTGTTATCTTTTAACCATTTTGCGCGAGCGATATAAATATCTTGCTCGTCGCCTAAATCAACCCAGTCAGTTTTTTGATTGTTGATGCTCACAACACCTAACTGAATTTTAACATTGTCGGTACCCGTAAACGGGTAGCGTTGGTTAAAAAGCTTTACTTCATCCGCGTAAATCTCATTACGGATCGCTTCTTTTACTGGGCTTTCATCAACACGGGTATAAGCGATTTTAGACTCATCACCAGACCACCAGTAGCCAGTCATACGGCCCATTTCTTCTTGCGCAACAAATTCGGCCATACCGTTTTTAATAACGCCGCCACCATCTTTACTTAATTGGATTTCTTGACCCGTTTTTAAGTTAAGTGCATACAAGTTTTGCTCACGAATAAACGACACAAAGTGCCCTTTAGGTGAGAAACGTGCATCGGTTTCAAATGCTTCTGTGTCGGTTAATTTGCGGCTTTTAGCTGAAGCAAGCTCATAATAGTAAAGGTCGCCATTAAGTGGGAATAAAAGCGCTTTACCATCTTTAGACCATTTATATTCTAAGATCCCTTTACCAAAAATACGCTGGCGCTCACGGCGTGCTTTTTCTTCGTCAGATAAGTTTTCTGGACCAGAAAATAGCGCAGCAGAGTCAACTAATAAGCGGTTTTTGTTATCTTTTAAGTTGTATTCCCATAAGTCGTAACGGTTGTAATCATCGGTTTTACCTTGCAGGTAAGTAACACGACTTCCGTCTGGAGAGAATTTAAGTTGTACAGGCGCTTTGCCTGCTAAGCTTGGATCGTCAAAAATACGCTCAAGAGTAAGAGGTTCAGCGGTCACACTGAATGCTGTTGCCACCACTGGCAAAGCAAGTGAGAGAGATTTAATTTTTTTTAGCACAGGAGTACCTTCGCTCGAATAAAAACTGCCACGATGGTAATGGTAAGCTTAGGCAACTGCAACAAAATGCTATAAAGTAGGGATTGTTTACCCAATATCAAAGGATTTATTGATGAAAAATACTGATACGCCGTTTTCTTTGGCCCCAGAACTACAACGCGACTGCATTGAGCTTGCTGATTGGCCATTGTGTAAAGTATTGCTGATGAATGATAGCCAATACCCTTGGTTTATTTTAGTGCCAAGAGTCGCTGGCGTTAAAGAGATAATCGACCTTTCTGAAGAGCTACAAATTACCTTATTACAAGAGTCGGGCAAACTGAGTAAATTATTACAACAGGTATTCAACCCAGACAAACTCAATGTAGCAGCACTAGGGAATATGGTACCGCAATTACATGTTCATCATATTGCGCGTTTTACAACTGATGCAGCTTGGCCAACACCAATCTGGGGTAAATTACCAGCAGTACCTTATAGCGACGAACAAATTGCCGCATTAAAAGCGCACTTTTAAACTGTTTGTTCTAGCAAGATTGGACTAAGCTAAATGGATGATGCACGAAGGGGTACAGAATAAATGAAACACACAGTGTTTGCAGTGTTGCTTATTCTGAGCTCTTTTTCATGTGTGGCTAAAAGTTACTATTTTGTCGGTAGCCACTTTCCAGCGATTTTAGAGCAGGACCAACAAGGCACAGTGGTTGGCTTAGGTGCCGATATTGCCCACGAAATTTGCAGACGTTTAGGGCATGAGTTGGTAATTGATATCATGCCACTAAAACGCGCTCTAAAAATGGTAGAGCAAGGTCAGGCTGATGCCATTATTGGCCCTTACAAATCCATTATACGTCAGCAGTATATGCAATTCAGTGACTTGCCCTTTTACGAAGACCCGATTGTTTTATATACCAAAAAGAACAATGATGTGACTTGGGTTGGTAATTTTGCTAGTTTACGAAAAGATATTATTGGTACCATTCGAGGCTGGAATTATGGCCCTGAATTTAAACGTAATGAAACAAGTCTATCGCTATCTGAAGTGGGCAATGTGCGGGCTAGTTTTTTACAATTGATGCATAACCGAGTTGACTTAATTCTCACCCACCCTCGGGCAGCAAAGCCTGTCATCGACAGTTTAGATATAGCAGATAAAGTGATTATGTTATCGCCGCCGGTGACGGTTAATCAGGGCTACTATGGCTTTAGTAAACAACGCGAACTCGATGAATTTATTGATGCTTTTAATGCCGAGTTTCAAAAAATGCTGATCAACGGGGATATTGTAGAACTAAACTCCAAATATGGTTTGAACTTCGTTGCACACTAGTCGTGATTTACTCGACTTCAGGCAATAAAAAACGCTGCAATTGCAGCGTTTTTTTATTAAAGGAGAATAAGGCTTAAAGACCTAATACTTCTTTACCTTGTTTGAAAGTAACATCAACAGGGATATTAGCTTGGCTTAGTTTTTCTAAGTCTTTAGCTAGTTCAGCTTTGATTTCGCCATGAGTTGCGATTAGCTGATCAACTTTTTGGTAATCACCGTCACCTTGAATAGTAAGGATTAGGTTAGATAGTTTCTCCATTGCTTGGCTCATTTTCTCCATGTTAACGCTGTATAAGCCGTCAGCATTTTTAGAGAATGCACCTTCTTCAGCGAAGAAGTTAAAGCGGATCATGTTCGCTTTACCGTGTGCGCTTGATGCACCAAAACGCACTGAGCGGAAGATACCAGCCATAAAAGTGATGTAGTAATCTTCTAATGTGCCCTCTGTGATCTCGCCTTTCTTAAGCAATTGTTCAACCATGTAAAGACCTAAGATATCCGCTTTACCTTCTTCAAGGGCACTTGCATGCTCTTGCAATGATTGGCGAACAGTTCCTTTACCAGTAATGGTGTTTTTAATACCTAAACCGTGCGCTACTTCGTGGAACATAGTGTTTGCGAAGAAAGCATCAAAGGTAATGTGTTTACGCTGCTCAGGAACAATTAGCTGCTCTGAAATTGGCACTAAGATTTTATCGAATTTAGCGCGCATTGCGTTTTTAAGCTGTAATCGACGTGTGCCTTTTTCCAGTTGTACTTGCTCATCATTTGGTAGGTTGATAGCAATTGTTTTACTACCTGCATTTGAGTGGCCTGCGTAATAAACAACATCGTAAGCATTTAGGTCAGCATCAGAGCCAGGGACTTCTTGCTTGTACTTTTCGTCTACAGGTAAACCTTTTTGTAGCTCAGGTAAGAAAGCGGCAAATTTAGCTAAACGCTCGCTCCATGCTAAATCTTTAATTAGTACATAAGATTCATACGCTGCACGATAACCAAATAATTGATCTTCATAGGTTTCGATAGGGCCAATAACCACGTCAATTGGGTTATTTTTCATATCCATCCATGCAAAATCAGATGGTTGGAAGTCATCACTTACTAGTGCGTCTGCGCGCATGCTTAGGTAGTTAGCAAATTCTTTATCATCAGCCAGTTTACTTGCTTCGCGTAATAAATTAGCTGCTTTTTCTAATTCTTGTGCATACTCAACTGAGTAAGCCACGCTATAAAGAAGACCTTTTTCATCGCGCTTGATCACCGAGTAAAGACCGGTTTTGTCATCAACGATTGCGTTGTTTAATTCTTCTTTAGTGATATCGCTTGGGTAAAATTCAGCGCCTAGTGGCTTTTCTTCATAACCAGATAAGAATACTTGGTCACCGTTTAAGCGATCCCAAGGGCCGTAGTTGATATCTGCAAACTTCTGAACTTTTTCATCATTAATTTTTGCTAAGAAAGCGTCTTTGCTCTCACCAAATGCTTGGCGCCAAAATAGCTCATCCATGATTTTTGAGGCATCGATTAACTTGCCAATCATTTGCTTCTGGTTATCGCTTAAGTGGCTAAGATCAGAAGTAAGCGTAAAGTCAGTGTAAATGTCTAAGCGGCTTTTCTCAGCATTGATAAGTTGTGGGTTGTTTTGTTCAGTAGTTTGCTTTGTTTGCTCTGCAGCAGGCTTAGTTTGAGAAGTGGTAGCTTGCTGGTCAGAACATGCACCAAGGAAAACAGCACCTGATAAGATAAGTGCTTGGCTAATTTTATTTAATGTCATTTTTTTGCCCGTTAAAAAAGTGAGAGTCATTGCTTAGAAAACAAAAAGTCTATGCATTAAAGCAAACCTGACATATATATGGCAAGTTTACAGCACTAGAAGCAATATTTATTTATGAGTTAAGAAGTTAAAAAATATAAAAAATAGATAATTTCTGTGAATTTCTTAACTTTAGCGCTAAGTTAGACAATACTAAAACTATAACTAATCTAATAATGTCAGTCATTAGTCTGTCTTTGTTTGGGCGGGCTAACCCAAGAGGATGGCACACATATGTCAACAGAAAATGCATTACTGACCATATTGGTCGACAGAATAAATAATGACACTTTAGTGTTACCTACCTTACCAGAAGTTGCTGTGAAGGTAAGGCAAGCTGCGGATAACCCCGAGGTAAACTTGATGGATATGGCAGATGTCATCTCTCATGATCCGGCATTATCAGCACGAATGATCAAAGTCGCCAACAGTGCATTTATGGGGCGCTCAGTTAAAGTTACAAATTTACACCAAGCTGTAACACGAATTGGCCTACGTCAAATTAAGAACATTGCAACTGCAATGGCAATGGAGCAGCTGTTTGTATCGCATAATGAGCTTATCAAAGGCTATATGGACAAGGCATGGCAAAAAACCCTTAAAGTAGCGTGCCACTCAATTACCTTAATGGATTTCTTCTTACGCAGAAATAAGCAAACCTCGCTTAATCGCGACACAATTACCTTAGCGGCATTAGTTTATAACATTGGCGTACTGCCCATTTTAACAGAAGCTGAAAAGCACCCTGAGGTGTTCGCAAACCCAAGCTTCCTTGCTCATGCCATTCAAAAGCTGGGTGGTAAAGTAGGTGGCGCAATTATGCGAGCTTGGGGCTTCACTGATGAGTTTGTAGAAGTAGCTGAAAGCTGGGCAAATCCAAACTATCGTCCAGAACATATTTGCTATGTTGACTTCATTCGTATTGGCGCGATTTTAGAAGGGATCTTACAGGTTTCTGATAAGTCTGCGGCATTGCAAACTTACATTGACAAAGGCGTGATTGAATCACTTGATATGTTCAGTGACGATGAATATAACGATATGCTTAACGAAGTAAAAGCGATTTTTACTGAATAACAGCAACAAAAAGCGCGACTAAGTCGCGCTTTTAATGTTAACCATTATCTGGGTTAAATTTATAAATCTTCTGCGTCGCCTAAGCCTTGAGTTAGCTCTTCTAGCAGCTGTTTAATTTCTTCTGACGCTAAGATAAAGTCAGCATCAAGTTTTACTGCCATATCTTCTTTTGGAATGTCGGCGTTTTCTTCTTTTAATGTTTCTGAGTAGCTTAAACGCTTAATTGAACCATCGTTTTGAAGCATGAACTTAACGCGTTCTTGCCAATCAAGAGCCAGCTTAGTTACGCGCTTACCATTTTCTAAGTGTGACTTTACTTCGTCGCATGATAAGTCATGGCCTTTTAATTTAACCTGTGCGCCACTGTCATCGGCTTCTTCAAGCTCTGCATCGTTACCGATAGAAAAGCCTTCAGGGGTACTGAAATTAGTTAACCAGTCAGTTAAAAATACATCTAAATCGTAATTCGCAAATGCAGGTACGACAGGTAACGTGCCAAGTGATTTACGTAATAGGGCTAAAAGCTCTTCTGCTTTATTAAAGCTTGCGCTGTTAACCACAACCCAGCCATTCTTTTGATCAATAAACGCAAACTGTAGGCTCGATTTTTTGAATGCTTGAGGCAGTAAAGTGTGCAGAATATTTTCTTTTAGTTCGTCTTTTTCTTTTTTCTTTACTGGACGGTTTTCTTCCGCTTCGATTTGCTCAACTTTCTCTGCAACTAATTCGTTGATAACGGCAGCTGGCAGTACTTTTTCTTCACGTTTAGCACATACTAAAATGCTGTCTTGAGAGAAATGAGATAGGGTTTGACCATGCTTACCAAAGGCTTTTGTCCAACCGAATGTTGAAAGCTCTTGGCCTGTACATGAGCGGAACAAGTCTTGTTCTAGGGCTTTGTCGAAGTCTTCTTGAGAGTATGAAACGTCTTGTTTAAAACGGTAACAGATAAGGTTACTAAACCACATAATTAGGCTAATCCTTTCAATAAATTTGCCCAATCATAGCAATAAAAAACTGATGCCGAAATGAATCATTTCGGCATCAACGCTAATTGCTTATGAGTTAAACATTGAAAGTGGTTTTGGCATGTTTTTCGGAAAACTAATATGGTAGTGCAAGCCTTTACCGACTTCGCTAGATACCTCAATATCGCCACTTAGGGTTTGTTTAACGAGGTTAAAAGTAATATGTGTGCCTAAGCCACTGCCGCCTTGGTCGCGCTTGGTTGTAAAGAATGGGTCAAATAGCTTTTCTAACTGCTCTTTTGATACGCCATTACCATTGTCTTTAAAGTCGATAACGACTTCGTCATCTTCTTCTTTGATAACAATATCAATGATGCCACTTTCAATCCCTTCGAAACCATGAATGAGTGAGTTCATAATCAAGTTTGTGAAAATTTGACTAATCGCACCCGCAGGCAGGTTAAGTGTTAAATCATCAGGGCAATCTAAATTAATATGATGCGATGTTTTCTTTAGCTTTGGATGGAGTGAGCGGATCACTTCACCTAAATACTCTTTAAAGTTAATGGTACGCACCGCCTCACTGGCTTGGTCCACTGCAATTTGCTTAAAGCTTGCAACCAGCTCAGAAGCTCGGTCTAGGTTACTAGTCAGTAGGCTAGTACTTTGCTTGGCGTCATTAATAAACTCTTCAAGCGCTTTTGGCGATAGAGTTTTTTCTTTATATGCCGCTTCAATTTGGTCCAAGCGTTCTTGTAAAAATGACGTTGCGGTAACACCAATCCCAATAGGTGTATTAACATCATGAGTAATACCCGCCACTAAGCCACCTAATGCTGCCATTTTTTCTGAGCCAACTAAGCGCTCTTGCGCCATATTTAGTTCATCAAGGTAGCGTTGTAATTCAGTTTGCTTGGTAATGAGCTCTTGTTCAGTTTGTTTACGTAAATCAATTTCTTCAGTTAGTGTCAGCTTTTGTTTTTCAAGCTCGTATTTTTGTTGCTGCAAGTCCATCATCGCTTGGCTTAGGTTTGATGTTTTGCGCGCTACTTCTTGCTCTAACTGTAAGTTATGTTGGTCGAGCTTTTCGTTGCTTATTAAAAGCTCTTTTTGCGTATGTTCGAGCTCTTCACGGTAAAGTACTACCTTATCTATTAAGCGGTTGAAAGACTCTTCCATTACTTTTAATTCGTTGTGCTCAACAGTTTTGATCTCGATATGGCGGCCTTCTAGGTCGTTTAGTTCAAGATCTTCAATTTGTTCTGTGAATTGTGCCAATGGCTCGGTTAAGCGCTTTCTAAATGCAAGTAAGAAAAGAATGATCAAAAAGGTGGTTTTGATCATTGCATTACCAATTAAAAAGTAGATAGAAATCATGATGCGGCTAAATACCACTTCACGACTTGAGAACAGGGTTACATCACCTACTTGGGTTGTTTTACCCGAAAATTCAAAAATGAGTGGGAATGTGTAACCGAATAAGCCTGATGGCGTATCTTCGATAATCGCTTCTTCTTGCACTAACTGTTGACTGTATAGCTCGTGAATATCTAACGAGCGACCTAACTGAGAGAGTACCTCGCCGCTATCATCACGCACAATAATACCCTCGATCATAGGGATTGCCAGTAAGCCCTCAGCCGTGGTGATGGTTTGTTTATCGTTCAGTTCCCAAATAGCGCGGGTTAAACTACGGCTAAATGTTTTTTGTAAAGTCGTTAACTCGTCGCGAATATAATCTTTGGTATTAACGTACTCAGCAATAACTTGTCCACAGGTCACTACAAAAGTAAGTAAAAAGTAGACTGAGAGTACATTTGTTAATAATTCTTTGGACAGGCTTTTTTGTAGCATGGAATATCCATAGCTCCTTGGTGACAATTGTAATACATTCAGCTAGTTCTAAAGTTAGCTAATAAATGGTTAAAAAGAAATAAATATATCCTTTTTTACTGGAACATTTATAAATTGTTAGTAAATTTTGAAAAAACTTGCCCTTACTGCGCTTGAAAAAGTGTGTTATAAATTTATTCCATCTTTAATTTAGCCTTTTTTGATGTTGTATTTGCTACAGCGAAGATTTTTATTTCATGAATAATCCTAATTTTTCAGTACTGGTCTGTGATGATTCAAATATTGCCCGAAAGCAGGTAGTACGCTGTTTAGGGGATTGCTTGGATGCTGATGTTCAACAAGCCACAAATGGCCGTGAAGCTCTAGCCTTATTACGCGAGCAAAACTTTGATCTATTGTGCTTAGATTTAACCATGCCAGAATTGGATGGTGTTGCAGTGCTCGAAACGATCAAAGCAGAGAAAATTGAGTGCTTTGTTATAGTGATTTCGGCTGATATTCAGGCTGAAATGAAACAAAGAGTAGTAAAATTGGGTGCTATTGACTTCATTGATAAACCGATAGATCTTGTGCGACTAAAAGCAACTTTGCATAAATTTGGTATTCACTAATCTTTTATATAACACAAACGCATAATTTATCTTTTCTTTAAGGGTTGACAGGCTGGCTATATTTAAGGCAGTCTACAGGCTATGAAAACATTTAATCACGCAACGACCATTATTATTACAACCATCATCCTTACGGGATAGTGGCATAGGTCGGTGCAACAAAATTATAGGCCTGTGTTCACTAGAACACAGGCCTTTTTCGTTTATGGAATGAGGAAACATAAATAATGCGAGTATTAAAATTTGGTGGGTCGTCCTTGGCTGACTACGCATGTTTGCAACAGGTAGCTCAGTTAGTCAAAGAAGAATTACGCGATGAAATGCTGTTAGTACTGTCAGCACCGGGTGGTATGACAGATTCATTAGTAGCATTAGCAAGCGCTGCAGAGCAGGGACAAGATTTTAGTGAGTTATGGCAAGCATTGGTTGCGCGCTGTGAACAACTAAAAGCTGCTGTTGAAGCTGACTTTGGTCAGGTAGCAAGTTGGCCTGATTTGAGCGAACTTAAGAATAAACTAGATGGTGTTGCACTTTTAAAGTGCTGCCCAGACCAAGTACGTGCTTATGCAATCAGTTTTGGTGAGCGCGTAAGTGTAGCCTTAATGGAGTGTATGCTTAAAGAAAGTAATGCTCGTTATTTAGAAGCGACAGATTGCATAGCTTCAGTGGGTGGCTATATTGATGCTGAAGCTGACTTGGCTGCAAGTAAGTTACGTTTTCAAGCAGCATTAAAAGCGGCACCGAGCACTATTTATATCATGCCGGGTTTTACTGCTGCCAATGAGCAAGGTGAGCTAACAACACTTGGTCGCAATGGTTCCGATTACTCAGCAGCTATTGCGGCAGCATGCCTAGAAGCTGAAGTATGCCAAATCTGGACTGATGTTGACGGTGTTTACAATGCAGACCCGCGTTATATCAAAAAAGCATCTAAGGTTGATTCGTTATCTTATAAAGAAGCAATGGAGCTGTCTTACTTTGGTGCGAAAGTATTGCACCCGAAAACGATTTTACCTTGTGCCAAAGCGGGTGTGCCGTGCGAGATCAAAAATACTCATAACCCACGTGCAGAAGGTTCTGTGATCAGTAACGACAGTGTGTCGAACGATCCAGTTAAAGCATTATCAAGTTTACAAAACCTCGCTATGTTAACGGTGTCTGGCCCAGGTATGAAAGGCAAAGTTGGCATGGCGTCAAAAGTATTTAATGCACTGGCGCACGACAATGTTTCAATTGTACTAATTACTCAATCTTCGTGTGAATTTAGCATCAGTTTCTGTGTGCATGAGAGTGACCTATCTCTTGCTTTAGAAGCATTACAAACTGCTTTCGAATTAGAATCACAAGCCGGCTTAATCGAACCAGTCCAAGTGCAGCGTAACCTTGCGATTGTTACTCTAGTTGGCGATAACATGCGTGCGCACAAAGGTTTAGCGGCTAAGTTCTTTGCTTCATTAGCTCAAGCGCAGGTTAACATTGTTGCTATTGCACAAGATTCGACTGAAAGCGCCATTTCAGCGGTTATCGACGGTGAATTATGCAACGACGCAGTAAAAGTGTGCCATGAGAACTTCTTTACTCACATTCCTTCAATCGATGTGTTTTTACTTGGCTGTGGCTTAGTTGGCCAAGAGCTTATTCAGCAGTTAGAGCGTCAACAAGCATGGCTTGAAAAACGTAACATCAAGCTGAACTTGTATGGTGTTGCTAACTCAAGACAGCTTTATCTAGATAGCGAAGGCATCGCTTTTGATGGCTGGCAAGACAAACTAGCCGAGTCAGAACAAGCATTTGATTTAAATCTGGTTGAGCAATTTGTTAAACAAAACCATTTAATTAACCCTGTGATCGTAGATTGTAGCTCAGCCGATAAGCTTGCTGCGCAATATGTTGATTTCTTGAATGCCGGTTTCCATGTGGTTGCGGCAAACAAAAAAGCCAATACTAGCTCGTATGCTTACTACCAAGATTTAGTAGCAGCAACACAAAAGAATAACCGTAAGTTTTTATACGAAACAAACGTAGGTGCAGGCTTACCAGTACTTGATAACTTGAAATCACTATTTGGTGCCGGTGATGAGCTTATTAAGTTCAGCGGTATCTTGTCGGGTTCATTATCGTATATGTTTGGTGCGCTACAAGATGGTTTATCTCTTAGCGAAGCAACGTTAAAAGCAAAAGAAAGTGGTTTTACAGAGCCAGATCCACGTGATGATTTATCAGGCACTGATGTTGCTCGAAAACTACTGATCATTGCTCGTGAATCGGGTCTTGAGTTAGAACTAAGCGATATTGAAGTTGAATCAGTTTTACCAAAAGGATTTGCAGAAGATGATTCTGTAGCAGATTTCATGGCAAAACTACCATCACTTGATGCACAGTTTAACGACCGCATTCAAAGTGCTGCAAGTGAAGGTAAAGTACTTCGTTATGTGGGTACTATTGAAAACGGTCAATGTAAAGTAGGCATTGAAGCCGTAGATAGTAGCCATGCTCTTTACGATATCCGTGACGGTGAAAATGCATTGGCAATCTTAAGTCAATATTATCAACCACGTCCGTTTGTGATTCGTGGTTATGGCGCAGGTGCTGAAGTAACGGCTGCAGGCGTATTTGCTGATATCTTAAAAACATTAACACGTTAGGAGCTGGTCATGATCCGTGTATATGCACCCGCTTCAATCGGGAATTTTGCTGTCGGCTTTGATGCACTAGGTGCTGCGCTGGCACCTATCGATGGCACTTTATTAGGCGATGTTGTAGAGGTGAGTGCCGCTGAGCAAGATACTTTTGTCTGCTCTGGCGACTATGCCCATAAACTACCTGCAAATGCTGAAGAAAACTTGGCTTATCAATGTTTAATTCACTTTAAAGAGCACGTTGCACCGGCTATGCCAGCGGTAAAACTTGAGCTTAAAAAGAACCTACCAATTGGCTCAGGTTTAGGTTCAAGTGCTTGTTCTGTGGTGGCAGCGTTTGCTGCCCTTGATAAATTTGCCGAAACCAAATTATCTCAAGAGCAACTTATCGAGTTGATGGCTGATTTTGAAGCCATTGTTAGTGGCGGCCGTCATTACGATAACATCACACCTTGTTATTTAGGTGGTTTGCAATTAACGGGTGAACTCATTCCGAACAAGTCAATTTCGTTACCCGTTGATAATCAATGGTATTACGTAGCGGCTTTTCCAGGTTTTTCACTGAATACTGCAAAAGCGCGTTCGGTATTGCCAACGCAATTATCAATGCACGACAGTGTTGAGTTTGCACAGCGACTTTCTGCATTTAGCAGCTTATTGCTAACAGGTCGTTTTGATGCTGCGTTATCAATTATGACAGATGAAATCGCTGAGCCACATCGCGCACCATTAATCCAAGGTTTTGCGGAAGCTAAAAGTGCTTTACAAGAGCTTGGTGCAGAGATTGTCAGTATTTCTGGTGCGGGCCCAACATTATTTACCGTGTGTAAGAGTCTTGAAGCTGCTCAAAAGTGTGCAGCTTGGCTGAATGATAATTACGTAAATGAACAAGGTTTCAGCCACATCTGTAAACTTGATCAGCTTGGCACACGACAGCTTTAAAGAATTTAAGGAATAAACATGCAATTACATAATTTAAAAGATGAAACACAACAGGTGTCGTTTGTTGAAGCTGTAAAAACGGGGTTAGGACGTAACCAAGGGGTATTCTTCCCAGAAAGCCTTTCGCCAATTCAAGACATTGATGCGTTACTTGATTTAGACTTTGTTAGTCGTAGCAGCAAGATTTTATCGCACCTAATTGGCGATGAACTACCTGCCGATACCGTTGCACAGATGGTACAAAATGCTTTTAACTTTGATGTGAAACTGGTTGAAGTAGAAAAAGATATTTATTGCTTAGAGCTATTTCATGGTCCAACGCTTGCGTTTAAAGACTTTGGTGGCCGTTTTATGGCTGAGTGTCTTGCACAATTTAACCAAGGCGAAAAAGTAACAATTTTAACTGCAACATCGGGCGACACGGGGGCTGCGGTTGCCCATGCATTTTATAATAAGCCAAATATCGATGTCGTGATTTTATACCCGAAAGGTAAAATTTCACTAGCGCAGCAAAAGCTATTTACAACATTAGGCAATAACATTCACTGCTATGCTGTTGATGGTAGCTTTGATGATTGCCAAAGCATGGTAAAGCAAGCTTTCTTAGACGATGAAGTTAAACAAAAGCTAGGTCTAAATTCTGCTAATTCAATCAACATCAGTCGTTTAGTTGCACAGGTTTGCTATTACTTTGAAGCCATTGCTCAATTACCTAAAGAGCAGCGTAGTAAAGCGCATATCTCAGTACCAAGTGGTAACTTTGGTAATGTGTGCGCTGCGATGATCGGTGCTGTGCTTGGTATGCCAGTAGCGAAACTAAGTGCTACAACTAACCAAAACGACACTGTGCCACGTTTCTTACAAAGCAAAGAGTGGGCACCGAATGACACGCTTGAATCGTTATCGAACGCTATGGATGTGAGTAAACCGAATAACTGGCCACGTGTTCAGTTTATGTTGGATAACAAATGGTTTAGCTATGATGATTTCTATTCAAGCTGTGTTGGCGAAGAAGAAACAAAAGAGGTGATGAAAAAAATTCATCAAACGGGTTACATCGCAGAGCCTCATACTGCAATTGCTTATCAAGGCTTGAAAGAAAATCTAGCAGATGGCAGTGCAGGTATCTTTTTAGCGACTGCACACCCAGCAAAATTTAAAGACAGTGTAGAAGAAATTTTAGACATCGAACTACCTATGCCGAAACCACTTGCTGATGCGCTAGCAAATGAGTGTTTGGCTGAAGATATTAACTTTGATTATCAATTGCTTCGAACTGAGCTGTTAAATAAATTAGCATAACCTTGATTATAGAGCGGCTAAGCCGCTCTTTTTTATGCAGTCTTTTAATAAAGCACTCAATGAAGTAACGAATGGCTATGACGGTTTAAAATCCGCATGCTTAGAATGACCCCTGCCGAGATACACAGCAAAATACTGATCACCGAAACGAGTTCATTTTGCGTCCATTGCATCAAGGTGAATGCCGAAATAAAAATGATAAAAGGTTTAAATTCATAGTAATAGCGACGTTTTCTTTGCTTGACTCGCTGGCTTGAATGATCGGTTCTTCTGGCTTCAGAACGCATCCGCCAAATGTTAGCACCTAATAAAAATAAGATTACACCGATTAATGTAGGCACATAATTATTGGCTAATGTGATACAACTGATGCCGAGAAAAAAGTATCCGTAGGGGACTAATTCGTATATTGGTTTAGCTAACATGTACTTATACCATCCTTGATATTGACCAGTCTTATAAGCTTAGTTTGCCCTAATAAAAACGCAATTTAACAGAGCGATTTTTGTTTAAGTAACATTTTAAATATCTATGAAATATTTTAAATTTATAAATTTTTGTTATGTATCAATAAAAAAATATCATTATTAAAACACTGTGAAATAAATTCAATCCCTGTTTAAATATGTTCATCTTTACAAGATAGGCAAAAGTGCGTTTTAAGCGTACAATACAGCCTTTAAAAAACACCATACACGTTGCCTTAGGAGACCCCATGTTAGAACGTAGCATGAATATTTCGGATTTCGATCCAGAGTTATTTGCAGCCATCAATAAAGAGACGGCTCGTCAAGAAGAGCACATCGAACTGATCGCGTCTGAAAACTACTGTAGCCCACGCGTACTTGAAGCGCAGGGTTCTCAGCTTACCAACAAATATGCTGAAGGTTACCCAGGCAAACGTTACTATGGCGGTTGTGAGCATGTTGACGTTGTTGAGCAATTAGCAATTGACCGTGCAAACGAATTATTCGGCACAGATTACGCTAACGTTCAACCACATGCGGGTTCACAAGCAAACGCAGCTGTTTTCCAAGCTCTTCTTCAGCCGCACGATACAGTACTAGGTATGAGCTTAGCTCATGGTGGTCACTTAACTCACGGCTCACACGTTAACTTTTCTGGTAAAACGTACAATGCAATTCAATACGGCCTAAACGACGAAACAGGCGAAATTGATTACGCTCAAGTTGAAGCACTTGCATTAGAGCACAAGCCAAAAATGATCATCGCTGGTTTCTCTGCATACTCAGGCGTTGTTGACTGGGCTAAATTCCGTGAAATCGCTGATAAAGTAGGTGCATACTTATTCGTAGATATGGCTCACGTTGCTGGTCTTATCGCGGCTGGTGTATACCCAAGCCCAATCCCTCACGCACACGTTGTTACAACAACAACTCACAAAACATTAGCAGGTCCTCGTGGCGGTCTAATCGTTTCTGCATGTGGAGATGAAGAGATCTACAAAAAGCTAAACAGCGCTGTTTTCCCTGGCGGTCAAGGTGGTCCTTTATGTCACATCATCGCTGCTAAAGCGGTTGCTTTCAAAGAAGCATTACAACCAGAATTCAAAGCGTACCAAGCGCAAGTTGTTAAGAACGCACAAGCAATGGTTGAAGTACTGCAAGAGCGTGGCTATAAAGTTGTTTCTGGTAAAACAGACAACCACTTATTCCTTCTTGACCTAATCGATAAAGATATCACAGGTAAAGATGCTGACGCTGCACTAGGTAACGCAAACATCACTGTAAACAAAAACTCAGTACCAAACGACCCACGTTCACCGTTTGTAACGTCTGGTCTTCGTATTGGTTCTCCGGCTATTACTCGCCGTGGCTTCAAAGAAGCTGAGTCAAAAGAGCTTGCAGGCTGGATCTGTGACGTACTAGACAACATCAACGATGAGTCTGTACAAGCAGAAGTAAAAGAGAAAGTTAAAGCTATCTGTAAAAAATTACCAGTTTACGCTTAATTACTAGTTAAACCGTAATTAAGATAACAATAGCGTTGTTTTTTGCTATTATAAAGGCCGCTTACTAAGCGGCCTTTTTTTGTTTTTTATAAACGGAAGTTGAACCCTATGCATTGCCCTTTTTGCACCGCAAAAGATACTAAAGTAATTGATTCTCGACTAGTTGGCGGTGGTCACCAAGTGAGACGTCGACGTGAATGTAACGAATGCCATGAGCGCTTTACCACCTTTGAAGGCGCTGAACTTGTGATGCCAAGAGTCATCAAGCAAGATGGTAGCCGCGAACCATTCAATGAAGACAAATTACTGAATGGCTTGCATCGCGCTTTAGAGAAACGCCCAGTGAGCACTGAGCAGGTCGATGAAGTCGTTAACATTATTAAATCTCAACTTCGTGCTACGGGTGAGCGTGAAATCTCTAGCCATTTAATTGGCGAATGCATCATGGAGTCACTAAAGAAACTCGACAAAGTAGCCTATGTGCGCTTTGCATCGGTTTATCGTTCATTTGAAGATATTCGCGAGTTTGGTGAAGAGATCGCTCGTTTAGGTGATTAATCATGTCGTTTACAGAGCTTGATACAGCTTACATGGCGCGTGCCATTGAGCTTGCTAAACAAGGTCGTTTTACTACGACGCCAAACCCGAATGTTGGCTGTGTTTTGGTTAAAGATGGCGAAATAGTCGGTGAAGGGTTTCATCAATTAGCAGGGCAGGGCCATGCTGAAGTGAATGCCTTGGCTGTAGCTGGCGACAACGCGAAAGGCGCCACTGCATATGTGACTTTAGAGCCTTGTAGTCACTATGGGCGCACTCCACCTTGTGCCGAAGGTTTAAAAGCAGCAGGTGTAAGTAAGGTCATTGCAGCTATGGTTGACCCAAACCCTGCGGTGAGTGGTCGCGGCCTACAAATTTTAGCTGACGCCGGTATTAGCGTTGCATCTGGTTTACTTGAACAACAAGCGCGCGATTTAAATAAAGGTTTTTTAAAGCGTATGGAATCTGGATTGCCATATGTGACTTGTAAAATGGCATGTAGTTTAGATGGTAAAACAGCGCTAAATAACGGCCAAAGTAAATGGATAACAGGCCCTAAGGCGCGCCAAGATGTGCAAGCATTTCGTGCGCAAAGCTGTGCTATCCTAACCGGTGCAGACACCGTTATTACTGATAATGCCAAACTTAATGTCCGTGTTGATGAGTTGCCATTTACCATGCCAACCTCGTTGCCTTTGCGCCAACCAACCCGAATCATTATTGACTCACAAAACAGGTTAACGCCTGAACTTGCGTTATTCAGCATCGAGAGCCCGGTGATAATTTTTACCACGTCGCTTGATAATCATACCAAGTGGCCTCACTTTGTTAAACACGAAGTGGTGCCAGCAAATAACAATAAAGTTGATTTATCGGCGGTTTTAAAGCGTCTTGCTGAACTACAATTTAATCATATTTGGCTCGAAGCGGGTGCAACCCTTGCAGGGGTGTTCGCAGAGCAAGATTTAATTGACGAATACATTGTTTATATTGCCCCTAAGTTAATAGGTGATATGGGCAAAAGCTTACTAAACTTTGCAGAAGTCACCATGATGAGTGATATCACTGAACTGACCTTTACTGATACAGTGATGATTGGCGATGATATTCGCTTAACAGCGATAAAAGCAAAGCAAGCCACAGACATTGAAAATAAAGAGTAGCACTATGTTTACTGGAATTATTGAAGCAACAGGTAAAATTGTTGAACTAACACAAAAGCAAGGTGATCTAGCTATTCGTATTCAAAGCCCTAATTTGGATATGAAAGACGTCAAGCTCGGTGACAGTATTGCCACCAATGGTGTGTGTTTAACGGTTGTCGCTAAACATAGCGATGGTTTTAGTGCTGACTTATCAAACGAAACAATTAGCTTAACTGGGTTTGCACATTATAAAAAAGGTCAAACAGTTAACCTCGAAAAAGCCATGCAACCGGTTTCTCGCTTAGGTGGGCACTTAGTGTCAGGGCATGTTGATGGTATTGCGACTGTCGAAAGTATTAGTCCTAATGCTCGTGCAACCGAGTACTGGTTAAGCACAGACAATGATTTAATGAAGTACATTCCGTACAAAGGTTCGGTGTGTATTGATGGCATTAGCTTAACCGTCAACGAGGTTGAGCAAAATCGCTTTAAGCTGACGATTGTTCCGCATACTGCAGAGCAAACAACGATTGCAGAATTTCAGGTGGGGACTCAGGTGAACTTAGAAGTTGACCAGATTGCTCGCTATTTAGAGCGCCTAATTAAAGGGGCTGAACAACCTTCCCGTTCAGACATATCAATGAGCTTGCTAGCACAAGCTGGCTTTATTAAATAAGCACAGATACGTCACTATTAATCATACTCTCATGGGCACATTATGAATTTACACAGCGCGCAAGAAATTATCGATGACATTAAAGCCGGTAAAATGGTTATTTTAATGGACGATGAAGACCGAGAAAATGAAGGCGATTTAATCATCGCAGCAGAGCACATTAGTGCTGATGCTATCAACTTTATGGCAACACATGGCCGTGGTTTAATTTGTTTAACAATGACACAAGAGCGTTGTCAGCAGTTAGAATTACCACTGATGGTGAAAAATAACGGTGCAGCTTTTTCAACTAACTTCACTATGTCGATTGAAGCGGCGAAAGGTGTAACTACAGGTATTTCAGCGGCCGACCGTGCACGTACCGTTCAAGCCGCAATCGCTAAAGGTGCCGTGCCGAGCGATATCGTTCAGCCAGGGCATATTTTCCCAATTATGGCGCAGCCTGGTGGCGTGTTAACACGTGCAGGTCATACTGAAGCAGGTTGTGATTTAGCGCGTTTAGCGGGTCTTGAGGCGTCATCTGTGATTGTTGAAATCTTAAACCCAGATGGCACCATGGCGCGTCGCCCTGATCTTGAAGTATTTGCTAAAGAGCATGACTTAAAGATTGGCACCATTGCAGATTTAATCGAATACCGAAACCTAAACGAAACCACCATTGAGCGCGTTGCTAAATGTAAACTGCCAACAGATCACGGTGAGTTTGATTTAGTGACCTACAAAGACACCATTGATGGTCAGCTTCACTATGTTTTACAAAAAGGTGAAGTATCGAAAGACGAACCAACGTTAGTACGTGTTCACTTACAAAGTACCTTTAACGATATTCTATTATCAGATAGAAGTGCTGATCGTAGCTGGGGCTTATCAGATGCGATGGCTTATATCGCTGAGCACAACGGTGTGCTGGTTATCTTGGGTAAACAAGAGTCAACAGAAGACCTAGAAGCAACCGTTAAAGCCTTTGCCGCTGAAGATGCTGGCGAAAATGTGAGCCATCGTAAATTCCAAGGTACATCGCGTACTGTGGGTGTGGGCTCGCAGATTTTGGCTGATTTAGGTATTGAAAAGATGCGCTTAATGAGCCGTCCTAAGAAGTACCATGCGTTATCTGGTTTCCACTTAGAAGTGGTTGACTACGTTGAGCCTCGCTCTTAATTAGGGAAAACAGATTTACTAGGCTACTTTTATATTTTTGTGGTATTATGCGCCGTAATTTTTGCGCAATCGCAACCGCTTAAACTTATTTTTTAGGGTTATTAAATGAAAATTATTGAAGGTAACAAATACGCACCGGGCAAAAAATTTGCCATTGTCATTTCTCGCTTTAATGACTTTATTGGTAGCAGCCTATTAGCAGGTGCTGTTGATGAGCTTAAGCGCACAGGTGGCGTATCTGAAGACGACATTACAGTTGTTTACGTACCAGGTGCCGTTGAATTACCTTTAGCAGCGAAACGCGTTGCAGCAAAGAAAGAACACGATGCAATCATCGCTCTAGGCGTAGTGATCAGAGGTGGTACACCACACTTTGATTTAGTCGCTGGCGAATCAAACAAAGGTCTTGCGCAAGTATCTCTTGAGTATGATATCCCGGTTGCATTTGGCGTATTAACCACTGAAAGCATTGAGCAAGCAATTGAGCGCGCAGGTACCAAAATGGGTAACAAAGGCGGCGAAGCTGCTTTAGGTGCGCTTGAAATGGTTAATGTGTTAGACAAAATTTAAGTTTAAGGAATCTCTGTGAAACCAGCAGCAAGACGTAAAGCACGTATCTTAGCACTTCAAGCCGTATACTCTTGGCAGTTAAGCGGTAACCCAATTGCTGATATTGAACAGCAAATGTTAATTGAAAATGATGTGACTAAGATCGACGTCGAATATTTCAAAGACCTAGCACGCGGTGTTGTTGTTAACTGTAAGCAATTAGATGAAATCGTTGCACCACATTTAGCACGCCCAGCTGATGAGTTAGACATGGTCGAAAAAGCAATTTTACGTCTGTCTGGCTATGAGCTGAAATTCCGTGAAGACGTACCTTACAAAGTGGCAATCAATGAAGGCATTGAGCTTGCTAAGATGTTTGGTGCTGAAGACAGCCATAAGTTTGTCAACGGTGTACTTGATAAAGCAGTGAAAGAACTGCGTAAGTAAGTAACCCCGTAAAGGAGAGCCGGCTTGGGCCGGCTTTTTTGTGTATGAAGGAATTTGAACTAATCAATCGTTACTTTAAGGGGCGTGGCATTATTCGCCGTGATGTTAACCTAGGTATTGGTGACGATTGTGCCTTAGTAACTGTGCCTGAAAACTGTCAATTGGCGGTAACAACAGACACCTTAGTTGCGGGCGTACACTTTTTTGATGACATCTCTGCACGTGCCCTTGGGCATCGAGCTTTAGCTGTTAACTTAAGTGATCTTGCGGCAATGGGCGCTGAACCTACGTGGATTTCGGTAGGCCTAACTTTGCCTGAAGCAAATATAGAGTGGCTTGAAGAGTTCACTGAAGGCATGCATGAAATTGCAGAATACTTCAATGTGCAAATCATTGGTGGTGATACCACTCAAGGCCCTTTAACTATTACGATTTGTGCTAAAGGTATCGTGCCTGAAGGCAAAGCACTGCGCCGTAGCGGTGCTAAAGTTGGCGATTGGATTTATGTAACAGGTCCATTAGGTGATGCTGGTGTAGCCATTGAAGCCCGTAAACAAGGCCTCGATATCGCCCCTGAACACTTAAGCTATTTAAATAATCGCTTTGATTATCCGACTCCACGTGTTGCAGCTGGTCAGGTTCTGCGAGGCGCTGCCTCTGCAGCAATTGATATTTCCGATGGCTTATTAGCTGACTTGGGCCATATTTTAGCGCTATCGCAAGTTAGTGCGGTGATCAATGTTGATAAAGTGCCTGTTTCTGATGCATTAAACTCGTCGATTCCACGAGCAGAGCAATTTGACTATATCTTAAATTACGGTGACGACTACGAGCTGCTGTTTACTGTGCCAGAAAGCAATAAAAGCATGGTTGATATGAAGCTACGCCAATATGGTGTTGAAGCAAGTTGTGTAGGTCAAATTAAAAGTGGCGAAGGTGAGATTGAGCTATTACTTGATGGTGAGCAATTTAATTATCAAGGTAAGGGCTTTCAGCACTTTACGAAGGAGCCGGTTTGAGCAGTAACCGATTATTCAATTTAAAACGCCCACACCAATTTTTTGGTTTGGGTTTTGGCTTAGGCCTTGCCCCTAAAGCACCTGGCACCTTTGGTACCTTTGCTGCCTTGCCATTTATTTTTACTACTATGTACTTTCCACTGTGGTTACAGATTGTGTTTGCCATCGTGATCAGTGTATTTGGTATTTGGGCATGTGGTAAAACAGCAGATGACTTAGGGGTACATGATCATCCAGCCATTGTTTGGGATGAAGTTGCTGGTTATTATATCACCATGATTGGTGCTGCACTGAGTTGGCAGTCACTGTTGGTTGGTTTTTTATTGTTCCGCTTTTTTGATATCGCTAAACCAGGCCCTATCCGAATTCTAGATAGACGTTTACACGGTGGCTTGGGCATCATGGCTGATGATATTTTAGCAGGTATATTTTCATTAATTTGTGTTCAAGCCTTGTTTAAAGCAGGCTATTTGCCTTTTTAAACGATGAGTTAAGTGTTACTTGGTGGCAAGTATATGATGCGATTTCTAGTTGTCTGTTTGTTGATGCTTTGCAGCACGTCTGCGTTTGCATCTATTACTGACTATGTCGTCAAACAGTGGAACATCCAAAATGGCTTGCCATCGCAATCTTTAAAAAGCATTGCTCAAGATGAGCAAGGTTATATGTGGCTGGGCACTCAGTTTGGCTTAAGCCGCTTTGATGGTAACACCTTCACTAACTTCAATACGCAAAACAGCGATTTCCTACCAAGTAATGGTATTAACAAGCTATTAGTTGATAGTACTGGGTTACTTTGGGTTGGTACCAAAAATGGCTTGGTAACACTTGATCCTAAAACCATGATGTCGCAAACCTTTAACGTTAAAGGTCCGGTTCGCGATATTCTTGAAGACTCCAAAGGCAGTATATGGATTGCAGCGAATGGCCTTTATTACGTTGCTCGAAATCAAGTCACACTCAATCAAAACTCAGCGTTAATTGTACCGGTATCTAATGCCACTGCTATTACGCAAATTGTGGGTTCAGTGAGCCAAATGGCGTTGTCGCCAGAAGGCATTTGGCTGGTCAATGAGCGTCACTTATTGCGTTTAACCAATACCTCTTCTGACTTTGCAAAGTTACGATTAGAGCTGACTGCCAAAGTTTCATTACCTGAGCGTTTAGCACAAACCATTATTCATGACATGGCTTGGCTAGAAGGGAATTTATACCTTGCTTCAGAGCTGGGTGCTTACTTTCTTGATTTAGATGACGAGCTGCGCCCATTCCCACTGCCAAATGCCAGTAATTCTGCCGTTTATAAGTTTATGAGCGACTCAGATGGTGCGCTTTGGATTTCGACCTATGGCCGACTGTTATTTCGTGATAATTCAGGAGATTGGCAATGGGTTGAGCCAAGCCAGCTCGATCAAAGCATTTGGTTTGCCGATATTTTCCGTGACAATCAAAATAACATTTGGCTGGCAAGCTTCAGTGAAGGCTTATGGCTTGCTCACGAAGGACGTATTGAACGTCACTCAGCTATCTCAAATATGACCGAAGCGGTGATGGCGATTAGCCAAGCACCTGATGGCAAATTATGGGTGGCTAACCGCAGCGGTGTTGGCTACTTCGATTACAACAAGAATTTTGTAAATCAAATTCCGAGTAATCAGTTTGGTCGAGCAGCAGTGCACGACTTACAGTTTGACGGTGATCGTTTGTACATCGCAACAGGCCGTGGTGTGTTTTATTACGAAAACCAAAACTTGTATACGGTGCCGGGGCGAGCACTGCGCGATAACCCTGTATTCGCAATTAGTCGTTCTAGCAAAGGCGGTTTTTGGCTCGGTACTGGCCGTGGTATGTACCGCTTAAGCTACGGTGGTTTAACACCCTTTGCATACAATGCATTCTTAAGCAGTAAATTTATTACCTATGTTCTGGATGAGCAAAACTTTGGCTTAATTGGCACCAGTAAAGGGGCTTATTACTTTACCGACCGCGGGATTGAAAAAATTGGCGACCAAACCAGCTTAGAAAGTGCCTACGTTACCAGTATTTTGAATATTGAAGGGGTGGGGATATTAATTGGCTCACTTAACGATGGTTTATTTTATCGCAGTACCAAAGGCCAGTGGCGTCAGTTAGATGCGACAGACGGTCTGCCGTATGGCTCTATTTTTAGTCTTGTTTACGACAAGCAATTAAAACGTATCTGGGTCAGTACCATGAAGGGTGTATACCGCATGCCAGTCGAGCAGTTTGGTACTGATATCGAGAGCTTAAAAGTAGAACAAGTGATCTCATCGTTCGACCGTCAACTTGATGGTAAAGCAAGTCAGTGTTGTGCTGGTCTGGGTCATGATGCTGTAGCAGATACAGGTAACTCTATTTGGTATCCAAGCCTACAAGGTGTGGTAGAAATACCAAAGAGCGTTGAGCTTTTTGGTGTACAAGCACTTAAGCCTCGCATTGAAAGCTTGATCACGCCGCTTCGTCATTTAAGTACAGCTACTTTAGGCAGTAAGCCAGAGCTACAAATTGATGAACGCGATGTAACGTTAAAATACACTGCGATTGATTATTATGCTCCTTCAAGTATTGAGTTCCGTTACCGTTTAAGTGGCTTAGACAGTGACTGGCGTTATGCCAATACTCGTCGTGAGGCAATCTATACCAACTTACCGCCGGGTTCGTTTTTATTCCAACTTGAAGCAAAACGCCGTGGTGAAGATTGGCAAAAAGCACGTCGTACTGAGTACAGCTTTGTAGTGCCGCGCCGTTTTGATGAGACTATTTATTTTAGACTCTTGATCACTAGTAGCTTTATTTTACTGTTCTACCTTGTATTTTGGGTATTTAGAGCGCAAGAGAAACGTAAGCAATTAGCCCTTGAAAGCTTAGTAACAGAACGTACCGTAGAGCTTCGAGAAGCTAACGATAAGCTTAATCAAGTGAACTCACAGCTTAAGTTAGTTAGTCACTCAGATGAGCTTACAGGCCTACGTAGCCGCCGCTTCTTGTTTGATCAGCTCCCTAAAGATATCGAACACTTCCAGCGTAACTCGCAATCATTGCAAGCGCAGGGTAAGTCGCTCGTGCTATTGATAATTAACTTTGATAACTTCAGTCGCATTAATGATGCATATGGCCCGCTCGCCGGCGATAGCTGCTTACAGCAAATGGCGACTTTACTGAATAGCCGTACTCAAGGTTCTGACTATGTTGCACGTTGGAGTGGCGATGAGTTTTTACTCTTACTACGTGATTTCAAACGCACAGCAATAGACAATTATGTGGCCGATTTATGTGAAGCAATTGCAGCAAACCCATTTAGATTACCGAATGGAGAATCGACCACTATTACTGCGTCGGTTGGCTGGTCTTTCTATCCTTTACCTTTATTAGGTGGCCAAGTTATTGGTTGGGAAACCTCAGTTAACCTTGCTGATATTGCATTGCATCAAGTGAAAAAGCGCGGTGGTGATGGCGTTGCCAACATTACCTTTGACGAGCAATTAGATGCCTTTGAGTTCGAACAAAGCCACAATGTTGATCAGCAGCTTAGTGCACTACAAGCTAATGGTTTAGCCGATATTAAAATTTGGATGCGCTAGCGTTTCTATTGGTATTAAAAAAGGAGCCTTAAGGCTCCTTTTTAGTGAATGCTGTTTGGCTTAAGCCATGAACGCTTTGATGCTAGTTAAAATACCATTAGCATCTAGGCCCATTTCGGCGTGCATTTCATCTTGCGTACCATGCTTAATGAACTCATCTGGAATACCTAAATTTAAGATAGTCACATCCGCTTTGATTGCAGCTAAGTATTCATTTACAGCAGAACCCGCACCGCCTGCAATGGCGTTGTCTTCTAGGGTAACAATGACATCATGACTGCCGAGTAATTCACTGATAGCGTCAGTATCAAGAGGCTTAATAAAGCGCATATCAATAACTGTTGCGTTAAGCTCTTCTGCAGCTACCTTGGCGTTCTCTAGCAGCGTACCAAACGACAATATGGCCACTTTATTACCTTGTTTGATGCTACGCGCTTTACCAATTTCAATTGCACTCATGGTTGATTCAACCTCACAGGTGCCGGCACTACCACGTGGGTAACGAACAGCAACAGGTTGATTGCATTGGTAGCCAGTGTAAAGCATTTGGCGGCACTCGTTAGTGTCGCTAGGCGCCATGATAATCATGTTAGGAATACAGCGCATAAAGCTTAAGTCATAGGCGCCTTGGTGAGTTTCACCATCAGCACCAACAATACCGGCACGGTCAATAGCAAATAAAACGGGTAAGTTCTGTAATGCTACATCGTGGATAAGTTGGTCGTACGCACGTTGTAAAAAGCTTGAATAAATAGCGACAACAGGCTTCAACCCTTCACAAGCAAGACCAGCTGCAAGTGTTACAGCATGTTGCTCAGCAATTGCTACATCAAAGTATTGCGCTGGGTACTCTTTAGAAAAACGTACCATGCCTGAGCCTTCACGCATCGCAGGGGTAATTGCCATTAGCTTGTCGTCTTGGGCTGCCATATCGCATAACCAGTCACCGAACACATTTGAGAATGTCGCAGCGCCAGGTTTAGATTTTGGTAGTTTTGACATGCTCGGATCAAATTTTGGTACGCCGTGGTAACCAATTGGATCCGCTTCGGCAGGCTTATAACCTTTACCTTTTTGCGTTTTAATATGTAGTAATTGCGGGCCTTTAAGGTTACGCATATTACGTAAGGTATCTACCATCATATTAACATCATGACCATCAATTGGGCCGATGTAATTAAGGCCTAACTCTTCAAAGAAAGTGCCCGGAATGACCATACCTTTTAAGTGTTCTTCCATGCGGCTAGCAAGTTCTTTCACTGGCGGTAAACCAGAAAGAAGCTTTTTACTGCCTTCACGAATATTGGTGTAGAAGCTGCCAGATAAAATACGGGCAAAGTGATTGTTTAGTGCACCTACGTTTTCTGAAATTGACATTTCATTATCGTTTAAGATAATTAACACGTTAGGGTTAACATCACCCATGTGGTTCATCGCTTCAAATGCCATACCAGCAGTGATCGCACCATCGCCAATAACAGCAACTGTTTTACGATCTTTACCTTCTTTTTCGGCAGCAATGGCCATGCCTAAGGCTGCTGAAATAGAGGTGCTCGAATGGCCAACACTAAATGTATCGTAAGGGCTTTCTTCACGGAATGGGAAAGGGTGCAAACCGTCTTTTTGACGAATAGTATGCATTTGGTCACGACGACCCGTTAAGATTTTGTGCGGATATGCTTGATGACCCACATCCCATACTAAACGATCTTCAGGAGTGTTATAAACATAATGCAGCGCAACGGTTAGTTCAACAGTGCCTAAACCTGATGCTAGATGACCACTACTTTGCGAAACTGAATTAAGTAGGTATTCGCGTAACTCTTTACTAAACGCAGGTAACTTGTCTTGCGCTAAATCACGCAGCTGTGCTGGTTCGTCAACCAAACTTAATAATGGATACTTGCTACTATCAAGTGTCATGATTTTTTATACATCCTTCGCTAACCAGAGTGCATTATAGCCCATTGCTGCTCTGATTTTTTAGTTATTTTGTCTTTCTTTTTTAGGCATTAATAATTACGTTCAACGATATAGCTAGCAAGGCTCGCCAGTTCGCTGGTGTCGTAATCAATTGCCTCAAGAGCTTGATGAGCTTGAGCTAGTAAATCTTGTGCTTTTTGCTTTGCACCAGCCATACCTAATAAAGCAGGGTAAGTTGCTTTATTAGCCGCAATATCTGAGCCTTGTGGCTTACCTAATGTTTCAGTATCAGCTTCTACATCAAGGATATCGTCTTGTACCTGAAAAGCTAGCCCTATTGCTTGGCCAAATAGGTTTAATTGCGCGAGAGTATGTTCATCACAGCTTTTTGCACTCAATGCACCGAGTGTAATAGCACAATTAAGCAAGGCGCCCGTTTTTAGCTGATGAATGCGCTCTAACTGCGCAACGGTAATTTCTTTATCGGTCGCTTCAATATCCAGTGCTTGCCCACCTACCATACCTTCAATACCTGAGGCTTTGCTTAATGAGGCAATCATTTTTACTTGCTGGCTCGCAGGAACGGCAAATTGATGGTTGGCAATTAAATCAAATGCCAGCGTTTGTAATGCATCGCCCGCGAGTATGGCTTGCGCTTCGCCATAAACAATATGACAGGTAGGGCGGCCACGTCTTAAGTCATCATCATCCATGGCAGGTAAGTCATCATGGACTAAAGAGTAGCTATGAATACACTCAATAGCGGCAGCAAGAATATCAAGATCGGCCTTGTCTGCGCCCATCATTCGACCCGTTGCGTATACAAGGTATGGACGTAAGCGCTTACCACCATTTAAAACACCGTAATGGGTGGCTTCTTTGATGGTTTTTTCGGTATTAAGTGGTAGTTCGAAATAGCGATTTAAATGTGCTTCAACGTCTTCACGAGCGCGTTGTAGTTGTTCTTTTAATTGCACTTAATTAGTCCAAGTTTGAATCAAAATTGCTAAGAGGAGCTTGGCTATCGTTACCCATTAAAATGGCAACCTTTTGTTCGGCTTGCTGTAACTTACCAGACGAAGCATTCGCCAGTGCAATGCCGCGTTCAAATTGTTTTAGCGATTGTTCTAGTGACAATTCACCTTGCTCCATTTGTGCAACAATTTGAGATAATTCATCCAGCGCTTCTTCAAAGCTTAAGTTTTCTGGTTTCTTTGTTGCCATTGTGGCCTCGATAGCTGTTAGAAAGTGAGGCCAATTTTAGGGGGAATGCTAAACTAGGTCAAAGAATGATGTGTTTTTTTACGCATAATCCATTTTCAATATGCTATTTTTACGGTTTTAGATACAGCTTAAACTTGTAGCTTAAAAATCTTACATTAAAATAAAATTAATTCATTTAATGATTTAAGTATTTCAACTGCTTGCCGATAAGCAGTTAATAATAAAAATTTGATACCTGAGGGTGTCGTGTAATTGTTCCTCTGGAGGGGTATGTGGATTTAGCAACCATAATAGGTATTCTTGGTGCCATAGGCTTAATTGCTATGTCGATGGTGTTAAGTAGTGACGGCCAAGTTGCAATGTTTTACAACACGCCTTCGGTGGTCATTGTATTTGGTGGTTCGATTTTTATCGTATTATCGAATTTCACTATGGGGCAATTTTTGGGCATAGGTAAAGTCGCTGCAAAAGCCTTTATGTTCAAAATCGAATCTCCAGAAGAATTAATTGAAAAAGCAGTAGAATTAGCTGATTCAGCACGTAAAGGTGGTTTCTTAGCATTAGAAGAAGCCGAAATCCCCAACGGTTTTATGCGCAAAGGGGTCGATATGTTAGTGGATGGTCATGATGCTGATGTTGTTCGTGCCACCCTACAAAAAGATATTTCTCTTACAGCTAACCGTCATGAACTAGGGGCTGGGTTATTTAAATCACTTGCCGATATTGCCCCTGCGATGGGTATGATCGGTACGCTAATCGGTTTGGTTGCTATGTTATCAAACATGGATGACCCAAAAGCAATCGGCCCTGCAATGGCGGTTGCACTTTTAACTACTCTCTATGGTGCGTTCTTAGCAAACGTTGTTGCTATTCCAATTCAGGTAAAACTAGAGCTACGTAAAGACGAGGAAGCGCTTAATCAACGTTTAATTCTCGACGCGGTACTAGGTATTCAAGATGGTCAAAACCCGAAAGTAATTGAAGGTATCTTGAAAAACTACTTAGCTGAATCAAAACGTAAAGTTGATACCGAGGAGTAGGGCATGTCAGATCAAGAGTGCAAATGTCCACCACCGGGTTTACCCGCGTGGATGGGAACCTTCGCAGATTTAATGTCATTATTAATGTGCTTCTTTGTACTCTTGCTTGCTTTCTCAGAAATGGACGTACTGAAGTTTAAGCAAATTGCCGGCTCCATGAAGTTTGCTTTCGGTGTACAAAATAAAATTGAAGTAAAAGATATTCCAAAGGGAACCTCGGTCATTGCCATGGAGTTCACTCCGGGTAAACCTGAACCCACTCCTATTGAAACGATTCAACAACAAACCGTAGAAATGACGCAACAAATGCTTGAGTTTCAGGCTGGCGACGAAAGCTCTGCCGGTGGTCGACAAGAACAGCGCGGTAATAAACGTGGTGGTGAATCGCAAAGTACGGCTCAGCAACAAGCTTTAGAACAGTCAATTTCAGCAGCTGATCAAGAACAAACAAATGAACTTGTGAAGAAAATTGCTCAGCAACTAGAACAGCAAATTATGGATGGTGCGATTGAGCTCGAGTCATTAGGTCAGCAAATTATTATTCGTATCCGTGAGAATGGCTCATTCCCATCAGGTAGTGCTTTTTTACAGCCAAAATTTAAACCTATTATTCGTGATATTGCTACGCTGTTAAAAGATGTGCCGGGTGAAATAACCGTGTCAGGTCACACTGATGACTTCCAAGTATCGAATGAACTTTATACTAATAATTGGGATTTATCATCAAAACGTGCGGTGGCAGTTGCCAGTGAAATGGAAAAAGCGCCCGGTTTTGATAAATCTCGTATGATGGTGGTAGGTCACGCAGAAACAAGGCCTCTTGTACCGAATGTGACCGATGAAGATCGCAAGCGTAATCGCCGTGTTGAAATCTCTATTATGCAAGGTAAAGCACACGAGTCTGACCCTATTGATGTAAGGCAATAAATCAATTAAAGTGAAACTTCATTAACACATGTAATGGAGTATAAAAATGAAAAAAGTTGATAAATATAGCTATATGCCAGGCAATGGTGATGGCGGTGATGATGATAAAACTGATTAAGGCACTGCATTTTGCCTGATTGGTTTGTAGAAATTAGAGTTATATTAAGCAATAGCTGGGTGTTCATTTTGAGCCCGGCTATTATTATTTTTTACCTTCGTAAAGATTGGCCCGCTTTTTATTTCTCTATCATTACTGCTGCTTTTTTCCTTTATGGAACTCTTATTTATTCTGCTTTAAGAGAGTTTGATGATATCTATATCTGGCGCTATGTAGTCTGGGCTTTTAATGATATTGCTTGGATGGCAATCATTGCTTACTTGGGTATTAAAGATAAAGTCTACTTATGGCAAAGTGTTTTAGGGCAGTTGGTTGTGATAATGGCGCCCATTCTACAGTTGTTCCGTTTAGTTGACCGCCACCTTTGGGATTTGTCTTACAGCACCTACATGTACAAGACCCTGCTACCGCTAATCAATATTGGTACTGTGGTCGTATGTTACCTACCGCTTATCTACCTCTTTACTCGACGAAGCCAGCAAGCATAAGGCGTTTCTTCGTTAAAAATCCTGTGCTAGACTACTGTTTATAAAAACAGTATTTAGTGTTGCGTTATGAAACTTTACATTGCCGAAAAACCATCCTTGGCGCGAGCCATTGCAGATGCACTGCCAAAACCACAAAAAAAGCATGATGGCTATATAGAGCTAGGTAATGGTGATTGTGTCTCATGGTGTATTGGTCATTTGCTTGAACAAGCAGAACCCGATGACTACGATGCAAGTTTTAAAAAGTGGCGGTTTGAGCATTTACCTATCGTGCCTGAACAGTGGCAATTAAAGCCTAAATCAAAAACACGTAAACAACTCACTGTATTAAAAAAGCTAATCAAGCAGGCAAATATAATTGTTCATGCCGGCGACCCTGATAGGGAAGGCCAGCTATTGGTTGATGAAGTGATCGAACAGGTTAAACTTAGCCAAGTTAAAAAACAGCAAATTCAACGACTCTTGATCAGCGACTTAAACTTAGGTGCAGTTAAAAAAGCGCTGAATAATTTAAAATCGAATCGCGATTTTATTCCATTGAGTGTATCGGCTTTAGCTCGCTCACGTGCCGATTGGCTATTTGGCATGAATTTAACTCGCGCTTATACGCTTGCTGGGCAAAAAGCTGGGTTTGGTAATGTGTTATCTGTTGGGCGTGTTCAAACTCCTATTTTAGGTCTAGTTGTAAATCGTGATAATGAAATAGCTAACTTTGTAGCGAAACCTTTTTATGAAGTATTAGCTCATCTTGAAACTCAGCAGCAGCAAGTATTTTCTGCAAAGTGGCAGCCAAGTAAAGCATGTGAACCTTATCAAGATGAAGAAGGGCGGGTATTACATAGAGGGCTTGCTGAAAATGTTGTGTCACGCATAACTAATCAGCCAGCGAAAGTAGTTGAGCTTGAACAAAAGCAAAAAAAGCAACAAGCGCCACTGCCTTATAACTTGTCGGCTTTACAAATTGATGCGGCAAAGGCTTTTTCAATGCCAGCACAAAAGGTGCTAGATACCTGTCAAAGCTTGTATGAGCGTCATAAGTTAATTACGTACCCTCGTTCAGATAACCGCTATTTACCAAAAGAGCATCATAAAGATGCAGCGAGTATTATTGCCGCCATCACTAATAATGAAGGTCAAGTAAATGAAGCTTGCAAGCAAGCTGATACCAATAAGCGGAGTAAATGTTTTAATGACAGCAAGGTTGCAGCTCACCACGCTATTGTTCCTACTGAAAAACAGCTTCGCTCAGCATCATTAAATAGTGATGAACAAAAAATCTATCGGTTGATCTGCCGTCATTATTTAATTCAGTTTTATCCAGACTATATATTTAACGAAACTAAAGTAACGGTTGAAATTGCGGGTGGGCTTTTTAAAGCTGCTGCTAAGCAAGATGTTAGCTTAGGCTTTAAAACATTAATGGGCAAAACAGAGTTAAAAGATGAGCAAACCTTACCGCCACTTGAAAAAGGTCAGTCGCTACATTGCAATCAAGGTGAAGTGGTAGACAAAATGACGACACCGCCAGCGCATTTTACTGATGCTACCTTATTGAGTGCTATGACAGGCATCAGCCGCTATGTGAAAGACCCAGAAATTAAAAAGATCCTCAAAGAAACTGATGGCTTAGGCACTGAGGCTACAAGGGCTGGTATTCTTGAGCTTTTATTTAAACGACGCTTTTTAGAGCGTCAGGGTAAAAACATTCTAGCTACCGCAACAGGCAAAGCTCTTATAAGTACATTACCAGAGCAGCTTGCTAGCCCTGACTTAACAGCTAAGTGGGAAGCATCGTTAGGGAATATAGCTGAGCAACACATGAGTTATCAGCAATTTTTAACACCATTGTTGGCAGAGTTACATGCTTTAGTTGAGCAAGCCAAGCAGTGCGACAGCCAAGTCTTTGCTCAGTTACCAAAAACGCCGCAAAAGCGACGTTTTAAAAGAAAAACTAAGCCTAGAGCTAAGTCAGCCTAAACTATTTTTTGTTGAATAGGGCAACCGCAGCATTACTCATCGCTGTAATCCCTGTAGGAAGAGCCTTCTTGTAATCAGGTGCAAACTTGCTTGAGTGTAAAGAAGGTAATGTTGCGCCAGATTGCATTGCTGCATCATATTGACTCGGTTCAACACCGCCTAACCAAAACAAAGTAATTGGCACGTGCTGCTCTGTACGACCGTATAGACCAAAGTCTTCGCCAGCCATTACAGCTTCAGTTTCAAGAACATTGTCTTCACCAATAGCATTAGCAATTGCTGAACGCACTACATTGGTTTGTGCAGGGTTATTGTAAGTCGAAGGAATTGACTCATCTTCATGTACATATACTTCAGGCGCTAAGCTTTCATCAAGGCCAGCACTTAATGCGATACCTTTAGAAATTCGTTTAATCGCCGCGATTTGTTGCAAACGTACTTCAGGGTTATAACTGCGAAGTGTGAGCTGTAGTTTTACTTCATCAGAAATGACATTGTGTTTAGAGCCACCATGAATTGAGCCAACAGTGACCACTGACGGTTCAAGTGGTGACAATTCGCGACTAGTAATAGTTTGCAGTGCCAATACAATACGTGAAGCAATCACAACAGGGTCTATTGTTGTATGTGGATAGGCACCGTGACCGCCTTTACCCTTTACAGTAATATCAACAGAGTCAACACTTGCCATCGTATACTCAGTTTTCATGCTAACTTTACCAGCAGGAACACTCGCACTTACATGTAAACCAATAACATGGTCTGGAGTAGGGTACTTAGTAAAAAGCCCTTCTTTAAGCATTGCTTTTGCACCACCGCCTACTTCCTCTGCAGGTTGTGCGACCATCATTAACGTACCTTGCCATTGATCTTTATGTGTCATTAACTGTTGTGCTGTGCCAATAAATGAACTCATGTGAATATCATGACCACAACCATGCATTACGCCAACTGTTGCACCAGCATTATTTGTTACAGTCACTTTAGAGGCGTAAGGTTTTCCTGTTTGCTCAACAATTGGTAATCCATCAGTATCTGTGCGGATCATTACTGTAGGGCCATCACCGTTTTCATAAATACCAACAACGCCGTAACCACCCACATTATCAGTAACAGTAAAGCCCAGCTGTTTTAATTGCTTTGCTAGCTTTTGACCTGTTTGTTTTTCGTGGTAAGACAGCTCGGGAGATTGATGTAAATCTAAATAAAGCTTTTCAATCTCAGGCATAGTTTTTTTGAGATTTAAATCGAGCGTTGTTGCTTGTGCGAATGGACTAAGAAGTAATAAAGCTGCAGAAATAGCAGATAATTTCATAATGACCTCGACCCGTGGGGCTTGTAATTGTTATGTTTGCCACTATATAAAAACCTAAATACTTATATAGTGCAATCGATCAAATGAATAATATGATAAAACTTACCCAGCAAAATTTGCAGCAAGCACTGGGTGAAACGTCCGCTGAAAAACTAGTGCTACTTACTTTTTACTCTGCGCAAAACCCAGAGTGTCATCAGCAAGCTGCAATTTTAGAGAAAATAGCAAATGAGTATGGTGAGCATTTATTAGTAGCAACATTAGATTGTGATGTTGAGCAAGCTCTTGCAGGGCAACTTGCGCAGCAAATTGGTTTACAAGCATTACCTACGCTTGTGATGTTAAAAGAATCAGCGCCTGTAGATATGTTACCGGGTGCTCAAACAGAGCAGCAAATTCGCGATGCGCTAGCCAAACATTTACCAGCTCAACACGAGTTATTACTAGAGCAAGCTAAGCAAGCGTTAATCAATCAAGATTTAAATAATGCTTTTAACTATGCAAAGCAGGCTTATGAGCTTGATCCAAACCATACACGGGTAAAGTTAGTTTTAGCTGATATCTGTATTCAAATTCATAAATTAGAAGATGCACAAGCATTATTAGATTCGGTTGCAGAAAATGAACGTGATGCGTATTTCACAAATATCCAAGCAAAATGTGAACAAGCATTAGCAGCAACAGATTCACCAGAGATAAAAGTACTGCAGGATAAAGTTGAAAAATACCCAAATGATTTAGAGATAAAAGTAGAACTAAGTAATGCTCTTAATAGCGCGGGTCGTAAAGAAGAAGCTTTAGAGATGCTATTTAATGTACTTAAAAAAGATCTTAACTACGCAGATGCAAAACCAACCTATCTAGAAATTATCGCTTCTTTACCTGATGGCGATGCCTTGGCATCTAAGTATCGTCGTAAGTTATATAGTATCTTGTACTAATTCAGAGTTGATTGATAAAAGCGCCACTAAGATTGTGGCGCTTTTTTTTATTTAAAAACTTGCGTATTACCTAATTTCGATAATACTTAAGATCCTCTCGAGAAAAGTTGACTGTATTTTGTACAGTAAACTGTGTTTTTTACTGCCTTTAGCTTGTTTTTTGCGCGAAAGGTAAGTTTTTAGTAGTTTTCTACAAAAAGTGCTTGCGTTAATTCTTCGCATCCCTATAATGCGCATCCACTGACACGGCGGGCAGCAACGAAAGATGCTGAACAACGTAGCAGAGAGTTAAGTAAAGCTTCGGTTTAAAACGGTCTAAAAAGAAAGTTTGAAATTAAGTGTTGACTCGAAAAATTAAGGATGTATTATACGCATCCCTAGCGACAACGTCGCAACGTTCTTTAACAATATGAAGCAATCATCTGTGTGGGCACTCGTACAGATTGAGTTCTAACAGCGAAGCTTAGTTTACTAAGTGGAGCAAACAAATTTAGAGTCTCAATTTCTTATGAGTGACTATATAGTCAATTTATACAGAATTCATTGAGCACGAAACTTCGGTTTCAAAAAACTTTTAATTGAAGAGTTTGATCATGGCTCAGATTGAACGCTGGCGGCAGGCCTAACACATGCAAGTCGAGCGGTAACAGAGAGTAGCTT